>NZ_BJUW01000008.1 GCF_007988825.1 Microbacterium aerolatum | reverse complement strand
TCGTCGACAGCGTGAAGCTCCCAGGGCGCGCCGGCGTCGCGGCTCCGCAGATCGGCGTCGCCGCGCGGGCGTTCAGCTATAACATCGATGGCGACATCGGCTACGTCATCAATCCTGTGCTCGTCGAGGTGCGCGGCGAGCCCGTCCCCACCGGCGAGGGATGCCTCTCGGTGCCCGGACTCTGGCACGACGCGCTGCGTCACCCGTGGGCCCGGGTCGAGGGCGTCGATCTCGACGGCAAGCCGGTCGTGCTCGAAGGGGAGGGGCTGCTCGCGCAGGCGCTCCAGCACGAGACGGATCACCTCGACGGGATGCTGTATCTCTCGCGTCTCTCACCGGAGGACCGCAAGAAGGCGATGCGCGAAGTCAGAGAGAGCGACTGGTTTTTGACGTGAGCCGGATCAATGCCGCGCAGCGGCGTTGACGCGGCTTCGCGGCAAGATTGAGCGAGGAGCGCCGCGACGAGTCGAAATCTCAGCCGTCGCGTGGCAACTCCCACACATGAGAAATGCCCCTGCTCGCGCAGGGGCATTTCCGTAGGTGCTCAGCCGATCGGCACGTTCGTGGTCTGCACCGGCTCGTCGTAGATCGCGGAGATCTCACCGGCGAAGTCCGACACGATCACGTTGCGCTTGATGGACATCTTCGGGGTCAGGTGACCGCTCGCCTCGGTCCACTCGGTGTCGAGGATCGTGAACTTGCGGATCGACTCGGCGCGCGAGACGTTCTTGTTCGCGATGTCGACCGCGCGCTGCACCTCGGCGCGGACGGCCTCGTTCGAGCTGGCATCCGTGAGGGACATGTCGGCGGGCAGGCCGTTGTTGCCGAGCCAGGTGGGCAGCATCTCGGAGTCGAGGGTGATCAGGGCCGAGATGAACGGCTTCTGGTCGCCTACGACGACGACCTGGCCGATGATCGGGTTCGCGCGGATCGGGTCTTCGAGCGCGGCCGGTGCGACGTTCTTGCCGCCGGCCGTGACGATGATCTCCTTCTTGCGGCCGGTGACCGTGAGGAAGCCCTCCGAATCGAAGCTGCCGATGTCGCCGGTGCGGAACCAGCCGTCATCGAACGCCTCTGCGGTCGCTTCAGGGTTGTTCCAGTACTCCTTGAAGACGTTGATGCCCTTGACCTCGATCTCGCCGTCGTCGGCGAGACGCACGCCCACTCCGGGAAGCGCGGGGCCGACGGTGCCGATCTTCGACTTGTCAGCGAGGTTCACCGTCGCCGGAGCCGTCGTCTCGGTGAGGCCGTAGCCCTCCAGGATCACGACGCCGAGGCTGTGGAAGAAGTGGCCGAGGCGCGCGCCGAGCGGGGCGGAACCCGAGACGGCGTACTGGATGTTGCCACCCATCGCCTCGCGCAGCTTGCTGTAGACCAGCTTGTCGAAGAGCGCGAACTTGATCTTCAGGCCGAACGGGATCTTCTTGCCCTCTTCGAGCAGGCGGGAGTGTTCGATCGCGGCTGCCGCGGCGGCGCGGAAGATCTTGCCCTTTCCGCCGCCCTCGGCCTTCTGCTCGGCGGAGTTGTAGACCTTCTCGAACACGCGCGGCACGGCCAGGAGGAAGGTCGGCTTGAACGAGCCCAGCGCCGGCAGCAGCTGCTTCGTGTCGGGCTGGTGTCCGGTGCGCACACCGGCATGGACGTTCAGGATCGAGATGAAGCGCGCGAAGACGTGTGCGGTGGTGATGAACAGCACCGTCGATGCGCCCGGGGTCGAGACGACCTTGTCGAGCGACTTCGCGGAGTTGCGGGTGAGCTCGACGAAGTTGCTGTGCGTGAGCACGCAGCCCTTGGGGCGGCCGGTCGATCCGGACGTGTAGATCAGGGTCGCGATGTCGGAGGCCACCGCGAGGTTGCGGCGACGCTCGATCTCGGCATCCTCGATGCTCGCGCCGGCCGCGGTGAGCGTGTCGATCGCGCCGAGGTGGAGCTGCCAGACGTCGCGGACGAGGGGCAGGTCGCCGCGCACCTCGTCGACCTTGGCGAAGTGGTCGCCGGACTCGACCATGAGCGCGATCGCGCCGGAGTCCTCCATGATCCACTGGATCTGGGCGGGGGAGCTCGTCTCGTAGATCGGCACCATGACCGCGCCGGCGTAGAACAGCGCGAAGTCGACCAGCGACCATTCATAGGTGGTGCGGGCGAGGAACCCGACCTTCTCGCCGGGCTGGATGCCGGCGGCGGCGAACCCCTTGGCCAGGGCGATCACGGCGGTCTGGAAGTCGGCCGCGGTGATGTCGCGCCATCCGGCGCCCTCGGGAACGGAGAACAGTGCGAGGTTCGGTGTGGCCTCGACGCGCTTCACCAGAAGATCGGTGATGTTCGCCTCGGGATCGGCGGGGACGATCGCAGGGACTTCGAATTGAACCACGGCAACTCCTTCGGTACCGGTCGGGCACGGCTTTCCCTGAGTCTAGGGCACAACCTCACGCGAGCTCGATGAATCTTGGCATTCAGTAGCGTATCAACTGAGACTCAGTCGCACGTTCTTGGGCACAGTCTCAGAGCGCGATAGTCCAGCCCGATGCCCGGCGATAGACTGCGTGACGATGTTCTACTGGCTGATGAAGTACGTGGTGGTCGGCCCCATCGTCAAGGCGGTCTTCCGGCCGTGGATCGTGGGGCGCGGCAATGTGCCGCGCAACGGTGCGGCGATCCTCGCCAGCAACCATCTCTCGGTCTCCGACTCGGTTTTCCTCCCGCTGCTGATCGACCGATCGATGAGTTTCCTCGCCAAGAGTGACTACTTCACCGGCCGCGGGATCAAGGGCTGGGCGACGAAGAACTTCATGAAGGCCACCGGTCAGATTCCGATCGACAGGTCGGGTGGCAAGGCATCCGAGGCGTCGCTGAACACCGGCCTGCAGGTGCTCGGCCGCGGCGACGTCCTGGGCATCTATCCGGAAGGGACTAGAAGCCCCGACGGCAAGCTGTACCGAGGCCGCACCGGCATCGCCCGCATGGCGCTCGAGGCCAAGGTTCCCGTCATCCCGGTGATCATGGTCGACACCGATACGGCGATGCCGATCGGGCGCAGCATCCCGCGCGTAGTGCGCGTCGGCATCGTGATCGGAGAGCCGCTCGACTTCTCGCGCTACGCGGGAATGGAGAACGACCGCTACATCCTGCGCTCCGTCACCGACGAGATCATGGTGGCGCTGCACCGGCTGGGGGAGCAGGAGTACGACGACGTCTACGCTTCGTCGGTGAAGGAGCGGGCGCGGCGCCAGTCCTGACGGCGCGAGAGCACGTGTCGCGCCAGTAAGCTGGGGAAATGCCTCAGCAGCACGATGCCGATCTCGACGCCTGGCGCGACCTCCCGATCAAGCAGCAGCCCACGTGGCCGGACGCCGATCGTGTCGCGGACATCTCGCAGCAGATCGCGGCCCTTCCTCCGCTGGTGTTCGCCGGCGAGGTCGACAACCTTCGCGATCGCCTGGCGCGCGCGGCATCCGGCGGAGCCTTCCTGCTCCAGGGCGGCGACTGCGCCGAGACGTTCGCCGGCGCGACCGCCGAGCAGATCCGCAACCGCATCAAGACCGTGCTGCAGATGGCCGTCGTGCTCACGTACGGCGCATCGATGCCGATCGTCAAAATGGGCCGGATGGCCGGGCAGTTCGCCAAGCCCCGCTCCAGCGATTCCGAGACTCGCGGCGAAGTGACCCTTCCCGCATACCGCGGCGACATCGTCAACGGCTACGACTTCACCGAGGGCTCGCGAACGGCAGACCCGGGTCGTCTGCTGCAGGGCTACCACACCGCGGCATCCACGCTGAACCTCATCCGCGCCTTCACGCAGGGCGGTTTCGCGGACCTGCGCGAGGTGCATTCCTGGAACAAGGGCTTCGCGACGAACCCGGCCAACCAGCGCTACGAGCGCATGGCCGTCGAGATCGATCGCGCGATCAAGTTCATGGAGGCGGCGGGCGCCGACTTCGATGAGCTCAAGCGCGTCGAGTTCTTCACCGGTCACGAGGGCCTGCTGATGGACTACGAGAGCCCGATGACCCGCATCGACTCGCGCACGAACACGCCGTACAACACGTCGGCGCACTTCCTCTGGATCGGGGAGCGCACGCGCGACCTCGACGGCGCGCACGTCGACTACTTCTCGAAGATCCGCAATCCCATCGGCGTGAAACTCGGTCCGACGACAACGCCCGAGACGGCGCTCGCGCTGATCGACAAGCTCGACCCGAACCGCGAGCCGGGCCGGCTCACCTTCATCACCCGCATGGGCGCCGGGAAGATCCGCGACGCGCTGCCTCCGCTGCTGGAGGCCGTGCGCGATTCGGGCGCCAAGCCGCTGTGGGTCACCGACCCCATGCACGGCAACGGCATCACGACGCCGACCGGATACAAGACGCGTCGCTTCGACGACGTCGTCGACGAGGTGCGCGGCTTCTTCGAGGCGCACCGCGCGGTGGGGACGTTCCCCGGCGGCATCCACGTCGAGCTGACCGGTGACGACGTCACCGAGTGCCTCGGCGGTTCGGAGCAGATCGACGAGCAGGGTCTCGCGACCCGCTACGAGAGCCTGTGCGACCCGCGCCTGAACCACATGCAGAGCCTCGAGCTCGCGTTCCTCGTCGCCGAGGAGCTCGAGAAGCGCTGAGTTCGGGCGAGTCGGGTTGGAGAAGGTTTCGACTCGGTCGCCTCCGGCTCCCTCGCTCAACCCGTTTCGTCTCGCTCCGCTCGCTCAACGACCCGCGTAGGAGAGCCCCTCGTGGGTGAGCCCTGCGTAGGGGGGCCCGCGTGGGGGAGCCCCTCGTGGGAGAGCCCTCGTGGGAGAGCCCTCGTGGGTGAGCCCCTCGTGGGAGAGCCCTCGTGGGAGAGCCCCTCGTGGGAGAGCCCCTCGTGGGTGAGCCCCTCGTGAGAGAGTCCCCCGCGTGGGGAGTCCGCTCGGGGAGTTCACGCGACGGGGAGCTGGCTTGGGGGATCGCTCGTGGGGAGCACAGACATCTTCTGCGGGGCGTTGAGCGGAGGGGCGCAGCCCCGCAGACGAAACGGGGTGAGCGAGCGGAGCGAGTCGAAGCCGACTCAGAACGCGGCGCTGATCTGCATGTAGATCTCGGTGCCGGCACGACGCATGGAGCCCGCCTTCGGATCCGTGCCGCTCACCTCAGTGATGTCGTTCGGAGCACCGTTCCACAGGACCGCATTCGTCGGCTCGAACCCGGCATCCCGAAGCGTCTGTGCGGCCTCGTCGCGCGTCATACCCTCGACGTCGGGAACCTCGAACAGCTGCGGGCCGAGCGAGACGACGAGGGTCATGGTGTCGCCGGGGCGCCAGTTCTCGCCACCCTCGCGGTCGCCGGTGCGGATGACGCGGCCCTCTTCGACGTCGTTGTTGTATTCCTCGACCGTGCTCGTCTTGATCTGCTTCTCGCCGAGCGCGCTCGATGCCTCCGAGACGGTCATGCCCACGACATCCGGCAGTCCGCCCAGCGACACGATCAGGCTGGCCGTGTCATCCTCGAACACCTCGCAGCCGTCGCCGCACGCGACCGCGTCACCGCCGGCGCGCGGCGTGACGCTGGCGTTGATCACGACGCCGTTCTCGGCACCCGAGTACAGCAGCAGATCGTCGTCGGAGACGTTGATGCCGAGCTCGGCCAGATAACTTCGCGCCTCGTCCGCGGTCTTGCCGTTGAGCGCTTCCACGGTGCGCGGCGCGGGACCGGTCGAGACGAAGACCGTGACCTCCGTACCCTTGTCGAGGCGATCGCCCTCCGCCGGGTCACTGTGGATCGCGATTCCGGGCTCGACATCGACAGAGCTCTCATCGGCCTGCACGGCGACGAAGCCCTCCTCCTCGAGCGCATCTGCGGCCTGTTCGTAGGTCATACCGGCCACTGAGGGCACGGCGACGAGAGACCCGGGTCCTGAGCCGAACCACCATCCGACGCCACCGGCCAGCACCGCCAGCAGCAGCACGAGCGCGAGCAGGAACGCTCCCCGTGCGCGGCGCTTCGATGCCCTGCGCCGAAGCACCGTCGCGTTGTCGACCTGCTGGGAGACCGGGCCGGTCGGCGGAGCGAGCACCATGGTGGCGGGCATGACCGTCGTCACGTCGCCCGAATCGCTCTGCGATCGCATCGGCATTGTCGCCGTCGTGGCGGGCGTGGGGGCGATGCCGAGCTCGCGTTCGATCTCGCGCAGCCGATCGAGCATCGCCTGCGCGTCGTCGGGGCGCTCGTCCGGCACCTTCTCGGTCGACCACAGCACGAGCTCATCGAGCTGCTCGGGGACGCCGGGGTTGCGGACGCTGGGGCGCGGTACCGACTCCGTCGCGTGCTGGAACGCGATCTGCATCGGCTGCTCGCCCTTGTACGGCTGCTCGCCGACGAGCATCTCGTACAGCATGATGCCGAGCGCGTAGATGTCGCTGCGGGCATCCGCGGTGCCCCGGGTGACGAGCTCGGGCGCCAGATAGGCGATCGTGCCGAGCAGCTGCTGTCCTGTGGCGGTGTTCGCGGTCGTCGCGCGAGCGAGGCCGAAGTCGCCGATCTTGATGCGGCCGTCCTCGGCGAGGAGCACGTTCTCTGGCTTCACGTCACGGTGCACGATGCCGGCCTTGTGAGCCGCGGCGAGGCCGGAGAGGATCGCGTCCATGATCGAGATGGTCTGGGGGATCGTCAGCCGCTTCTGCTCGCGCAGCAGCTCACGCAGGGTGATGCCGGGCAGATACTCCATGACGAGGTAGGCGAGCTCGCCGTCCTGGCCCTGATCGAAGACGTTGACGACGTGCGGGTCGGCCAGACGGGCGGCGGCACGCGCCTCCTGGATGAACCGGCTCTGGAAGACCGAGTCGTCGCTGAGGTGGCCGTGCATGACCTTGAGGGCGATCCGCCGCTCGAGCCGCAGGTCGGTGGCGACGTACACAGTCGCCATGCCTCCGCGCGCGATCCGCGCACGAACCCGGTACCGACCGTCGACAAGTCGCCCGATGAGGGGGTCGGCCTGCTGATTGGTCGTCACGTACAGATTCTATGGAGAAGTGCCTGCAAGCCCGCGGAGCGCCTCACCCTTTCGGCCGGGTATCTCAGCCGTAGAGCGCGATCCACTCGTACGCGGCGTCTTCCCACGGACCGTACCGCTCCGGGTACGCCGAGATCTGCACCGCCTGCGCCGCGTCGCCGAAGGGCATGCTCTCCCAGCCGGGCACGTCGAGCAGTCCGTGCGTGATCGTGCCGTCGGCGTTCGACTGGCCGTGGAAGAACGAGCGGATGCTCTGCGCCCTGTCCATGATCTGCTCGGCAGTGCCCCACCCGGTGCTCGGACGCTGCTGGAACAGGCCGAGAGAGTCCCGGTCGCCCCAGTCGAGGTTGCGCAGCCACGACTCGACCATCGAGGTCGCCAGGGCGATCGCGATGCCACGGTCGGAGACGCCGAGCTCACGCCCGATCTTGATGATGAGCGTGGCGTTCTCGGCCTGCGGTGCGTTCAGCGTCGTGCTGTGCGGCGTGCTGGCCTTCGAGGCGGGGGACGGCGTGGATGCCGGCGCCGGCGCGACGGCGACCTTGAGGGTCTGACCGGGGTAGATGATGGACGACGGCTCCAGGCCGTTCGCGGCGTACAGCTCGGCGACGGTGATCCCGTGCTTGTTCGCGATCGCCCACAGCGTGTCGCCCGCGGCGACCGTGTGCGATGCGCCGGCGGGCGCCGGGGCGGCGGTCTTCGCCGGGGCCGCTGCCGGGGCGGATGCTGCGGCAGGAGCGGCAGTGCCGGAGACGGCGATCTTCTGACCGGGGTAGATGACGGCTCCCGAGCCGAGCCCGTTCGCCGCGAGGATCGCATCGACCGAGGTGCCGTTCTTCTTGGCGATGCCGAAGATGGTGTCACCGGCGATGACGACGTGCGTCTTCGCGGTGGCGGCCGGCGCGGGGGCCGCGGCAGCAGCCGCAGCGGGAGCGGCGGACAGGCGGATCTTCTGCCCCGGGTAGATCACCGAGCGCCATCCGAGGTCGTTCCACTCGAGGACGTCGGCTGTCGCGAGACCGAACCGCTGCGCGATCCCGGCAACGGTGTCACCGGGCTGGACGGTGTACGACGACGGCGCAGCCTGGGCCTGCTTGACCTGGCTCTGTTTCACCGCGACCGGCTTCGCGGCGGCCGGTGACAGCTGCGGCAATCCGGCCAGGCGCTGGTGCGATCCGGTGTCGGCCGGAACGGCGGACGCCGGTGCGGCTGCAGACGCAGGTGCTGCCGCGAGAGCGCTCGCCAGCACCCCCAGCGCCGCTGCAGGTACGCCGAGCTGGGCGTAACGGGTGCGGTTCGACAAAGCAGTGAGTCTCAAGGCTTCCCCCCTATTCAGACTCCTGAAACGCTGACACGGATGTAAAGAGAAGTCAACAGAAGTGACGGATGTGGCTGGTGTGCACAGCGAGGCGATGTGCGTCGCTCCGCGGGAGGTGAGATAGTCGAGACGTGTCTGAGAATGCTGCTGAACTCTCCGCTGTCGAATGGCTGACCACGCCTGATCTGGTCGAGATCCTCGACGAGCCGCTCGGGCGGGTGCGCCGCCTGATCGCCGAACAGCACCTGATCGGCTCCACGCGGAACGGCGCGTTCGCAGTGCCTTCGGTGTTCATCGTCGACGGGCGTCCGCTCGCGTCGCTGCGAGGCACCATCATCGTCCTCACCGACGCCGGCTTCACCGATGACGAGGTCATCGACTGGCTGTTCGAAGAGAACGAGGAGCTCGGCCGCACGCCGATCGCCGCGCTGCTGGACGGGCACAAGAGCGCGGTCCGCAGGATCGCGCGGACCCTCGCCTGACAGCCGGCGCGCGAAGGCTCGTCAGGCCGTGCGCACGGTCGCTGCCCGGGCGAGCTCGCGCAGGTCGCTGACCGAGGCATTGTCGAGGCGGGCCCCCGCAAGAGCACGATCGGCCTCCGCCGCATAGGTGCGGATCATGTCCTCGACCCGTTCGAGCGCTCCGGACTCGGCGATCGTGGCCTGCAGTGCCGCCACCTGGGCGGCATCGAGATCGGCATCCCCGAGCAGATCGTCGAGAACGTTCCGGGTGGAGGCGTCCAGGCGCTCCCTGGTCAACGCGATCAGCACGGTGCGCTTTCCCTCGCGCAGATCGTCGCCGGCCGGCTTGCCGGTCACGGATTCGTCGCCGAACACCCCCAGGACGTCGTCGCGCAGCTGGAAGGCCATGCCGACCGGGTGCCCGAACGCGCGCAGCGCACGCTGCTGATCGTCGTCGGCGCCGGCCAGTGCCGCCCCCAGCACCAACGGCTGCTCGATGCTGTAGCGCGCCGACTTCAGCGAGACCACCCGCAGCGCCCGCTCGGCATGCTCCGCATCGGGGTTGACCCGCCACGCGGACTCCTCGGCGATGTCGAGGAACTGTCCCGTGGTCACGTCCCTGCGCATGCGCGCATACTCCCGGCGCACGGTCACGGCATGCGGATGCTGCGCGAGGGCGCGCTCGAGAAGATCGTCGCTCCACGAGATCAGCAGGTCCCCGAGGAGGATCGCGGCCGAGCGGCCGAACGCCTCGGCGCCGCCGGACCATGCGAGCTCTCCATGCCGCGCCTCGAGCGCGCGGTGCGCGGCCGGGCGGCCGCGGCGGGTGTCCGAGTTGTCGATCAGGTCATCGTGCACGAGAGCGGCGGACTGGAAGATCTCGAGCGCGGCGCACAGGTCCCACAGGGCGTCGGTCTCGGCGGCCGCACGATCGGCTGCGCGCGCGACGGAGCGCCACCCGGAATGGCAGAAGCGAGCCCGCAGACGCTTGCCCCCCTGCAGGGTCTCGGCCGCGGCATCCAGGAACATCGCAGCGTCAGGACCGTAGGGCGCCGACTCAGCTCGCGCGTCGGTCAGGAAGCGATCCAGGCGGTCGGCTGTGGCCTGCTGGACTTGGCTGGAGAGGGGCACGATAATCAGCTTAGGTTCTCAGCCGAAACCTAGCCTCCGCGGTTCTGCGCGCGTAGACTGGAAGACACTTAACCCGAGGGGGGCGTCATGCCACTGTCTGAACAGGAGCAGCGTCTGCTCGATGAGATGGAACGCCATCTCCTGCACAACGACGCTGACATCGTCAGCGCGCCTTCGGGGGATCGAACCCTGAGCTATCGCAACCTCGTCTACGGTGCCGTACTGCTGCTCGTGGGCATTGGCGCTCTCGTCGCAGGTGTGGCGCTCGGCGGCCAGCTCGGCCCGGTCGTCAGCATCATCGTCGGCGTGATCGGCTTCGCGGCGATGCTCACCGGTGTCATCCTCGCCGTCACTCCGACGCGTCGAACCGGTCCCGCGCGTCAGACGAAGAACCCCTCGTCCAAGTCCCCGCAGGGCTCGGCCTCCTTCATGGACCGCATGAACGATCGCTGGGATCGTCGCCAAGACGGCCACTGACCTCCACTTCACAGACCCGGATGCCCACGGCATCCGGGTCTTTTTGCGTTTCTGAGCACTTTTCCTCCACTGGGCCTCCACTGCCCTCCACCTGCGCTCCACCCGCACTTCCCGCGGAATGACGGGGGAGCGGTGTCACGCGTGCCGGGCGATATGGCATCATTTTCACCGTTGCTCATATGAATGTGGAGCAAAGTGGAGTAAAGTGGGGCTCACCTCGAGTTGGCCGGACGTAGAGGGGGTGATGGCCGATGTTGCTGGGTACGCACTCACCCAAGCTCGACGACAAAGGTCGCGTCATCCTGCCGGCGAAGTTCCGTGAGGATCTCGGCGGCGGCATCGTCGTCACCCGCGGCCAGGAGCGGTGCCTGTACGTCTTCAGCACCGCCGAGTTCGAGGCCATGCACGAGCGGATCCGGCAAGCGCCGCTCAGCAACAAGCAGGCCCGTGACTTCCTGCGCATGTTCCTCTCGGGGGCCAGCGCAGAGATGCCCGACAGCCAGAACCGCATCACCATTCCAGGACACCTCCGCCAGTACGCGGGGCTCGAGAAGGAGCTCATCGTCACCGGCGTCGGCGCACACGCCGAGATCTGGGATGCCGCGGCCTGGAACGACTACCTCGCCGCCGGCGAGGACACGTACTCAGAACTGGAGCAGGAGGTGATTCCGGGACTCTTCTGACCTCGGCTGTGATGCCCCGCCGCTCCCGCCCCGACACACTTCCCCGGTGCCGGGTCGAGATGCGGAGGGGGATCAGGGCCAAGGTCACCGGAAAACGATCATGAATCTCCGCGACATCCACACCCCCGTACTCCTCGAGCGCTGCATCGAGCTGATGGCCCCGGCGCTGCAGCACGATGGCGCGGTCGTCGTCGATGCCACGCTCGGCATGGGCGGCCACTCCGAGGCACTGCTCGAGCGCTTCGACAACATCCGGCTCATCGGGCTCGACCGGGACACCGACGCGCTTCGCATCGCGGGGCAGCGCCTGGAGCGCTTCGCCGACCGGATCACGCTCGTGCACACCGTCTACGACGAGATCGGCCTGCACGCGCAGGGCGCCTCGGCGATCCTCATGGACCTCGGCGTCTCCTCGCTGCAGCTCGACGAAGCCGACCGCGGATTCGCCTACGCGAAGGACGCCCCGCTGGACATGCGGATGGATCAGACCAAGGGCGTGACGGCCGCAGAGGTCCTGGCCACCTACAGCGAGGGCAACCTCCGCCGCATCTTCGAGCGCTACGGCGAGGAGAAGCTCGCCGCGCGCTACGCCCGCTTCATCGTCCAGGCCCGCGACACAACCCCTATGGTCCGGTCGCAGGACCTCGTCGATCTGCTTCAGAAGGCGACGCCGGCAGCCGCCCAGCGCAGCGGACACCCCGCCAAGCGCGTCTTCCAGGCGCTGCGCATCGAGGTGAACGCCGAGCTGAGCGTGCTGGCCGACGCCATCCCGGCAGCGATGGACGCGCTGAAGGTCGGCGGCCGCATCGTCGTCATGAGCTACCAGTCGCTGGAGGACCGCCTCGTCAAGCAGGCGTTCGCGGCAGCGTCGGCATCCACTGCTCCGGCCGGCCTCCCGGTCGAGCTGCCGGAGCACGCGCCACGGTTCCGCACCCTCACCAAGGGCGCCGAACTCGCCAGCGATGAAGAGAAGGCGCGCAACCCGCGCGCCATTCCGGTGCGCCTGCGCGCCGCAGAACGAGTAAGGGAGGCCGCATGAGTCGCGCCACCGCCGCAGCGATGCTGCCGCAGCCGAAGGGGCCCGCGCAGACCCGTCCCTCGCGAACGCTCAGGCCTGTCACCGCGCCGTCCCCCCGCCGCCGGCCGAAGCTCGCATACGCGCTGATCGCGCTCGGCGGCGCCTTCGCCATCGGCGCAGCTCAGATCGGGCTCTCGCTCGCGATCACCCACGACTCCTACGTGCTGGCCGACCTCACCTCGCAGCAGCGCGAACTCAACCTGCAGACCAGCGCCCTGGAGGACGACCTCGCCGGAATCGCCTCGCCTCAGTACCTGGCGACGGAGGCGTCCGAGCTCGGGATGGTCGTCGCCGGCTCCGCCTCGTACCTGCGACTGAGCGACTCCGCCGTCCTCGGCGCGAACACCGGCGCAGGATGGCGCTCGACCGTCGACCCGACCGGCGTAGGCGCCGTCGACAACGCCCTGCTCGACGCCAAGGCAGCAGAGGCCGCCGCCGCCGCGCAGGCGCAAGCAGACGAAACCCAGAGCACCGCCGTCGATCCGGACCTTCCCCCGGCCATCACCGACGGCCTCCCCAGCCCCTCGACCCGCTGACGAAGATGGGAGCAGCAGCATGACGACTCGAGCCACGCGCGGACCTCGCCGGAGGACCGTGGTCGCCCTCGCGGTGATCCTCGCCGTCCTGGCCGCATTCGTCGTCCGGCTCGTCGACATCCAGGTCGTCAGCGCGAGCGACCACGTCGCGGATTCGCTGCACGTCGGTCAGCTGGGCTACACCGAGACGCTCCGCGGCAACCGCGGCTCCGTCGTCGACGAGAACGGCACCCTCCTCGCCTCGAGCACCAAGGTCTACGACGCGCAGATGGACCCGAAGGTCATGAAGCTGCTCGAGGAGAACGAGGACAACCCGCCCGAGACGCCCTGGCACGAAGCCGCCGACCAGATCGCCGAGGTCACGGGGCTGGATGCCGACGAGCTGCGCGCCGGCGTGGCAGAGACGCTCGCGGCGAATCCGGAATCGCAGTACTACCCCCTCAAGAAGGGGCTCAGCACCGCCGAATACCTGAAGCTTCGCGACCTCGGCCTGAGCTACGTGCACCCGATCCCGCGTGAGACGCGCGTGTACCCCAACGGCGCCGTCGCCGGAAACGTCGTCGGCTACCTCGACAGCGCTGGCAAGGCCCAGGCCGGCATCGAGCAGATGCAGGCCCAGTGCCTCTCGCCGGAGAACGGTGAGCGCACCTATCTGCGGGGAACGGACGGCGTCATCATCCCCGGCAGCGACCGTACGGTCGACGCCGTCGACGGCGGTACCGTGCAGCTCACCATCAACAGCGACCTGCAGTGGTACATGCAGCAGATGATCGCCGAGGAGGCTCAGAAGCAGGGCGCGAAGGCAGGAACGGCGTTCGTCCTCGAGGTCGAGACCGGCAAGATCCGGGCCGCAGCCGAGTGGCCCGCCCTCGACCCCAACGACCTCGACGCGTCGTCGCCGGAAGACTGGGGCACACGCGTCTTCGGACGGTCGTTCGAGCCGGGCTCGACGTTCAAGGCGATCACCGCATCCGCTGTGCTGGACTCCGGAGCCGTGAACATGAACACCACGGTGTCCGCGGCGAGCCATGAGACGTTCCCGAACGGAGCCGTCGTCAACGACGCCTTCGTGCACGGCGCCTACAACTACACGCTCGCCGGAGCACTGATCGACTCGTCCAACGTCGCACTGTCGAAGTTCGGCACCATGGTCGACCCACAGGTGCGCTACGACTACATGAAGAAGTTCGGTGTCGGCGACAAGACGATCGACTTCCCCCGTGAGGAGTCCGGGACGATCCACCCGGTCTCCGAGTGGGACTCGCAGTCGCTGTACACCACGACTTTCGGCCAGTACTTCACCGTGACCGCCCCCCAGCTCGCCGGCGCCTACCAGGCCATCGCCAACGGCGGCGAGAAGATCGATCTGTCGCTCATCGAGTCGTGCACGCTCGCCGACGGCACCGTGGTCGAACGGGACGATCCGAAGCACGAGCAGATCATCTCCGAATCCACCGCCGACACCGTGGCGCGGATGCTGGAGAACGTGTCCGTGCAGGGCAGCCTGGCCGAGCAGATCGAGATCCCCGGGTATCGGGCGGCCACGAAGACGGGCACGGCGCAGGTGCCGGACAACAAGGGCGGCTACAAGCCGGGCGTCTACTACACCAGCATGGTGGGGTTCGCTCCGGCCGAGGATCCCCAGTACGTCGTCGTGGTCACCCTCGACGAGCCGCTTAGAATAAGGGGATCCGCAGCTACAGCGCCCGCCTTCCAGAAGGCGATGACTCAGGTGCTGAAGACCTACCGAGTCTCACCGTCCACAAAGCCGATGGACGAGCTGCTCCCGAAGTTCAAATAGCCGGCACTGCGCCGCGCATGGAGACGTCATGATCGCCCTGTCGCTTGCCGAGATCGCAACCATCACGGGCGGTGATCTTCACCCTGTCGACCCCGACACCGCAGACACCGTCGTGAACGGCGTGGTGGACACCGATTCACGCAAGATGACCCACGGCGGCATCTTCGTCGCGAAGCCCGGGGCAGAGACCGACGGACACCGGTTCGTCGGCGCAGCCGTCGAGAACGGTGCCGCCCTCGCCCTGGTCGAGCACCTGGTCGATGACGCGGTCTCGCAGATCGTCGTCCCCGACGTGGTGGATGCCCTTGCCGCCCTCGCCTCGGCTGTCGTCGCGCGCGTGCGCGCGGGCGGGATGCTGAAGATCGTCGGCATCACCGGATCCAACGGCAAGACCACCACGAAGAACTTCCTCGCCCGCATCCTCGAGTCCGCCGGCGAGACCGTCGCCCCGATCGACTCTTACAACAACGAGGTCGGCGCGCCGGTGACCATGCTGCGCGTCACCGAGAACACCCGATTCCTGGTGAGCGAGTTCGGTGCCGCAGGCCCGGGAAGCATCGCCCGCCTGGCCGGGCTCGTCGAGCCGGATCTCGCCGTGATCCTCATGGTCGGCATGGCCCACGCCGGCGGGTTCGGCGGAATCAAGGAGACCGCGAAGGCGAAAGCGGAGCTCATCACGGCATCCCGCCCCGGCGGCGTCGCCGTGCTCAACATCGACGACCCGCGTGTGGCGGCCATGCGGGAGACGGCCGAGCGCCGCGGCATGACCGTCATGGGCTTCGGCCAGGGCGCCGACGCCGATGTCAGAGCATCCGACATCCATGTCGAGGCCTCCGGCACCCGCGCGACGATCACAGCCGACGGCGAGACGCAGACGCTGCACCTGAAGGTGCTCGGCGCGCACCACGTCGGCAACGCACTCGCGGCGATCACTGCCGCCGGTGTGCTCGGCGTTCCGCTCGCCGATGCCATCGCACGACTCGAGTCGGTCGAGGTCGCTGAACGCTGGCGCATGCAGCCGATGGGCAATGACAGCGTCCGCATCATCAACGACGCCTACAACGCCAGCCCGGACTCCATGGCTGCGGCCCTCCGCACCCTCGCGCAGATCACCGGTCCAGACGAGCGCACGGTCGCCGTCCTCGGCGCCATGAGCGAACTCGGCGAGAACGCGGGGGAGGAGCACGACCGGATCGGTCTGCTCGCCGTCCGCCTCAACATCCGCCGCATCGTCGTGGTGGGACCCGAGGCGCGCCGCCTGTACCTCGCGGCAGTCGGCGAAGGCTCCTGGGACAGCGAGGCGGTGCATCTGCCCGACCAGGATGCCGCGTACGAGTACCTGCGCACCGAACTCCGCGAGGGAGACCGAGTGCTCGTGAAATCATCCAACTCCGTGGGGCTGCGGCATCTCGGCGATCGTCTGGGAGAATTGTTCTCGTGAGATCACTCCTCATGGCGGCGGCGATATCGCTCGCCTTCAACCTCTTCCTGACTCCCGTCTTCCTCCGGCTGTTCCGGCGGTGGGGCTGGGGGCAGGTCATCCGCACCCCCGAGGACGTCGCCAACCCGAGCCACGAGGCCAAGCGCGGCACGCCGACCATGGGCGGCGTGATCTTCATCGTCGGCACCATCGTGGGCTACTTCGCCGGCGTCATCGCCGGCGGCAGCACCCCAGCGCTGTCCGCCATCCTCGTGCTCTGGCTCATGGTGGGCTTCGGCGCCGTCGGCTTCATCGACGACTACATGAAGGTGCGTTCGCAGCGCAGCCTCGGTCTCTCCGGCTGGCGGAAGGTGATCGGCCAGCTCCTGGTGATGGTGCCGTTCGGCGTCGTGGCGCTGAACTTCCCGAACCAGTACGAGCAGACGCCCGCGAGCGGCTACATCTCCCTGTTCCGCGACATCACGTGGCTGAACCTGTTCGCCTTCGGGGTCGTGATCGGCTGGATCGTCTACCTGATCTGGATCGCCGTGATCGGCATCGCGACATCGAACAGCGTCAACCTCACCGACGGCCTCGACGGACTCGCGGCCGGCGCGGGCGTCTTCGTGGTCAGCGCGTACAGCCTCATCGCGTTCTGGCAGTTCAAGCAGTCCTGCGTCGGAACCGGCGTCGAGGCCGACGCGCTGGATGCCTGTTATCAGGTGCGAGATCCGTTCAGCCTCGCGATAGTCGCGGCATCCTTCGCCGCCGGCCTCGTCGGGTTCCTCTGGTGGAACGCCCCCAAGGCCAAGGTGTTCATGGGCGATGTGGGCTCCATGGCGATCGGTGGCGTCATCACCGCCATGGCGATCCTCACCCGCACCGAGCTGCTGCTGTTCGTGATCGCCGGCATCTTCGTGCTGTCCTCCGGATCGGTGATCCTGCAGCGGACCTACTTCAAGGTCACACGCGGCAAGCGGCTGTTCCTGATGAGCCCCTTCCACCACCACCTCGAGATGCGGGGCTGGCCCGAGGTGACGATCGTCGTGCGCCTCTGGATCATCGCCGGTCTCCTCGCGGTGTCCGCGATCGGTCTGTTCTACGTCGAATGGCTCACCCTGATATGACCGCAAGACTGGATGGCCTCACCAGCTGGCACGCCGACTGGAAGCGCCTGCGGGTGGCAGTCCTCGGACTGTCGGTGACCGGATTCTCCGCCGCCGACACGCTCACCGAGCTGGGTGCCGAAGTCCTCGTCCTCTCCGAGTCCGCCTCGGAGGAGTACGAGCGGCTCGTACCGGTCATCGGCGCCCGACTCGTACTCGGCTCCCTCGACTCAGCGCCGGACGAGCTCATCGAGTTCGCTCCGGATGTGGTCGTCGCATCCCCGGGATTCGCGCCGTCGCACCCGGTCATCCGCTGGACGCAGGATGCCGGCATCGCCCTGTGGGGCGACGTCGAACTCGCCTGGCGCGTGCGCGACAAGGTCGTGCGCGCCGATGGAACGCCAGCCGACTGGGTGCTGATCACCGGCACAAACGGCAAGACCACCACCACTCAGCTCACCGCGAGCCTGCTCGTCGAGGGCGGACTGAGGGCAGCGCCCTGCGGCAACATCGGCGTCCCCGTGCTGGACGCGGTGCGCGATCCCGCCGGGTTCGACGTGCTCGTCGTCGAACTCTCCAGTCATCAGCTCTGGTACATCGGCCGCAGCGAACCCGCCGGTCAGCTCGTGCCCCACTCGTCGGTCTGCCTCAACCTCGCCGACGACCACCTCGTCTGGCACGGCAGCGCCACCGCGTACCGCGAGGCGAAGTCGTACGTGTACCGCAACACGCGTGTCGCCTGCGTCTACAACAAGGCCGATGAGGCGACGCGCGCGATGGTGGAGGATGCCGACGTGATCGAGGGTGCGCGGGCCATCGGGTTCGACCTCGGTGTTCCCGGGCCCAGCGACCTCGGGGTCGTCGACGGCATCCTCGCGGATAGGGCCTTCCTCGACGACCGTCGCAACAGCGCACTCGAGCTGACGACGATCGCCGACCTCGAGCGGGTCGGGCTCGCCGCGCCGCACATCGTGCAGAACATCCTGGCCGCCAGCGCGCTGGCGCGCGCTCTCGGCACGCAGCCGGAGGCGATCCGCCGCGCACTGGAGACCTTCCGCCTCGACGAACACCGCATCCAGGTCATCGCACGCCACGGCGGGATCACCTGGGTCGATGACTCCAAGGCCACCAACCCGCACGCCGCGGCTTCCTCGCTGAAGGCCTACCCTGGCGCGGTATGGGTCGTGGGCGGAGACTTGAAGGGCGTTGATCTGTCGGATCTGATCGCGGATGCCGGGCGCACGGCCAGCGCGGCACTGGTGATCGGCGCCTCCCGCACCGAAGTCGTCTCGGCATTCGCACGACACGCGCCCGAGGTGCGGGTGTATGAGGTCGCCACTGGCGAGACTGAAGAGGTCATGACTCGCGTGGTGGAACTCGCCGCGGGAATCGCCACCGACGGGGGCACAGTCCTGCTGGCTCCCGCAGCGGCATCCTTCGATCAGTTCACCGGCTACGCGGATCGGGGCCGCCGCTTCGCCGATGCGGTGCGCACATGGATCGACAGGGGGAGCGCCGATGACACAGGTGGCTCGCCCGTCGAACCCTGAGTCCAGAGGCGCTCAGTCCAGAGGACTCGCCGCCCGCGTCTCACTGGGGCGCATCTTCACGCCACCATCGAACGAGTTCATGCTCATCGCATCCACTGCGGTTCTGCTGACGGTGTTCGGCCTCATCATGGTCATCTCCGCGACCAGCGCGACCGAGTCCGGTGTCATGGACACTGCGCTCAAGCAGGGCATGTTCGCCGTCGTCGGCCTGCCGCTGATGTTCCTGGTCAGCCGCCTTCCGATCTCGTTCCTGAAGAAGCTGGCGTGGCCCGCGCTCATCGGCGCCACGGCCATGCAGCTGCTCGTGTTCACTCCGCTCGGCATCGAAGACGCCGGAAACCGCAACTGGATCCGCATCGCGGGGTTCACGATGCAGCCGTCCGAGTTCTTGAAGCTCGCACTGGCGCTGTGGATCGCCTATGTCCTGCTGCGCAAGCGCACCCGACTCGCCATCTGGCACCACGTGTTCATCCCGGTGATTCCGGTGTCAGTGCTCGCAATCGGCTCGGTCATCGCAGGAAACGACCTCGGCACCGCGATGGTGCTCGTGCTGATCCTGCTCGGCTGTCTGTTCTTCTCCGGTGTGAAGCTGCGGCTGTTCATCCTGCCGGTTATGCTGGGCATCGTGGGCGTCATCGCCCTCGCCGTCGTGAGCCCCGACCGGATGCGGCGCATCACGGCGGTCTGCTCCGACATGAGCAACTACGAGCACGACTGCTACCAGTCCATCCATGCCGTCTGGGGCATGGCCAACGGCGGCATCTTCGGACTGGGCCTCGGCAACTCGCAGGAGAAGTACGGCTGGCTTCCCGCAGCGGCGAACGACTTCATCTTCGCGATCGTCGGGGAGGAGCTCGGCCTCATCGGCTGCGTGGTCGTACTCGCCCTGTTCACGTTCTTCGCCGTTGGCGCGTTCCACGTCATGCGCAAGACCGATGACCCGTTCATCCGCATCGCCACCGGCGGCATCACCGTCTGGATCCTCGGACAGGCGCTCATCAACATCGGCGTCGTGATCGGCGTCTTCCCCGTCATGGGCGTCCCCCTGCCGTTCATGTCGCAGGGCGGTACGGCGCTGCTCGCAGTGCTGCTCGCGTGCGGAGTCCTGCTGGCCTTTGCGCGGACGATCCCTCAGCCGGAGCGGGGTAAGGTCTCGAGGTGACCTCGTACCTCCTCGCCGGTGGCGGCACCGCCGGCCACGTCAACCCCCTGCTCGCCGTCGCCGACGGACTCCGTGACCGAGAGCCCGATGCAGACGTTCTCGTCCTCGGCACGAAGGAGGGCCTGGAGGCCCGCCTGGTGCCGGAGCGCGGCTACGAGCTGCTGATCGTCGACAAGGTGCCGTTCCCGCGGCGCCCGAACGCGCAGGCGCTGGCGTTCCCGCGCAGCTTCAGCAGGGCTGTGTCGCAGGTCCGCAGGCACATCCGCGAGCACGGTGTGGACGTGGTGGTCGGGTTCGGCGGATACGCGTCCGCCCCCGCGTACGTCGCCGCTCGTCGCGAGAAGGTGCCCTTCGTGGTGCACGAGGCCAACGCGAGGCCGGGGCTCGCCAACCGGCTCGGCGCGGGCAGCGCCGCCGGCATCGGCGTCGCCTTCGCCGGAACCCCGCTGAAGAACAGCGAGGTCGTCGGCATGCCGCTGCGGCGCGAGATCGTCGACCTCGACCGCGCGGCACGCCGTGCCGAGGCCGCTGACGCATTCGGACTGGATGCTGCGAAGCCTGTGCTGCTCGTCTTCGGCGGGTCGCTCGGGGCCCAGCGGCTCAACGAGGCGCTGGGGGACTCCTGGGCCGACGTGCTCGCCGCCGGCTGGCAGCTGCTGCACGTCACGGGCGAGCGCAGCGACCTCGCCGACCCCGAGGTGCCCGGGTACGCGCTGCGGCGCTATGTCGACCGCATGGACCTCGCGTTCGCGCTGGCCGATCTGATCGTCTCCCGTGCCGGTTCCGCGACGGTCAGCGAGATCAGCGCCCTCGGCATCCCCGCCGTATACGTGCCGTACGCGGTCGGCAACGGCGAGCAGCGTCTGAACGCGGCGTCCGCCGTGGCAGCCGGTGCCGCCTTCCTGCTCGAGGACGGCACGTTCGACGGGGACACGGTACGGGAGCGGATCATCCCGCTCCTCGGCGACCGCGATCGCCTCGGGGCCATGGCCACCGACGCGGAGAACGTCGGCACCCGCACCGGCACCGAGAACGTCATCGCGATGATCGACCGCGCGCTCAGCGCCGGTCGCTGAGCGCGCGCGAATTAGGATGGAAGCGACATGATCAGACCTGACCTCTCGCTCCCGATCCCGGAGTCCATCACCGCCGCCCACTTCATCGGGATCGGCGGTTCCGGCATGAGCGGACTGGCGAAGATGTTCCTCGACGCCGGCATCCGCGTGTCCGGTTCCGACCGTTCGGACAGCGACAATCTGCGTGCGCTGGCGGCCGCGGGGGCGACCGTGCACATCGGCCATGACGCCGCTCATCTCGGCGACGCCGACACGGTCGTGCACACCGGCGCGATCTGGCCGGAGAACCCGGAGTTCGTCACCGCCAAGGAGCGCGGTCTGCACGTCATCCACCGCTCGCAGGCGCTGCACTGGCTGATCGGCGGACGCCGGCTCGTCTCGGTCGCCGGCGCACACGGCAAGACCACCTCGACCGGCATGATCGTCACCGCGCTGCAGGCGCTCGGCGCCGACCCGAACTTCGTCAACGGCGGAGTGATCGAGCAGCTCGGCACCTCGAGCGCGTCCGGCGCCGACGACCTGTTCGTCGTCGAGGCGGACGAGTCGGACGGCACGTTCCTGCTCTACGACACGGCGATCGCCCTGATCACGAACGTCGACCCCGATCACCTCGATCACTACGGCTCCGACGACGCGTTCCACGACGCGTTCATCCGATTCGCGGATGCCGCGCGCGAGGCCGTCGTCATCTCGAGCGACGACCCCGGCGCGCTCAGGGTCAAGGCCGGGCTGTCGCATGACAAGGTCATCACCTTCGGCCGTGCCGCGGACGCCGACGTGCGCCTCACCGAGATCTCGACCTCCGGGCCCGTCGCGGCAACCGTCACCCACGCGGGACGGGCCGCGCGCATGCAGCTGGCCGTGACAGGAGAGCACAACGCGATCAACGCCGCCGGTGCCGTCTCGGTGCTGCTCGCGCTCGGGCACGGCCTCGAGGAGTCCGTGAAGGCGGTCGAGGGGTTCGCCGGCACGGTGCGCCGCTTCGAGCTGCACGGCGTCGAGCGCGGCGTGAGCGTCTTCGACGACTACGCGCACCACCCCACCGAGGTGAAGGCCGCTCTCGAGGCGGCGCGCGGCGTCGTCGGCGATGGGCGCATCATCGCGATCCAGCAGCCGCACACGTACTCGCGCACGCAGCACATGTACCGCGAGTTCGCCGACGTGCTCGAGACCTACGCCGACCACACCGTCATGCTCGACGTGTACGGTGCGCGCGAGGACCCGGTGCCCGGCGTCACCGGCGAGCTGGTCAGCGGCGCCTTCGCGGATCAGAGCCATGTGCACTACGTTCCCGACTGGCAGCAGGCGGCCGACTACGCGGCGTCCATCGCACGCGAGGGCGACTACCTGATCACGCTCGGCTGCGGCAACGTCTATCTGATCATCCCGCAGGTGCTGGAGTCGCTGAGGCAGAGCCCGGCGCCGCAGCCGAGCGCCGAGGACTGAGCGATGCGTCGCCCTGGGCCGCTTCCACCGTCGCCGGAGGAGACCGAGTCCGTACAGGCTCCGACAAGCCGTCGCCGTGTGGTGGACGAGCCGCGCGACCCGGTCGAGCTCCACGGCGTGCCCCCCGAGCACTCTGCGGCGGCGGATGGCGTCGCCGGCGAGCCGGAGGGGCTCGAAGGCCTCACCGCGCGTGATGTGTGGCGCGCAGCGCGCGCCCGCCGCAAGCGCCTGCGCGCGGAGATCCGCCGGTTCACACAGCGTTCGCGTCGCCGGCGGCTGATCTGGCTGGGTGCGCTCGGCGCGCTCGTCCTCCTGGTCGGAGGAAGCGTGATCGCCGCATACAGCCCGCTGTTCGCGGTCGAGAAGATAACAGTCGCGGGTGCTTCCTCGCTCGACCCCGCCACGATCGAGGCGGCCCTGGAAGGGCAGATCGGCACTCCGCTCGCGCTCGTAGACGAGAGCGAGGTCAAGGCAGCGCTGATCGCGTTCCCGCTCATCGAGACCTACGCCCTCGAGGCCAGGCCGCCCCACGATCTCACCGTGCGTATCGTCGAGCGCACCCCGATCGGAGTCATCGAATCGGATGCCGGGTACACCCTGGTCGACGCGGCGGGAGTCGCTCTCTCGACGACGGCGGAGCAGCCGGCGGGCCAGCCGGTGCTGCACGTCGACGGTGGGATCGATTCGGATGCGTTCGAGTCGGTCGGACTCGTCGTCCGATCGGTGCCGGCCGACGTGCGCGAAGCGCTCGTGGAGGTCACGGCGAGCACCGTCGACGACGTCACGCTGCGGCTGTCGAGCGGGCTGACCGTGGTGTGGGGGAGCGCCGAGGAGTCCGTCGAGAAGGCGCGCACTCTCGTGGCCGCCATGGCGGCGAATCCCGGTGCGAGCAGGATCGACGTGTCCTCTCCGGACGTCGTCGTCGCCGGCTGAACGCGTTTCCGCACCGAAAGCACCGACACGCCCGTGTCGTTGCGTCCGCACGCCGAAACGGCGCATACCTTCGATCAAGAGAACGCAATACCGGGAAATACTTTACACCTCTAGTTGAGGTTTAAGGTTCACATTCTTTCCAGGCTCGACATATCGGAGGCCGGCCATGAGCCAGAACCAGAACTACCTCGCCGTGATCAAGGTCGTCGGCGTCGGCGGTGGCGGCGTCAACGCCGTCAACCGCATGATCGAACTCGGCCTGCGCGGCGTCGAGTTCATCGCCGTCAACACCGACGCCCAGGCGCTTCTCATGAGCGACGCCGACGTCAAGCTCGATGTGGGCCGCGAGCTCACCCGCGGACTCGGCGCAGGCGCCGACCCCGAGGTCGGGCGTCGCGCCGCAGAGGACCACGCCGAGGAGATCGAGCAGGCGCTCACCGGTGCCGACATGGTCTTCGTCACCGCCGGTGAGGGCGGCGGCACCGGCACCGGCGGCGCCCCCGTCGTCGCGCGCATCGCGAAGTCGATCGGCGCGCTGACCATCGGTGTCGTCACCAAGCCGTTCTCGTTCGAGGGGCGCCGCCGCCAGAGCCAGGCCGAGGCCGGCGTCGCCAAGCTCAAGGAAGAGGTCGACACCCTCATCGTCGTGCCGAACGACCGGCTGCTGGAGATCAGCGACCGCGGCATCTCGATGATCGAGGCCTTCGCCACGGCCGACCAGGTGCTCCTCGCCGGTGTGCAGGGCATCACCGACCTCATCACCACACCCGGTCTCATCAACCTCGACTTCGCCGACGTCAAGTCCGTCATGCAGGGCGCGGGCTCCGCGCTCATGGGCATCGGGTCCGCGCGCGGAGCGGATCGCGCGATCAAGGCCGCCGAGCTCGCGGTCGAGTCGCCGCTGCTCGAGGCATCCATCGAGGGTGCGCACGGCGTGCTGCTCTCGATCCAGGGTGGATCGAACCTCGGCATCTTCGAGATCCACGACGCCGCCGACCTCGTCAAGGAGGCTGCGCACCCCGAGGCGAACATCATCTTCGGAACCGTCATCGACGACACGCTCGGCGACGAGGTGCGCGTCACGGTCATCGCGGCCGGCTTCGATGGCGGCGAGCCGTCGCTGCGCCTGGACCCGATGGTCGTCTCCCGCCCGGAGCCGGCCACGCTGCCCGAGGTGACGCTCTCCGACGACGAGTCCGAGGCGCCCAAGGCCGCCGACCCGGTGGACGCGAAGCCCGCTCAGCGCGCTCCGGCGACGAGCCTCGAGCCGGCGTTCGCCGACGACGACATCGACATCCCCGAGTTCCTGAAGTAGGAGCGTCTTGACCGAACTCGCACAGCGGCTGTCCGCGATCGACGCACAGATCGCGGACGCCGCGCGGGCGGCGGGGCGGGATGCCGGCGAGATCACCCGCATCGTCGTCACGAAATTCCATCCCGCGCAGCTCGTGCGCGAACTTCACGCGCTCGGTGTGCGCGACGTCGGAGAGAACCGGCAGCAGGAGCTCACAGCGAAGCATGGCGAGCTCGAGCTCGATGGGCTGCGCTGGCACTTCATCGGCCAGGCGCAGACCAACAAGGCCGGTGCGATCCGGCGCAGTGCTGATGCCGTGCACTCCGTCGACCGGGTCAAGATCGCCGACGCGCTGCATCGTGCTTCTGAGAACGACGACGACGTGCTCGACGTCCTGGTGCAGGTGAACCTCACCGAGGATCTCGGGCGCGGAGGCGTTGCCCCCGCAGACGCGGAGCAGCTCGCCGAGCACATCCTGACACTGCCGTCGCTGCGGCTGCGCGGGGTCATGGGCGTCGCACCGCTCGATGAGGATCCGGCATCCGCGTTCGCGCGTCTGCGCGCGATCTCTGACGGCATCCGCCGGGTCGCGCTCGACGCCACCTGGATCTCCGCCGGCATGACCGGCGACTTCGCCGAGGCGATCGCCGCGGGTGCGACACACCTGCGGATCGGCTCTGCAATCACCGGACCCCGGCCTGACCGGGGTTAACCTCGAAACAGATCAGCCCATGTCGAACACGGAGGACACGATGGGAAACCCGCTGAAGAAGACCATGGTGTACCTGGGCCTCGCCGATGAGGAAGAGGCCTACGAGGAGCAGGCCGCTCCGGCGCCGGCGCGCGCGCACCGCGAGCGTGACCGCGATCGTGGTGGCGATCAGGAAGAGGCCGCCCCGGCTCCCGTGACGCCGCTGCGCCGCCCCGTTGCCGTTCGCCAGCCGTCTGCGGGCGCCGTGAACGAGATCCTCACCGTGCACCCCAAGCAGTACCGCGACGCGCAGCTGATCGCTGAGAGCTTCCGCGAGGGCGTGCCGGTGATCATCAACCTGTCGCAGATGAGCGACGCCGACGCGCGACGACTGATCGACTTCGCCAGCGGGCTGTCGCTCGGCCTGTACGGCCGGATCGAGCGCGTCACCAGCAAGGTCTTCCTGCTCTCGCCCGAGAACATCGCGATCTCGGGTCATGGCGGCATCGCGCACGCAGACCCGGAGGCTGCGGCCTTCGACCAGTCCTGAGTCGCAGAGCTTTTTCAAAGTCGTGGCAGTCGTCTCCTGGATCGCATCGATCGTCCATCTGGTCCTGCTGATCTACATCTTCGTGCTGTTCGCACGACTGATCCTCGATTACATCCCGCTGTTCAATCGAGGCTGGCGCCCCAAGGGCGCCGGTCTGATCGCGGCTGAAGTCGTCTACACGGTCACCGACCCGCCCATCAAGCTGTTCCGGCGCTTCATTCCTCCACTGCGCATCGGCACGCTCTCATTGGATTTCGGGTTCACGTTCACGATGCTCGCCGTGCTGATCCTGATGGCGATCGTGAGGCAGTTCATCTGATCGGGGGCTATGCTTGCTCGAGGTGCGCGCCCCGGGTACGCGCCACATCAATACCGAGCCATGCTTCAGACACTGGCAACAGAACTCATCGAAAGAGGAGCCGAGAAAATGGCACTGACCCCGGATGACGTCGTCACCAAGCAGTTCCAGCACGTCCGATTCAAGGACGGCTTCGACCCGGACGAGGTTGACGACTTCCTCGACGAGATCGTCGTCGAGTGGCGCAAGGCCCTCGAGGAGAACGCCGCGCTGAAGGCGAAGCTCGCCGAATACGAGTCCGGCGAGAAGCCCGCCGAGCAGGCTCCCGTCGTCGACGAGGTGCCCGCACCGGTCGCCGCGGCTCCCGCCGCCCCCGCCGTCGAGTCTCCGGAAGCCACCGGATCCACCTCGACCTCCGCCGGCATCATCGAGCTCGCCCAGCGCCTGCACGACGAGCACGTCGCCGAGGGTGAGACGAAGAAGAAGCAGCTCATCGCCGATGCCGAGGCCGAGGTCGACCGCATCCGCACCGAGGCTCAGGCCAAGCAGCGCGAAGAGTCGGCACGTCTCGAGCGCGAGCGCAACACGCTCGAGGCTCGCATCACCGAGCTCCGCAACTTCGAGCGCGACTACCGCACGCAGCTCCGCGGCTACATCGAGGGCCAGCTGCGCGACCTCGACGAGAAGTCGGCCTCCACGGACTCGACGCCGGTCTCCGCGATCGGACTGTAGGTCAGCTCTTTGCCTGAACGTCGTCCAATTCGTCGGTCGGCGGCCGGCATCATCGTCGCGGTCCTCGCGGCAGTGGTGCTGGCCGCCGATCAGTTCGTGAAGTACCTCACGATCGAGAATCTCCCGCTGCACGAGGTCGTACCCGTGCTCGGCGAATTCTTGCAGCTGTACTACATCCGCAACTCCGGGGCAGCGTTCTCTCTCGGCAGCGAGGTGACCTGGATCTTCACGATCGCACTCACCGTCGTCGCCGGCATCATCATCTGGAAGGCGTTCGGCCTTCGCTCGCGGCTGTGGGCGATCGTGCTCGGCTGCCTTCTCGGCGGCGTTCTCGGGAACCTCACCGATCGTCTGCTCCGCGAGCCCGGCTTCGCGGTCGGCCACGTCGTCGACATGATCTCGATGCCGTGGATGATGCCCGCGATCTTCAACGTCGCCGACATCTTCATCGTGTGCGGCATGATCACTGTCGCACTCCTGGTCGTCCTCGGCATCCGATTCGACGGCACTCGCGAGAAGGACCACGTCGAGTCCGCCGACGCCGGAACGCCCGGCATCGAGCACGAGGCCATCGAGAAGGACGCCTGATCGTGGAGTCCCGTTCGCTGCCCGTGCCTGACGGGCTCGACGGCGCACGTGTCGACTCGGCGCTCGCGAAGATGCTCGGCTTCTCACGAACCTTCGCGGCCGAGGTGATCGCCGCCGGCGGCGCACGGCTCGACGGCGTCGTCCTCGACAAATCGGACCGGCTCCGCAGCGACGGTTGGCTCGACGTCGAATGGCAGCCGAAAGAGGGCCCCGCCATCGTTCCGATCGAGGTGCCTGAGCTCGGCATCGTCCACGATGACGACGACATCGTGGTGGTCGACAAGCCGACAGGTGTCGCAGCGCACCCCTCGATCGGTTGGGAGGGTCCGACCGTGCTCGGCGCTCTCGCCGGCGCAGGTTTCCGGATCGCCACCAGCGGCGCCGCGGAACGCGCGGGCATCGTGCACCGGCTCGACGTCGGCACCAGCGGCCTCATGGTGGTCGCCAAGACCGAGTCCGCCTACACCGACCTCAAGCGCGCGTTCAAGGAGCGCACGGTCGAGAAGGTCTATCACGCGGTGGTGCAGGGGCATCCCGACCCGCTCGCAGGGACGATCGATGCGCCGATCGGGCGGCATCCGAACCACTCGTGGAAGTTCGCCGTGATCCCTGACGGCAAGCCTTCGGTGACGCACTACGAGACGCTCGAGGCGTTCCCCGGCGCTTCGCTCCTCGAGATCCACCTCGAGACCGGACGCACCCACCAGATCCGCGTCCACATGGCGGCGCACCGGCACCCGTGCGTCGGCGACCCGCTCTACGGCGCAGACCCGACGATGTCGGCGAGGCTCGGCCTCACCAGGCAGTGGCTGCACGCGCACCGGCTCGGGTTCACGCATCCGGCCACAGGGGAGTGGGTGCAGTTCGAGTCGGACTATCCCGCCGACTTCGTGCACGCCCTCGAGGTGCTGCGCGGCGACTGAGGCCGTGTCATAAAGCGCTGTCGCTCGAGGCGGCGACGGTCGCATCGAGCGTGCGCACCAGGAGCGCGACGAGTTCGGCGTCGTCGGCGAGGTCATCTGCGGCGACGCTCACGAAGACCTCCTCGGCGAAGGCGACCCAGGCGCGCAGCGCCATTCGCACCGCCCTCGTGTCGGGCACCCCGAGCTCTCCGAAGGCCTCCCTGAGATGCTCGGCGTTGAG
This sequence comes from Microbacterium aerolatum, assembly GCF_007988825.1. GTDB lineage: Bacteria > Actinomycetota > Actinomycetes > Actinomycetales > Microbacteriaceae > Microbacterium > Microbacterium aerolatum. The sequence goes on along the minus strand of NZ_BJUW01000008.1, from coordinate 141,287 downwards.
TTCGCGCGATTCGTCCACCAGGGCGCGCACGGTCGGGTCGCTGCTCGCGACGCCCCGCACGAGCGACAGGAACGTGCCGCGGTGATCGCGCACGAAAGTCGCGAAACGCCGCAGGGTGTCATCTATGCGCTCGCGCGGCGGCAGATCGGCGCGCGGTGCCGTGGCGTGCAGGAGGCTGTCGCGGGCCGTGGTCACCACGGCGCGATGCATCCCCTGCTTGGACTCGAAGTAGTGGAACGCGAGCGCGCGGGAGACGCCGGCGCGGCGGGCCAGTTCGTCCATCGTGAGCTCGTCCAGCGGGTGGTCGGCGAGGAAGTTCACCCCGATGGCCATCAGCTGCGTGCGACGGTCCTCCGGTGTCAGGCGACTGCGACGCTCCTCCGGCATGTGCTCAGCCTATCCACAGGGCAGGACTACCCATATTGACTCTGAGTCAATGAGGGTTATGCTCGAACGCGGCCGCCGACGACGACGGCCCGACATAGGAGGATCGATGAAGTTCCCGTCACTCACGAAGTCCCACGCCGGTCGCGTCACGCTCGCAGCGGTACCCGTCGGGGTCGTCGCCGCACTGCTCCTCGGCGGCGTCGCACAGGGGCAGGTCCCGGTCTCCTTCGCCGTGTCGGGAAGCCAGTTCCAGATCTCCGCCAGCCAGCTCGAGGGCACCGGGTTCTCGCAGTACGCGGGCGTCGCCACGGACTCCGAGGGCGGCGAGCACACCGTCGCGATCGCGAACATCAAGAGCGCGACGCTCACCGACCTCTGCCAGTCCGTGATCACAGAGACTCCGCTCGGCACCGTCGGCGTGCTGATCAAGGCGGGCGGGGGAGACAACCCCGCGAGCGCCTCCGACCTGCAGATCGGCATGACCGGGCTTGCCGGCGATGCCTCGTTCGGCAACATCCGGATCGGCGTCGACGCGTCGACCGTGCAGACGGATGCCAAGGGCTCAGCCGGCGACTTCGCCCAGGATGCCGACACCGTCTCCATCGCGAACCTCCAGCAGACCGCGTGGAGCACTCAGGCTTCGGTGTTCACCCTGACCGGCATGACCCTCGAGCTGACCGACGGATCGACCCCGTGCTTCTGACGGAGAGCGTCGAGGTCCCCGTGTCTCGGCGGAACGCCCGCGGCCGGTGGCGGCGCTTCACGGCATGGCGCCGACGGCGACCCTTCCTGGGCGGGCTCCTGATCGCCGTCGCCGGTGTGGAGATGTTCTTCTCCGGCCAGATGGACATCGGACACCTTCACGTGCAGCTCGGCATCGAGGGCCTGCAGGCGACGATCATCCCGATCGCGCTGGTGCTGCTGGGCGTTCTCGCCATCACGATGCCCGCGCATCACGTGTTCTACGGCGTGCTGTCCCTTGCGGTCGGCCTGTATGCGCTGGTCGGCGTCAATCTCGGCGGGTTCCTGCTCGGCACGATCATCGCCTGCGTCGGCGGCGTGCTCGTGGTGGCATGGATGACGCCGGAGGCGAGGGCGGAGTCGAAGGCGCGGGCGGGCTCGAAGGCGCGGGCGGGCTCGAAGGCGCAGCGCGCGTCGCGGCGGGAGGCCTCGGCGGAGGAGGCTGGGTGAAGCCCCGCAGTCTGCGCCCGGTCGCCGTCATCGCGGCGCTGCTCATCACCGCGCCGCTCGTCGTGAACGCGGCTCCCTCGCCGCGTCATACCGGGTTCTGCGACTCGTTCCTGTCGTTCCTGTGCCCGAAGACGGATCCGGATCCCGCGGAGACCGCAGCGCCGGAGGACGGACAGACCCCAGGCCTTGAGACCCCCGCGCCGGGCGAGCCCCTCGCGCCGAACGACACCCTCGCTCCGGAGGAGACTCCAGCGCCGGAGGAGACGCCCGCTCCCGAGGATGAAGAGCCGGTGGAGGCGCCCGTCGACGACGGCGCGCCGATCTTCACCGGCACGCCTGCGGCGATGCGCTCCGGAGGGCTCTCCTTCACCGGTCTGAGCGGCATCAGCATCGTCAGCGTGCCCACCGCGGACGGTGGCAGCGTCCGCGCGCTCAGGATCAGCGCGGACTCCATCACGATCAGCGGGTTCTCGCTCACCGTCCGCCCGCACGACGAGCCGGGACTGGTCACCACGGCCGACACGATGTCGTTGCAGGGGAACGTCTCGGTGTACCTCGGATCGATCTCCGCGTCAGCGCTCGGAGGCGAGCCGCTCACACTCGGCACCGACACGCCGCCGTCCCTGGAGGAGATCGAGCCGGGGCTGCTGGATGTGACCATGGGCCTGATCGGCAGCACCGCCGATTCCATCACGTACTCGAACACCGACCAGAACATCGTCGAGCCCTGAGCAGGCCGGTGGCCGATGTCGGCGCCACCGGCCACACTGTCAGCATGAGTATCGAGGTGCGGCCGGCGACCGTCTTCGATGATGTCGCGACTCTCGTCGGCCCGAAGAAGCCGACATCGAACGTGTGCTTCTGCCTGAGCTACCGGATCGGGTCGAAGGAGAACATCTCTCTGCGCGGACCGGAACGCGGCGAACGCATGCGGGAGCTGTGTCACCAGGATCCACCGCCCGGTGTGATCGCCTACTCCGATGACGAGCCGGTCGGATGGGCAGCGCTGCAGCCTCGGCGCGAGACGAGCTTCGCGAGAAACCGGCGGATCCCGCACGTCGACGATCTCGACGTCTGGTCGCTGTGGTGCCTGCGCGTACGACCCGGCCATCGAAAGCAGGGGATCATGCACGAGCTGGTCGCCGGCGCCGTCGCGTACGCGAGGGAGCGGGGTGCGCCCGCGATCGAGTCGTATCCGGTGGACAACCGCGGCGAGAAGGTCGATCTGACGATGATGTATGTCGGCACGAAAGCGCTGTTCGAGAAGGCCGGATTCACGCAGGCGTCCGAGACCGAGTCCGTGCTCAACGGGTTCCCGAGAGTGCTCATGCGGCTCGATCTGCGGTGACGCCGGAAGCCGGCGTCGGTACCCGGACGTAGACTCGATATCGTGGCATCCGACTCCTTCGTACACCTGCACGTGCACAGCGAATACTCCATGTTGGACGGTGCCGCGAAGATCAATGCGATGACCCAGGCGGCCGCCGATTACGGCATGCCGGCCATCGCCGTGACCGACCACGGCAACACCTTCGCGGCCTTCGAGTTCTACAACGCCGCCAAGAACGCCGGCGTGAAGCCGATCATCGGCCTCGAGGCGTATGTGACCCCCGGAACGCACCGCAGCGACAAGTCTCGCGTCGCATGGGGATCCCCGGATCAGAAGAGCGACGACGTCTCCGGTTCCGGCGCCTACACCCACACGACGATGTGGAGCCAGAGCACCGAGGGCATGCACAACCTGTTCCGGCTGAGCTCGCTGTCGAGCATCGAGGGCTACTACTTCAAGCCCCGCATGGACCGGGATCTGCTGCAGAAGTACAGCAAGGGACTCATCGCGACCACCGGCTGCCCATCCGGCGAGATCCAGACGCGACTGCGCCTCGGGCAGTACGACGCGGCGCGGGCCGCGGCCGCCGAGTTCCAGGACATCTTCGGCAAGGAGAACTACTTCACCGAGATCATGGACCACGGTCTGTCGATCGAACGTCGCGTCATCTCCGACCTGCTGAAGATCTCGAAGGATCTGAACATCCCGCTGGTGGCGACGAATGACTCGCACTACACGCACCAGCACGAGGCCGACGCGCATGCGGCCCTGCTGTGCGTGCAGTCCGGCTCGACGATGGACGATCCGAACCGGTTCAAGTTCGATGGTGACGGCTACTACATCAAGACGGCGCAGGAGATGCGTCAGATGTTCAGCGACCACCCCGAGGCGTGCGATAACACCCTCCTGATCGCCGAGCGCTGCGAGGTCGAGTTCAACACCGCGGCGAACTACATGCCGCGCTTCCCGGTGCCCGACGGCGAGACCGAGGACAGCTGGCTCATCAAGGAGGTCGAGACGGGGCTGCACTACCGGTACCCGAACGGCATCCCCGACAAGGTACGCAAGCAGGCCGAGTACGAAACCGGCATCATCCTGCAGATGGGGTTCCCCGGCTACTTCCTCGTGGTCGCCGACTTCATCAACTGGGCGAAGGACAACGGCATCCGCGTCGGTCCTGGGCGTGGTTCCGGTGCGGGATCGATGGTCGCGTACGCCATGAAGATCACCGACCTCGACCCGCTCGAGCACGGTCTCATCTTCGAGCGCTTCCTGAACCCCGACCGCGTCTCGATGCCCGACTTCGACGTCGACTTCGACGACCGTCGCCGCGGCGAGGTCATCGACTACGTCACGGCGAAGTACGGCTCGGAGCGCGTCGCGCAGATCGTGACGTACGGCACGATCAAGTCCAAGCAGGCGCTGAAGGATGCCGGGCGCGTGCTCGGATTCCCGTTCAGCATGGGGGAGCGGCTGACCAAGGCCATGCCGCCGCCCGTCATGGGCAAGGACATGCCGCTGGACGGCATGTTCGACTCCGCGCATCCGCGCTACAAGGAGGCCAGCGAGTTCCGCACGCTCATCGAGACCGATCCCGAGGCGAAGACGGTCTTCGACCGCGCGCTGGGTCTTGAAGGACTGAAGCGTCAGTGGGGTGTGCACGCGGCCGGCGTGATCATGTCGTCCGAGCCGCTGCTCGACATCATCCCGATCATGAAGCGCGAGCAGGACGGTCAGATCGTCACGCAGTTCGACTACCCGTCGTGCGAGACGCTCGGACTGATCAAGATGGACTTCCTGGGGCTCCGAAACCTCACGATCATCTCCGACGCGCTCGACAACATCCGGATGAACCGCGGCGAAGAGGTCGACCTCGAGCACCTGGAACTCTACGACCAGCCCGCCTACGACCTGCTGGCCCGCGGTGATTCGCTCGGCGTCTTCCAGCTCGACGGCGGGCCGATGCGCTCCCTGATGCGTCTGATGAAGCCCGACAACTTCGGTGACATCTCGGCGCTCATCGCTCTGTACCGCCCCGGTCCCATGGGCGCCAACTCGCACACGAACTACGCGCTGCGCAAGAACGGACTGCAGCCGATCACCCCGATCCACCCTGAACTCGAGGAGCCGCTGAAGGACATCCTCGAGGAGTCCTACGGCCTGATCATCTATCAGGAGCAGGTCATGGCCATCGCGCAGAAGGTCGCCGGCTTCAGCCTCGGCCAGGCAGACATCCTGCGTCGCGCCATGGGAAAGAAGAAGAAGTCCGAACTCGACAAGCAGTACGAGGGCTTCTCCGGGGGAATGAAGGAGCGCGGTTACGGCGAGGCCGCGGTCAAGGCGCTGTGGGACATCCTGCTGCCGTTCTCGGATTACGCCTTCAACAAAGCGCACTCGGCGGCCTATGGACTCGTCTCGTACTGGACCGCATACCTCAAGGCGCATTACCCCGCCGAGTACATGGCCGCGCTGCTGACCAGCGTCGGCGACTCCAAGGACAAGATGGCGATCTACCTCAACGAGTGCCGTCGCATGGGGATCAAGGTGCTGCCGCCGGATGTCCGCGAGTCGATCAACTTCTTCGCCGCCGTCGGGGAGGACATCCGCTTCGGCCTCGGTGCTGTTCGGAACGTGGGCACCAACGTCGTCGACGGCATCGTCGCGTCGCGCGAGAAGGAGAACTTCACCTCCTTCCACGACTTCCTCAAGAAGGTGCCCCTGCACGTCTCGAACAAGCGGACGGTCGAATCGCTGATCAAGGCGGGCGCGTTCGACTCGATGGGCGACACCCGTCGGGCTCTGATGGAGATCCACGAGGATGCCACGGAAGCCGCCGTCGACCAGAAGCGCAACGAGGCCCAGGGCGCGATCGGATTCGACTTCGACAGTCTGTACGACGCGCACGACGACGCCCCGCCGGCGAAGGTGCCGGAGCGACCCGAATGGATCAAGAAGGACAAACTCGCCTTCGAGCGCGAGATGCTCGGACTCTACGTGTCAGACCATCCGCTGGCAGGGCTTGAGGTCCCGCTGGCAAAACACGCCTCGATCTCGATCCACAATCTGCTCGCGTCGGAAGACCTGCAGGACGGAGACCAGGTCACGGTGGCGGGACTGGTGACGAGCGTGCAGCACCGAGTCGCCAAGGCCAGCGGAAACCCTTACGGCATGATCACCGTCGAGGACTTCAACGGCGAGGTCACCGTGATGTTCATGGGCAAGACGTACACCGAGTTCCAGCACACGCTTCAGCAGGATGCCATCCTCGCCGTGCGCGGCCGGGTCTCCCGCCGAGACGACGGGCTCAACCTGCACGCGCAGTCCGCGTTCTCGCCGGATATCGGCTCCTTCGACGCCGCCGGCCCGCTCTCGCTCGTGCTCGCCGAGCAGCGCGCCACGGAGCACGTCATGAACGAGCTCGCAGAGGTGCTGCGCAGGCACAACGGCGACACCGAGGTGGTGCTCCGGGTGCACCGCGGACAGACGGCGAAGGTGTTCGATGTGCCCATGCCGGTGAAGGTCTCCGCCGACCTGTTCGGCGACCTCAAGTCCCTGCTCGGGCCGACCTGCCTCGGGTAGGGTAGGGACACATGAGCACGGACATTCCGGATGAATCCTTCACCGAAGAGCCCTTCACAGAAGAGGACGGCGTCCTCTACGAAGAAGAAGTCGCACCTCAGCACGGGGTCCTCGGATTCACCATCCGCGAACTGCTGATCGTCGCCATCTGGCTGGTCATGTTCATCACTTCGTTCTTCCCGATCGGGTGGAGCGCGGCCATCTGGACTCAGGGCATCGCCTGGATCCTTCCGCTCGGCGTGCCCACGGTCGCCGTCTTCCTCATCGTCCTCCGCCGCTTCTCTCCGGACGGGATCCGCCGGGTCGGCTCACTGGGCATCGATCAGTTCGCATCCGTGGCCTTCTCGGTCGCCGCCGTCTGGTGGATCCAGCAGCTCTGGCAGTACATCGCTGCGATGTCGCAGACCGGTACCTCGCTGAACATCTGGGTGCCCTGGGTGCAGGTGGTCGCCCTGCTGGTGCTGGTCGTGCTCACCGTCTTCGCACCGATCATCCCTGGCCTGCGCGACGACTTCCGCGGGCGTCTGGTCACGCTCGCACATCGCAACGCGAATCCGGTGCGTCCGGTCATCGCCCGTCCCCGGCCCGAGCGGCCGGTCGCCTCTCCCGCTGCCGCGGACGAAGAACTGGCCGCCATCGACGACGCCTTCGTGGACGACACGACGCACGACGCCGATCAGCCGGCACTCGACGAGAGCCTCCCGCTGACCGAGCACGCCTCAGGCGGAGCGCTCGGCACCGCACCCGAGCTCGACGACGACTACGTCCCCGGCTACGCTCGCTCATCGCGCGGCGACGACGAGACCGGCGAGATGATCGGCCAGCCGTTCTGGGTGCTCGCGCCCACCGAACGTGACGTGTTCGACGAGACCGGCGAAGCCGTGTTCCGCGTCGGGCCGGAAGCCTGGGTGCTCGTGATCGAGGATCGGGGCGGCAGCTATCTTGTGCGCCACGACGACGGACGCGTCGGCTACCTGCACGACATCGCAGACATCACGAAGGGCTGACGTGCGCACCATCGATCTGCGGGGGCGCGAGCTCTCGCCGGCAGACATGCTCGCCGCTGTTCCCCGTGCCACGCAGGCGCGGGCAGAGGCGCTGGAGACCGCGGCGCGGATCGTCGAAGACGTCCGCACCGGGGGAGAAGCGGCCCTGCGCGCCCAGGCGGATAAGTTCGACCGGGTCTCCGGCCACGCGATCCGCGTTCCGGTGACGCACATCGAGGATGCTGTCGCCGCTCTCACCCCGGAGATCCGCACCGCCCTCGAGGAGGCGATCCGCCGGGTCAGGCAGGCCTCCGCCGCACAGGTTCCCGACACCCGGGTCACCCAGATCGGCGACGGCGCCCTCATCACGCAGCGCTGGCAGCCGGTGAACCGCGTCGGGGTGTACATCCCCGGCGGCAAGGCCGTCTATCCCTCCAGCGTGATCATGAATGTCGTCCCGGCGCAGGTCGCCGGCGTGCAGCAGATCGCGCTGGCGTCGCCCCCGCAGCACGATCAGGACGGCCGCATCCACCCCGTCATCCTCGCTGCGGCAGGTCTCCTCGGGGTCACCGAGGTGTACGCCATGGGCGGTGCCGGAGCGATCGGCGCCTTCGCGCACGGCGTCGCCGACCTCGACCTCGACCCCGTCGATGTGGTCTCCGGCCCCGGCAACAACTACGTCGCCTCCGCCAAGCGCGCGGTGGCCGGCGTCGTCGGCACCGACTCCGAAGCGGGTGCCACCGAGATCCTCGTCGTCGCCGACCGCACGGCGGATGCGCGGCTCATCGCCGCAGACCTCGTGAGCCAGGCCGAGCACGACGAGCAGGCATCCGCCGTGCTCGTCACCGACGACGAGGCCCTCGCCGAGCGCGTGACCGTCGAGGTCGACCGGATCGCAGCATCCACGATGCACGCCGAGCGCGTCGCCGTCTCGCTGGCAGGACCGCAGTCCGCGATCGTCCTCGTCGACGACCGCGCGATGGCCACCGCGTTCAGCAACGCCTACGCGCCCGAGCACCTCGAGCTCCACCTCGAAGACGCCCCCGAGGCGTCATCCGCGTTCACCAGCGCCGGTGCGGTGTTCGTCGGCGACCAGACACCGGTGAGCCTCGGCGACTACATGGCGGGCAGCAACCACGTGCTGCCGACCGGGGGACAGGCGCGCTACGCGCCCGGGCTCGGCGCCTACACGTTCCTGCGCCCGCAGCAGGTCATCTCCTACGACCACGCTGCCCTCGCAGCCGTCCGCGACGGCGTCGTGGCACTGGCGAACACCGAGGTGCTCCCGGCCCACGGCGAGGCCATCGAAGCGCGCTTCCAGGCTGACGAACAGGGAACGACTACGCTGTAACACCATGCACTGCCCGTTCTGCCGTCACCCCGATTCCCGCGTGATCGATTCGCGCACCAGCGACGACGGCCTGTCGATCCGCCGACGTCGGCAGTGCCCGGAATGCGGTGGGCGGTTCACGACCACCGAGACCGCCAGCCTCAACGTCATCAAGCGCTCCGGCGTGATGGAGCCGTTCAGCCGCGACAAGGTGATCTCCGGCGTCCGCAAGGCCTGTCAGGGGAGGCCGGTGACCGAAGCCGACCTCGCCATCCTCGCTCAGCGCGTCGAGGAGGCGGTGCGCCAGACCGGCGTATCGCAGCTGGATGCCAACGAGATCGGACTGGCGATCCTCGGACCGCTCCGCGACCTGGACGAGGTCGCTTACCTGCGATTCGCCAGCGTCTACCAGGCGTTCGAATCGCTGGAGGACTTCGAAAGCGCCATCGGCGACCTCCGCGCCGACCATGCGCAGTCGAAGGCGGCTACCGCCGACCGGTAATCTGGCAGGGATGTATCCCCTCCTCTTCCGCGCCGTCCTCTCGCGCTTCGACCCCGAGTTCGCGCACCACGCCGGCATGGCCGTGATCCGGGTGCTGGGCGCGCCGCCGTTCGCCTGGGCCACTCGCGCTCTGTGTGCGCCCGACCCGACGCATCGGGTGTCGACGCTGGGGCTTACGTTCGATTCGCCGTTCGGCGTCGCGGCGGGTTTCGACAAGAACGCCGTCGGCGTGCGCGGACTCGCAGCGCTCGGGTTCGGACACGTCGAGGTCGGCACCATCACAGCCATCCCGCAGGACGGCAACCCGAAGCCGCGTCTGTTCCGCCTCGTGCCCGATCGCGCCGTGATCAATCGGATGGGCTTCAACAACGCAGGAGCGGATGCCGCGGCGAAGCGCCTCGCGAAGCTGCGCCGCCGTCGCCCTGCGACGGTCATCGGCGTGAACATCGGCAAGAGCCGGGTCGTCGAGGTCGAGAACGCCACCGCCGACTACGTGTCCAGCGCTCTCGCGCTCGCCCCGCTCGCGGACTACCTCGCGGTGAACGTGTCATCTCCCAACACTCCGGGTCTGCGCGGACTGCAGGCGGTCGAGACGCTCGCCCCGCTGCTGCGCGCCGTCAAGATCGCCGCCGGCTCCACGCCGCTGCTGGTGAAGATCGCGCCCGACCTGCCGGACGACGAGATCACGGCGATCGCGCAGCTGGCGGTCTCGGAGGGGCTCGACGGGATCATCGCGCACAACACCACGATCGGCCGCGAGGGTCTGAAGACGGATGCCGCGGTCGTCGAAGCTGCCGGTGCCGGCGGACTCTCCGGCGCGCCCCTGCGGGAGCGCTCCATGGAGGTGCTGCGCGTCGTGCGCGCGGCGGTGCCCGGAGACTTCTGCGTCATCTCCGTCGGGGGAGTGGAGACCGCATCCGACGTGCAAGAGCGACTGGATGCCGGCGCCACTCTCGTGCAGGGATACACGGCGTTCCTCTACCGCGGCCCGTTCTGGGCGCGGCAGATCAACAAGGGGCTGCGTTAGAGGTTTCGACTCGCTAGCGCTCGCTCAACCCGTTTCGTCTCCGATGGCTTCGCCATCTTCGCTCAACGACCAGCGGTAGACGAGTCGAAACCGGGATCACTCCGGGTACTGGCCGCGCTTGACCTGCGGCTTCGGCAGGCGCATGAAGCGCATCTGCAGCGACCGCATCCCGGCGTACCAGCCGAGCCCCTTCTCGAGGCGCTCCTTGCCGAACTTCGCGGCGGCCTTCCGCTTGACGCGTGCGCCGAGAAGGATCATGTCGAGCACGGCGACGATGATGAAGCACCACAGGCCGATGAACGCGTAGAACGAGAAGGTCGGGTTCGGCACGAGCGAGACGAGGATGACGATGACCATCAGCGCCATCACCCACTCGGACACGTGCCAGCCGGCATCCACGTAGTCGCGCACCCAGCGTCGCTGCGGACCCTTGTCGCGCGGGGGAAGGTACTTGTCCTCGCCGGCGGCCATGCCGGCCTGCGCACGCTCGCGCTGCTCGCGCATCTGGACCTTGGCCGCGGCGCGCGCCTCCTTGGTGTCCGCGACGAGCGGACGACGACGGGCAGCCTCCTGCTCGGCGCGGCTCGGAGTCGGCCGTCCCTTGCCGACGACCGGCGTCTCGGCGGACTCGTCGTTCGTCGATGGGGTGGAAGCGGCCACGGGACTCCTCGGATCAAGATTCGGGTGAAGCCTTAAGATTACTCGCATGACCTCAGTGCCGCCCACCGCAGACCCTGCCATCGAATCCGCCGTCAGCGAAGCGGCGGCGATCGGCATCCCGAGTGCGCTCGCAGATCTCGGCGATCTCGTGCGCATCCCCGGCATCGCCTGGCCGTCGTTCGACCAAACGCAGCTCGAGCGCAGCGCCGAGCGCGTGGCGAGTCTCGCCGAGGGCACCGGAGTCTTCGATGAGGTCCGCGTGCTTCGCGCCGCGATCCCCGGAACGGACGAGCACGGCCAGCCCGCCGTGCTCGCGACCAGGGCAGCACGCGGAGGCAAGCCGACCATCCTGCTCTACGCGCACCACGACGTTCAGCCTCCCGGCGACGACGCGCTGTGGGAGACGCCGCCGTTCGAGCCGACCGTGCGCGACGGACGGCTGTACGGCCGTGGTGCTGCGGACGACAAGGCCGGGATCATGACGCACATCGCCTCGCTGCGGGCGGTGCGCGAGGCGCTCGGCGACGATCTCGAGCTCGGCGTCTCGATGTTCATCGAGGGTGAGGAGGAGTACGGCTCCCGCTCGTTCGCGCAGTTCCTCAGCGACAACGCCGATGCGCTGCGCGCCGACGCGATCGTCGTCGCCGATTCGGGTAACTGGGACTCCACGACCCCCGGCTTGACCGTCTCGCTGCGCGGCAACGCCCGCTTCACGCTCAAGGTCCGCACGCTCGACCACGCTTCGCACTCCGGGATGTTCGGCGGCGCGGTGCCCGACGCCATGATGGCTACCGTGCGCTTGCTGTCGACCCTGTGGGATGCCGACGGCGCCGTCGCGGTGGATGGGATGAGCGAGCGCGACGCTCCCACCCCGGAGTACTCCGAGGAGACGTTGCGCGACGAGGCCGGACTGCTGCCCGGCACCACGCCGATCGGCAGGGACAGCATCCTCAGCCGGATCTGGAACAAGCCGGCCGTCACGGTCATCGGCATCGACGCGACCAGCGTGGAATCGGCATCCAACACCCTCCTTCCCGAGGTGACCGTTGTCATCAGCGCTCGCGTGGCCCCCGGCCAGACCGGTGAGGAGGCGTACGCGGCGCTCGAGAAGCACCTGCGCGCGAACGCGCCCTTCGGAGCCGAGCTGACGTTCTCGGATGTCGATCTCGGCAACGGCTTCCTCGTCGACACCAGCGGCTGGGCCGTCGGCCTCGCCCGTCAGGCGATGGCGGACGGGTACGGCAAGGATGCCGTGGATCTCGGCGTTGGCGGCTCCATCCCGTTCATCGCCGATCTCGTCCGCGAGTTCCCGGACGCCCAGATCCTCGTCACCGGGGTGGAAGACCCGCATTCGCGCGCGCACAGCCCGAACGAGTCGCTGCACCTGGACACGTTCCGCCACGCCGTCGCCACCGAGGCGCTGCTGCTGGCGCGCATGAATGCGGCCACTGTCTGAGTCCCGAGCCATTTACAGTCCCCGGCAGTAGAATCGCAGTACCAGCCGTGCGCATGCGCGGCACGTCAGAAGGAGCGACATGAGCGACACCACCATCACTTCCGAGACCAAGACCGCACACGGCGTCACCCTCACGGACGCTGCCGCCACCAAGGTGAAGAACCTTCTCGCGCAGGAGGGCCGCGAGGACCTTCGACTTCGCGTGGCAGTGCAGCCCGGCGGATGCTCCGGTCTGATCTACCAGCTCTACTTCGACGAGCGTTACCTGGACGGCGACGAGACCGTCGACTTCGACGGCGTCGAGGTCATCGTCGACAACATGAGCGTGCCCTACCTCGACGGCGCAGCCATCGATTTCAAGGACACGATCTCGGAGCAGGGCTTCACGATCGACAACCCGAATGCGGCCGGAAGCTGCGCTTGCGGCGACAGCTTCCACTGAAAGTAAGCCGTGTCCGACCTGCGTGGTTGGCATGAATCAGGTGTGAGCTTGCCCTAGACTGGGATGAGCCCTGTCCGCGATCTTGAAAGGTGTATCGTGCCCTCGAAACGCCGCCTTCGTTGGGCTGCAGTTCCGGTAGGAATTGCAGCAGCCGTGGCTCTGGCGGGATGCTCTCCCACCGAGCTTCACGGATTCCTCCCGGGCTTCGTGGAAGACGGCACTGCCGCCACGAACCAGACCGACCGTGTCGCGTCGCTCTGGGTCAACTCCTGGATCGTGCTTCTGGCCGTCGGCCTGATCACGTGGGGCCTGATGGGCTGGGCCGCCATCGCGTACCGCCGCCGGAAGGGCCAGACCGGCCTGCCGGTGCAGATGCGGTACAACATGCCCATCGAGATCTTCTACACGGTGATCCCGCTGATCCTCGTCATGGGAATGTTCTTCTTCACGGCGCGCGACCAGGCTGAGATCGAGACCCAGTGGGGCGATGACGCCGACGTCGAGATCACCGCGATCGGCAAGCAGTGGGCGTTCGACTTCATGTACGCCGGCGAGGACGACGACCTGTCCGACGCCGTGTGGACCATGGGTATCCAGGCGCAGCCGGATGCCGATGGCAACATCGACAAGGAAGAGCTGCCCACGCTGGTGCTCCCTGTCGACCAGAAGGTGCACATCAGCCTGCAGTCGCGCGATGTCATCCACTCGTTCTGGATCATCGACTTCCTCTACAAGAAGGACATGTACATCGGGAAGGACAATTCCTGGTCCTTCATCCCGACCCGTGTCGGCGAGTACGACGGCAAGTGCGCCGAGCTGTGCGGCGAGTACCACTCGATGATGATGTTCAACGTCAAGGTCGTCGAGCAGGACGAGTACGACGCGTACGTCGAGTCGCTCCGCGAGGAGGGCAACGTCGGCGACATCAATGACGCCTACGACCGACTCGGCAATCTCCCGGGCACGGGTGCCCAGGGAACGGACTCCGAGGAAGAGGGAGAGTAATCCTCATGTCAACCACTGAGGCCCCCAGCCAGGCTCCTGGCGCTCGCCCCACCGCAATTCCGGCCCGTCAGGCCGCTCTGCTGAGCTCCTCCCGCACGGAGGAGAAGGGCAACATCGTCGTCAAGTGGATCACGTCCACTGACCACAAGACCATCGGGTACATGTACCTGATCACCTCTGTGCTGTTCTTCCTGCTCGGTGGTGTGATGGCGCTCGTCATCCGTGCCGAGCTGTTCGCTCCCGGCATGCAGATCGTGCCGACCAAGGAGCAGTACAACCAGCTGTTCACGATGCACGGCACGATCATGCTGCTGATGTTCGCGACGCCGCTGTTCGCCGGATTCGCGAACGCGATCCTCCCGCTTCAGCTCGGTGCTCCCGACGTGGCGTTCCCGCGACTGAACGCCTTCGCGTTCTGGCTGTTCGGCTTCGGCTCGATCATCGCCGTCGCCGGCTTCCTCACCCCCCAGGGTGCGGCATCATTCGGCTGGTTCGCCTACCAGCCGTTGGCGAACGCGTCGTTCTCGCCCGGAGCAGGTGGAAACCTGTGGATGGTCGGACTCGGCATGTCCGGTTTCGGCACGATCCTCGGTGCGGTGAACTTCATCACCACGATCATCACTATGCGTGCACCGGGTATGACCATGTGGCGCATGCCGATCTTCTCGTGGAACACGCTCATCACGAGCCTCCTGATCCTGATGGCGTTCCCCGTGCTGGCTGCGGCGATCTTCGCCGCTGCTGCGGACCGTATCCTCGGCGCTCACGTCTTCGACCCGGCGAACGGCGGCGTGCTGCTGTGGCAGCACCTGTTCTGGTTCTTCGGTCACCCCGAGGTGTACATCATCGCGCTGCCGTTCTTCGGCATCGTCTCCGAGGTCTTCCCGGTCTTCAGCCGCAAGCCGATCTTCGGATACAAGACCCTGGTGTACGCGACGATCGCCATCGCCGCCCTGTCCGTGGCCGTGTGGGCGCACCACATGTACGTCACCGGATCCGTGCTGCTGCCGTTCTTCGCGCTCATGACGATGCTCATCGCGGTGCCGACGGGTGTGAAGATCTTCAACTGGATCGGAACGCTCTGGCGAGGCTCGGTGACCTTCGAGACGCCGATGGTGTTCGCGCTCGGCTTCCTCGTGTCGTTCGTCTTCGGTGGTCTGACCGGAGTCATCCTCGCGTCGCCGCCGCTGGACTTCCACCTCAGCGACTCGTACTTCGTCGTCGCCCACTTCCACTACGTGGTGTTCGGAACCGTCGTGTTCGCGATGTTCTCCGGCTTCTACTTCTGGTGGCCGAAGTGGACCGGCCGCATGCTCAACGAGCGTCTCGGGTACGTGCACTTCTGGATGCTGTTCATCGGCTTCCACATGACGTTCCTCATCCAGCACTGGCTGGGTGTGGACGGCATGGTCCGCCGCTACGCGGACTACTCGGCAGCCGACGGCTGGACCTGGGGCAACCAGGTGTCGACGATCGGTGCCATCATCCTCGGCGCCTCGATGCTGCCGTTCTTCCTGAACGTGTGGATCACGGCCCGCAAGGCGCCGAAGGTCACGGTCAACGACCCGTGGGGCTATGGCGGATCGCTCGAGTGGGCGACCAGCTGCCCGCCGCCGCGTCACAACTTCACGTCGATCCCGCGTATCCGCAGCGAGCGGCCCGCATTCGACCTGAACCACCCGGAGGCCGCAGAGCACCCGGTCGGGGTCGCCGCGTCCGGCGTCTCGGATGCGAACGGAGAGGCGAAGTAAGTCATGCGTTCAAACATCGTTCTGTGGTGGATCCTCGCCGGCTTCTTCTTCCTGGTCGGCACCGGATACACGGTGTGGCACATCCTCGCCTACCCGGAGCTGACCGGCGCGATGAGCGTCGAGTGGGTCGGCACGGTCGCGCTGTTCTTCGGCATGTTCATGTCGGCGATGGTCGCGGTCTACCTGCAGCGCACGCACAAGGCGCAGGGCGGCGAGCTGCCCGAGGACATCCTGACGGCCGACATCGATGACGGCGACCCGGAGCTCGGCGAGTTCAGCCCGTGGTCCTGGTGGCCGCTCGTGCTGGCCGGATCCGCGGCCATCTTCCTGATCGGCATGGCAGTGGGACACTTCCTGCTCCCGATCGGCGTCGCGATCTTCGCGGTCGCGATCGTCGGCTGGGTCTACGAGTACTACCGCGGTCACTTCGCCCGCTGAGACACTCTCTCGTCAGAAGGCCCCTGGACCTCGTCCAGGGGCCTTCTGCGTTGAGCGGCCGGGGGCGCGGCTCGTCTACCCTGAGCTCGTCCTTCCCGCAGGTGGCGCTTCTTGCCGCCTGGCAACCGCTCAGGCGGCAAGAAGCGCCACCTCCAGGCTGGCGTGGGCGCGCGGGAGGTCGGCAAGTGTCTCTTAGCGCCGCTTGATGGCGCGATAGGCGGCAATTGGCGACACCTCTCAAGGATCGCTTGCGTGCGCGTCAGGCCCGAGAACGAACGCGCGGCACGCCGGTGAGCGGGTCGATCGGCCGGCGGTGGATGCCGTCGTGATCCTCGACCGGGTATCCCTCGCGGGCCCAGTACTCGAAGCCGCCGATCATCTCCCGCACCGGGTAGCCCAGCTTGGCGAACTCCAGAGCGCCCTTCGCGCCGGCGTTGCATCCCGGGCTCCAGCAGTACACCACGACATCAGTGCCCTCCGGGATCTCCTGCGGTGCTCTGGCGGCGATCTCGCTGTAGTGCATGTGCACGGCGCCTGCGACGCGTCCCTGCGCCCAGGCCTCATCCGAGCGGACATCGATGACCACGACGTCGTCTCCGGCCTTCTGGCGGGCATACAGGTCGCTGGCGTCGGTCTCGTAGGCGAGCTTTGCGGCGAAGTAGTCAGCGCGTTCGATCATGGCTCCAGCTTAGGACCCGACTCCGGAGCCGTACGGCGGCCGGAGCGACCGAGCCGGGCGGTCATCTGGATGCGTTCACCGTGCTTCCTGAGGTCGAGGCACGTCTCGACGTCGTGCAGACGTCAGTGGAAGGGGGAGCGGAGCTCACTGCGGCTGGATCCGCACGTCTTGTAGACACCTTTCAGATACGCAGATGGCCCCGACGCAGATCGCGTCGGGGCCATCGAAAAGGGGAGAGGCGCTTTTACTTGCCGTCCTCATCCTCCTGCGTGGTGGTCCTGTTCTCGCGGGAGTCCTCATCCGGCTCCGTGGCGATCACCGAGCTCGGCGTGTTGGCCGTCTCGCCCAGGTGGGTCTCGGTGGTCGGGTGCAAAGGAGCATCCGGAGCGCCTGCGCGCTCGTGAGCGCCCTGGATCTCGGCAGCCTCGGCCTCGTCCATGTGGGTCGTGACGTGGTGCTGGTGCGCGTCTGCGGCGCTCACCTCGGCCTGCGTGAGCGGCGAGAGGCGGTCCTCGTAGAACCAGCGCGACATCGAGGAGCGCAGGTTCTGCGTCCACGGGATGCGGCCCTTGGCGTTCGGGCGCACCACGAGCGGCTCGTAGCCGTCGACGTCGATGAGCTTCCAGCGGTCGTACTCGTCGACCGGCTGGTGGACCTCGATGAACTCGCCACCGGGAAGGCGGACGATGCGACCGGACTCGTAGCCGTGCAGCACGATCTCGCGGTCCTTCTTCTGCAGCGCGATGCAGATGCGCTTGGTGACGAAGTAACCGATGATCGGGCCGAGGAACAGCAGAGCCTGCAGCGTGTGGATGACGCCTTCCATCGTGAGGTGGAAGTGGGTCGCCATGAGGTCGGACGACGCCGCAGCCCACATCACCGCGTAGAAGATGACACCGGCAACACCGATCGCGGTGCGCGTCGCGGCGTTGCGCGGGCGCTGTGCGATGTGGTGCTCGCGCTTGTCGCCGGTGATCCACGCCTCGATGAAGGGGTAGATGGCGACGGCGACGATGAACAGTCCGAGGACCGCGACCGGCACGAGGATGCCGAGTGACAGCGTGCGCTCGAGGAACACGATGTCCCAGTTCGACGGAGCCAGACGCAGGGCGCCGTCCGCGAAGCCGATGTACCAGTCCGGCTGCGTACCGGCCGAAACGGGGGAGGGGTCGTACGGACCGTAGTTCCAGACCGGGTTGATCTGGAAGAACGTCGCGATGAGCACGATCGCGCCGAAGACGATGAACAGGAAGCCGCCCATCTTCGACATGTACACGGGCATCATCGGGTAGCCGACGACGTTGTCGTTCGTTCGGCCGGGGCCGGCGAACTGCGTGTGCTTGTTGACGATCATCAGCATCAGGTGCACGACGATGAGGCCGATCACCAGCAGCGGCAGCAGCAGGATGTGCAGCGTGTACAAGCGGCCGACGATGTCGGTGCCGGGGAACTCGCCGCCGAACAGCAGGAACGAGGTCCAGGTGCCGATGAGCGGGATGCCCTTGACCATGCCGTCGATGATGCGGAGGCCGTTGCCCGAGAGCAGGTCGTCCGGAAGGGAGTAGCCCGTGAAGCCCTCGGCCAGCGCGAGGATGAACAGCACGAAGCCGATCACCCAGTTGAGCTCGCGCGGCTTGCGGAACGCACCGGTGAAGAAGATGCGCAGCATGTGCACACCGATACCGGCGACGAACACCAGAGCTGCCCAGTGGTGGATCTGGCGAACCAGCAGGCCACCGCGCAGGTCGAACGAGATGTGCAGCGTCGACTCGAGCGCAGCGGACATCTCGATGCCGCGCATCGGGGCGTAGGCACCGGTGTAGTGCGTCTCGACCATCGACGCTTCGAAGAAGAACGTCAGGAACGAGCCGGAGATGAATACGACGACGAAGCTCCACAGCGCGATCTCGCCGAGCATGAACGACCAGTGGTCGGGGAAGATCTTGCGGCCCAGCTCCTTGACGAAGCCGGAGAGGCTGGTGCGCTCATCGATGTAGTTCGACGCTGCGCCGACGAAGCGGCCGCCGAGAGGGGCCTTGTTGTCCTTGTCCTCTTTGGACAGCGTTGCGGTGCTCAATGGCGCTCCCAGAAGCTCGGGCCGACAGGTTCTTCGAAATCGCTGCGTGCGACGAGGTAGCCCTCGTCATCGACCGTGATCGGCAGCTGGGGCAGCGGACGTGCGGCCGGGCCGAAGATGACCTTGGCGTGGTCGGTCACGTCGAACTGCGACTGGTGGCAGGGGCACAGCAGGTGGTGCGTCTGCTGCTCGTAGAGAGCAACCGGGCAGCCGACGTGGGTGCAGACCTTGGAGTACGCGACGATGCCGTCGTACGACCAGTCCTTGCGCTCCTCGGACTCGATGAGCTGCTCGGGCCGCAGGCGCATCATCAGAACGATGGCCTTGGCCTTCTCCTCGAGGTATCCGTCGTGGTGCGACAGGGTCGCGAGGTCCTCGGGGATCACGTGGAAAGCGGAGCCGAGCGTGACATCCGCCGCACGGATCGGCGTGCCATCCGGGTCGCGGACGAGACGCTGGCCCTCAGCCCACATCGTGTGCTTCAGGAGCGCGACCGGGTCGCCGGCGGTCGGGTCCTCGGGGGTGCTGTGCGGAGCGAGCCCGCGGAACAGCGCGACACCGGGGACGATGGATGCCACGACCGCTGCGATCAGCGAGTTGCGGATCATCGTGCGACGGCCGAAGCCGGACTCCTCGTTCGCGTCGGCGAATGCCTGGATCGCTGCCTCGCGGGTGGCGTCCTTGCCGCGGGTGGGATGCCGGTGCTCGATGAACTCCTTGTCGCTCATCAGCGCCTTGGACCAGTGGATGGCTCCCAGACCGATCGAGAGCAGCGCCAGAGCGATTCCGAGACCGATGAAGAGGTTGTTGTTGCGGATCGCCGCCATCGAGCCGTCCTCGATGGGGAACAGCATGTAAGCCGCGACGGCCCAGATGCTTCCGGCGAGTGACAGGTAGAACAGCGTGTAGACAGTCCGTGCCGCGCGCTTCTCGGCCTTCGGGTCCAGGTCCGTCATCCGCTCGCGGTGCGGCGGCAGACCCGGGTTCTGCACGGGATCGCTGACTGCGACACCCAGCCCCGGAGAGGGCTGGTAGGCCCTGTCAAGGGCCTGCGAGTCGTCGTCGTGTGCCATGGTGCTCCTCGTACGTTCCTCTTCGATGAATATGCGTCAGTTGGACTTCGCCGTGATCCACACGGTCGCACCGACGAGGGCGCCGATGCCGAAGATCCAGATGAACAGGCCCTCGGAGACAGGTCCGAGCGAGCCGAGCGTGAAGCCGCCGACCTGGACCTCCTGCTGCTGGAAGAGCAGCGCCGAGATGATGTCGCGCTTGTCCTCGTCGGACAGGTTCATGTCGCCGAACACCGGCATGTTCTGCGGGCCGGTGACCATGGCCGCGTAGATGTGCAGGGCGCTGGTGCTCGTCAGCGGCGGGGCGTACTTGCCCTCGGTGAGTGCTCCACCGGCCGCTGCCACGTTGTGGCACATGGCGCAGTTGATCCGGAACAGCTCGGCGCCGTGAGCCACGTCGCCTTCACCGTCGAGGATCTCGTCAGCGGGGTAGCTCGGGCCGGGGGCGACCGACTGGACGTACGAGGCCATCGCCTCGATCTGGTCCTGCGTGAACTGCACCGGCTTCTGCGGGGCCTGAGGGCCCTGCATCTGCAGCGGCATACGACCGGTGGCGACCTGGAACTCGACGGACAGCTCGCCGACGCCGTAGAGGCTCGGGCCGTTGTCGGTTCCCTGCAGGTCAAGGCCGTGACAGGTCGCGCAGTTCGCCTGGAACAGCTTCTCGCCGTCGTCGACCGTGAGCTGAGTGCTCGCCGCCGTCGGAGTCTCGGTCGCAGCGATCGCCGCAGACGCGCCGGCATAGATGCCGCCGGTGATCAGGAGTCCCGCACCGATCAGCGCCGCAGCGGCCAGGGGGCTACGGCGTCCGTTCGAGCGACGCTTCTTCTCTCGTGCCATTTCGCAGGTCAGCTCCGCTCTTATTTCAGGAAGTAGATGACGAAGAACAGCACGATCCAGACGACGTCGACGAAGTGCCAGTAGTAAGACACGACGATCGAGGTGGTCGCCTCCTTGTGCGTGAAGTTCTTCACCGCGAACGCGCGTCCGATGACGAGCAGGAACGCGATGAGTCCGCCGGTGACGTGAAGGGCGTGGAAGCCCGTGGTCAGGTAGAAGGCCGAGGCGTAGGAGTCAGCCTGAATCGGCATGCCCTCGGCGACCAGCTGGGCGTACTCCCAGACCTGACCGGAGACGAAGATCGCGCCGAGCGCGAAGGTGAGCCAGAACCACTCGACCATTCCCCAGCCGAAGAGGCGACGGCGTCCTGCGCTGTTGAACTGCCCCTTCTTGATGCGGTAGGCCTGCATGTCCTCGGCCGCGAACACGCCCATCTGGCAGGTCACGGAGGAGAACACCAGGATGGCGGTGTTGACTGCGGCGAACGGGACGTTCAGCAGCTCGGTGCGGTCCGCCCACAGTTCGGGGGAGGTGCTGCGGAGGGTGAAGTAGATCGCGAACAGTCCCGCGAAGAACATCACCTCGCTGCCGAGCCACACGATGGTGCCGACAGCTACCGGATTCGGGCGCTTGATAGTTCTTGCCGCCGGGGCATAGGTCGCTGAGGTGGTCACCCCTCCATTATGGCCGATCCGCGGCGGTGATTCTTGCATCCGGCATCCCCGTTTCGATGTTCGTAGACTTAGGGGACCCTAAGGAAACGCTGCGAATCCTCGGTGAATCCAACGAAAATCGGAGATTGTGCGTCGACGTCCCGCGCGCAAGGAATTTATTCGCGCCGATAGGATCACTGTCATGGCTGATTCCCTGACCTGGCCCGATGTCCTCACCACTCTGCTGGAGCGGCGCGATCTCAGCGTCTGGGAGTCGACGTGGGCGATGCGCCAGGTGATGCAGGGCAATGTGTCCGACGCGTTGCTGGCAGGATTCCTCGTCGCCCTGCGCGCCAAGGGCGAGACGATCGACGAGGTCGTCGGCTTCCGCGACGCGATCCTCGAAGCGGCCGTACCGCTCCCGGTCTCCCCGAACGTTCTGGACATCGTCGGCACGGGAGGCGACAGGGTCGGCACGGTCAACGTCTCGACCACGGCGGCGATCATCATCGGGGCAACGGGCATCCCGGTCGTCAAGCACGGCAACCGTGCGGCCAGCTCCGCGTCCGGGTCGTCAGACGTGCTCGGTGCGCTGGGGCTGCAGCTGTCCCTCTCTCCGGAGGACGTCGCCGCAGTGCTCGACCGCACCGGCATCACCTTCGCGTGGGCGGCAGCGTTCCACCCTGGCTTCAAGCACGCCGGCGCGGCTCGAGGCGAACTGGGTGTCCCCACTGTGTTCAACATGCTCGGCCCGCTCTGCAACCCTGCGCGCGCCGAGGCGAACGCGGTCGGAGTCGCTCAGCTCGAGCGCGTGCCGCTGATCACCGGCGTCTTCCGCACACGTGGTGCGACCGCGCTCGTGTTCCGCGGCGACGACGGGCTCGACGAACTGACCACCACCGGCCACAGCCGGATCTGGGAGGTCTCGCGCGGCGACATCCATGAGCACGACCTCGATCCTCGTGACCTCGGCATCCCCACGGCGGACCTCGCCGACCTCATCGGCGGCTCGCCGGAGCACAACGCCGGGGTTCTCCGCGACACGCTCGCAGGCACGAAGGGCCCGGTGCGCGACATCGTCCTCCTCAACGCCGCGGCCGGCATCGTCGCCTTCGAGCTCTCGCAGGATGCCACGCAGGCGACGCGTCCGATCCTCGAGCGCCTCCGCGACGGCTACGCGCGTGCAGAGGCCGCGATCGACGACGGCAGCGCCGCGGCGAAGCTCGACGCCTGGGTGGCGGCCACTCGCGAACTCGCATCCGCCTGAGACCATGGATCCCGTCGACGCGCTGCTGGAGATCGCGTCGCTTCTCGAGCGCGAACGCGCATCGCGATACCGGGCCAAGGCCTTCCGTCAGGCGGCCGCGACGCTGAAGGCGCTGCCGCAGGACGTCGTGGACGACCCGACACGCCTACGCGCGGCCAAGGGGATCGGCGAATCGACGTTCGCGGCGATCCGGCAGGCTCAGGGCGGCGAAGTGCCCGACTATCTGGTCGACCTGCGCGGCGACGTCGCACCGGAGCGGGCATCCGCGCTGCGTGCAAAGCTCCGCGGTGACCTGCACGCGCACACGGAATGGTCTGACGGCACGACGCCCATCTCTGTGATGGCGGATGCCGCGCGGGCGCTCGGACACGAGTACCTGGCGATCACGGATCATTCGCCGCGTCTGCGCGTGGCGCGCGGACTGTCCGCCGAGCGGCTGCGTGAGCAGCTGCCTCAGGTTCGCGCGGAGTCGAGGGGCGGCCTCACGATGCTCACGGGCATCGAGGTCGACATCCTCGAGGACGGGGCGCTCGATCAGGATGCCGCGCTGCTCGACGAGCTCGACATCGTCGTGGCATCCGTCCATTCGAAGCTGCGCATGGAGACGCGTGAGATGACCGCGCGCATGCTGAACGCGGTGTCGCAGCCGCACGTGAACGTGCTGGGCCACTGCACGGGCCGGCTCGTGCAGGGGGAGCGCGGCACACGGCCGCAGTCGCAATTCGACGCGCACGCGGTCTTCGACGCCTGCGCAGAGCACGGCGTCGCCGTCGAGATCAACTCACGACCCGAACGCCAGGACCCGCCGGACGACCTGATCACGATCGCCCTGGACGCCGGCTGCCTGTTCTCGATCGACTCGGACGCGCACGCGCCGGGGCAGCTCTCGCTCCTCGACTACGGCGCCGAGCGCGCCGAGAACGCAGGTGTGCCCGCGGAGCGCATCGTGACCACCTGGGGGCTGGAGCGTCTGAAGGCCTGGACGGAATGACGCGACGCACCATTCCGTGGCTGGTGCTCATCGGCATCCTCGTCGCCGCTCTCAGCCTGCGCGCACCGATCATCGCGCTCACCCCGGTGCTGCCGGAGATCATCTCCGATCTCGGGATCAGTTCGGCATCCGCCGGTCTGCTGACGACAGCTCCGGTCGTCATGTTCGCCGTGGTGACTCCGCTGGCGGCACTGGTCATCCGCCGAGCAGGAGCCGAGATCGCGCTCCTGCTCTCACTCGCGGGTGTGATGATCGGCACGCTCGTGCGGGCGCTCCCGGGGTTCGGTTCGATGCTCGCCGGGATGGTCGTCATCGGCGCGGCGATCACGATCGGGAACGTCGTGATCCCGGTGATCATCCGGCGTGATCTGCCGCCGGAACGGACCGCGATCGCGACGGCCGCCTACACGGCGACGTTGAACGCCGGCTCGCTCTTCGCCGCCTTGGCGACCGTTCCGATCGCGGAGGCCACCGGCTGGCCGCTCGCGCTTCTGCTGTGGGGTTCGTTCGGCGTCATCGGGATCTCGCTGTGGCTGGTGCACATCGTGCGATCGCGTGCCTGGAGTTCAGCCGACAGGACCTCGGGCGAGGCCGCCACGAGTCGATCGGGCGCGACTGCGGAGACGGCGACGCTCACGGGACCGACCCCGGTGATCGTCGACAATCGCGTCGCGGCGATCATCCGGCGCCCGATCGTGTGGCTGCTGGCGGCGGCGTTCGCCACGCAGTCGACGGTCTACTACGCGATGTCGACCTGGTTCCCGACGATCCTGCTCGACACCACGGACGTGGATGCCGTGGGCGCCGGCGCTCTCTCGTCGGTGTTCCAGGGCGTCGCGATCGTCGGCGCGATGATCGCTCCGCTGCTGCTGCGCTTCGTGGGGGCCGTCTACTCGGCGCTTCTGCTGGGTGTCTTCTACGCGGTGATGGTCATCGGGATGCTGATCGCTCCGGAGTTCGCGGGCTTGTGGGCGTCGTTCGGCGCGATCACGCACTCGGGCGGGTTCGTGCTGATCTTCACCGCACTGGTCCGTGTGTCGAGGTCGGACGCGGAAGCCGCCACCACGTCAGCCGTGGTGCAGGGCGGTGGATACCTGTTCGCGGCGCTCGGCGCACCAGTCATGGGCGCGCTGCGCGAGGCGAGCGGTGGATGGCAGGTGCC
Organism: Microbacterium aerolatum; assembly: GCF_007988825.1. Classification (GTDB taxonomy): domain Bacteria; phylum Actinomycetota; class Actinomycetes; order Actinomycetales; family Microbacteriaceae; genus Microbacterium; species Microbacterium aerolatum. The sequence goes on along the minus strand of NZ_BJUW01000008.1, from coordinate 116,461 downwards.
GTTGCTGGCGATCACGGTGGTCGTGCTGGCCTACACGATCGCGCTGATGTCGGCGATGGTCGTGGCGTTCCGGCGGCGCTGACTCACCGGTTCGCGGCCGTCACCGGTTCAGGGCGGCGATCGCGCGCTGCATCGAACCGCCGAGGTTCCACTGTTCGGCAAGGGCCTCTGCGGCGGCGGTCCGGGCGGCGTCGAGTGCGCGGACCGGCTCTGCGGGCACCTCGATGTTCAGGTTCCGCGCGACCTCTACGACTGTCGGGGCGACGTCGAGGTACTCGGATGCGGCGAGTACCTTCGCCTGCACCCCGGAGCTCATGCCTTCGCCCGCGGCTGCTGCGGCGCGGATGCCGGCGAGGTCGCCGTGTGCCTTGAGGAGGGTGGCTGCGGTCTTCTCGCCGACGCCGGCGACACCGGGGAGCCCGTCGGACGCGTCGCCGCGCATCGTCGCGAAATCGGCGTACTGAGTCGGCAGCACGCCGTACTTCGCGACGACGGACTCGTCGGTGAGGATCTCGAGGTTGCTCATGCCGCGGGCGGTGTAGATGACCCGGATGCCGCGGCTGTCGTCGACGAGCTGGAAGAGGTCGCGGTCGCCCGTGACGATGTCGACCGGGATGCTCGACCTGGTGGCGAGAGTGCCGATGACGTCATCGGCCTCGTGCGCGGTCACGCCGACGATCGGGATGCCGAGGGTGGTGAGCGCTTCGCGGATCAGAGGGATCTGCGCTTCGAGCGGGTCGGGCACCTCTTCGACATCCGGGCCGGATTCGACGACCTCGACGACGCGATGCGCTTTGTAGCTCGGGATGAGGTCGACTCGCCACTGCGGGCGCCAGTCGTCGTCCCAGCAAGCGACGATGTGGGTGGGCTCGTACAGGGTGACCAGCTTCGCGATGATGTCGAGCAGTCCGCGGGCGGCGTTGACAGACGTGCCGTCAGCGGCCTTGACCTTGTCGGGCACGCCGAAGAAGGCCCGGAAGTAGAGGGATGCGGTGTCCAGCAGCATCAGCTTGTCGCTCATGCGTTCAGCATGTCACAGGGCGGCGACACGGCTTGAGGCGTCGATGCGCGTCAGCAGCCGGGGGAGCTGGGCGCCTGCGCGCAGGTGTGGGCGACGAGGGCGGTGTGCGCCTCGAAGATGCGCACGTCCTGCGCCGGGCCGGTCGAGGTGACCTCGCCGCTGATCGGGAACCAGCCGATCCCGAAGTCGACTTCGGCCGTGTACCGGACGTCGGCCCGAGCCGTGTACGTGCCGCGCTCGCGATAGGTGTGACTCGTGTCGGTCGGCGTGAACTGCGCTTGGCCGAGATCGGACCACGTCGTTCCCCCTGATGTCGTCGTCACGGTGTCGCCGTCTCCGAACGAGAAGTCGTACGCGGATGGCGTGAAGCGCACCGACACCGGGAAGCCGAAGAGCTCGCCCGTGACGGTCTGAGCGGATGCCGTCGTCACGAAGTTCGTCGGGAGTCCCGCCACGCCGACGTTGTCAGGTTCACCGGTAACGCTGGAACCGGCGGGGGCGAAGCGCGCGAGATCCGTGATCGTGATCGGTGGGATCGCGAGCGCTTCTTCTTCCGCTTCTTCGCCTTCGACCTCCTTGGACGCCTCATAGCAGCGGATGTAGGAGTCCCACTCGCGCAGGCACTCGTCGAACTCCTCCTCCGGTGTCGGGGGAGGAGTCCACGAGTCGTCGAGGGGAGGTTGCCAATCGTTGTTGATCGGGGACGTGCCGGGACTCTGCTCCGTGTCGTGCGAGCCGTCGATGATGACCTCGGTGCCGGAGTTCTGCACGCCACACAATCCAGCGACTTGCTTCCACGCAGGGCACTCGTCCGATGCCATCACGCCAAACGGGTGGGCGAAGAAGACGCCGAAAAGAACTGAAACTACTGCGAGGCGCACTTGGGATCCTCGATCGCTTGCGACGTTGAAAGCATCAATTGGTCGCCGTTGGCAACGAAGGTCAGTTCGATCGCATAGTGCGTGGGACGATCTTCGGACACGATCGACTTCCCATCCTTGTCGATCACGTCCGTCGCAGAAACATCGTTGCAAGTTCGAGCTGTCACAGAGTTCGGTGGGACAAATTGCGTTCCGTTGAACCAGGTGATCTTGATGTCACCGGTTCGCGAATTTCCCTCAGCGTGCATCTGGGATAGACCTTCGCGCTCATCCGATCGATAAGCGCCAGTCGTAAACGCGTCGAGCGCCTCGAAAGTAGAAGGGTCGCTATAGTCGACGGCGTTCGAGGCCCCGACGTACGCCCGGTACACCTCTTCCGCGGCCGCGAAGGCCTCTTCCTCGCTGGCGAAGGCGGCGGTCGGCGTCGGGCTCGGCTCCGGCGTCGGACTGCAGGCGCTCAGCGTCGCACCGGCCATCACCAGCAGCGCCAGCATCCGGATCCGGCTCGTCTTCGATCGGAGGAGGGTCACCCGCTCACGCTAACGCGAACCCGCGGCATCCCGCCTGACTTATCCACAGAGTCACAGAAGCGGATTCTCTGATATTCTGAAGTGTCACTCGTGGCGTGCACACGCGCGCCTGAGTGCAATCCAACCAAATCCATTCGCTCTTCCGGCGAGATCACGCATGCGTGAAACCGGTCGGGCCCGAGTATCCACCCACAAGGACAACCCACTACATGACTACCGCAACGACCGCCCCGGCCACCAAGCAGGTCGCCATCAACGACATCGGATCTGCTGAGGACTTCCTGGCCGCGGTCGAGAAGACTCTGAAGTTCTTCAACGACGGCGACATCATCGAAGGCACGATCGTCAAGATCGACCGCGATGAGGTTCTGCTCGACGTCGGATACAAGACCGAGGGTGTCATCCCCTCCCGCGAACTTTCCATCAAGCACGACGTAGACCCCAACGAGGTCGTCAAGGTCGGCGACGAGGTCGAGGCTCTCGTTCTCCAGAAGGAGGACAAGGAAGGCCGTCTGATCCTCTCCAAGAAGCGTGCGCAGTACGAGCGCGCCTGGGGCGACGTCGAGAAGATCAAGGAAGACGACGGCGTCGTCACCGGTACGGTCATCGAGGTCGTCAAGGGTGGACTCATCGTCGACATCGGCCTCCGTGGCTTCCTGCCGGCATCGCTCATCGAGCTGCGTCGCGTCCGCGACCTGACCCCGTACCTGGGCCAGGAGATCGAGGCGAAGATCCTCGAGCTGGACAAGAACCGCAACAACGTGGTGCTCTCGCGCCGCGCTCTGCTCGAGCAGACGCAGTCCGAGTCGCGCACGACGTTCCTCAACAACCTGCACAAGGGCCAGGTCCGCAAGGGCCAGGTCTCGTCGATCGTCAACTTCGGTGCGTTCGTCGACCTGGGCGGCGTTGACGGCCTCGTGCACGTCTCCGAGCTGTCCTGGAAGCACATCGAGCACGCCTCCGAGGTCGTCGAGGTCGGCCAGGAGGTCACCGTCGAGATCCTCGAGGTCGACCTCGACCGCGAGCGCGTCTCCCTGTCGCTGAAGGCGACGCAGGAGGACCCGTGGCAGGTCTTCGCCCGCACCCACGCGATCGGCCAGATCGCTGCGGGCAAGGTCACCAAGCTCGTTCCGTTCGGTGCGTTCGTCCGCGTCGCAGACGGCATCGAGGGCCTCGTGCACATCTCCGAGCTCTCCAGCAAGCACGTCGAGCTGGCTGAGCAGGTCGTCTCCGTCGGCGAAGAGGTCTTCGTCAAGGTCATCGACATCGACCTCGAGCGTCGCCGCATCTCGCTGTCGCTCAAGCAGGCCAACGAGTCGGTCGACCCCAACGGCACCGAGTTCGACCCGGCCCTGTACGGCATGCTCGCCGAGTACGACGACAACGGCGAGTACAAGTACCCGGAGGGCTTCGACCCCGAGACCGGTGCGTGGAAGGAAGGCTTCGACGCTCAGCGCGAGGCATGGGAGCAGGAGTACGCTGCGGCCCAGGCTCGCTGGGAGGCCCACAAGGCTGCGGTTGCGAAGGCAGCCGAGGCCGAGGCCGCCGCTGGCGACGACTTCGGCGCAGCCGCTGGTCAGTCGTTCGCGAGCGACTCCACCGGCGCCGGCACGCTCGCCGATGACGAGGCTCTCGCCGCTCTGCGCGAGAAGCTCTCGGGCGGCAACGCGTAAGCATCACTGACGAAACGGGCCGTCATCCTTCGGGATGGCGGCCCGTTTCGCGTTCCCGTATACACGAGATTCGCCGGTTGTGACGGAACATTACGGCGCGACTCGTCACATTCGCCCTGCTCCGCGACGATGGAGGCATGACCTCCGCACTCCTCTCGTCGCGCGCTGAGACCGTCGCGCCCTCCGGCGCCGCGACCGCCGTGAGCCTGGAAGGTGTGGAGCGCCATTTCCCGGTCGCCGAAGGGCGTCGCCAGGTGCTTCGCGGCCTCGACATCGACCTCGGCGCCGGCGAGATCGTCGCCGTCGTCGGACCGTCCGGATGCGGAAAGTCGACGCTCCTGCGTCTCATCGCGGGACTCGACACCCAGAGCGGCGGCGTGATCACGATCGACGGGTCCGGCGTCACCGACACCGACGAGCGCACCGCCGTCTCCTTCCAGGAGCCGCGACTGCTCCCGTGGCGCACCCTCGCCCAGAACGTCGAGCTCGGCCTGCCCCGCCGTCTCCGCGGCCGCGCCCGCAAGGACCGCGTCAGCGAACTGCTCAGCCTCGTCGGCCTCGAGCACGCCGCGAACCAGCGCCCGCGCGAGGTCTCCGGCGGCATGGCGCAGCGCGCCTCGCTCGCCCGCGCTCTCGCCCGCAACCCCAGCGTGCTGCTGCTCGACGAGCCCTTCGGCGCTCTCGACGCGCTGACTCGCCTGCGGATGCAGGATCTGCTGCTCGACATCCACGCCGCGGAGCCCACCACCATCCTCCTCGTGACGCATGACGTCGAAGAGGCCCTCTACCTCGCGGACCGCGTGCTGCTGCTGCGCTCGCTGACCGTCGACCCCGACCCGGATGCCACCTCGATCGCGCGCACCATCAGCGTTCCCGGCATCCGACCGCGAGACCGCGCCGATCGCGGCATCGCGGACCTGCGCGCCGAACTCCTCGAAGGACTCGGCGTCGACACCCACCACAGCACACTGGAGACCCGATGAGCCTCATCACCCGCCGAATCGTCCCTGCGACCGCGATCGCCGGTGCGATGATGCTCATGGCATCCGGCTGCGTCGCAGGCGAGAACGCCGACGCGGCACCCGCCGACGCATCCAGCGAATGGTCCGCGAGCACCGTGACCGTCGACTGGGCGACATACAACCCGCTCAGCCTCGTCATCAAGGACCAGGGCATCCTCGACGACATCCTCGGCGACGACGTCACCGTCGAGTGGGTGCAGTCCGCCGGCTCCAACAAGGCCAATGAGCTGCTGCGCTCGGGCTCGGTCGACGTCGGCTCGACTGCCGGCTCGGCAGCGCTGCTCGCCCGCGCCAACGGCTCGCCCATCAAGGTCATCGACATCTACTCGCAGCCGGAGTGGTCGGCCATCGTCGTCGGCCCCGACAGCGACATCACCTCCGTCGAGGACCTCGCCGGCACCTCGGTCGCCGCGACCAAGGGCACCGACCCGTACTTCTTCCTCCTGCAGGCTCTCGAGTCCGCCGGCCTCAGCGTCGACGACATCGAGGTGCAGAACCTGCAGCACGCCGACGGCCGCGCGGCACTCGACGGCGGTTCCGTCGACGCGTGGTCGGGCCTCGACCCGATCATGGCGGCAGCCGAGGTGGAGACCGGTGACCAGCTGATCTACCGCAACGTCGACTTCAACACCTACGGCTTCCTCAACGCGACCGAGGAGTTCATCACCGACCACGCCGACCTCGCACAGGCCGTCGTCGACGCCTACGAGCAGGCGCGTGTGTGGGCGCTCGAGAACCCCGAGGAGACCGCGCAGCTGCTCGCCGATGCGGCCGGGATCGACATCGACGTGGCCACCACGGTCATCGAGGAGCGCTCGAACCTCGACGTCAGCGGCGTCCCCGGCGACGCGCAGCTCGAGGTCCTCGAGAAGATCGCTCCGGTGATCGTCGACTCCGGTGACGTGCAGGGCGGTCAGGATGCCGTCGACAAGGCCCTGTCCGAGATCATCTTCGCCGACTTCGCCGAGAAGGCGGTCGCAGGAGAGTGAGCGCATCGATCCCGGACCAGCGCGTGACCGTTCCCGCAGACTCGCGGGAGGCGCGTGAGTTCGCCGCCGGCCGCGGACGGAACACGGATGCTGCGCCCCGGGGTCCGTGGAGCCGCCCAGGAGTCCGCCTCATCGGCGGGCTCCTGGTCCCCGTCGTCATCCTCGTCGCCTGGCAGATCGCCACGACCTCGGGCCTGGTGCCGACGTACCGGCTTCCGACCCCCGCGTCGGTCTTCACCGCCGGAGTCGAGCTCGCCGAACGCGGGCAGCTGTGGACCCACATCGCGATCTCGGTGCAGCGTGTGCTGCTCGGCTTCGCGATCGGTTCGCTGATCGGCCTCGCCATCGCCGCCATCGTCGGCCTCTCGAAGCTGGGCGACGTGCTGCTGAGCCCGACGCTCGCAGCCCTCCGCGCCGTCCCGTCGCTCGCCTGGGTGCCGTTGCTGATCCTGTGGATGCAGATCGGCGAGGAGTCGAAGGTCACGCTGATCGCGATCGGCGCGTTCTTCCCGGTGTACACGACCGTGGCCGACGCCCTGCGGCACGTCGACCCGCATCTCGTCGAGGCCGGCCGCTCGTTCAGCCTGCGGGGCTGGTCACTGTTCCGCACGGTGCAGCTGCCGGCCGTCATCCCGTCAGTGATGTCCGGTCTGCGCCTGGCGCTCGCGCAATCGTGGCTCTTCCTCGTCGCGGCCGAGCTGATCGCCTCCTCGATGGGCCTCGGCTTCCTGCTCGACGACTCGCAGAACAACGGTCGTGTCGACCGCATCCTCCTCGCGATCGTCCTGCTCGCACTGCTGGGCACGATCACCAACGCGATCCTCGGCTTCATCGAAAGGCGACTGCTCAAGCGATGGACCTGATCGATGAGACGAGCCAGACCGAAGCCCGCCTGATCGAGGACCGCGTCTTCCCGCCGTCGCCGGAGTTCCGCGCGCAGGCGAACGTCACCGAGGAGATCTACGGTCAGTCGGATGCCGACCCGATCGCCTTCTGGGAGGGCGCCGCCAAGCGGCTGGACTGGGCGACACCGTGGCACACGGCTCTGGAGTGGAACCCGCCGACCGACGGCGCGATCCCGTCGGCGCGGTGGTTCACCGGCGGGACGCTCAACGTCGCCTACAACTGCGTCGACCGGCACGTCGAGGCCGGTCGGGGCGACAAGGTCGCGCTGCACTTCGAGGGCGAGCCCGGCGACCGCACCGCCGTGACCTACGCCGATCTGCAGCGCCGCGTCTCGCAGGCAGCCAACGCGCTCACCGCGCTCGGCATCGTGCCGGGGGACCGTGTCGTCGTTTACCTTCCGGTGCTCATCGAGACGGTGGTCATCGCCCTGGCGTGCGCACGCATCGGCGCTGTGCATTCGCTCGTGTTCGGCGGATTCTCGGCCGAGGCCGTACGCTTCCGTCTCGCCGACACCGACGCCAAGCTGTTGGTCACCAGCGACGGCCAGTTCCGGCGCGGCACCGCCGTCGAGGTAAAGTCCGCCGCTGACATCGCCGCCGCCGACCTGCCAGCCCTCGAACACGTGCTCGTGGTCCGCCGCACCGGTCAGGATGTGGCATGGACCGAGGGACGCGACGTCTGGTGGCATGATGTCGTCGACACCGCCGCAAAGACGCATGAGGCGCAGCCGTTCGAGGCGGAGCATCCGCTCTTCATCATCTACACCTCCGGCACCACCGGGAAGCCGAAGGGGCTCGTACACACCTCCGGCGGCTACCTCGCACACGCGAGCTGGGCGCACTGGGCGCACTTCGACGCCAAGCCCGACGACGTGCACTGGTGCACCGCCGACCTCGCCTGGGTGACCGCGCACACCTACGAGATCTACGGCCCGCTCTCGAACGGCCTGACCCAGGTGATCTACGAGGGAACGCCCGACAGCCCGCATCGCGAACGGCACCTCGAGATAATCGAGCGCTACGGCGTGACGGTGTACTACACGGCGCCCACGCTCATCCGCACGTTCATGACCTGGTTCGGTGACACGCTGCCGGGTGGCCACGACCTGTCCAGCATCCGCCTGCTCGGCACCGTCGGCGAGGCGATCAACCCGGAGGCCTGGGTCTGGTTCCGCCGCACCTTCGGGCGCGACGAGCTGCCGATCATCGACACGTGGTGGCAGTCCGAGACGGGCGCCGCCATGATCGTGCCGCTGCCAGGGGTGACCGCGCTCAAGCCTGGGTCGGCGTCGGTGGCGCTCCCCGGCATCGACGTCGCAGTGGTGGACGAGCAGGGCGACGAGGTCGCGGCAGGACGCTCAGGTACCCTCGTCGTTCGGCGGCCCTGGCCGGGCATGGCCCGCACCGTGTGGGGCAACCCGCAGCGCTACCGCGACTCGTACTGGTCGGCGTACGCCGGGCGCGGCGAGTACGGCGGCTACTACGTCGCCGGCGATGGCGCGACGCGGGACGCAGACGGGTACATCTGGATCCTCGGACGCCTGGACGACGTCGTGAACGTCTCCGGCCACCGGCTGTCGACGATCGAGATCGAATCTGCGCTCGTCGCCGACCCGACGGTGGGGGAGGCCGGCACGGCCGGCGTCTCCGATCCGTTGACCGGCCAGGCTGTGGTGGCGTTCGTCATGGCGTCCGGCATCGGCGATCTCGCGGCATCCGCTCTGCGCGACCGCGTCGCACGTGAGATCGGCCCGGTCGCGAAACCTCGGCATATCGTCGTCGTCCCGGACCTGCCCAAGACCCGCTCGGGGAAGATCATGCGCAGGCTCCTCGCGCCACTGTGGGAGGCTGAACAGGACCGCCGCGCCGGCCGCGAGCCGCAGCCGCTGGGGGACACCACATCGCTGCAGAATCCGGATGCAGTGGAAGGCATCGCCGCCGCGCTTGCGGCGTTCTGAACTCGAGAACAGCACCGAAGGAAGTCATGACGGAAGAACACCGCTTCGGGTTCCGCACTCGCGCGCTCCACGCCGGCGGAACACCGGATGCCGCCACCGGCGCGCGCGCCGTGCCGATCTACCAGACCACCTCGTTCGTCTTCGACGACGCCAAGGATGCCGGAAACCTCTTCGCCCTGCAGAAGTACGGCAACATCTACTCGCGCATCGGCAACCCCACGGTCGCGGCGCTCGAGGAGCGGCTCGCCTCGCTCGAGGGTGGAATCGGGGCCGTCGCCACGGCATCCGGCATGAGCGCGGAGTTCATCACGTTCGCCGCTCTCGTCGGCGCGGGCGACCACGTCGTCGCATCCGCACAGCTCTACGGCGGCACCGTCACCCAGCTCGATGTCACGCTGCGCCGGTTCGGCGTGGAGACGACCTTCGTGCCCTCGACGGATCCTGCCGATTACGCAGCGGCGATCCGTCCCGAGACCAAGGTCGTCTACGTCGAGATGATCGGCAACCCCTCGGGTGAGATCGCCGACATCGAGGGCCTGGCCGAGGTCGCGCACGCGGCCGGTGTGCCGCTCGTGGTCGACGCGACGCTCGCCACCCCGTATCTCGCGCGTCCGCTCGAGCACGGCGCCGACATCGTGATCCACTCGGTCACGAAGTTCCTCGGCGGCCACGGCACGACCCTCGGCGGTGTGGTCATCGAGAAGGGCACGTTCGACTGGGGAAGCGGCAAGTTCCCGCAGATGACCGAGCCCGTCGAGTCCTACGGCGGCATCAAGTGGTGGGACAACTTCGGCGAATACGGATTCCTCACCAAGCTCCGCTCCGAGCAGCTGCGCGACATCGGCCCCGCGCTCAGTCCGCAGTCGGCGTTCAACCTGCTGCAGGGCATCGAGACGCTGCCGCAGCGCATTGACGCGCACCTCGCGAACGCGCGGATCGTCGCCGAATGGCTCGACTCCGACCCGCGCATCTCGTACGTCACCTGGGCGGGGCTGGAGTCGCACGCTCACCACGAGCGCGCGAAGAAGTACCTGCCGCTCGGCCCCGGTTCGGTGTTCGCCTTCGGTGTCGCGGCTGACGACGGGCGCGCCGCGGGGGAGACGCTGATCGAGAATCTGCAGCTCGCCTCGCACCTCGCCAACATCGGTGACGCGCGCACGCTCGTCATCCACCCGGCATCGACCACGCACCGTCAGTTGACCGCCGAGCAGCTCGTCGCCGCCGGCGCTCCCGCCGACCTCATCCGGATCTCGGTCGGTCTGGAAGACCCCGACGACATCATCTGGGACCTCGACCAGGCCCTCACCGCAGCGACCGGAGCCACACGATGAGCACGAACGACACCTGCGAGTTCACGCCGCCGGCGGCCGCGACCGACGGCGTCGCGTGCGAGCTTCCTGGGGTCGCTCCGGCGTCGGACCCGGGTCGCAACTGGGCGAGCCCGAGCCAGCAGGAGCGCTTCGCGCTGCTGCGCCGCTCGCGCTCCGTCGCGATCGTCGGGGCGTCGAACAACCCGGCACGTGCCTCCTACTTCGTCGCGACGTACCTGCTGTCGAGCTCGCCGTACGACGTGTACTTCGTGAACCCCATGGCCGACGAGATCCTCGGTCAGCCCGCGTACGCGTCGCTCGCCGACCTTCCGGTGGTCCCCGACATCGTCGACGTGTTCCGCAAGCACGACGACCTCCCCGGCGTCGCGCAGGAGGCGGTCGACGTCGGCGCGAAAGCGCTGTGGCTGCAGCTCGGATCCTGGAATGAGGATGCCGCCGCGATCGCAGAGGGCGCAGGTCTCTCGGTCGTCATGGACCGCTGCATCAAGATCGAGCACGCCCGCTTCCACGGCGGTCTGCATCTCGCCGGTTTCGACACGGGCGTCATCAGCTCCAAGCGGCAGTTGCTCGGGCGCTGAGTCATAGGGGCGGAGCGCGCAGACGATAACCTGTGGTCATGTCGAACGGCACGGTCAGCAGGTGGCGCACCATGCGGGCGGACCGGACCCGCGAGCGCACCGTCGTTCTGAACCAGCTGCTGCTGGGAGTCGTAGCTCTGCTCTCCGCGACCATCGCGTTCGCAATGGAAGCGGTCGCCGTCCCCGAGCTGGTCCTCGGGGGGCTGCTGCTGGTCGCAGTCGTGACGGGCATCGCTCTGGCCGTGCCGTGGAATCGGATTCACGCGCCGTGGAGCGCGCTGCTCCCGATCTGCGACATCCTTGCGATCGCCCTGCTACGGGAGTCGAACCCGTCCGCCGGCTTCTCGCTGCTGTGGATCTTCCCCGCTATGTGGATCGCCGGCTCCTTCGGACTGCTGGGACTCGTCGTCGTGAATGTCCTCACGAACGGCGTGTATTGGCTGACAGTGGCGCTGGATCCAGCACAGTCCCTGACCCCCGTCATCATTCTCATCCCCATGACCATCGTCGCGGTCTCCACCACGGCCTACCTGGCATCGAAGCGCGCCGCCGCGCAGCGAGCCCTTCTCGACGCGCAGGCGCGCCTGCTCGCCCGCGCCGTGGAGCGGTCGCGCCGTCAGGAGGACCTCGTCACGGAGGTCCTCGACGCGGTCGACTTCGGTGTGATCCGCCTCGGCATTCGCGGTGAGGAATCCGTGCGCAACGAGGCTCACGCCCGGATGCAGCGGATGCTCGCCCCCGGCGGCGCAGAGCAGGCCGCGTTCGCCGAGGACGGCCTGACCGAGCTGGGTGTCGAGCAGACGCCGCTCGCCCGCGCCCGCCGCGGCGAGACGTTCGACGGCGATCTGGTCTGGTACGGCAAGCCCGGCAAGGGACGACGCGCACTCAGTGTGACCTCCCGTGCGCTGGAGAGCGCGGGCGGCGAGCGAGTAGGCGGCATCCTCGTGTCCCGCGATGTGACGGATGAGGTCATGGCGTTGCGCGCGAGGGAGGATCTCGTCGCTTCGGTGTCGCACGAGTTGCGTACGCCTCTGACAGCGATCCTGGGGTACCTCGAACTCGTACTCGACGGCGACGACCTCTCGGCAGCCTCCCGGCGCGGGCTGGAGGTGGCTGAGCGCAACGCGGCCCGACTTCTCGACATCATCGCCGATCTTCTGACCGTGTCCGCCGATCACCACGGCGGGGTGCGACTTTCCATCGATCAGCGGGTGGCGCGGGTGGACGAGATCGTGCACTCGAGTGTCGAAGCCTTGCTCCCCCGAGCCGCGGAACGGCAGATCACTCTCGACGACGCCGGGATCGAGCAGGTCACGGCCTTCATCGACCCGCTGCGCATCCGGCAGGTCGTCGACAACATCATCGGCAACGCCGTGAAGTACAACGTCGATCAGGGGCGCGTCGAGGTCGGCGTCACCGCCGACATGGACCACGCCTGGATCGTGGTTCGCGACGACGGCACCGGGATCTCTGCGGAGGAGATTCCGCGCCTGTTCGAACGCTTCTTCCGCGCGGATGCCGTCCGCAAGACCACCACGCACGGCAGCGGACTCGGACTGTCGATCAGCCGGGAGATCGCTAGAGCTCACGGCGGTGAGATCACCGTCCAATCCGAACTCGGCAGCGGATCGACCTTCCTGATCCGATTGCCTCTGCGCGAGAAGGGAAGACGCAGCTGATGGAACTCGACGTCGCCACAGTCTCGGTGATGACAGCCTTGGTCGTCATCACCGCCGGAATCCTGTTCATCGTCGAGACGGTGCTCCGGGAGGACGATGCCATCGGCCGCATCTGGTCGATCGCCTTCCTCGCCGGGATCCTCGCCTCGGTCGCCTACGCGGTGTGGGCGTTCGTCCCGGAGACGTGGGGGGCCGTCGCCGTCGGCAACGCCGCGTTCGTGGCTAGCTCGGGCTTCATGTGGCTCGGCTGCCGCCGGTACAGTGCCCGCGCCGTCGGCTGGGCCGAGGCCGTCGTGGTCGTCGCCGCTCTGGCGGCCGCGACGGCAGTCATCGTCGAGGGTCCCGACGGCGGAGGATGGGCGGGCGCCGAGGTGATGTTTCTCGCTCTGTGCGTGCTGCCGGCGGCCGCCGCATGGGAGACGGTGCGCGGCTCCTTCGTCGGCATCCGTACGTCCCTCGCGCTCGCCTTCGTGTTCAGCATCCAGTCGGTGTACTACCTGGCGCGCCTCATCGTCCTGCTCACCGCCGGCCAGGACAGCGACGCGTTCCTGGTCTGGTGGGGCACCGTCCCGACGAGCGTGCTCACCGTGGTCCTCACGATCGTCGTGGTCGTGACCGTGTCGGTCCTCCGCGCCGAGCGCGCCGGCCTGCGAGGGCGGCGCCGGCTCGCCGCGCCGGGTGCGGCGTTCTCGGGCATCCTCGAACCGGTGTGGTTCGAGAGGTTCCTTGCGGATGCGGTGAACCGCGGATCGACCAGGGCCGAACGGATCGCCGTGATCTCCACGCGGATCGACGATCTTGGGCTGGTATCGACCGCCTTCGGTGCGAGCGAGGCGGAGAGCCTCCGGAAGGCGTGGCACGACGCCGTGCGATTGCACGCGCCGACGCAGACCTGGATCGGGGATGACGGCAGCGACGGAGTCGTGCTGAGCACGGTCGTCGACTCTGAGGCCGACGCCCGACGGCTCGGCGCCACCCTTCACCGTGCGATCTATGACGGGCTCAACAGCGTAGAGGTGAGCGTCATACCCGTTCTCGGTGTTGGCGTTGCGCTGAGCGACGCATCGCGCGCGGACGCGAGTGCGTTGATCGCTGCCGCCAGGACGGCGGCCGCCGAGGCGGCGGTCAGCGAAGACACCAGCGTCGTCGTCTCGCGCTGACAATCAGGCGGTGCGACGGTAGCCGACGCCCCGAACCGTCTCGATCCAGCGCGGGTCGGATGGAGATTCGCCGAGCTTGCGGCGCAGGTTCGCCACATGCACCTCGATGGCCCGTCGGTCGTGTTCGCTGATGAAGTCGCTCGTCATTCCGCGCTCGCCCCGTACTGTCAGCGCCAGCTGTGTCTTGCTGACCACCCGGCCTGCGGACTGGAGGAGGTCGAGCAGGATGTCGAACTCGCTGCGGGTGAGCTCGACGACTTGTCCGTCCACCACGGTGATGCGCGTCTCCGGCTCGACGTGAAGCCCGCGGTGTTCGACATGGTCCTCGGCGGGCGCCGCTGAAGCTGCCGGTGCCGTCTCATCGGCCTGCAGGCCGCGCGGACGTCGGAGCATCGCCTCGACGCGTGCCCTGACCTCGCGCGGCCGGAACGGCTTGGTGATGTAGTCGTCGGCCCCGGACTGCAGCCCCTGCAGGGCATCGATCTCCTCGGAACGAGCGGTGAGCATGAGCAGGTAGGTGGCGCTGAACGTGCGGATGCGCTTTGCAGTTTCAAAGCCGTCCATGCCCGGCATGCTCACGTCGAGGGTCGTGATGACCGGGTTGTGCCGGCGCACGAGCTCGACGCCCTCGGCGCCGGTGCCGACCCCATGCACCGTGAACCCGGCCTGCTCGAGGATGTCCGTGAGAAGCAGGCGGATGTCGGGCTCGTCCTCGATGACGACGGCGATGCTCATGTGCGGCAGATCCTCACTTCCGGCCCGCCAGCTCTCGGTCTCTGCATCGTCCGGAGCGTGCCGGGGGGCGGCCGGCGGATCTTCCGAGATGATATCGCAGAAGACCCGCTTGAACTCCTCACCTGGCAAGGGTGCTCCGTCCCGTCATCGACATACCGTGGAAGCCCCGCCGGCCTCGGCCACCTGGAAGTAGATCGCGATGGTCTGCCAATCCGCTCCCGTGCCGCGCACCCGAGGCAGCTCACCGCAGGTCCACCCGTCACGAGCGGTGAACTGCGCCCCCGCAGGGATTCTGGCGTTCTTCCAGGACCAGGTCCGCCCGCTCCCGGTCGCCGTGCTGAGATCGACGTCGAAGGCTACTGAACGCGCGCCGGCGGGGGTCTGCAGGTTGATGTAGTAGTTGCGGATCTGGTTGCCCGGGCTGCCCCATCCGGTGAAGGTGATGCTCGTCACCGTGCAACCGGTCAGCACCCTGCCGTCATTGCCGTACGCCGTGCAGGCATTCGTGGGTGCCACCACCCACGTGCCTGACGTCACCGCCGCAGCGGCATGCGTCGTGTCCGTCCACGCCGCTGATGTCTGCTCGACGGGGCCGCGGCCGCCGGATGCGGCCCCGATGGTTCCGACGAGCAGGAGGGCCAGGGCCGCTGCGAGCGCCGAGAAGCGCCCGCGCCTCATGCCAGGGCCGGCTTCCGCGACGGGCGGTCGGTCGGCGGCGTCAGCATCGTCAGGCCGAGCAGTCCCAACAGCCCGGCGAACAGAGGAGCGGCCACGGCCGGCGTGGTCATGCGCATCACCGCCGCTCCCCAACCCGACAGCTGCACAGAAGGCTGCCAGACCTCGCCCGAGACGGTGTAGTCCAGCGCGTCCGAGTAGGCGTTGTTGTCGCCCTTCATCGTCACCGTGTACGTTCCGTCATAGACCGGCGCGATCGCCGCGATCCGGTGAGTGACGAGGTCTCCGGTGAGGTCGCTGGGCAGGCTGACCACGTCGCCGACCGCGAGTTCGTCCACCGGGACCCGCGTGTCGATGATGAGGTCTCCGGTCATGATGCCCGGTTCCATGGACCCGGAGATGACGATCAGCGGCTTGATGATGCCGGCGGTGGTCGTTGCCCACACCACGGCGCACGTCACGCCGACTGCGGCGAGCGCCCACAGGGTGATGAGGGAGAGGCGGCGCAGGATCTGCATCTTCGTGCTCTTGTCTGTGTGAGGTGGTCGACGAGGTGGGCCGGGTCAGGAGGTGGCGGTGGCGGAGACCGTGACCACGACAGTGCCGGACTTGCCCTGGTTGACCGGAGCCCAGTCGGCCGGAGTGGTCACGGTGAGCTGGAACTGATCCTGTGCGCCGGTGGAGCCGGTCGGGGTGAGGGTGGTGATCAGCCCGGAGACGGAGGCGGTCGGCTTCGTGGTGAACGTGCTGTTCGACGCGAACGCGACCTGGGAGGTGAGGGCGGCGTTGACCGAGCTCTCGTTGCGGACCCAGAGGTCGATGGTGCGGGTCTGAGCGGGCAGGAGGTTCGCGAACTGGCTGGCCGGGATGACGAGCTCGACGGCGTCGGCGTTGCCGGACTGCGTCCACGCCTTGCCGTCCAGCGAGCCCTGCAGATCGAAGGTCGCGGCAGCGGCGGGCGCGGAGAAGAAGGTGTTGTCGGTCCAGGCGGCGCTGGTGATCGCGGCGCCGACACCGCCGACGGCGAGCGCGGCCAGCCCGAAGGCGACGAGGGGGTGGCGCTTGTTGCGCTTCTGGGTGGTCGTGTTCGATGTCATGTTTCGAGAGTAAGAACACGACCTCAGCTCGCCCCCAAGCGGACCTCAACTGAATGCAAGGATTCCCTCAGGTTCTGTGCGGTGGCGGTGGTCGCTCATGGAAGACTGTGAGGCATGCCACTCATCGCCCTGACCGGCGGCATCGCGTCCGGGAAATCCACGATCGCGCGTCGCCTCGAGGAGCACGGCGCGGTCATCGTCGACGCGGATCAGATCGTGCGCGACGTGCAGGCGCCGGGATCGCCGGTGCTGCAGGAGATCGCCGCAGCGTTCGGCGACGAAGTCATCGACGCGTCCGGTGCCCTGCACCGCGCAGCTCTGGGGGCGAGGGTGTTCGGAGACGATGCGGCGCTGAAGCGGCTCAACTCGATCGTGCACCCTGCCGTCCGGGCCGAGTCGGCGCGACGTTTCGAAGCGGCCTTCGCCGCGGACGCCGAATCGTTCGTCGTGTACGACGTCCCGCTGCTCGTCGAAGCGCGGGTGGACGATCCCTGGGACACGATCGTGGTCGCGCATGCGCCCGCCGCGGAGCGGTTGAGAAGGCTCGTCGAACTGCGCGGCATGGAACCCGAGGCCGCGCAGGCGCGCATCGACGCGCAGGTGCCGGATGAGAAGCGTCTCGAGATCGCCGACGTCGTGATCGACACGTCGGACACCATGGCGCACACGCTCGAGCAGACGGATGCCGTCTGGAAGCAGCTCACGGGCAGGTGAGCACGCCGGACTTCCCCGGCCACGTCCCCGGCTCCCGCTCGTATAGACGTCTGATCGCCGGGCTCTTCTGTGCCGGTGTCGCCACGTTCGCGCAGCTGTACTCGCTGCAGGCCGTTCTGCCGCAGGTGAGCGCCGATCTCGGCGTCGCCCCGTCCACAGCGGCGCTGACCGTGTCGGCCGCCACTCTCGGCATCGCCGCGGCCGTCATCCCCTGGTCGATGGTGGCAGACCGGATCGGCCGGATCCCCGCGATGGCGATCGGCATCGTCGCCGCGACCGCCTTCGGGCTCGCGGCGCCGCTGAGCACGGGCATCGAGATGCTGCTGGCACTCCGCCTCGCCGAGGGGATCGCGCTCGGCGCCGTGCCGGCGGTCGCGCTCGCGTACCTCAGCGAGGAGGTGCACCCGCGCCACGTCGCCGCAGCGGCAGGCAGTTACACCGCCGGAACCACGGTCGGCGGCCTGTCCGGCCGCCTGATCGCCGGCCCGTTGGGTGAGTCCTTCGACTGGCGGGTCGGGGTGTGGAGCGTCACCGTGCTGTGTGCGCTCGCCGCGACGATGTTCCTCTGGCTGTCGCCCCGCGCACGACGTTTCGTGCCCGGCCGTCATCGAGCGGATGCCGGATCCGGGAAGCTCGCACGCCTCGCAGGCTCGCTGCGCTCACCGCAATTGCTGGCCCTGTACGCGCAGGGGTTCCTGCTGATGGGCGCCTTCGTCGCGGTGTACAACTACCTCGGCTTCCACCTGATCGCCCCGCCGTTCCTCCTGCCGGTGTGGCTGGTGACTCTGCTGTTCCTCGCCTACCTCGCAGGCACCGTGTCATCGCCGTGGGCAGGAGTGCTGGCATCCCGATACGGGCGACGCCGCGTCCTGCTGAGCGCGATCGGCGTCTTCGGCGCCGGCCTCGCGCTCATGCTCGTGCCGCACCCGGTCGTCATCCTCGCGGGGCTCGTGATCTTCACCGGAGGCTTCTTCGGGGCGCACGCGATCGCGTCGAGCTGGGCGCCCGTCCTCGCCTCCGCGGACAGTCGAGCGCAGGCGCCGTCCCTCTATTACTTCGCGTACTACGCCGGATCGAGCCTGTTCGGCTGGGCGCTCGGCATCGTGTTCGGCAGCGCCGGCTGGAACTGGTTCATCGCGGCGGTGATCGCGACGGACGCACTCGCCGCGGTGATCGCGATGGCGGCGTTGCGCGCCGACCGGGATCCGGCCGCATCCCGCTGACCGCAACCGGCTCAGACCCGAGTGTCGGTGGTGGCGCTTACGCTGGAATCATGCAAACCACGCGCAGCGTCCGTCCGTTCGAGGTGATCAGCGAGTACATGCCTGCCGGCGACCAGCCGCAGGCGATCGCCGAACTCGCGGCGCGCATCAACGCCGGTGAGACCGACGTCGTGCTGCTGGGCGCCACGGGTACCGGCAAGTCCGCGACCACCGCCTGGCTCATCGAGCAGGTACAGCGTCCGACGCTCGTCATGGCGCACAACAAGACTCTGGCAGCGCAGTTGGCGAACGAGTTCCGCGAGCTCATGCCGAACAACGCGGTCGAGTACTTCGTCTCGTACTACGACTACTACCAGCCTGAGGCGTACGTGCCGCAGACGGACACCTTCATCGAGAAGGACTCGTCGATCAACGCCGAAGTCGAGCGCCTGCGCCACTCCACCACGAACTCGCTGCTGAGCCGCCGCGACGTGGTGGTGGTCTCGACGGTCTCGTGCATCTACGGCCTCGGGTCGCCAGAGGAATACCTCCGGGCGATGGTGGCGCTGCAGGTGGGGGAGCGCTACGACCGCGACGCCCTGATCCGGCAGTTCATCGCGATGCAGTACAACCGCAACGACGTCGACTTCTCGCGCGGCAACTTCCGCGTGCGCGGCGACACGATAGAGATCATCCCGGTATACGAGGAGTACGCGATCCGCATCGAGCTGTTCGGCGATGAGATCGAGGGGCTCTACTCGCTGCATGCGCTCACCGGCGAAGTCATCGAGAAACTCGACGCCGTGCCGATCTTCCCCGCGTCGCACTACGTCGCCGGGACCGACGTCGTGCAGCGCGCGATCGGCACGATCGAGGCCGAGCTCGCCGAGCGGCTGGCAGAGTTCGAGCGCCAGGGCAAGCTGCTCGAGGCGCAGCGCCTGCGCATGCGCACGACGTTCGACCTCGAGATGCTCCAGCAGCTCGGGTTCTGCTCGGGCATCGAGAACTACTCGCGTCACCTCGACGGCCGGGCTCCCGGCGAACCGCCGCACACGCTGATCGACTTCTTCCCCGACGATTTCCTGCTCGTGATCGACGAGTCGCACGTCACGGTGCCGCAGATCGGCGCGATGTACGAGGGCGATGCGTCGCGTAAGCGCACTCTCGTCGACCACGGGTTCCGCCTGCCGAGCGCGATGGACAACCGGCCGCTGCGTTTCGACGAGTTCAAGAACCGGATCGGCCAGAGCGTGTATCTGTCGGCGACCCCTGGCAAGTACGAGATGGGCATCGCCGACGGCGTCGTCGAGCAGATCATCCGTCCCACCGGCCTCGTCGATCCCGAGATCATCGTCAAGCCGTCCAAGGGTCAGATCGATGATCTGCTCGAGGAGATCCGACTGCGCGTCGAGCGCGACGAGCGCGTGCTCGTGACCACGCTGACCAAGAAGATGGCCGAGGAGCTCACCGACTTCCTCGGCGAGCACGGTGTCCGTGTGCGCTATCTGCACTCGGACGTCGACACGCTGCGACGCGTCGAGCTGCTCAGCGAGCTGCGTCAGGGCGTGTACGACGTGCTGGTCGGCATCAACCTGCTACGCGAGGGTCTCGACCTGCCCGAGGTGTCGCTGGTCGCGATCCTGGATGCCGACAAGGAGGGCTTCCTGCGCTCAGGGACCTCGCTCATCCAGACGATCGGCCGTGCGGCGCGAAACGTGTCCGGCCAGGTGCACATGTACGCCGACAACATGACCGACTCGATGGCGAAGGCGATCGAGGAGACCGATCGTCGCCGCGAGAAGCAGGTCGCCTACAACAAGGAGAACGGGATCGATCCGCAGCCGTTGCGCAAGCGGATCGCCGACATCACCGATGTGCTGGCGCGTGAGGCCTCCGACACGCAGGAGATGCTGCGCGGCAAGGGCAAGACGAAGTCCGGCAAGGGCAAGAGCCCGACACCGCAGCTGCGTCGCGAGGGCATCGCCGCCGAGGGAGCACAGCAGCTCGAGTCGACCATCGAAGACCTGTCTGCGCAGATGCTCGCCGCCGCTGCGGAGCTGAAGTTCGAACTCGCCGGGCGGCTGCGGGACGAGGTGCAGGATCTCAAGAAGGAGCTGCGGGCGATGGAGCGCGCCGGCCACGCCTGAGCCGGCCACGTCGAACCGCGAGGATGACGAACATGGATGATGCCGTAACCGAGCTCGCCGATCGCGTACGTGCGCTGCTGATGGCGGAGCCGGGGCTCGAGGAGAAGCGGATGTTCGGCACCCGTGCCTTCCTGCTCGACGGGAGGATCCTCGTGGGCGCCCGCAAAGAGGGCGTGCTCCTCGTGCGTGTCACCGAGGAGAAGGGCGCCACGCTGCTGACAGAGCCCGGAGTCTCTGTCGCGGTGATGGGCGCGAAATCGATGGGGCCGAGCTGGCTGGATGTGGCGGCCACGGCGATCGAGAGCGACGATGCGCTGATGTTCTGGGTCGACGCAGCCAGGGACAGCGCTGCCGGCTGACCCGCGGGCGCGTCACCTCACGGGCAGCGCTGCAGGCTGACCGGCAGAGGCGGGAGCGAGTTCAGGGGCAGTGCATGAGCGGCTTCGGGCCGCTGCGATCGATCTGATGCTCGTTCATCGGATGGCCGCACAGCGGGCATGCCCGCTCGGCGCGCTGAGCCTCAGTCGGCGGAGGTGTCGACTCATACGGGCCGACGGCCGCCGGGCCTGCGAGCTTGATGAGGTTCGTGTTGAACCACCGGTACAGCCCACCGGCCTCGCGGATGCGGACGCGAAGCGGCACTCGATCCGAATTGCTCTCCATGATCATTAGTGTACTAACAGTTAGTGCATATGTAGAATCAGATCGTGACCGACGCCGACGACATGCTCAAGCTCGAGAACCAGCTGTGCTTCGCCCTGGTGACCGCAGCACGCAACGTCGTCGCGATCTACCGGCCCATTCTCGAGCCGCTCGGGCTCACGCATCCGCAGTACCTCGTCATGCTCGCGCTGTGGGAGAGGTCGCCGCGGTCGCTGAACGATCTCGCAGCCGACCTCGCGCTCGACCCCGCGACGGCATCGCCGCTCGTGAAGCGCCTCGAGAAGGAGGGGCTCATCGCTCGCGAGCGCAGCAGCGAGGACGAACGCCGCCTCGACATCCGCCTCACGGATGCCGGCACGAGGCTGCGCGAGCGCGCCGTCGACGTGCCCCGCCAGGTGATGGCAGCCGTCCACATGGACGTCGATCAGATCGCCACGTTGCGCGACGGGTTATCCCCATTCGCCGGTCGCGTACCGGTCTGATCCCTCGCCCCGCATAGGCTGAGGGCATGCCGTCGCCGTTGCCGAACTCGATTCGGGGGGACGAGTGAAGCGTCTCGCCTACACGGCAGGGCTGGTCGGACTGTTCGCGATCGTCATGCTCGCGGCATCCGTTCAAGGCACGCCCACGATCACGCCCCCCTTCCTGGCGCGCATCGATGGCGAACGGTTCGAACCGCCAGAGCCGACGATGACGCCTGACGGGTCTCCCACCCCGCTGCCGGAACCCGGCTCGGATCTCACCGAAGTGATCATCGGCGCGATCTTCCTGATCTTCGCGCTCGTCGCCGCCACCCTGATCGTCACTCTCGTGGTCAGGGCGCTGATGCGTGCGTGGCGGGATCGCCCGCTCCGACGCCGTGACGACGGAGGCGCGGCCTTCGAGCTGTCCGGGGACGAGTCTCCGGAGGACGCCGCCGCTCCCGCCATCCGACGCGGAATCGAGGGCGCTCTGCGCTCCATCGAGGAGCGCACAACACCGGCCGACGCCATCATCGCCGCCTGGGTGGGGCTCGAGGAGAGCGCGGCGGACGCCGGACTCACCCGAGGCCGCAGCGAGACGCCGGCGGAATTCGCACTGCGTATCATCACCCGACGCGCCGGCATCACGGATGCCGCGACCGATCTTCTGCGGCTGTACGAGCGCGTGCGGTTCGGCGGGCACCAGGCCGACGAGGCCGACAGGACGGCGGCACGAGCGGCGCTGAAGACGATCGAGGAGGGCTGGCGATGACGCGGGCCCGGATCATCGCGACGTTCATCGTCGCGGCCATCGTCGGACTCCTGCTCGTCTTCGCCGTCGGGGTCGAGCCGACCTTCGCGATCGCGTGGGGTGTGCTCGCCGGCATGTTCGTGCTGTGCGCTCAGCTCGTCATCCCCGACGATCCCCGCGGCGACGCCCCCGACATCCCGGCGGGCCCCGAGCGCCGCGGCACCGCGATCTCCCGGATGGCATGGTCGCTGAACCCGCGCACCGGTGAGGCCGGCGAACTGATCACGCGGCGGGTGCGTGCCATCCTGCGGCATCGGCTGCGGCGGGTCGGTCTCGACACCGATGCATCGGCAGACCGCTCGCAGATCGACGCGCTGCTGGGAGCGGGCCTCTGGACGCGTATGACCACTCCGGGAACGAAACGCCAGGACATCGAGGAGGCGCTGGAAGCCATCAGCAGGCTGTCGCCGGACAGGGAGAACCAATGACTCAGAACATCTCGATCGCCGAGACCGGAGCGCGAATCCTCGCCGCGGTACGCACCGTCGTGGTCGGCATGGACGACCCGGTCGAGATCGCACTGGCGACGATCCTCGCCGGAGGGCACGTGCTGTTCGAGGACGTCCCCGGCCTCGGCAAGACGCTCGCGGCGCGAAGCCTGGCAGCCGCCCTCGGACTCGACTTCCGGCGCCTGCAGTGCACGCCCGACATGCTCCCCGGCGACGTCACCGGCTCGTATGTCTACGCACCGGACACCGGCGAGTTCGTCTTCCGCCCCGGCCCGATCTTCACCGGGCTTCTGCTCGCCGATGAGATCAACCGCACCACGCCCAAGACCCAGTCGGCGATGCTCGAGGCGATGGCGGAGCGCCAGGTCACCGTCGAGGGGAACAGCTTCGCGCTGCCCGCACCGTTCCACGTCGTCGCGACGTCGAATCCCATCGAGTACGAGGGCACCTATGCTCTGCCGGAGGCGCAGCTCGACCGGTTCATGGTGCGGCTCTCGGTCGGCTATCCGGAGACGGAAGGGGAGACGCAGATCCTGCTCAACCGCGTGGCGCGCCAGCAGGAAGCCACCCACGTCGCCCCGGTGATCGACGCCGCGCACCTGCTCGAGGTGCAGCAGGCCGTGGAGGCGATCCACGTGCACCCCGACATCGCGCGTTATTGCGTCGAGCTGACCCGCGCCACCCGGCACGCCCAGAACGTCGCGGTCGGGGCCTCGCCCCGCGGCTCGCTCGGACTCCTGCTGCTCGGACGCGCGCTCGCCGCTCTGGACGGCCGCGAGTACGTGCGTCCGGATGACATCAAGCGGATCGCCGTGCCCGTTCTCGCCCATCGGCTGACGCTGACGCCGCAGGCCTGGGCGCAGGGCGTCAGCGCCGAGCAGATCGTCCGCAACGTGGTCGGCCAGGTCCCGGTGCCTCCGACGGTGGGCGCGCCCGCGTGACGACCGTGACCGGGCGGCGCCGCTGGGGCCCAGGGCTCGTGCTCGGGTTCGCCGGAGCGGTCGTTCTCGCCGGCGCCGGACTGGTGTTCTCGCGGCCCGACGTCGCAGCGATGGGACTCCCACTCGCGATCGTCAGCGTCTCGGCGCTGCTCCGAAGAGCGGATGCCGCTCCCGTCGAGGTCGCCGTCGTCCCGGCCCCTGAAGACGGCGGCGACGGGATGCTGCGTACGGAGGTGCGTGTCACCGGCGCCGCCGATCTCGCGCAGCTCGTTCTCGTGCAGTCCGAACGGCGTACCCGCCGGCTCGTCGTGCCGACCGACGGCTCCGTCGTCGTCGCCGACAGTCGTCCGCTGCACTCCGGACCCGTTACGGCGCTGAAGGCATCCGCTCGCGGTGTCTGGTCTGACGGCCTGCTCCTCGAGAAGTCGACGCCCGTCGTGGAGTCGGTCCGGAACGTCGCACCCGACGCGATCGGGCTGCCGGCGCTCCCGCTGTCCTCGCGGCTAACCGGGATGCACGGCACGCACGAAGGGCGGCGACTGGGTCAGGGCGGCGACTTCCGCGACATCCACCAGTTCGTGCCCGGTGACGAGCTGCGCCGCGTCGACTGGCGCGCGACCGCGCGCATGGCACGCCGACCCGGCGACCTGATGGTGCGCCGGACGAACACGCTCAGCGACGCCACGATGGTGATCGCGATGGACACGGCCGACGACCTGGGAACCGTCGTCGCAGGATGGGGGAGCGGCGACCTGGAGCGCAGCGGACGGACGTCCCTCGACGTCTCGCGTCAGGCCGCGCGGTCGATCGCCGCCGCCGCGATCGAAGCCGGCGACCGCGTCGCGCTGCACGTGCTGACCCATGGCGGGCGCTCGGTGCGCAGCGGGGCGGGGTCTCGGCACCTGGCACGGGTGGAGGCGGCCATCGCAGCGACCGGGCAGGCCGGCGAGGACGCCCGCTTCCGGCGGACTCCGCCCGTGCCCCACGGGTCGGTGATCTTCGTCCTGTCCACGTTCTTCGACGGCGCGGCATCCGACATCGCTCTGACGTGGCGGGCATCCGGCCACCGCGTCGTCGCCGTCGACGTGCTGCCGACGCTCGACACGGGTCGCCTGAGCCGCGAACAGCAGCTCGCTCTGCGAACGGTGCTCGCCGAGCGGGAGGACGTGCTGCACGACCTCCGCGCCGCCGACATCGACGTCGTGGAGTGGCGAGTGGAACCGGCCACGGTCATGAGCGCGACGGCGAGGGCGAGGCGATGAGCGGCGACACCCGGCGAAACGACCGCATCCGCACCGGCGCTGCGATCGCAGGGCCGGTGCTGCATGCTCTGCTGCCCGTGACGGCCGCCGTGGCCGCGCTGCTGCTCGTCCCCGTTACCGTGTGGCAGCTCGCCGTCGTCGGCACCGCGCTGCTCGGGATGCTGTTCCCTCAGACTCTGGGCGGCTGGCTGTCCATCGCCTGCCTCGCCGTCGGGACGCTGCTGGGCACGCCGAGCATGTGGTCGGCAGCCGCCGCCGTACTGCTCGTCCATCTCATGCACGTGCTCTCCTCGCTGCTGCCGGTCGTGCCGTGGCGAGGGCGGGTGCTCGTCCGCGCGCTCCGGCCCACCCTGCGCCGCCTGCTCGTGGTGCAGCTGATCGCGCAGCCGGTCACCCTCATCGTGATGCTCGTACGGTTGTCAGACGGTGCCGCAGTACAAGGGGCGGTGCTCGCCGGCGCGGCTGCCGTCACCGGCTTCGCCTGCCTGTTCCTGCTGCGCCTGGCCGGGCGCTCGAACCGAGCCTGAACGTTCGCACGGAGCCAATGTCGGTGGCCCCTCGTAGAATTGTTCGGTGCCCATTGTTCCCGTCGCCAGTCCCGGAAAACTCAGTGTTCGCGGTGCCCGCGTACACAATCTCAAGAACGTCGATATCGACATCCCCCGCGATTCGCTGGTCGTGTTCACCGGGCTCTCCGGATCCGGCAAGTCCAGTCTCGCGTTCGACACGATCTTCGCCGAAGGTCAGCGTCGCTATGTCGAGTCGCTGAGCGCGTACGCGCGTCAGTTCCTCGGCCAGGTCGACCGACCCGACGTCGACTTCATCGAGGGTCTGAGTCCGGCGGTCTCGATCGATCAGAAGTCGACGAACCGCAACCCGCGGTCGACCGTCGGCACGATCACCGAGATCTACGACTACATGCGTCTGCTGTGGGCGCGCATCGGCGTCCCGCACTGCCCGGAGTGCGGTGAGCGCATCCAGCGCCAGACCGTGCAGCAGATCGCCGACCAGCTGATGGAGCTGACGGAGCGCACCAGGTACCAGATCGTCGCCCCGGTCGTCTCGCAGAAGAAGGGCGAGTTCGTCGACCTGTTCCGCGAGCTCGGCGCGAAGGGCTACTCGCGCGCGATCGTCGACGGCGACCTCATCCAGCTCGCCGAACCTCCCAAGCTCAAGAAGAGCTACAAGCACGACATCGCCGTGGTCGTCGACCGTCTGGTGGCATCCGATGACATCCTCGGCCGCGTCACCGACTCGGTCGAGACCGCGTTGAGCCTGGCCGGCGGCGTCGTCCAGGTCAACTTCGTCGACGAAGAGGGGGATGCCGCGTGGCAGTCCTTCTCCGAGAAGCTGGCCTGCCCCAACGGGCATGCGATCACCCTCACCGAGATCGAGCCCCGCACCTTCTCGTTCAACGCACCGTTCGGCGCCTGCCCCACCTGCTCCGGGCTCGGCACGCGCATGTCGGTCGACGTCGACCTCATGCTCGGGGACGAGGACCTCTCGATCCGCCAGGGAGTCATCATCCCGTGGACGACGCAGGGCAAGGGACTCTTCCAGTACTACGAGCGGCTGCTCGAGGGACTCGCGAGCGACCTGAACTTCTCGCTCGACACCCCGTGGAAGGACCTGCGCGTCGACGTGCAGGATGCCGTGCTGCGCGGAGACAACTACAAGGTCACGGTCAAGTGGAAGAACCGCTACGGCCGCGAGATGCGCTACGCCTCGGGATTCGAGGGCGTCGTGCCCTACATCGAGCGGCAGTACGCCCAGGCCGAGAGCGACAACCAGCGCGCCCGCTGGGGCGAGTACCTGCGCGAGGTGCCCTGCCCGGTGTGCGACGGCAACCGCCTCAAGCCCGAGGTGCTCGCCGTCAAGGTGCACGGCCACTCCATTGCCGAGGTGTCGCACCTCAGCCTCGCCGACGCGCGCGGCTTCATGGAGAAGCTGAAGCTCACCGACCGTGAGGCGAAGATCGCCGCTCAGGTGCTCCGCGAGATCCGTCTGCGCCTGGACTTCCTGCTGCAGGTCGGCCTCAACTACCTGAACCTCAGTCGCTCCGCGGGCTCGCTCTCCGGCGGTGAGGCGCAGCGCATCCGCCTGGCCACCCAGATCGGCTCCGGACTCACGGGCGTGCTCTACGTGCTCGACGAGCCGTCGATCGGCCTGCACCAGCGCGACAACCGGCGCCTCATCGAAACGCTGCAGAAGCTGCGCGACCTCGGCAACACGCTCATCGTCGTCGAGCACGACGAAGAGACGATCGAGGCCGCCGACTGGGTCGTCGACATCGGTCCCGGTGCCGGCGTCAACGGCGGTGGAGTGGTGCACTCGGGGCCGTACTCGGCGCTGCTCGGCGACACCGAATCGATGACGGGCGACTACCTGTCCGGCAGGCGTGAGATCCCCACGCCGAAGAAGCGCCGCAAGATCGACAAGAAGCGGCAGCTGACCGTCGTCGGCGCACGCGAGAACAACCTGAAGAACGTCACGGCCGACTTCCCGATCGGCGTGCTGACCGCCGTCACCGGTGTCAGCGGCTCGGGCAAGTCGTCGCTGGTCAACGACATCCTCTACCGGGTGCTCGCGTCCAAGCTCAACGGCGCGCGCACGCTCGCCGGTAAGCACACCCGCGTCACCGGCCTCGACAACCTCGACAAGGTCATCCACGTCGACCAGGCGCCGATCGGCCGCACGCCGCGCTCGAACCCGGCGACCTACACCGGCGTCTTCGACCGTATCCGCACGCTGTTCAGCGAGACGCCGGAGGCGAAGGTACGGGGCTACCAGCCGGGCCGGTTCAGCTTCAACGTCAAGGGCGGTCGCTGCGAGGCATGCTCGGGCGACGGCACGATCAAGATCGAGATGAACTTCCTGCCCGACGTGTACGTCGACTGCGAGGTCTGCCACGGCAAGCGCTACAACCGCGACACCCTGGCCGTGCACTACAAGGGCAAGAACATCGCCGAGGTCCTCGAGATGCCCATCGAGGAGGCCGCCGAGTTCTTCGAGCCGATCCAGGCGATCCACCGCTACATGAAGACGCTCGTCGACGTCGGACTCGGCTACGTCCGGCTCGGGCAGTCGGCCACGACGCTCTCCGGCGGCGAGGCGCAGCGCGTCAAGCTCGCCACCGAGCTCCAGCGCCGCAGCAACGGCCGCAGCGTCTACGTGCTCGACGAGCCGACCACAGGTCTGCACTTCGAAGACGTGCGCAAGCTCCTCGAGGTCCTGAACGGCCTCGTGGACAAGGGCAACACCGTGATCGTCATCGAGCACAACCTCGATGTCATCAAGTCGGCAGACTGGGTCATCGACCTGGGTCCTGAGGGCGGCTCCGGCGGTGGGGAGATCCTCGCCACCGGCACTCCCGAGCAGATCGCACGGGTCGAGGAGAGCCACACCGGCCTGTTCCTCGCAGAGATCCTCGGGGAGGGGCGCGGAGCCCGGAAGGCCAGCTGATGGCCGACGTGCTCCCGTACAAGCCGAAGCAGGGCGAGATCCCGACCGCTCCCGGCGTGTACCGCTTCCTCGATGCTCAGGGCCGGGTGCTGTACGTCGGCAAGGCGAAGAACCTGCGTCAGCGCCTGTCGAACTACTTCGCGCCGCTGCGCACGCTGCACGAGCGCACCCGGCGGATGGTCACCACTGCGGCCTCGGTCGAATGGACCGTCGTGCCCACCGACGTGGACTCCCTGCAGCTGGAGTACATGTGGATCAAGGAGTTCGATCCGCCCTTCAACGTCAGGTACAAGGACGACAAGTCGTACCCGTTCATGGCCGTGACGCTGGGGGACGAGGCGCCGCGCGTTCTCGTGACGCGCAACCGAAAGATCCCGCGGGCGCGCTACTTCGGTCCCTACCCCAAGGTGTGGGCGGTGCACGAGACCATCGACCTGATGATCAAGGCGTTCCCGATCCGCACCTGCAGCGACGCCAGCTACAAGCGCGCCATGGCGACGGGGCGGCCGTGCTTCCCCGGCCAGATCGGCAAGTGCGGCGGACCCTGCTCGATGAAGGTGACGATCGAGGAGCACCGCGCGATCGTCGACGACTTCGTCGCTTTCATGGCGGGCGGCGACGAGCGCTTCACCAAGGAACTCACCAGGCGGATGCAGTCGGCCTCCGCAGCCATGGACTACGAGGCGGCCGCGAAGTATCGCGATCAGCTCGCCTCGATCGAAGCCGTGCTCGGCAAGAGCGCCCTGGTGCTTCCCTCCGACGAGGATGCCGACCTGTTCGGCATCGCCGAGGATGAGTTGGCCGCGACGGTGCAGCAGTTCTCGATCCGCGGCGGACGCGTGCGAGGAGTGCGCGCGACGACCATCGAGAAGGAGCTCGACATCTCCGGCTCCGACCTCGTCGACCAGGTGCTCCAGCGTGCGTACGGCGAGGGCATCGATATCCCTCGCCGTGTCCTCGTACCCTCACTGCCCGACGACGTGGCCGAACTCGAGGAGTGGCTGCGCGAGCGCAGAGGGCGCCGGGTGGAGATCGCGGTGGCTCAGCGCGGCCAGCGCGCCGAACTCATGCGCAACGCCACCCTCAACGCCCAGCAGGCGCTGATCAGGCACAAGACCCGCCGCACCGGCGACTACGTCGCGCGCACCCAGGCCCTGACCGATCTGCAGGAGGCGATCGACCTGGAGTCCGCGCCGCTGCGAATCGAGTGCTTCGACATCTCGCATCTCGGCGGCACGAACGTGGTCGCGTCGATGGTGGTGTTCGAGGACGGGCTGCCGCGCAAGGATCAGTACCGGTCGTTCAACATCGCCGAGACCACCGACGACACCGACTCCATGTACCAGGTGCTCATGCGCCGCCTCGCGTATCTGGACCCTTCGACAGGCTCAGGGGCCGAGTTGTCGATCGCTGAGCCCGTCGAAGTGTCGACAACGGATGACGCCTTCGCCGACGGCGAGGTCGTGACGACCCGGAAGAAGCCGCGCTTCGCGTACCCGCCGCAGTTGCTCCTCGTCGATGGCGGCAAACCGCAGGTCGAGGCGGCGGCCCGCGCGCTCCGCGACTCCGGGCACACCGAGATCGGCCTGTGCGGCATCGCCAAGCGGCTCGAGGAGGTGTGGCTGCCGGGGGAGGACTTCCCGGTGATCCTGCCGCGCACCAGCGAGGCGCTCTATCTGTTGCAGCGCCTTCGCGATGAGGCGCACCGATTCGCGATCACGCATCAGCGCAAGCGCCGCCGCCGTGACATCGGCACCGTGCTCGAAGAGGTCCCAGGGCTCGGTGCCTCCCGCATCAAGACGCTCCTGCGTCACTTCGGATCGGTCAGCGCGCTCAAGGGCGCGAGCTCGGAACAGATCCAGGAGGTGCCGGGCATCGGGCCCGCGCTGGCGCTGAGCATCCACAGCCACCTCGCGAGTAGATAGGCTGGTCTCCACAGGAAGAGGGAGTACGGATGACCACCGAGGGGGAGAACGAATTCCTCATCGTCACCGGCATGTCCGGTGCCGGACGTTCCACGGTGGCGAACGCCCTCGAAGACCTCGGCTGGTACGTGGTCGACAACCTTCCTCCGCAGATGCTGCGGCCGCTTCTCGATCTCACCGATATCGGTGGGGGAGCGCTTCCGAAGGTCGCCGCGGTCGTGGACGTCCGCGGGAGGAACCTGTTCAACGACTTCCCCGAGGTGGCGCGCGCACTCCGCTCACGCGGCAGCGTCCGCGTGCTGTTCCTCGACGCCTCCGACGATGTCCTCGTCCGACGGTTCGAGTCGGTGCGTCGACCGCACCCGCTGCAGGAGGACGGCACGCTGCTCGACGGCATCCGCCTCGAACGCTCCAGGCTCACGCTCGTGCGCGAGGCCGCCGACATCGTGATCGACACGTCGTCGCTGAACATCCATCAGCTGGCGACGCAGGTCTCCGAGACCTTCTCAGAGGAGGGTGCGGCCAGACACCGGCTGACCATCCTCAGCTTCGGCTTCAAGTACGGGCTCCCCACAGACGTGGATCTCGTGGCCGATATGCGATTCCTGCCCAACCCGTACTGGAACGATGACCTGCGCGGTTTCACCGGGCAGGATGCTCAGGTGCGCGACTACGTGCTCACGCAGGAGGGTGCCTCCGAATTCCTCGAGGCCTACGCGAAGGCACTCACACCCGTGCTCGAGGGGTATCAGCGCGAGAACAAGGGGCACTCGACCGTGGCGATCGGATGCACCGGTGGAAAGCACCGGTCGGTGGCGATGGCCGAGGAGCTCGCGAAGCGCCTGGCCTCCGTCCCCGGCGTCGCCGTGAGCGTGCGGCACCGGGATCTCGGACGCGAGTAAGTGACGCGGGCCGCGGCCGGTAAACTGATTGTTTGCGTCGCGATCCGACGCGCGTAGCTTTACAAGGAGTCCCGTGGCGCTAACCACCGATGTCAAGGCTGAACTCGTCAGCATC
The DNA here is from genome assembly GCF_007988825.1 of Microbacterium aerolatum. Classification (GTDB taxonomy): domain Bacteria; phylum Actinomycetota; class Actinomycetes; order Actinomycetales; family Microbacteriaceae; genus Microbacterium; species Microbacterium aerolatum. The sequence continues at coordinate 85,173 of NZ_BJUW01000008.1, read as the reverse complement.
CGAAACGCACCTCCGACGGTGCGCGTCGCGGAGGTCACCGCGATCCTCCGGTTCGCCGGCGGGCTCCACTCCATCGCCGGCCGCGTCGCCGTCGAGGCGGAGGTCGACGCCGAACTGCTGGCACGTCGTGTCGCCCGCGACCTCGCCGAGATCTACGGGGTGCGTCCCGAGCTAGCCCAGGTGCAGTCCGCCAGCTCGCACGACGGCGCCCGCTACGCGGTGCGCGTGATCGGCGCGGGGGAGACTCTCGCCCGTCAGACCGGACTGCTCGACCAGCGCCGCCGCCCTGTCCGCGGCCTGCCGAACCGCCTCACCACCGGGTCGCGCGAGGAGCTCGCCGGCCTCTGGCGCGGTGCCTTCCTCGCCGCCGGTTCCCTGTCGGAGCCCGGCCGCTCCGCGATGCTCGAGGTCTCGTGCCCGACGTCGGAGGCCGCCATGGCACTCGTGGGCGCCGCGCACCGGCTCGGCGTCGCCGCCAAGGCACGTGAGGTGCGCGGCATGCCGCGCGTCGTCGTGCGCGAAGGCGAGGCCATCCGCTCGATCCTCGCCCAGATGGGTGCCCAGAAGACGGCAGCCGCGTGGGAGGAGATGCGCCAGCGTCGCGAGGTGCGCGCGGGCGTGAACCGCCTCGTGAACTTCGACGACGCCAACCTGCGCCGGTCCGCGCAGGCAGCCGTGGCCGCCTGCGCCCGCGTCGAGCGCGCGCTGGAGATCCTCGGCGAGACCGTCCCCGACCATCTGCGCCTCGCCGGCGAGCTGCGGCTCGCGCACCGCGATGCGAGCCTGGACGAACTCGGACACCACGCCGATCCGCCCCTGACCAAGGATGCCGTCGCCGGCCGCATCCGCCGTCTGCTGGCCATGGCCGACAAGCGCGCGCAGCAGGACGGCGTCCCCGGCACGGAGTCCGCGGTACCTGCCGGCCTCGACGTCTAGGACTCCCTCGTCATCCGCGGAAGCATCCTCGCCGCCGGCGCGTTGTCGTCACTAAGATGAAGAAGTCTGCTCCGCGTCGCATTCGGGTGGCGCGGAGGAACCGACAAGCGCCGCGGCGCGGCGCGGATTGGATGAAAGCGACATGGCTGTTTACACGCTCCCCGACCTCCCCTACGACTTCGCGGCGCTGGAACCGCACATCAGCGGCAAGATCATGGAGCTCCACCATGACAAGCACCACGCCACCTACGTCGCCGGTGCGAACACGGCCCTCGAGGCTCTCGCCGAGGCACGCGACAGCGGCAACCTCGCGAACGTCAACAAGCTCGAGAAGGACCTCGCGTTCAACCTCGGCGGTCACGTCAACCACTCGATCTTCTGGACCAACCTGTCGCCGAACGGCGGCGGTCAGCCCGAGGGCGAGCTGAAGGCCGCCATCGACGAGTACTTCGGCTCGTTCGATAAGTTCCAGGCTCACTTCACGGCTGCCGCCACCGGCATCCAGGGCTCCGGCTGGGCTGTTCTCAGCTGGGACTCGATCGGTCAGCGCCTGATCATCCAGCAGCTGTTCGACCAGCAGGCCAACACCGCTCAGGGCACGATCCCGCTGTTCCAGCTCGACATGTGGGAGCACGCCTTCTACCTCGACTACCTCAACGTCAAGGCGGACTACGTCAAGGCGGCGTGGAACATCGCCAACTGGGAGAACGTCGCGCAGCGCCTCGACGTCGCCCGCAAGCAGACGAACGGCCTGCTGGTACTGTCGTAATCGGGTCGCGTCCCGACGGGCCTCGGCTCGTCGGGACGCCATCTCAGCCAAAAACCCCGAGCGTTGCGTCGGCATGCAGATGTGGGCGCCGCACATGAGAAACAGGGAGACCTGAGTGTCTGTCAAGATCGGCATCAACGGCTTCGGCCGTATCGGACGCAACTACTTCCGCGCGGCTCTCGCGCAGGGAGCTGACCTCGAGATCGTCGCGGTGAACGACCTCACCGACAACAAGACGCTTGCGCATCTGCTCAAGTACGACTCCATCACCGGCCGCCTGGACGCCGAGGTGTCGTACGACGACGACAGCATCACGGTCGGCGGGCGCCAGATCAAGGCATTCGCCGAGCGCGACCCCGCCAACCTTCCCTGGGGCGAGCTGGGTGTCGACATCGTCATCGAGTCCACCGGCTTCTTCACCAAGGCCGAGCTCGCCAAGAAGCACATCGAGGCCGGCGCCAAGAAGGTCCTGATCTCGGCTCCCGCCACTGGTGACGACGCCACGATCGTCATGGGTGTTAACGAGGACGTCTACGACCCCGCGAACCACCACATCATCTCGAACGCTTCCTGCACCACCAACTGCCTCGCGCCGCTGGCGAAGGTCTTCAACGACGCGTTCGGCATCGAGAACGGTCTGATGACCACGGTCCACGCGTACACCGCCGACCAGAACCTGCAGGACGGCCCGCACGGCGACCTGCGCCGCGCACGCGCCGCCGCAGTCAACATCGTCCCGACCTCGACCGGTGCTGCCAAGGCCATCGGCCTGGTCCTCCCGGAGCTGAAGGGCAAGCTCGACGGCTTCGCGCTGCGCGTTCCGGTTCCCACCGGCTCGATCACCGACCTCACCGTCACCGCCTCGCGTCCCGTGACCGTGGACGAGGTCAAGGCGGCGTACAAGGCCGCTGCCGAGGACGGCCGTCTCAAGGGCATCCTGAAGTACACCGAGGACGAGATCGTCTCCAGCGACATCGTCACCGACCCGCACTCGTCGATCTTCGACGCAGGTCTCCTGCGTGTCATCGGCAACCAGGTCAAGCTCTCCAGCTGGTACGACAACGAGTGGGGCTACTCCAACCGCCTCGTCGACCTGACCGAGTACGTCGCAGAGCGTCTCTGAGCCTGACATGACCCTGCGCACCCTGGAATCGCTGGGTTCGCTCGAGGGCAAGCGCGTCATCGTCCGTTGTGACCTGAACGTCCCCCTGAAGGACGGCGTCATAACGGACGATGGCCGTGTACGCGCCTCGCTGCCGACCCTGAACACGCTCATCGAAGCGGGCGCGCGCGTCGTCGTGTGCTCGCACCTCGGACGCCCCGACGGCGCCCCCGATCCGCAGTACAGCCTCGAGCCGGTGGCGAAGCGCCTGTCCGAGCTGCTCGACCAGCCGGTCGCGTTCGCGACGGACACGGTCGGCGACTCCGCACGCGAGGCCGTCGCCGGTCTGGCGAACGGCGAGGTCGTCGTGATCGAGAACCTGCGGTTCAACGCCGGTGAGACGGCGAAGGACGACAGCACACGCAAGGCGTTCGCCGGCGAGCTCGCACAGCTCGGCGACGCGCTGGTGTCGGACGGTTTCGGCGTCGTGCACCGCAAGCAGGCCAGCGTCTACGAGCTGGCCGAGATCCTGCCCTCCGCGGCCGGTCTGCTGATCGCCACGGAGCTGGACGTGCTCGACCGCCTGACCGAGAACCCGGAGCGCCCGTACACGGTCGTCCTCGGCGGATCGAAGGTCAGCGACAAGCTCGGCGTCATCTCGCACCTGCTCCCGCGCGTCGACCGCATCCTCGTCGGCGGCGGCATGCTGTTCACGTTCCTCGCCGCGCAGGGTCACGCCGTGGCATCCAGCCTTCTCGAGAAGGACCAGCTCGACACCGTCCGCGGCTATCTCGCAGACGCCGCCGAGCGCGGCGTCGAGATCGTGGTGCCGACGGACGTCGTCGTGGCCGAGTCGTTCTCGGCGGATGCCGCGCACGAGACGGTCGCGGCGGATGCCATCGAGGACTCCTCGTTCGGCGCATCCGGGATCGGGCTCGACATCGGCCCCGAGACCGGTGACGTCTTCGCTCAGGCGATCCGCGACTCGAAGACCGTGTTCTGGAACGGCCCGATGGGCGTGTTCGAGTTCCCCGCGTTCGCCGCGGGAACCAAGGCCGTCGCGCAGGCGCTGACCGAGGTCGACGGCCTCGGCGTCGTCGGCGGCGGCGACTCCGCCGCCGCTGTGCGTCAGCTCGGCTTCGCGGACGACCAGTTCGGTCACATCTCGACGGGCGGAGGCGCGAGCCTCGAGTTCCTCGAGGGCAAGAAACTACCCGGCCTGGAGGTGCTCGGATGGGCGTAAACACAAGTTCTGAATCGTCGGCTGCGCCGAACAGGGCTCGTACCCCGCTGATCGCGGGAAACTGGAAGATGAACCTGGACCACCTGCAGGCGGTCGCGTTCGTGCAGAAGCTGCACTGGGCGCTCAAGGACGCCAAGCACGAGGACGGCTCCGTCGAGGTGGCGGTCTTCCCGCCGTTCACCGACATCCGCAGTGTGCAGACGCTGATCGATGCGGACAAGATCCCCTTCGCGCTCGGCGCGCAGGACGTCTCGGCCCACGACTCCGGTGCGTACACCGGCGAGGTGTCCGGAGCGTTCCTGTCGAAGCTCGACGCGAAGTACGTCATCATCGGCCACTCGGAGCGTCGTGAGTACCACGCCGAGTCCGACGTCGTCGTGGCGGCGAAGGTGCAGGCGGCGCTCAAGCACGGTCTGGTGCCGGTGATCTGCGTCGGCGAGACCGCCGAGGACCTGGAGAAGTTCGGCGCGAGCGCCGTTCCCGCCGGTCAACTGGAAGCGGCGCTCAAGGGCGTCCCGGCATCCGCCGACATCGTCGTGGCGTACGAGCCCGTGTGGGCGATCGGCTCCGGCCAGGCGGCGACGCCGCAGCAGGCGCAGGACGTCTGCGCAGCGCTCCGCGGTGTGCTGGCGAAGACCCTGGACGAGGACGCCGCCGCGCGCACCCGCATCCTGTACGGCGGTTCGGTGAAGGCGGCGAACATCGCCAGCTTCATGCGCGAACCCGATGTCGACGGTGCGCTGGTCGGCGGCGCGAGCCTGGTGGTCGACGACTTCGCCGCGATCATCCGGTTCGAGAAGCACGTAGGCGTCTGAGCGGTGACGGGGCTGCGGCCCCGTCACCCGTATACTTGACCCTTACGGGCAACCAACTGTCCCTTCGAAAGGCTTTCCCTCGTGGCAATTCTTGAGTTCGTCCTGCAGGTCCTGCTGGGTATCACCAGCGTCCTGCTGACACTCCTCATCCTTCTCCACAAGGGCCGCGGTGGCGGTCTCTCCGACATGTTCGGCGGCGGCATGACCTCGGCGGTCGGCTCCTCCGGGCTCGCGGAGCGCAACCTCAACCGCTTCACCATCGTCCTGGCACTCGTGTGGTTCGTGTCCATCGTCGCGCTGGGGCTCATCACGAAACTCGAGGTGATCTGACATGGCCACTGGAGGCAATGCCATCCGCGGCACCCGCGTCGGCTCCGGCCCGATGGGCGAGCAGGACCACGGCTACCACGCCGACCGCATCGCGGTCTCGTACTGGGACGGGCTCGGCAATGAGACCGTCCGCTACTTCGCGGCCGGACTTCCGGACGAGGAGATCCCGGAGACCATCGACCACCCGCAGTCCGGTCTGCCGGCAGGGCGCGACAAGGCGAACCCGCCGGAGCTCTCGAAGAACGAGCCCTACAAGACGCACCTCGCCTACGTGAAGGAGCGTCGCACCGACGACGAGGCCGAGCAGCTTCTCGACGAGGCGCTCACTCAGCTGCGCGAGCGTCGCGGTCAGTGACTCACCGGCACGCAGCCGCGGCGTCGATGAGTGACTGCGGGGGAGTGCCGTAGGCCGACGTGCCGTTGGCGTCGTCATGGAAGCCCATGCCGATCGCCCATGCCGTCGCCCAGGCCTCGATCGTTCCCTGGTCGCTGTCGTCGTACATGCCCTTGCACTTCACGCTGATCGCGTGCCCGACCTCGTGCGCGACCAGCGCTCTGCTTCGATCGCCGGGCCAGTACCGGGCGACCGAGTCCGACAGCTCGAGGTTCGCGTACCCGGGTTCGCCGTACCACCACGTCGCGTAGCCGCCCATGCTGTCGGCCTCGCCGTACCCGTTCACAAGCGGCGACCAGTCGAAGTCGAGCAGTACGCCGGGGGCCAGATCGCGGGCGAAGGCTTCGATCTCGACCCGCGCGTCATGCAGCGGTCCCTGCTTCTCGGCGAGTTCGGCCTGTTCTGAGGACAGCATCTGCGCTGCAGCCGACTCGAGCTCGGCGTAGGCCTCCGCGGACGTCGCGTCCAGGGCCGCCGCTCCGCTGAGTCGCTCCGCGGCCCGTCGTAGCGCGATGATGTCTGTGTTGCGGGCAGACACGTGCGCTGACTCGAAGGCACCCGCGGCCTCCGCGGCCGAGAGGACTGCGGCCGTGCCCGTCGTGTTCACGGCATCGGATGCCGTCGCGACAGTCGAACGCGTGTCGTCGAAGTCGCCGTGATCTTCGGTGAGCTCGTCGCGATCGGTGTTCAGCTCGGCGGTGGCGCCGAACAGCTCCCACGCCCAGGCGGGCTTGTCCGTCGGCTCAGGCAGCTTCTCGTCGATGAGCGCCGCAGCCTCGTCCTGCGCGTCCGTCGCCTCCGATAGAGCAGCGGTGAAGGTCTCCTTGGAAGCGGCGTCCATGAGGTTCCCGCTGTCGGTCTCGGCGACGGTCGTGGCGACATCGGTCGTATCGGTCAGCGCGAGCAACGTGCGCTCGAGCTCGTCCTGGCTCGCCTTCGCGTCGTCCGCGGCATCCTCGAACGCGAGCAGAGCGTCGTCGTAGCCGACGTTCGCGGCCCAGTGAGTGCCGGCGCAGGCGGCGCCGATCACGAGGATGCCGAGCGCCGTCAGAATCAGGCCGGTGCGTCGGCGACGGGGCTTGCGTTCGGATGCCGGGGCGGGCTCTGCGGCGGCGCCGAAAGCCGATTCGATCTGATGACCGCCTGACGGAGGAACCGGTGACGCTGCCACGTGTCCTCCTCATGAAAGGGAGATGGAGGGGCTGACGAGAATCGAACTCGCATCATCTGTTTGGAAGTGACCCAGATCCCTCGTTCTGAACTTGCGTCGTTCCGGGGTTTTTCCGGGTCAGACGCGAAATCAGAGTAGCAGTTGTTGACACCTGTTTACGCCTATTTACACTGCCGGAGTACACGCGAGTACACGAAACATCCGGCACCAACTCAATCGGCGGTTGTCATCTTGGAAGCCTTGATCGCGCCGTGAGGTGTCATGCCGAGCACGTCGGCGATCTGCTGCCAGGTGTGTCCCTCGGCGCGCGCGTCGAGGATCAGTGCTGCGCGGTCGGCATATAGGGAGTTCACTCGCTGGCTGAGTTCAGCATGGGCGCGGGCGAGATCGTCGAGACTCATGGACATGAGTGTAACTGTGAGTTGCATCGCGCGCGCAATGATGTAACCATCAGTTACATGACCACTCAACTACCAATCCCTGATCTGCACCGGTCGATCTCCTGCCCTGTGGAGTGGTGCAGTGGATCAATCTTGGACCATGGGGGCGCTGGCGATGAACCCGGGGACTGGGTGCATAGCGACGGCCCCGGAGTCGTGGTGATGCCGGGACTCACCCTGTGCCGCAGCCAGATCGCGTCTGGGCCTGTGCGTTGGCACCTCTTCTCGCGCGTCGAAGAGGTTGCCCAAGCCGGGACACGGCAGGAGCTCGCCGACGTGCTTCGCATATGTGCGAGCGCTATCGAAGGCGGCACGCGATGAAGCGCGCCAGCACGCTTGCCCCGGCTTGGCGCACCGCGCTCGAGGCATTCGCGGTCGACAACCCCGGCGAGGGTGCGGCCCATCGGGCGAGAATCACACGCCTGCGCCGCCTGGCCGAGGACCTCGGCGGCGATCCCTGGGACGTCACCCCGGCAGACATCGAGGCGTGGATGGAAGGGCTCGACGCCAGCCCTGATGCCATGCGGAAGTACAGGCAGGCAGCACGCCGCTTCTATCGTTGGGCAATCGCGGCCGGACACATCGACGCAAACCCTGTCGTCGCTGGCGTCATCAGCCAGTACGCGCCCGATGATCGGTGGAGTGATGCGCTGTCGCAGTTCGACAAGGCGCAGAGCGGAGCGAGAATCGCGCCGGCGACCACTCTCAGCCGGGTCGGTCACATTCGCCGGTTCGCTCGTGAAACCGGACTGGAGCCGTGGAAGGTCACCGCAGCCGACTACGCAGCGTGGATCGCGTCGATACCTGGCGCCGGGACAACGCGGGCGAAGCTGCGCGACAGCCTCCGTGCGTTCTACCGGTGGGCGCACCAATGTGGGCGGATCGACGTAGATCCAACGGCCGAGGCGAGCAGGCGTGCAACGACACCCGACGTACCGGAACCGTGGGACGCGCAACTGCGTCCGTGGCGATCGTGGTTGCGCAGCGCTGGATACCCGGAAACGACGGTACGCCTACGCCTCACGCAAATACGGGCGTTCGCCCGCGATCACGCATCGTTGGACCCATGGGACGTCACCATCGACGACCTCATCGACTGGATGGCAGGCCAGCGTTGGATGAGCGAGACCCGCCGTGCGTACAGGTCGGCGTTGCGTTTGTTCTACCGTTGGGCGATCGACACTGGCCGCATTGACGTCGACCCGACCGAGCGACTGCCGACAGTGCGCATGAGCAAGCCGCAGCCTAGGCCCGCGCATGACGACGAATACGAACGCGCGTTGCGGCATGGAAGCCACAGTGACCGACTCGCGCTGCGCCTTGCGGGTGAACTCGGCATGAGGTGCGCGGAGGTGGCACAAGTACATGCTCGCGACATCACCCGCGCCGATGACGGCTGGACGCTGCTCGTGCACGGCAAGGGGTCCAAACAACGCGTGTTGCCTATCCCCGACCACCTCGCGAACCTGCTGCGCGCGCACGAGGGGTATGTGTTTCCTGGAGACCACAACGGTCACGTGGGTACGATCTGGCTTGGCAAGCGGATATCGCGCCTGCTGCCTGATGGTGTGACCATGCACTCCTTGAGGCACAGGTTCGCCAGCAAGGCCTACAACATCGACCGCGACGTATTCACTGTTCAGCAGCTACTCGGTCACTCGTCCCCGGCGACGACACAGCGGTACGTCCTCGTCAACGACGATGCGAAGCGCCGACTTGTCGACATGATGTCCACTGGTCGCTGAGCAGACGAGAGGCGCCCACCCGATCCAGGATAGGCGCCTCTCAACCTCACATCATGCGGCGCGGTCCACGAGCCCTCGCAGTTCGAAGAGCACCTCGTCGCGATCGCACTCTAGCGCCGACGACGCCAGGGCAATCGCGGCCTCGACGACGACGGCAACGCCCATGAGGATGTCCGTGACGTCCGTTCCAGCTTCGACGCCGAGCGGGGCGAGCGCTTCCTGGATGAACTGGTCAGCGGCGAGCTGCTGACTTGGGGCCGGCGGATTGCTGACCGACACGAAGTCGAGCAGCGCCGAACCGATGCGCTTCTGCGAATCGATCATCAGTCCCAGTCCTGCCCACTCGTGACGATCCGCGCCCCGACGCGAATCTGTGTGTTCGAGATCCGACGAACCTCACGGTCGAACTGGGATGTGTCGACGCCCACGCCCACGGTCATCCGGGGCTTGATACCGCCGATGGTCTCGGCGGCGCTCTTCGCTGTCGCGATCGCCTGCGCCGCGGTCGCGGAGAGCACGATCTTGTCACCCTCGATGCGCGCAATCACACCATCGACATCGCCCTCGAACGCTGACACGTCAGCCGATGCCTGCCCAGTCTCCGCCGAGATGAGGATCTGGGCGCCGTCCGGGAGCGTGAGAAGCCGATTCCCCAGCTCATCAATCTCCTCACCAACAGTGCCCGCGTCGGAGAGCAGCCCGAGCAGCACGCCCTGCTGGTCCTGATACTTGCGGTTCGCTTCATCGACGACGCCATTCAGCTCCCGTCCAGCGGTGATAGCGCTCTGGTTCGCCTCGAGCATCTTTTGCTGCTCGGGAGTGAGGGCCTTGAGGGCTTCGCGCTGCTCTTCCGCAAGCGACAGATTCTCCCGGCGCGCATCCGAAACCACGCCGTCAACGACGGCCAGTGCATTCGCATCGCCCACATAGGCACGCACAGCGGTAGGGAAGTCGACGCCGAGCGCGTCGGCGTACGCCTGAACCTCTTTGCGTTTCTCAGGGTCGGTGATCACGTCAGAGGCAGCGGCAGCGATGGTGGTCGCGTCGAGCACGGTGGAACCGGCTTCGATGAACGCCGAGGCCATGTCACTGGCCCGCGCCTCGAGCGCTTCGGCACGCTCGTTGATGGTGTCCATAGCGCCGATGACCAGGCCCAGGCCAGCAGCTCCAGCCGCCGTCGCGGCGAGGCCGCCGATGCCGCCGAGCGCACCCGACCCGGCAAGGCCGGCGAGCGTGTCCTGTGCGATCTGAGGGAGGTCTTCGAGATCACCTCGGAACGACGAGAACGTCTCGCCGAGATTCTGCTTGAGCTCGTCGCCGACCTCTCTCGAGGTGTCACCGAGCTTCCGAAATCCCTTGTCGCCGATGTCGTCGACAGACTTCTCGGTACGTTCGGACTGGCGTTGCACGTCGCGGAGGGAGTCTTCGAGGTCGTCCCCGGCACGCCTGCCGTCGCGGCCGGTCTCGCGGAACTCGTCACCGATATCGCCGATCGCACGCTCGGCGTCTTTCGCGTTCACGCCGTACGCGCGGAGCGCATCCTTGATCTCGTCGTCTGACTTGCCCGCCTCGCGGGCGGCCTTGGCCACCTTGTCGGCGAACGAGTCGACCTTGCTGCCAGAGCGGGCGGACTCGTCGGCGATATCGCCTACCGCGTCCTCCAGATCGGCGAGGGCCTTCTTGCCGTCGCCGGCGCCCTTGACGACACCGGACGCGTTCAGCCCCATGTCGATCTCGAACCGCTTGCTGGTCATCGCGGATCACCTCCCGATGCGGCAGCGCGCACGCGATCGGCGCGCGTGCGGCCGTCGAGCAGCTCGGCGGCACGCTCGGTGAAGTGCTGAAGGCGGTGCGCTTCGTAGCACGCCTCGCAACTGCGCACCTTCGGACGCCGCCAGTCGCTCACGCCCGGCCACGCGCGTGAGTTGACCGCGCCGTTCGCAGGGTCCTCCGATCCGCACACCGGGCACTGCATGAGTGCCAGTCGTGTCTGCTCGCGGCGGGCGGCGTCCTTCTCGGCCTGCTGTGACGCTTCGGCATCGGCTATGAGCCGCAGAGTTACGTAGGCGTCCCACGAGCGCCCCGCATCGCCCAGAATGGCGGCAGACAGCGCCGCCACCTGCGCTCGGAACTCGGCGGCATGCTCGCGAGCCTCACGGGTGCGCGATTCCTCTTGCCGAAGATCAGTCGGGGTGCCACCGAGGACGGCAGAAACATCAACCGGGACATGGCGCGGCGGCACCTTCCCGGCGTTCTGAGTGTCAGCGACGAACCGTGTCAGATGCTGCTCGATGCGTGACCCGTTCGAGAACGAACGCGCTCCGCCGCGGTCGGCCACGGACTCATTGAGGTACTCGCTCCAGTCCCGATCGGTGAGTGGCGAGAGGTGCGCGGCGACTTCCGTCGCTCGAGCCGCCACAGTGTCGTTGAGCCTCCTCGGGATCCACATTTCAGGCGCGGCGGATTCGCTCGAGCGCGGCGCAATGGCGTCGGGCTCCTTCTTGCTTGTCAGTCCGAACATCACGCGTTCACCTCCGACCGGTGAGCGTCGATGTACGACTGGAGGTCGGCGAGGCGGATGCGGACGAGGAGTCCCACGCGAACTGTCGGCAGCTCGCCGTCTGCGATCAACCGGCGGATTGTGCGGGATGAGACGCCGGCCGCGCGCGCAGCGCTGGCGACGTCGTAGAGCAGCGGCTCTTGAATGGTCTTCGACACGGGGAGTGTCCTCTCAATGAAGTGGCCAGCGCCGAATCTGTTCGGCGGGCGATGCTTCGAGAGGGTCTGAACTCACTCACGTGTTTCGCTCACGGTAGCAAGTGGCGTGGACATCGGCCAGCGCGCCACATGACACCGAGTGAAATTGAAACTGAGTATCGCGAAGTCTGGGACTCAGTTCAGGGGGGGATTTTGCTCTTGGAGCCGAAGGCGGGGGTAGTGCCGATCCGCAAAAAAAGACCGCCTCGACGGGTCGAGCGCCGTTCGCCGTGGTCGAGCTGCGCCGTCGATCCCGCCCAGGTGAAGCAGGTGAAGCACCTTGTGCCCCTATTTCTCTCTCCACTTTTTCTATGGGTAAGGAGTAGTAAAGAGGGTGCTTCACCTGCTTCACTCCAGTGATTGCAAGGCATCCAACGTGCTTCACCCGCCCCCCCGAGGGTGCTTCACGGGTGCTTCACTACGTGCTTCACCGGACAAGTGTTCGACGCTCAGACCCCTTATCGTGTCGGCTCGACGGGGAGCGCGAGGGGCCAGGGCGCCCCGTGAAGCACCCGCCGCCCACCGTGAAGCACGTAGTGAAGCACCCAGCGCTACGCGTCGTGCGGCTCGATCATGACGCCGATCCCGGTGTATACGCGCGACATCTTGCCGCCGATGCGGCGCCCCGCTGAGGTGACGCCCACTTGCTTCAGCCGTCCTCCGAACGGACCCGATGACATCGCCTGGTAGCCGTTACGCCGCGACCACTTCACGTAGTGCTGATACACCGTGTCGCGGACGTCGGACTGCTCGACGTCGTGCAGCACGCCATCAGAGTTGAACCACATCATGAATGGGTCTGCCTCGTCGAGCATCTTCCGTGTGGCCTCTTGGACGGCGGCAGGCGGATCGAAGCGCGGCCGAGTCGTGCGCTCCATGAGCCGCCGCAGCGCGATCATGGCCTCGTTGAAGATCCCCGGCGCCTCGGCGTACAGGTCCTGCTCATTGAAGCCCGCGAACTTGCCGCGCAATGGCACATTGAAGTCCAACGCGAGCCAGCGCCGCCGCCAGCCTTCGGAGCTGTCCGAGGTACGGAAGTAGTTGTTCACGGAGAACACCGGCACCGCGTAGGACTTGAACTTGAACGGCGCGCCGAACTTGTGCGATGTCGTCACATAGTCGTCGCCAGTGATGGTCTTGAACACCTCGGGGTTCTCGATGTACCGACTGGATACGTCGCCGGCCAGGTTGATCATCTTGCCGTAGAGGGTTGCGAGCTCGAACTTGCCTTCTGCGATCTGATGCAGCGTGAGCGCGGCCATGTTGTCGGCACCGATCATGTTCTCGAGCACGCGCATGAGCGTTCCCTTGCCGTTGCCGCCCTCGCCGTAGAACAGGAACGCGATCTGTTCGGGGTTGCCGGTCATGAGCAGGTAGCCGAGCACCTCCCACACGTGCCGGATCACCTGAGCGTTGTCCTCGAACGTCACCCTGAGCCAGTCACGAAAGACAGGACACGTCGCCGTGGCGTCGTACCGGAACTGGAGGCGATTCAGAGCGCCCAGCCTCGGATCGTGCCCGCCGAATTCGTGCGCCTTCCAGTAGTACACGCCGTTCATCAGCACGATGTGATCCAGGTAGCCTTCCCCAGGGATGACAGGTGGCCCGACTTCGGGGATAGTCACGTTCAGAAGGTGGGCTTCTACCTGGCCGAGCACCGTGGCCGAGTATCGGTCGCCGAGAGCCGCGGCTACGCGCGCCTTGATCAGCCCTTCGCGTGGCCGGTAGATGCCGGCATCGGTGTCGTACTCGTGGTAGGTGCCGTCGATCGCGCGCCCGAGATCGGGCGCGATCCAGCTCGCAACGTCGACGGCACTGAGCTTGCCGGTATCCGGGTTGATGAATTGAGCGGTCACGATGTCGGGTCTTCCCACGAGTACGGTTCCCAGGTGTGCGGCACGATCAACTCAACGCGAGATAGTGACCCGTCATCGCACTGAGCGTGTCTGACGCCAATCACACCGCGGGCGCTGCTCGGCACGGGATACGCAGGGAGCCCGTAGCCGTGCTTCTCGTGCCCGCGGTATCGGCTCACGTGCTCGTCCGCATAGGGACAGTCGGCGAGAACGACGAACCGGCCAGGATTACCCTCGGCGGGGCGGATCAGCCGCACAATCGACGCCGGAAGCTGAACGGCAGACGCGAACACGGTGAATCCGTCATACCCGCCGTCCTCCCACTCGAACAGCGCGCCGAGCGCGTCGATGAGCGATGCACGGTCGGGAACGGCCACGCCGCGATACGCGAGTGATGCCCGCAGAATCGTCGGGTCTCCGAGCACGTACTCATCCCGCGCCTGCGCAGTGACGGCCGGCAGATGCTGCTTGAGCCAACTCAGCGTGTGCTCGACGCTCGTGACCTTCACAGCACACCTGCCTTGCGCAGATAGGCAGTTGCGGTGCGGATCTCGGAGCGGGACAGCATGACGGCCAGTGGAGTCGCTGAGACGAGGCGCCCGAGTGCGGCGCGAAACTCGCGCGAGGTCGGCGACAGCGAGCGCTCGGCATCCGGCATCGCTTGCATGAATAGCGCGAGCTGCCGCGCGCACAGCGGCGCACCTACCGGCAGCGCAATGGTGCTCAACGGTTCACCTGCGAGGCGAGCACCGGGCGAGTGTTCTCGTCCAGCCAGGTCTGCAGGTCGGCGGGACGGAACCTCAGGTAGCGTCCGACCTTGATGTACGGAATGCGGCGCGTGCTGACGAGGTGGCGCAGTGTGCGCTCGGCGAGGCCTGTGGCCTCCATGGCTTCGCGAAGGCTCAGCGTGCGCAGATCGGGGTTGACAGGTGTACCCATGGTCTTTCTCCAAGGAATAGCTCCACTGGACCGACGCGCGAACGCGCCGATACAGTTCCCTCTATTCCGTGGAGGATCACCATTACGCCAGACCCGTTGTCTGACTCGCTTCACCCGACCCCGGTTCTCACGGGACACCCCAGCGAAGCTGACCCCGGTATACCCCTCTGAACCCAGGAGCACGGACCCTCGACGCGAGCGCCGAGACATTGGTATGACCCCCGGCGGGGCCTGATACCGGGCTACCCGTCACTATAGCGAATACATGGGACAACTCGACTTCTACTGTCGTGCGTGTCACACGGCGCGTAGTCGCGGCACGTCGCCCGGTACTGACATGAGCGCATCGAGGCGCTCGGCGATGAGGCGGTCGGAGTCGTCGGCGGCGTGCGCGTAGATCTGCGCAGCGCGCATCGTCGTATGGCCGAGGCGCTTCTGCACGTCGGGCACGCTCGCGCCGATGCGATAGGCGAGGGTCGCGCCGGTGTGGCGGAGGTCGTGCCAGGTGAGGTCGGTGCGATCGATGATCTTGCGCGCCTTGCCGAATACCTGGCTCAGACGGGTGCTGGACACCGGCGCGCCGGTCTCGAGCGTGAACAGCAGTGCGTCGGGATCGTCGGGTACGAACTCGGCCAGGTGCTGCTCGAGGTCGGCGAGCACGGTGCGCGGCAGGTGGACCGTGCGGCGGCTCTTGGCGGTCTTGGTTGGGCCGAAGGTGATCGACTCGCCGGGGATCTGGATCAGGGCGCGCTCGACGCGCACGGCGCCGTCGGTGAGGTCGATGTGGCGGCGTGCGAGGGCGAACAGCTCGCCGTAGCGCAGGCCTGACCAGGCGGCGAGGGTGACGGCGGCGGCGAGGCGGCGGGGCATGTGGGCGGCGAGCTGCTGGACTTCGGCCGGGGTCGCGGTGCCGCGCTCGCGGGTGCGTGAGGTGCCGGCACTCTTGATCTGGCAGGGGTTGGTCTGCAAGAGCCCGTCCGTGACGGCGGTGGAGAGGATGCCGCGCAGCACCCGGTACGCGTTCGCGGCGGCGGCGTGGCCGGCGTTCTCCGGTGCGGTTCGCGCCGTCGTCGGCATCGGCGAGCCAGCCGCGCGCCATGCATCCATGAGCTTCGGGCTCAGCCGGCCGGTCTTGGGCACATCGATACCCTGTGCACGCGCCCAGACGCGTGCGGGCTGGGTCGGTCGCGAGCCGGGGCGGGTGCCGCGCGTGGTGGCGTGCTCGCGCGCCGCCTGATAGACGGCCGCGTACCAAGTGCGGACGACAGCGGGGGACAGGTCGGCGACATCCATCGTGCCGAGCTCGACGCCGCGCGATCCGCCGGCGGCGCCGATGCGGGGGACGAGCCACCGGTCGATGGTGGCGCTGTAGTGCGCGAACGTGCGCGGCGCGAGATCCGGGCGCGCGGCGAGCCAGGTCGCGGCGTACTCGGCGAGCATGATGCGACCGGCATCAGGGTCGCGCCAGGTGCCCCGCGTCCGGTCGGCATGCTCGCCGGCCAGCCATGACGAGGCGGCGTCCTTCGTGGCGAAGGTCGCCGGTGCCGAGATGCGGCGCCCCTCGTGCCGGTAGAACGCACGCCAGCGGCCGCTCGGGAGCTGCTGAATCGTGCCCCATTGGCCAGGGGCTCGGCGGGTGGCGGAGCGCTTGCGCGGGGACGGTGATGCGGTAGCGGCCATGGGAGCCTCTCTCGGTCAGCGCGTGAGTACACGCGAGTACACGAGAGGGTCTGAACTCACTCCCAGACGACCACCGGAGCCGGATCAGAAAACCCACCTGATCAGGTGTTTTCCAGTGGAGGGGCTGACGAGAATCGAACTCGCATCATCTGTTTGGAAGACAGAGGCTTTACCACTAAGCTACAGCCCCGGACCCTTCGACAAGCTCAGGGACCGTCCCGGCATCTGAATACCGGACTCAACGATCATAGCGGACGTTGAGCGTGCTCCCGTCCGTTAGACTCGACGAGGCCGTTCCCGCGCGCGGGTTCAACCGGGGCGTAGCTCAGCTTGGTAGAGCGCCCGCTTTGGGAGCGGGAAGTCGCAGGTTCAAATCCTGTCGCCCCGACCACGGCCCCTCGACCTCAGGCCGCGCCTGTCGCGCGGAAATCCAAAGGAGAACACACCAGCATGGCGAACAGCACCGTTGAGAAGCTGACCCCGACCCGGGCCAAGCTCACCATCACGGTCACCCCGGACGACCTCAAGCCCTCCATCGCGCACGCGTACGAGCACATCGCGCAGGACGTGCAGATCCCCGGCTTCCGCAAGGGCAAGGTCCCCGCGCCCATCATCGACCAGCGCATCGGGCGCGGCGCCGTCATCGAGCACGCCGTCAACGAGGGCCTCGACAAGTTCTTCCGCGAGGCGGCCGGCGAGCACAGCCTGCGCATCGTCGGTCGTCCGTCGGCCGACATCACCCAGTGGCCGAACGAGAAGGACTTCTCCGGCGACCTGATCGTCGAGGTCGAGGTCGATGTGCGCCCCGAGATCGAGGTGCCCGAGCTCTCCGACATCACGCTGACCGTCGACGCCCTCGAGGCTGACGAGGCGGCGCTCGACGCCGAGCTCGACAACCTGCGCGCACGCTTCGGCACGCTGATCCCCGTCGACCGTCCCGCCGCCAAGGGCGACTTCGTCGAGCTCGACCTCGTCGCGGCCATCGACGGTGCCGAGATCGACCGCGCCGAGGGGGTCTCCTACGAGGTCGGCTCCGGCGAGCTGCTCGAGGGCATCGACGACGCCGTCGAGTCGCTGACCGCGGGTGAGGACACCACGTTCCGCTCCAAGCTCGTCGGCGGCGACCACGCCGGTGAAGAGGCCGAGGTCTCCGTCAGCATCAAGTCGGTCAAGGAGCGCGAGCTTCCCGAGGCCGACGACGACTTCGCGCAGATCGCCAGCGAGTTCGACACCATCGCCGAGCTGCGCGACAGCCTCGCCGAGCGCGTGAACGAGCAGGGCGTCTTCGCTCAGGGCTCCGCGGCCCGTGACCAGCTGATCGAGGCGCTTCTCGAGAAGATCGAGATCCCCGTCCCGCCGCAGCTCATCGAGGACGAGGTGCACAACCACCTCGAGTCCGAGAATCGTCTCGAGGACGACGAGCACCGCGCCGAGGTCACCGAGGCCAGCGAGAAGCAGTTCCGCACCCAGGTCCTGCTCGACACGATCGCCGAGCAGTCCGACGTGCAGGTCTCGCAGGAGGAGCTCAGCCAGTACCTGATCCAGTCCGCAGCGCAGTACGGCATGGCGCCGCAGGAGTTCGTCGAGGCGCTGCAGTCGTCGAACCAGCTCCCCGCGCTCGTCGGTGAGGTCGCCCGCAACAAGGCCCTCGCGATCGCGCTCGGCAAGGTCAACGTCGTCGACTCGAACGGCAAGTCCGTAGACCTCTCGAGCCTCGTCGCCGTCGACGATGAGGACGAGGCTGCTGAGGCTCCGGCCGAGGAGAAGGCTGCGAAGAAGCCTGCTGCCAAGAAGGCTCCGGCCAAGAAGCCTGCGGCCAAGAAGGCCGACGACGCCGCTGACGAGAAGCCCGCCGCGAAGAAGGCTCCGGCCAAGAAGGACGAGGCCAAGAAGGACGAGGCCGACAAGCCCGCCGAGAAGAAGCCGGCCACCCGCGCCGCCGCGAAGAAGGCCGCCGAGAAGGCCGAGTGATCGCACAGCGATTCTGACGAGAGGACGGATGCCCACGGCATCCGTCCTCTCGCGTATTACGAGGAGAACGATGGACGACTGGCAGGATCGCGTCGACGCCGTCTGGGATGACGACACGCTCTCGGACGACGACAGAGTCAGGGCGATCGACGCACTGGCGCTCGAACGCACCGCAGAGGACCCGGTGGCGCTGTTCGAACGGGCAGGTGCGCGGGACTCCGCCGGCGCGGAGATGGCTGCAGTATCTTTCTACCGCCGTGCGCTGGCGGCGGGACTCGATGAGTCGCGCCGCGAGCAGGCGACGATCCAGCTCGCCAGCACGCTGCGCACCCTCGGCCGCATCGACGAGAGCCTCCGGATGCTGAAGGAGAAGCGCGAGCGCGGGGGAGCCCTCAGCGATGAGGCAGCGGCGTTCTATGCGCTGGCGCTCGTGTCGGCCGGTGACAGCGTGGGCGCGGCATCCATCGCTCTGGAGACGCTGGCTCCGCACCTGAGTCAGTACCGGCGCTCGGTCACGGCGTACGCCCGCGAGTTGCGCACGACGCGCTGATATGCCGACGGCGAACACGACCTGAGGGCTGCGTCGTCGCCGGTAGATTCGAATCACCGAACACGGAAACAGGAGCTTGAAATGGCTGAACCCCTTGTCGCGACCAGCGTCTTCGACAGGCTGCTGAAGGACCGCATCATCTGGCTGGGCTCGGAGGTGCGTGACGAGAACGCCAACGAGATCTGCGCGAAGATCCTTCTTCTCGCCGCAGAGGACTCGGAGAAGGACATCTATCTTTACGTCAACTCGCCCGGTGGTTCGATCACCGCGGGGATGGCGATCTACGACACGATGCAGTTCGTGCCGAACGACATCGTCACCGTCGGCATCGGCATGGCCGCGTCCATGGGCCAGCTCCTGCTGACGGCCGGCACGAAGGGCAAGCGCTACATCACCCCGAACGCGCGCGTGCTGCTGCACCAGCCGCACGGTGGCTTCGGTGGTACTTCCAGCGACATCCAGACGCAGGCGCAGCTGATCCTGTCGATGAAGCGTCGCCTGGCCGAGATCACGGCCGCACAGACCGGCAAGTCGGTCGAGCAGATCGACGCCGACGGTGACCGCGACCGCTGGTTCACAGCCGAAGAGGCGCTCGAGTACGGCTTCGTCGACCACATCCGGGAGTCGGCCACCGACGTCATCGGCGGCGGCGGAACCGACCAGGACACCAAGTAAGCGGAAAGCGAGAGCACTCTCATGTACACACCCACCTTCCGCGCTGCCGGCAACATGCCCTCCAGCCGCTACGTCCTCCCGCAGTTCGAAGAGCGCACCGCCTACGGCTTCAAGCGCCAGGACCCGTACAACAAGCTGTTCGAAGACCGCGTGATCTTCCTCGGCGTGCAGGTCGACGACGCGTCGGCCGATGACGTGATGGCGCAGCTGCTGGTTCTGGAGAGCCAGGATGCCGAGCGCGACATCACGATGTACATCAACTCGCCCGGTGGCTCCTTCACCGCCATGACCGCGATCTACGACACGATGCAGTACGTCGCGCCGCAGATCCAGACCGTCGTGCTCGGGCAGGCGGCATCCGCGGCATCCGTCCTGCTCGCCGCCGGCGCGCCGGGCAAGCGTCTCGCGCTGCCCAACGCTCGCGTGCTCATGCACCAGCCGGCCATGGGTGAGGCAGGTCACGGACAGGCGTCCGACATCGAGATCCAGGCCGCTGAGATCCTGCGCATGCGCACGTGGCTCGAGGAGACCATGGCCAAGCACACCGGTCAGCCGGTGGAGAAGGTCAACAAGGACATCGACCGCGACAAGATCCTCTCGGCCGCCGAGGCGCTCGAGTACGGCATCGTCGACCAGGTGCTCACCACGCGCAAGCGTTCCTGACCCTGTTGATCGGGAAGGGCGGCAGTCACTGCGACTGCCGCCCTTCGTCGTCTCCTCGCAGATGTGCACGGCGCTCGCCCCTTCTGCTCATGTGAGCACGCGGATGCGCGCGTGCGTGCTCACGCCTACGCTGGAGACAGACGAAAGGGGGATGCCGTGGATGAAGATCTGCTCACCGTGCGAGTCGCCGAGCTGTACTACGACGAGACCAAGACGCAGGACGAGATCGGCGCCCTCCTGAAGATCTCCCGCTGGAAGGTTGGCCGGCTCCTCACACAGGCACGCGAGAAGGGCATCGTGCGCATCGAGATCGTGCACCCGCGTGCCCGTCGCCTGGGCCTGGAGCGCGAGCTCGCCGAGCGTTTCGGTCTCGGGGATGCCGTGGTGGTACCGGCGCCCGAAGACGAGGGCGCCGAGCTCGAACGCGTCGCGCAGGCCGCTGCCGACCACCTCGCGGCTCTCCGTCCCGTGCCGCGCACTCTCGCCGTCAGCTGGGGGCGCACCCTCACTGCGGTCGCCGACGCGCTGCCGGAGGGGTGGGCCACCGGAGTTGCCGTCGTGCAGCTCAACGGCGGCGTCAGCCTCAACCGGCGCTCCGGGGGAGCCGCGAGCCTCGCCATGACCATCGCCCAGCGCGCAGGCGGCCAGGCGACGCTGCTGCCGAGCCCGGCGATCCTCGAACGTGTCGAGACGAAGCAGGCGATCGAATCCGATCGCACCGTCGCCGGCATCCTCGAGCAGGCCGCCGATGCGCAGACCTACCTCTTCTCCGCCGGCCCAGCCGACGCATCCTCGGCGCATGTCGAGAACGGCTATCTGAAGCCCGCCGACGTCGAGGAGCTCGCCCGGCGCGGCGCGGTCGGCGATGTGCTGGGCCGCTACATCGACGCGGACGGCAACGTCGTCGATCCGCAGCTCGACGCACGAACGGTCGGCGTGAGCCTTGACCGTCTGCGCACCGCGAAGCAGGCGATCTTCGTCACCGCGGGAAGCGCCAAACATGACATCGCGCGTACAGTCGTGACCAGCGGCCTGTGCAGCGTTCTGGTGACCGACGAGACCACAGCCCGAGCATTGTTGGAGGAACGATGACGACGACAGAACTGACCCGCCGCACCGCGGTGGACGTACTGGGCGGTGAGCCCGACGATGCGACGCTTCGCCGGTTCCTGCACGGCCTGCCCGGCGTCGACGCGACCGGCCTCGAGCAGCGCGCGGCCGGCCTCGGAACACGCTCGATCAAGACCACCTCGAAGGCGTGGGCGATCGACAAGATCATCTCGCTGATCGATCTCACCACCCTCGAGGGCGCCGACACCCCCGGCAAGGTCCGGTCGCTCGTCGCGAAGGCCAAGACGCCGGATGCGGCAGACCCCTCCACCCCGCTGGTCGCAGCTGTCTGCGTCTACGGCGACATGGTCGGTCACGCGGTCGAGGCGCTCGGCGCACTGCACGGCGACCCAGACGACGGGAAGATCTCGGTCGCGGCGGTCGCGACCGCCTTCCCGAGCGGACGCTCGTCGCTCGCCATCAAGCTCGCGGACACCGCAGAGGCGGTCGCAGCCGGCGCCGACGAGATCGACATGGTGATCGACCGCGGCGCGTTCCTCTCCGGCCGCTACGGACTCGTCTTCGACCAGATCGCCGCCGTGAAGGAGGCCTGCCGCCGCGAAGACGGCACCTACGCCTCGCTCAAGGTGATCCTCGAGACCGGCGAGCTGAACACCTACGACAACATCAAGCGGGCCTCATGGCTCGGCATCCTCGCCGGCGGCGACTTCATCAAGACCTCCACCGGCAAGGTCCAGCCCGCCGCCACGCTGCCGACGACGCTCCTCATGCTCGAGACCGTGCGCGATTGGTACCGCGGCACCGGCGAGAAGATCGGCGTGAAGCCGGCCGGCGGCATCCGCACCTCGAAGGACGCCATAAAGTACGTCGTCACCGTGGCAGAGACCGCGGGAGAGGAGTGGCTGCAGCCGCACCTGTTCCGCTTCG
The DNA here is from genome assembly GCF_007988825.1 of Microbacterium aerolatum. GTDB lineage: Bacteria > Actinomycetota > Actinomycetes > Actinomycetales > Microbacteriaceae > Microbacterium > Microbacterium aerolatum. Next base: position 63,139 of record NZ_BJUW01000008.1, on the reverse strand, counting down.
GTGCCTCGAGCCTGCTCAACGACGTCCTCCTCCAGCGTCAGAAGCTCACGACCGGCCACTACTCCGGCCCCGACTACGTCACGATCGACTGAGGGAACAGAAACATGTCATTCCTGGAATATGCCCCGGCGCCCGAATCCAAGGCGATCCTGAACCTGCGTGACAGCTACGGCCTGTTCATCGACGGCGAGTTCGTCGACGGCAGCGGAAAGAGCTTCACGACCATCTCGCCCGCAGACGAGTCGCACATCGCCGAGATCGCCGGTGCCTCGGACGAGGACATCGACCGCGCCGTCACGGCCGCGCGTCGCGCCTACGACAAGGTGTGGTCGAAGATGAGCGGCCGCGACCGCGGCAAGTACCTGTTCCGCATCGCCCGCCTCGTTCAGGAGCGGGCCCGCGAGCTCGCCGTCGCCGAGAGCCTCGACAACGGCAAGCCGATCAAGGAGAGCCGCGACGTGGACGTACCCCTCGTCGCATCCTGGTTCTTCTACTACGCCGGCTGGGCAGACAAGCTCGACTACGCCGGACTCGGCGCGAACCCCCGCGCGCACGGTGTCGCCGGACAGATCATCCCGTGGAACTTCCCGCTGCTGATGCTGGCCTGGAAGATCGCCCCCGCCCTCGCCGCCGGCAACACGGTGGTGCTCAAGCCCGCCGAGACCACGCCGCTGACGGCGCTGATCTTCGCGGAGATCCTGCAGCAGGCCGACCTGCCCGCCGGTGTCGTGAACATCGTCACCGGCGCAGGCTCCACCGGTGCGACGCTCGTGCGTCACCCCGAGGTCGACAAGGTCGCCTTCACGGGTTCGACCGGCGTCGGCCGCGACATCGCCAAGGCCGTCGCCGGCACTGACAAGAAGGTCACCCTCGAGCTCGGCGGCAAGGCCGCCAACATCGTGTTCGACGACGCGCCGATCGACCAGGCCGTCGAGGGCATCGTGAACGGCATCTTCTTCAACCAGGGCCACGTGTGCTGCGCCGGCAGCCGCCTGCTCGTGCAGGAGTCGATCCACGACGAGGTCCTGGACCGTCTGAAGACGCGCCTGTCGACGCTGCGTCTGGGCGACCCGCTCGATAAGAACACCGACATCGGCGCGATCAACTCCGCCGCGCAGCTCGCCCGCATTCGCGAGCTCAGCGACATCGGTGAGGCCGAGGGCGCCGAGCGCTGGACTGCCGACTGCGCGATTCCCGAGAAGGGCTTCTGGTTCGCTCCGACGATCTTCACCGGCGTCGAGGCATCCCACCGGATCGCCCGGGACGAGGTGTTCGGCCCCGTGCTGTCGGTGCTGACCTTCCGCACGCCCGCTGAGGCGATCGCCAAGGCGAACAACACCCCGTACGGGCTGTCGGCTGGCATCTGGACCGACAAGGGCTCGCGCATCCTCGCCGTCGCCGACCGGCTGCGCGCCGGTGTGGTGTGGGCGAACACGTTCAACCGCTTCGACCCGGCCAGCCCGTTCGGCGGCTACAAGGAATCCGGATACGGCCGCGAAGGCGGCCGCCACGGTCTCACCGCATACCTCAAGGGAGCCGCAGCATGAGCAAGCGACTGACAGTGCCCAAGACGTACAAGCTCGCGATCGGCGGGGCGTTCCCGCGCAGCGAGTCCGGCCGCACCTACGAGGTGCTCTCCGCCAAGGGGGCGTTCCTCGCGAACGCCGCCAAGGGCTCCCGCAAGGACGCTCGGGATGCCGTCGTCGCCGCCCGCGCGGCGGTGAAGGGCTGGTCCGGTGCCACGGCGTACAACCGCGGGCAGGTGCTGTACCGGGTCGCCGAGGTGCTCGAGGGGCGTCGCGCGCAGTTCATCGACGAGATCACCGCCCAGGAGGGCGTCTCGGCAGGCGCCGCAGCCGCACAGGTCGACGAAGCCATCGACCTGTGGGTCTGGTACGCGGGCTGGTGCGACAAGTACGCGCAGGTCGCGGGCAACGCCAACCCGGTCGCCGGACCCTACTTCAACATCTCCGTGCCGGAGCCGACGGGAGTCGTGGCAATCGTCGCGCCGCAGGACTCGACCCTGCTCGGCCTCGTCTCCGTCGTGGCTCCCGCCCTGGTGGCGGGCAACACGGTCGTCGTGGTCGCGAGCGAGAAGTACCCGCTGTCGGCGATCAGCCTCGCTGAGGTGCTCGCGACGAGCGACGTGCCGGGGGGAGTGGTCAACGTGCTGACCGGTTCGCCGGCGGAGATCGCGCCCTGGCTCGCCTCGCACGCCGACGTGAACGCGCTGGATCTGGCCGGAGCCGGTTCGCTGGAATGGGTCGATCTGCAGATCGCAGCGGCCGACACGCTCAAGCGCGTGCTGGCGCCGGGAGCGGTGACGGCGTCGCCGGAGCGGATCGCCGCGTTCACCGAGACGAAGACGGTGTGGCACCCGAAGAGCATGATCTGATCACAACCGCGGCCAATGCGGCTGAGTGTCCGAGGGAGAGGTTAGGCTCGAAGATGTCTCTCAGGCTCTCCAAGGAGGATGCGCATGGCCCGAATCGGTGAAAGCGCTGACCTGTTCAAGTGCTCGTTCTGCGGAAAGAGTCAGAAGCAGGTGCAACAGCTCATCGCTGGCCCCGGTGTGTACATCTGCGACGAGTGCGTCGAGCTGTGCAACGAGATCATCGAAGAGCGCATGGCGGAGTCGTCCGCCGAGGGCGTCGCCGACTTCGAGCTGCCCAAGCCTCGTGAGATCTACTCGTTCCTCGAGGAGTACGTGGTCGGCCAGGAGCAGGCCAAGCGCTCGCTGTCGGTGGCGGTCTACAACCACTACAAGCGCGTGCGCGCGCACGGCACGCTGCAGCTGGCCGAGCAGAAGGCCGACGAGGTCGAGATCGCCAAGAGCAACATCCTGATGATCGGTCCGACGGGTTGCGGCAAGACGTACCTCGCGCAGACCCTCGCCAAGCGCCTCAACGTGCCCTTCGCGGTGGCGGACGCCACGGCGCTCACCGAAGCCGGCTATGTCGGTGAGGATGTCGAGAACATCCTCCTCAAGCTGATCCAGGCTGCCGACTACGACGTCAAGCGCGCCGAACAGGGCATCATCTACATCGACGAGATCGACAAGATCGCGCGAAAGTCTGAGAACCCGTCGATCACCCGCGACGTCTCCGGCGAGGGCGTGCAGCAGGCGCTGCTCAAGATCATCGAGGGAACCGTTGCAGCCGTGCCCCCGCAGGGCGGACGCAAGCACCCGCACCAGGAGTTCCTGCAGATCGACACGACGAACGTGCTGTTCATCGTCGCCGGCGCTTTCGCCGGGCTGGAAGACATCGTCTCCTCGCGGGTGGGCAAGCACGGCGTCGGCTTCGGTGCGCCGCTGCACGACAAGAGCAAGGACCTCGACCTGTTCAGCGAGGTGCTCCCCGAGGACCTGCACAAGTTCGGCCTGATCCCGGAGTTCATCGGGCGTCTTCCGGTCGTCGCCTCCGTCACTCCGCTCGACCAGGATGCGCTGATCGATATTCTCACCGGTCCCCGAAATGCACTGGTCAAGCAGTACCAGCGCATGTTCGAACTCGACGGTGTGGAGCTCGACTTCGAAGAGGACGCGCTGCGATCGATCGCCGACCTCGCGGTCGAGCGCAAGACCGGTGCCCGCGGCCTGCGTGCGATCCTCGAGGACGTGCTCGGTCCGATCATGTTCGAGATCCCGTCCGCGGAGGACGTCAAGAAGGTCGTCGTCACTCGCGCGTCGGTCGAAGAGGGCGCCCCGCCCACCGTCGTCATGGAGCGCAAGCGCAAGAGCGCCTGAGGTCTCATGACCGAGGAGCAGGTGCGTCCTGTGCCCTGGAAGGTCATCGACACCGATACGGTCGTCGCCGACCGGTGGATCAGGTTGCGCGCCGACACCTGCGTGGACGCCGCCGGTCGCACCATTGCGCCGTACTACGTGCTCGAGCCGGCCGAGTGGGTCTCGGTTCTCGCGCTGAACACCGACGGTGACGCGGTCGTCGTGGAGGAGTACCGGCACGGGGCCGGCGTCGTGGCGCTCGGGACGATCGGCGGGGGCGCGGATGCTGACGAGTCACCACGGGATGCCGCGGTCAGAGAGCTTCGCGAGGAAACCGGCTACGAGCCGCGCGAACTCGTCGATCTCGGTGCCACCTGGGCGAACTTCGGGAATCACACCAACCGCGTGCACCATTTCCTCGCGCTCGATTGCGTTCGCGTGGCGGAGCAGTCACTGGATGCCGGCGAGATGATCGCCGTGCGGGTGCTGCCGCTCGAGGGACTCGGCGACCGGCTGCAGCAGAGCTATCACCAGCTCACCTGGTACAAGGCTCTGGCTCACCTCTGAGTCAGTCTCCGATGTGGCTCCCAACCGGGCACAACTTCGGATCACGCCGACGACACGCCGCCTACAGCGTCGACTCCGCGGCGAGTCGCACCGCGCATCCGAAGTTGTGCCCGCAGCTCATCCCAGCCCGCGGCGCTTGAGCAGCGGGGCGATCTCGGCGGTCCTGGACGAGCCTGCTGGCGCGGGGCGTTGAGCGAAGGCGCGTAGCGCCGAAGACGAAACGGGCTGAGCGAGCGACAGCGAGTCGAAGCCGTGATTCGCGTCATTTCAACCCCGGGACGCGACCTGCTCGATCCGGATGTCCGAGGTGCGAAGTACCTTCGCGGCATGCGACCGTTTCAGATCTCCGTGCCCGACGATGTGCTCGACGACCTTCGGGAGCGGCTGAGCCGCACCAGGCTGCTGCCCGATTCACCTCGCCGCCCAGAGACAGGCATGAGCTCGGCGTACCTGGGCGCGCTGATCAGGTCGTGGCGCGATCTCGACTGGCGGGCGCGCGAAGCGTGGCTGAACCAGCATCCGCAGTTCATCGCCGATGTGCGGGGGACCGGCATCCATTTCGTCCATCTGCGATCCGCGCGCGCCGAAGCTCCTGCGCTGCTGATCATGCACGGCTGGCCGCACACGTTCGCGCTGCAGCTCGATCTCGCTCGGCTGCTGCCCGATTTCCACGTGGTGGTTCCGAGTCTGCCCGGATTCGGCTTCTCCGCACCGTACGACGGCACCATGACCGAGACCGTCATGGCCGACACCATGCACGAGCTGATGACCGAGACGCTCGGCTACCAGCGCTTCCTCACCTACGGAGAGGACGTGTCGGCCAACGTCAGCGACCTGATCGCCGCCACCTACCCGGATGCCGTGCAGGGGATCCTCGCGACCCACGCGCACTTCGGCACCGACGAAGAACGCGCACAGCTCGACGACCCGGCCGCGCGAGCGTTCTTCGACCGGCTTGCCGCCTCCGGCGGACCCGACGGTGCGTATGGCCACGTTCAGGGCACGCGGCCCGACACTCTCGCCGCTGCCCTGAACGATTCACCCGCCGGCCTCCTCGCGTGGATCGGCGAGAAGCTGGTCGAATGGAGCGACACGCCCACCTCGGAGCCGCACCTGTTGGAGCGTCGAATCTCGCGCGAGCGCATCCTCACCGAGGCGATGATCTACTGGACGTCGCAGAGCATCGCGACCTCTTTCCGGCCGTACTTCGACGGGGGAGAGCAAGAGACGATTCCGCCCGTCGAGGTGCCGGCTGCCGTCGCGATCCAGCGTCACGAGCACGACTACCCCGAATCGGTCGCGCGCAGCTACTACCGCGACCTTCGCTCGTTCGAGCGGATGCCGGAGGGCGGCCACTTCACGGCCGCCGAGGTTCCGCAGGCGATGGCTGACCGCCTGCGGGCATTCGCGACGGAACTGGGGCTGTTGCACAGCTGAGGGCCGCCGGAACTCATCCCAGCCCGCGGCGCTTGAGCAGCGGCGCGATCTCGGCGTCGCGACCGCGGAAGTCGCGATACGCTCCCAGCGGATCCTTCGATCCGCCGACACCCAGCAGGCGTGCGCGGAAACGGTCGCCGTTCTCACGGGTGAGCCCGCCGTTCTCACGGAACCACTCCACGGTGTCGGCGTCGAGCACCTCGCTCCAGATGTAGGAGTAGTACCCGGCGCTGTAGCCGCCGGAGAAGACGTGCGCGAAGTACGTCGACGAGTACCGGGTCGGCACAGCGGGGTTGTCGAGCCCGATCTCGCCGAGAGCCTCTGCTTCGAATGCGGCGACGTCGGTCACGGCGTCCTGCGTGCCCAGCCGGTGCCACGCCTGATCCAGCCACGCGGCGGCCAGATACTCGCTCGTGTCGTGACCCTGGTTGAACGTCTCCGTCGCGCGCAGCCGCTCGACGATCGCGGCGTCCAGCGGCTCGCCGGTCTCGTAGTGCCGCGCGTAGTTGTCTAGCACCTCGGGCCACAGGATCCACATCTCGTTGACCTGGCTCGGGAACTCCACGAAGTCGCGGAACACGTTCGTCCCGGCGAAGTGCGGGTAGTTCACCGTCGCGAACAGTCCGTGCAGGGCGTGCCCGAACTCGTGGAACAGCGTGGTGACCTCGTCCAACGTCAATAGGGTCGGCTGGCCTTCTCCGGGCTGCGCGACGTTGAGGTTGTTGACCACGACCGGTGCCGTGCCACGCAGGGCGGACTGGCTCACGATCGGGTTCATCCACGCTCCGCCGCGCTTCGTGTCGCGAGTGTAGAGGTCGAGCACGTAGAGCCCGAGTGGCGACCCGCCGGGGTTGAAGACCTCGAATACCCGAGCGCCGGGGTGGTACGCGACGAGGTCGTTGCGCTCGCTGAATGTCACGCCGTACAGCTGCGTCGCGGCGTGGAAGACGCCGTCCTGCAGGACGCGTTCGGCCTCGAACCACGGACGCAGCGCCGCCGTGTCGATGTCGTACTTCGCCGCGCGCACCTTCTCGGTGTAGAACGCCCAGTCGTGCGCCTCGAGGGCGAACGGCTGCCCCTCCGTCTCATCGATGATCCCCTGCAGCTCTGCCTGCTCCTCGCGGGCGTTGGATGCCGCGGCAGGAGCGAGCCGGTGCAGCAGATCGGACACGGCATCCGGACTGCCAGCCGTCTCGTCCGCCGTCACGTACGCCGCATGAGACGAGTAGCCCAGGAGAGCGGCGCGCTCGGCGCGCAGGGCGACGATCTCGGTCAGCACCGCGCGATTGTCGTTGTCATTGCCGCGCGCCGCACGCATTCGCGATGCCGCCATGATGCGGCGCCGGCTCTCGCGGTTCGTCAGCGACGACAGGTACGGATGCCCCGTGAAAAGCGGGAGCGTGATGAGGAATCCGCCCTCGTGACCGCGGTCGGCTGCGGCCCTGGCGGCTGCGGACAGTTCGCCCGACGCGAGTCCGTCGAGCTCCTCAGCCGTCTCGAAGAACACCGCGAGATCGTTCGTGTCGGCGAGCAGATTCTTCTCGAACGTCGTCGTGAGCGTCGAGAGCTGCTGGTTGAGCGCTGTCAGCGTCGACTTGGCCGCATCGTCGAGGCCGGCTCCCGCGTGCGTCATCTCACGGAAGTGCCTCTCGACGAGGTAACGGCTCTCGGAGTCGAGTTCCAGATCGTCGAGCTGCTCGTGCAGCGTCTTGACCCGCCAATAGAGCTGTGCGTCGAGGCGGATCGCATCCTCATGAGCAGCCATCAGGGGAGCGAGCTCCTCGTCGATCGCCTGGATCTCGGCCGTGGCATCCGCCGAGCTCACCGTGTAGAACGCATGCGCCACTCGCTCGAGCATGGCGCCCGCCTGCTCGAGCGGCACCATCGTGTTCTGGAAGGACGGCATCGATCGCACCTGCGTGATGGCGCTGATCTCTGCGAGATGCTCGTCGAAGGCGGCACGGAAAGCCGGAAGGTAGTGCTCGGGGCGGATCGCCGAGTAGTCGGGAAGCGCATAGGGAAGGACGGAAGGCGTGAGAAGCGGGTTCGCGACATCGGTCATCACACGAGCCTACGACGCGGTCCGAGATTCACGCAAAGAAACACTTGCAAAGAAGTCTTTGCAACGATATCTTTGCACTATGACCGAGAACGAGAAGCGCCCGATCGGCGGCGATCGCCGAGTTCTGGATGCCGGAGCGCTCCGCGCGCTGTCGCACCCTCTGCGCGTGCGGATCTTCGACATTCTCGCGCAGGAGGGCCCGCAGACGGCGAGTACCCTCGCCGAAATCCTGGGTGAGTCATCAGGGGCCACCAGCTATCACCTGCGAGCGCTCGCCCGTCATGAACTCATCCGCGAGGTCGAGGGGGAGCGCAGCGGACGGGAACGCTGGTGGGAGCGTCCGCCCGGCGGCATCGTCTACGACTCGAAAGCCGTGCAGGGATCGCCCGCCGGCGAGGCGGCCCTGCAGGTCGCCGTCGCCGAGGTCCACCGTCGCCGCCACGAAGAGCTCATGGAGTTCTTCAGTGGCCGTATTGACAGAGAGCCTGGCGAGTGGGTCGACGCCAGCACGTCGATGACCAGCGGCATCAGTATGACCGCTGAGCAGACCACCGACCTCATCCGCAGGATCGAGGCCGTCATCGACGAAGCCGCGGACGCCTACCGCGGGCAGAAGGGGGAAGGAGTGCGGCGTGTCAGTGTGCGTGCCGACGTCTTCCCGCTGAAGAGCATGACGAGCAAGAAGGAGACCGCATCATGAGTGCACTGGCCATCACCCGCACCTACGCGGTACCGCGCGGTGCGACCGCGCTCGAGCGGTCGTCCATCCGAGTCGCCGAAGCGGTCGCCCGGTGGGCGACGGCGCGCGCCGAGCGCCGGCAGGATCGGCATGAGGCGATGCTCGCCGCGATCCAGGCAGAGCAGACGCGAAAGGCGGACCCGCATGCGGCGGACCACATGCTGTCGCAGATGGGGCTGACTGGGCGGTAGCTCAGTCCTCGAAGGGGCGGGCGATGACCTCGCCGGATGCCGTGAGCAGGACTTCCCATCCGGCATCCAACTCAGCGATCGGCCGGCCCTCGAGCCATGTGAGGGTCCAGTGCGCTTCGACAGGCTCAGCGGCCGAGGCGAGTCGAGCCTCGACCTCTCCGATCGCCGGCAGCAGGGCGGCCGGGACGGATGCCGGAGCATCCGATCCCGCCGCCCAGCGTGTGCCGAGCTGCATCAGTTCTCCTCGATGGGAGCCAGCTCGATCTCGGTGACGGCGAGCTCGTCGCCCTCCGCGATCTCGAGCTCGGCGATGCGGCCGACGGCGCTGAGATCACCGGCAGCGGCGCGAAGCGCCTCGATCGAGTCAGCGGGAGCGGCGATCACGGCCCGCGACACCGGCGTCTTCTGCGAAGCCTTCGCCTCGGTCTTCGCGCGGCGGATGCCGATCAGAGCGGCGCTGGCTGCGGAGAGCACCGACGGGTCGCCGCCCGCAAGGTCTCCAGCGGAAGGCCACGCGGCCGTGTGGACAGAACCCTCTTCGAACCAGCTCCAGGCCTCCTCGGTCGCGAAAGAGACGACCGGGGCGAGCAGGCGCAGCAGCGTCGACAGGGCGATGCGCAGCGCGAGCGCGGCCGAGGACTGCCCGACGTCGGTCTGGTCGTAGGCGCGCTCCTTGACGAGCTCGAGGTAGTCGTCGCAGAACGTCCAGAAGAACGACTCGGTGACCTCCAGTGCGCGGGCGTGGTCGAACGCGTCGAATGCCTTGGTCGCCTCAGCGACGACCTCGTCGAGCGCTGCGAGCATCGAGGCATCCAGCGCGTGAGTCACCTCGGCACCGGACGGCACCGGGAAGGACAGCACGAACTTCGCGGCGTTGAGGATCTTGATCGCCAGGCGGCGGCCGATCTTCATCTGCGTCGGGTTCTGCGGGTCGAACGCGGCATCCACGCCCAGGCGGCTGGAAGCCGCCCAGTACCGGACGGCATCCGAACCGTGCTTCTCGAGGATGTCGGCCGGGGTGACGACGTTGCCCTTGGACTTCGACATCTTCTTGCGGTCGGGGTCGACGATGAAGCCGGAGACCGAGGCGTGCTTCCACGGCGAGCGGCCGTCTTCGAGGGTCGAGCGAAGCATGGTCGAGAACAGCCAGGTGCGGATGATGTCCTGACCCTGCGGGCGCACATCGAACGGGGCCACGAGGTTCCACAGCTCCTCATCGCGCTGCCAGCCACCGGCCAGCTGCGGGGTGAGCGAGGAGGTGGCCCAGGTGTCGAGGATGTCGACCTCGGCCTCGAAGCCGCCGGCCACGCCGCGCTGCGCCTCGGTGTACCCGGCGGGCACGTCGACCGTCGGATCGATCGGCAGCTGCTCGGGCGTCGCCATGATCACACGGTCGAAGTCGCGGTCGCCGTTCTCGTCCAGGCCGTACCAGACCGGGATCGGCACGCCGAAGAAGCGCTGGCGCGACACCAGCCAGTCGCCGGTGAGGCCGCCGACCCAGTTCTCGTAACGCACGCGCATGAAGTCGGGGTGCCACTGCAGCTCGCGACCGTGCGAGAGGAGCTGCTCGCGCAGCTGCTCGTCACGCGCGCCGTTGCGGATGTACCACTGGCGGGTCGAGACGATCTCGAGGGGGCGGTCGCCCTTCTCGAAGAACTTCACGGCGTGGTTGAAGGGCTTGGACACCTCGAGCAGCTCACCGGTCTCCTCGAGCAGCTCCACGACGCGCTTCTTGGCGCTGAAGACGGTCTTGCCGGCCAGCTCCGCATAGGCGGCAGTTCCGGCATCCGATTCGATCGCCTCGGGGGCATCGGCGATCACGCGACCGTCGAGGCCGAGGATCGTGCGGATCGGCAGATCAAGCTCGCGCCACCAGATCATGTCGGTCACGTCGCCGAACGTGCAGACCATGGCGATGCCTGAACCCTTGTCCTGCTGCGCCAGGTGATGCGCCAGAACCGGCACCTCGACATCGAACAGCGGCGTGCGCACCGTCTGGCCGAAGTACGGCTGGTAGCGCTCGTCGTCCGGGTGAGCGACGAGGGCCACGCAGGCCGCGAGCAGCTCGGGGCGCGTGGTCTCGATGTGGATGTCGCCGGAGCCGTCGGTCTTGTGGAACGCGATGCGGTGGTAAGCAGCCTGCTGGTCGCGGTCCTCGAGCTCGGCCTGAGCGATCGCGGAGCGGAAGTCGACGTCCCACAGGGTCGGCGCGAGCGCCTGGTACGCCTCTCCCCGCTCGCGGTTGCGGATGAACCCGAGCTGGCTCTGCCGGATCGTCTCGTCCGAGATCGTGCGGTAGGTCTGCGTCCAGTCCACGCTGAGGCCGAGCTGGCGGAAGACGTCCTCGAACTGCTTCTCATCCTCGACCGTGAGGCGCTCGCACAGCTCGATGAAGTTGCGACGGCTGATCGGCTGCTGGTCAGCGGCCTTCAGGCTCTTCGCGTTCCCCTCGAACGGAGGCGTGAAATCCGTGTCGTAGGGGAGAGTCGGGTCGACGCGCACGCCGTAGAAGTTCTGCACGCGGCGCTCGGTGGGCAGGCCGTTGTCGTCCCAGCCGATCGGGTAGAAGACGCTCTTGCCGCGCATGCGCTCGTAGCGCGCCTTCACATCTGTGTGCGTGTACGAGAAGACGTGGCCGATGTGCAGCGAGCCGGATGCCGTGGGCGGAGGCGTGTCGATCGAGTACACGCCCGCACGACCGAGCTCTGCTGCGCGCAGGCGGTCGAACAGATAAGTGCCCTGTTCAGCCCAGGCGCCGTCCCACTTCGCTTCGAGACCTTCGAGAGCCGGCTTGTCGGGAATCTGGTTCGTTGTGGACGCAGCCATGAAGGTCTCCTTGAGCGATGTATGCGGCACGGTGTGTACGTGCCTGAGTGTGTGGGATGTGCTCAACAGTCTAGCGATCCGCGCTCAGCACCGCGTCGACCGTAAATCGACCCCGTCCAAAAACCGCCGGTAGACTGAATCGACCCCCTTTCATCTTCCCGAGGATTCGCATGCCCACTCCGCTCGTGCGTCGCATTCTGCCCGTCACCGCCTTCTTCGCGGCATCCGCCCTGCTTTTGAGCGCATGCGCCGGCTCGTCAGGCGGCGACTCCGCCGACGGAGGCGAGGTCGTCTGGGCGATCGAGGGCGCGAACCTCGCCGCCGGTCACATGGATCCGCAGACCAGTCAGCTCGATGTGTCCGGCATGGTGCAGCGCGTCGTGCTCGACTCGCTCGTCTTCCAGGAGGCCGACGGGTCGTTCTCGCCGTGGCTGGCGGAGGACTGGACGGTCTCCGAGGACAGCACCACCTACACGTTCGAGCTGCGCGACGACGTCACGTTCCACGACGGCGAGCCCTTCGACGCCGCGGCCGTGAAGGCGAACTTCGACCGCATCGTCGACCCCGAGACCGCGTCGAAGCAGGCGGCCAGCATGCTCGGTGCCGACTTCTACGAGGGCACCACGGTGCTCGGCGACTACACGGTCGAGGTGAAGTTCAGCCAGCCCTATTCGCCGTTCCTGCAGGCCGCGAGCACCGCGAACCTGGGGTTCTATTCGCCGAAGGTGCTGGAGAGCTCGGCCGATCAACTGGCAGCCGGCGGACCGGACGTCAATGTCGGCACCGGTCCGTTCGAGCTCACCGAATACACCCCGGATCAGGAACTCGTCTACACCCGCAACCCCGACTACGCGTGGGGGCCTGACGGCGGCGAGGCGGCGAAGTTCGCGACGCTGCGCGTGGAGCTGCTTCCCGAGGCCTCGGTGCGCACCGGCGTCGTGGAGAGCGGCGAGGCCGACCTCGCCAGCAACATCCCGCCGAACCTGGCCGTCGACCTGCCGGACACCCTGACGGTCGACTCCGTGGAGTATCCCGGGCTGCCGTACTCGCTGTACCTGAACGAGGCCTACGGTGTGTTCGCCGACGAGAAGGTGCGGCAGGCGTTCGCCCGCGGCATCGACATCGACGCGGCCGTCGAGGAGATCTACTTCGGCCAGTTCCCTCGGGCATGGAGCATCCTCGGGTCGACCACTCCCGGATATGACGCATCGCTGGAAGGCTCGTGGCCGTTCGATCAGGACGCCGCGAACACGCTGCTCGACGAGGCCGGCTGGACCGAGCGCGACAGCGACGGCATCCGCATGAAGGATGGCGAGCGCCTCTCGGCGCGCTGGATCGCCTGGACGCCCGTGCCCGACGACAAGGCCGCGCTCGGCAACGCCATCCAGTCCGATCTCGCCGAGATCGGCTTCGAGGTGGAGCGCGAGGTGCTCGAACCCGGCGCATACAACGCGCAGTACGAGCCGAAGACGTTCGACCTCACCGACTGGGGCTTCTCCGGCGTCGACGCCGACCTGCTGCGCAGCCACCTGCACACCGAAGGGTTCCAGAACGCCTCCCAGGTATCGGACCCCGAGATCGACGCCCTGCTCGAAGAGGGCATCGTGACCAGCGACACGGACGCGCGCGCCGAGATCTACCAGCAGCTGCAGCAGTGGAACGCGGAATACACTGCGATCGTGCCGCTCTACAGCCCGTCGTTGATCACCGCATCGAACGACACCGTCTCGGGTCTCGAGTACGACCTGTACGGTCGTCCGTTGTTCTACGAGGTCACGGTCGGCTGATCCGGTCGTGAAACCGCTTCTCATCCGGATCGCGGGGCTCGCGGCATCCGTCGTGATCGTCCTGTGGGGCGCGGCGACGCTGGCGTTCCTCGCTTTCCGGGTGATCCCCGGCGACCCGGTGTCGGTCATGCTCGGGCCGCAGGCACAGGTGAGCGAAGCGGTCAAGGATGGCATCCGCGCCGAGCTCGGGCTCGACCGGCCGCCCCTCGAGCAGTACCTGTCGTACCTCGGACAGCTCGTGCAGGGGAACCTCGGCGAGTCGTACCAGCTGCGGATGCCGGTCACCGAGGTCATCGGACGGCAGCTGGGGGCGACGCTGCAGCTGACGGCGCTCGCGCTCGTCATCGCCGTTGTGCTCGCGCTCGCCGTCGCGCTGCTCGTGCGCGGGCGCTTCTGGCGGGGCGTCGTCGCCGGTGCCGAACTCATCGTGCTGTCGTCGCCGGTGTTCTGGATCGGGATCATCCTGCTCAGCGTCTTCGCGTTCGGGCTCGGGTGGTTCCCGGTCTCCGGCACCCGCAACCCGGCGACGATCGTGCTGCCCGCGGTGACGCTCGCGCTTCCCGTCGCAGCGCTGCTCGGGCAGGTGCTGCGCGACGGCATCGAGGCCGCGGAACGACAGCCCTTCGCGACCACCGTGCGTGCGCGCGGAGCGGGACAGGTGCGGCTGACCGCGCGCCACACGCTGCGTCACGGCGCCGCCGGCGCACTCACCCTGACCGCTTACCTCGTCGGGTCGCTGCTCGGCGGAGCGGTACTGGTCGAAACCGTGTTCGCCCGACCGGGACTCGGCCGCGTGACGCTCGCGGCGATCACCGACCGAGACCTGCCCGTGATCACCGGCATCATCCTGTTCAGCGCGCTGATCTTCGTGGTGGTGAACGTGGTGGTCGAACTGCTGCATCCCGTGCTCGACCCACGGCAGCGACGCAAGTCTCGCGGCGCGTCCGGCGGCGACTCCCTCGGTTCTCGCGTTCTCGATGAGGTGCCGCGATGAGCGTCTCGCGACGGGTGGTGCTCGGCGCCGCGCTGGCGTTCCTCGCCGTGGTCGCGGCGATGGCGCTGTTCCCCGGGCTCATCGCGCACGCAGACCCATTGCGCACCGATGTGCGCGCGGCGCTCGAGGCGCCCAGCGCCGCCCACTGGTTCGGCACCGATCAGAGCGGTCGCGACGTGTTCGCCCGCGTCGTGCACGGCGCAGGCGGCTCGGTCGGCATCGGACTGCTCGCGACAGCCCTCGCGCTGGTGGTGGGCCTCGTCATCGGCGCGCTCTCCGGAATCGCGCCACGACCGGTGGATGCCGCCCTGATGCGCATCAACGATGTGCTGATGGCCTTCCCGGAGTTCCTCGTGGCTCTCGTGGTCGTCGCGATCCTGGGCCCCGGCGCGACCAACGTGGCCATCGCGGTGACGATCGCCGCCGTGCCGGTGTACGTGCGCCTCGCCCGCGTGCAGACGCGCACGTTCGCGCTCGCCGAGCACGTCGAGGCCGCCAGGATCCTCGGAGTTCCGCGGGTGCAGGCGTTCACCCGCCATGTCGTGCCCGGCGTGCTGGGATCGCTCAGCGTCCTCGCGACGATCGGCATCGGGTCCAGCATCCTCGCGATCGCCGGCTTGAGCTTCCTCGGGCTCGGCCCCACCGAGCCGGTGCCGGAATGGGGTCTCATGCTCTCCGGCGGGCGCAACGTGCTCGGCACCGCCTGGTGGATCGCGGTGTTCCCGGGCATCGCGATCACGCTCACGGTGATCTCGGCGACCATTGTGGGCCGCACGTTGCGGGCGCGCGCGGAAGGGCGGACCGCATGACGGCCCTGAGCGTGCACGACCTCACTGTCGCGATCGGGGGACGGAGCCTGGTCGATGGCGTCTCCTTCGACGTCGCACCGGGGGAGTGCATCGCGATCGTCGGGGAGTCGGGGGCGGGCAAGTCGCTGACGGCCGCCGCGCTGCTCGGACTCGCGCCCGACGCGGCGAGCGTCTCGGCCTCCGTGCTCTCCGTCGACGGCGTGGACGTTCGGCGTTTCACCGAGGGGCAGTGGCGAGGCGTGCGCGGAAACCGCATCGGTCTCGTGTCGCAGGACGCCCTGGTGTCTCTGGACCCGCTGCGGCGGATCGGTGCGGAGGTCGCGGAGCCGCTCGCCATCCACACGCGTCTGACCAGGGCGGAACGGCGAGTGAGGGCGACAGAGCTGCTCGAGTCCGTCGCGATGCCGTCACCCGCCGTACGCGCAGCCCAGTATCCGCATGAGCTGTCCGGAGGGCTGCGGCAGCGAGCGCTGATCGCGTCTGCGCTCGCCGGGGAGCCCGCCGTGCTCGTCGCGGACGAGCCGACGACGGCGCTGGATGCCACGGTGCAGGCACACGTGCTGGGGCTGCTGCGAGAGATCGCGGATGCCGGCACCGCCGTCGTCTTCATCAGCCACGACTTCGCGGCGGTGCGCAGGGTGGCCGATCGGGTGCTCGTCATGCGCGCGGGGCGCGTCATCGAGCAGGGCGCGGTGGCCGACGTGCTGGATGCTCCGGCGGAGGCGTACACGCGGGAACTGATCGCCGCGACCGCGCACGAGCCTCGTGTCGATCGATTCGGGCTCGGAGACGCGGTGCTCACAGTCGTCGACCTGTCGAAGACCTTCGCGGGCGTACCCGCTGTGGCGGACGCGTCCTTCACGCTCCTGGAAGGCCAGACCCTGGGCATCGTGGGGGAGTCCGGCTCGGGGAAGACCACGCTCGCGCGCATGATCGTCGGTGTGGAGAAGCCCGACAGCGGCGACCTGCGCTGGAGCGGCGAGCACCGGGTGCAGCTCGTGCACCAGAACCCGCTGGGCGCCTTCGACCCCCGTTGGACGATCGGGCGATCGCTGCGGGAAGCGATCGCTGCGGGCGGGGTGCCGCGAGCAGCGCGTGCCGCACGCGTGTCCGCGCTGATGGCAGAGGTGGATCTCGCACCCGAACTGGCACGGCGCCGTCCCTCGCAGCTGTCCGGAGGTCAGCGGCAGCGCGCCGCGATCGCCCGTGCGCTCGCCGCAGAACCCGACGTGCTGGTGCTCGACGAGCCGGTATCGGCCCTCGACCCGTCCGTCCGCGAGAAGGTGCTGCAGTTGCTCGGGCGCCTGCAGCGCGGCCGTGGGCTGACCATGATCTTCGTGTCGCACGATCTGGATGTCGTCGCGGCCGTCTCCGACGACGTGCTGGTCATGCAGGATGGCGTGATCGTGGAGCAGGGCCCCGTCGCCGCGGTGTTCACCGCGCCGCAGCATCCGTTCACGCAGGAGTTGCTCGCGGCATCCGCCGGGTGATTCTGACACCCCGACCCGCCTCTGTCAGCATTCTCCCAGCTTTGCTACGGTTGGGCACCACGTGGGGACAGAGCTGTCGCTGCGAGAGAGGAAGAAACTCCCATGAGTCCCGTCCTGCTGATGTTCATAGGCCTGGCGTTGTTCGTCTTCGGCTATCTCGTCTACTCCAAGTACCTGGCCAAGCGGGTCTACAAGCTCGATCCGGCCTTCAAGACCCCGGCGCATGAGCTGAACGACGGCGTCGACTACGTGCCGACGAACAAGTTCATCCTGTGGGGCCACCACTTCACCTCGGTCGCGGGAGCCGCGCCGATCGTCGGTCCTGCCATCGCCGTCATCTGGGGCTGGCTGCCGGCCTTCCTCTGGGTGACCCTCGGCACGGTGTTCTTCGCCGGAATGCACGACTTCGGCGCGCTGTGGGCCTCCACCCGCAACAAGGGCCGCTCGATCGGCGCGCTGTCGGCACGCTACATCGGCAAGCGCGGCGCGAACCTGTTCCTCGTCGTGATCTTCCTGTTGCTGCTGATGGTGATCGCCGCGTTTGCCGTCGTCATCAAGAATCTGTTGATCAGCACACCGAGCGCGGTCATCCCCACCTGGGGGGCGATCGTGGTCGCGCTGCTCGTCGGAGTCGCTGTCTACCGAATGCGCTGGCCGCTCGTCCCAGTGACCATCGTCGGCGTCGTGGCGCTCTACGCCCTGATCGTGCTGGGCGACCAGGTGCCCGTCGTACTGCCGGACGACTTCCTCGGCATGGGGCCGGCGACCTTCTGGATCCTCGCGCTGTTCATCTACGGCGCCATCGCCTCCCTGCTGCCGGTGTGGGTGCTGCTGCAGCCGCGCGACTACATCAACGGCGTCCAGCTGTTCATCGGACTCGGCCTGCTGTACGGCGCGGTGCTGATCGCCACGCTGTTCGCCGCAGACAAGCCCGAGATCGTCGCACCGATGATCAACACGGCGCTGCCCGAGGGTACGCCGAGCATGATCCCGCTGCTGTTCGTCACGATCGCATGCGGTGCCATCTCCGGGTTCCACGGCATGGTCTCGTCGGGCACGAGCTCGAAGCAGCTCGACAAGGAGCCCGACGCCCGCTTCGTCGGCTACTTCGGCGCGATCGGCGAGGGCCTGCTGTCGCTCGGGACGATCCTCGCCGTGATCGGCGGGTTCCGTACGGTCGCGGAGTGGGAAGAGGTCTACAGCTCCTTCGGTGCTGGTGGCGTCGGCGCTTTCGTGGAGGGCGGTGGGATGCTCATGCAGACCGGCATCGGCCTCCCGGCATCCCTCAGCGCCACAGTGCTGGCCACCATGGCCGTGCTGTTCGCCGCGACGACCATGGACACCGGGATGCGGCTGCTGCGGTTCGTCGTGCAGGAGATCGGCGACGCGATGCACATCAGGATCACGAAGTTCCCCGCGACTCTCGTCGTGGTGGTCGTCGGTCTCGGGTTGACGTTCTCGCAGGGTCTCGGTGGTGACGGCGGCCTGCGGATCTGGCCTCTGTTCGGCACGACGAACCAGCTGATGGCAGCCCTGACGCTGTCGATACTCGCCGTGATGCTGATCCGGAAGCGACGCAACGCGCTGCCGGCGCTGCTGCCGCTGATCTTCGTGTTCGTCATGTCCTTCTGGGCTGCGATCGAGCAGCTCGTCTCGTTCGCAAACCCGGAACAGCCGGACTGGCTGCTGTTCGTGCTCGACGTGGTCATCATCGTGGCGAGTATCTGGGTCGCGGTGGAAGCGGTCATCGCCATGCGGAAGGCGGCGACGGACCCGCCCGAACCGGAGGATCAGGATGCCAGCATCCAGGCGGTGCGGGAGGAGGTCTGACCTGTGATGCACCGCACGGCGGCCCGGCGCTTCTCGGAGCGCTGGGCCGCTTTCCGGGAAGGGCTGACCGAGTACTACGCCGGTCCGTACCGCCAGACGCTCGCCCGTGAGAGGCGCGATGAGGACGACCTGTTCACGCTCGTCGTGCTCGGTGAGGCTCTCGGTGTGCCCGATCCGGCGGCGTACTACAGTGCGGAGCTGATGCCCATGCTCGCCGAGGATTTCCACGCCTGGCATCGGCGGATGGGGATGCCGAGGTCGCCGTTGGATCAGATGTCATGCTGCTGACAGATGAGCGCCGCCGCATCCTGTTCGTGGGCGGCAAAGGCGGCGTCGGGAAGACCTCTCTGGCATCGGCGATCGGACTGGCGCGGGCGCGGCGAGGGGCACGGGTACTGGTGGTATCGACCGACCCGGCGCACAACCTCGGCCACCTGTGGGAGTGCGAGGTAGGGGATGAACCGGTGCGGCTCGCCGACGGGCCCGACGGCGGATGCGTCGATGGGATGGAGATCGATCCTGAGGGAACGATCGCGCGGCACTTGGCGGCGGTCGAACAGACCATGGTACGGATGCTGCCGGAACGTCAGCACTCGCAGGCGAGGGAGCATCTCGAGCGCGCGCGGCACGCACCGGGCAGTCACGAATCGGCGGTGCTGGAGAGGATCGCCGAGGCTGCGGACGTCGCAGAGCGAGACTACGATCTCGTCATCTTCGACACCGCGCCATCCGGTCACACTCTGCGACTGCTGGCACTGCCGGGACAGCTGGCAGGTTGGACCGACACCCTGCTGCGCAACCGCGACCGCTCGGAGCGGTTCTCGGCGGCGATGCGGGGACTGACCGGAAACGCTGAGCAGGCGTCCTCCGCCGACGCGGAGCTGCGTCGCACACTGCAACGGCGCCGGGTGCGCTTCGACAGACTGCAGAACGCGATCACCGATGCGGAGGTCTGCGGTTTCATCGTGGTGTTCACCGCCGAAGCGCTGCCGGTCGCCGAGACGCTCGAGGTGATCGAATCGCTCAGAGCCATGCGTGTGGATGTGGCTGCGCTGATCGCGAACAGGCGGTCGCCCGCGGATGCCGGCGAACTGCTGCGCGCCCGTCGTGACGTCGAGGACAAGCACCTGACGGCCGTGCACCTGGCGGTGCCGGATGTCCCTGTGATCCAAGTGCCGCTGCTGGCAGGGGAACTCACCGGTGTCGAGGCGCTGGGAACCCTGGCCGAGTTCGTCGCTCGGCACTGAACGTCCTACTCCTCCCCGCTGGAGGCTCTTCCCCGCGGGGGCGCTGAGCGGAGCGGCCGCAGGCCGCGCGGCCGAAACGGGGTGAGCGACCGAAGGGAGTCGAAGCCGTGCTTCAGTCCTTGACTTGAATCCCGACCCCTGCGGCGAGCGTCGGCGCGAGTTGCTGCACCTGGAACATCGTGAGCGTCGTGCCCCGGAGGCTGTTCGCATCGGTGAAGGCGCCCGCATCGAGGCCCCGAAGGTCGACGTCCTTCGAGCGCAGCCCCCGCGGGTCGACCTCGTCGCTGCGGCAGTCGTCGAAACGCACGCGGGTGAGCTCGGCCTGTGGAGTGTCGAGGGTGCGTATCGTCGAGTCGGCGACGAGGACGTCGGTGGCCTTCGCTCCACCGAGGTTCAAGTAATCGACGCGCAGGTCCCTCAGCTCGAGCTCATCGATGCGGGCGCCGCTCAGATCTAGCGTCCCGATGCGCCCGCCGGTGATGCGCAGTCGCCGGATGCTCGCGTTACGCATGGGCATGGATGCCACGCGCACACCGTGCATGTCGACGTCGAGGATCGTCGCACCGGTGAGATCGAGCGTGTCGACGTCGGCCTCGATGACGCACTGCTCGAGTGAGCAATGGGCCAGGTCGACGTCGCCGGTGAGATCGAGCCGGGCGGCCAGAAGATCGGCGCCCCGCGCCGGCTGGGCTTCGGCGAACTCGTCGGGCAGGTCAGGCGGTGAGACACGTGGAGCGGCGGGGGAGTCTGCGGTGCGAGCCATGTCTTGAGCGTACTGGCCACTTTGCGCTAGATTGCTAGTATGCAAGCAAGTGAGGCGAAGAAGTCGCAGTTCAACGTGTACCTGCCCTCTGATCTCATCCGAGAGGTGAAACACCGGGCGATCGATGAGAGCACCAGCCTGTCCGCGCTCGTTGAGACGGCACTGCGCGCATACCTGGAGGAGAAGGCATGACCGTCGTCCAGCAGATCCTGTACACCGACAGGCCTGAGCGCTGGTGGGCGCTGGCCGAGGCGCTCGGCTTCGTGGCGCCCTATCCGCCGACGCCGGCATGGGGCGAGTTTCACGCCGACGGAGTGCTCGCCGTGCACGAAGCGACGCCCGACCACAGCCCTGGAACGGTCGACATCCACCTCGTCGTCGTAGACCTGGATGCCGCGGCATCCGCTCTCTTGTCCTTCGCTGTCGAGCGCACGGTCATGGCGGGTGTGGGCGAGATGCTGGTCGTGCGTGCGGCATCCGGCGTATCCATCACGGTCTCGGAGGGTGCTGTGCAGCACGGTGCCGGCGAGATCGCCGTCCAGCCGATCTGGTTCCAGGAGGATCTGGCCGAGCCTCGGGCGATTCTCGAGGCGCTCGGTTTTCGGGCCGGCATCGCGGCGGACCGCGGCGGCTGGGTGGAGATGCTGGGTGACGGCGGCTCGGTCGGCTTGCACGCGGGGAAGCCCCGGGTCGGTCTGTCGTTCGAAGCGCGCGGGGACGTGGACGCGCTGGCCTTGCGGCTGCAGGATGCCGGGTTCGAGGCATCCGTCGTCGACGAGGCGTTCGCCCGCACCGTGCGCGTGGCCGACCCCGATGGTGGCGACGAGGCCTGGATCAACGGCGTCCAGGACGACCTCCACGGGTACCACCGGGAGGAGTGAAGCCCGTCGAAGCCGTGCGAGCGGCACGGGATGCCGCGTACAATGGACCCACCAGCGTTGATCCGGCCATCACCGGGGAGCTCTCGGAAGAACGGTCGCGAGACCCACTAGAACCGAGCGGGGCAGGCCCGTCATCGCCGCAGTGAGAGTGGCAGCGCCGTGAGGCGCAGCACGCGGGGTGGTACCGCGGTCCACAGGATCGTCCTCGCAAGCAGCATCCACCCACGACACTGCGAGCGCACATGACCTACCCACGCCCCTCCGCCTTCGGCCCCGCCGCCGACGCCTCGGCCGCCTCTGTCGCAGCCAGCCCGCGGTTCCCCGAGATCGAGCGCGAGATCCTCGAGTTCTGGAAGCAGGACGACACCTTCCGCGCTTCCATCGCACAGCGCGAGGACGCAGACGAGTGGGTCTTCTACGACGGCCCTCCCTTCGCCAACGGACTGCCGCACTACGGCCACCTGCTCACCGGCTACGCCAAGGACCTGTTCCCGCGCTTCCAGACCATGCGCGGCAAGAAGGTCGACCGGGTGTTCGGCTGGGACACGCACGGTCTTCCGGCCGAGCTCGAGGCCATGAAGCAGCTCGGCATCACCGAGAAGAGCGAGATCGAAGACATGGGCATCGATGTCTTCAACGGCAAGGCCCGCGACTCCGTGCTCGCGTACACGGAGGACTGGAAGGACTACGTCACCCGCCAGGCCCGCTGGGTCGACTTCGACCGCGGCTACAAGACCCTCGACCTCGGCTACATGGAGAGCGTGCTCTGGGCCTTCAAGACGCTCTACGACAAGGGCCTCGCCTACGAGGGTTACCGCGTGCTGCCGTACTGCTGGCGCGATGAGACGCCGCTGTCGGCTCACGAGCTGCGCATGGACGACGACGTCTACCAGGACCGCCAGGACCCCTCCGTCACCGTCACATTCCCGCTGGTGGGCGCGAAGGCCGAGTCGCTGGGGCTCACCGGTGTACGCGCCCTCGCCTGGACGACGACCCCGTGGACCCTTCCGACCAACCTCGCGCTCGCCGTGGGTCCGGACATCGAGTACGTCGTTCTGCCGGCCGGACCCGCTGGAGCGGCCGACGTGCATCAGGACCGCGCCGCACCCTCCGCCGACCGCGTGGCCGTCGAGTCCTCCGCGCACCGTTACCTGCTCGCAAAGGACCTGCTCGGCGGCTATGCCAAGGATCTCGGCTACGAGAACTCCGACGACGCCCTGGCCGCGGTGGACTCGACCCTCCGCGGTGCAGAACTGCAGGATGTGACCTACGACCGGCTGTTCGACTACTACGCAGACGAGGAGACCTACGGCACGCAGCGAGCCTGGCGCATCCTCGTCGACGACTACGTCACCACCACCGACGGCACCGGCATCGTCCACCAGGCGCCCGCCTACGGTGAGGACGACCAGCGTGTCGCGGGAGGCGCCGGCATCCCGACCATCCTGTCGCTCGACGACGGCGGCCGCTTCCTGCCGAACGTGACCGACGTCGCCGGCGAACTGTGGATGGACGCGAACACCCCGCTTGTGCGGATCATCCGCGACAACGGCCGTCTGGTGCGGCTGCAGAGCTACGTGCACTCGTACCCGCACTGCTGGCGCTGCCGGAACCCCCTGATCTACAAGGCCGTGTCGAGCTGGTTCATCCGCGTCACCGACATCAAGGACAGGATGCTCGCGAACAACGAGCAGATCACCTGGGTGCCCGAGAACGTCAAGGAGGGGCAGTTCGGCAAGTGGCTCGAGGGCGCCCGCGACTGGTCGATCAGCCGCAATCGGTACTGGGGCTCGCCCATCCCGATCTGGAAGAGCGACGACCCCGAGTACCCGCGCGTCGACGCCTACGGATCACTGGAAGACCTCGAGCGCGACTTCGGCACGCTGCCGCGCAACCCGCAGGGTGAGATCGACCTGCACCGCCCGTACATCGACGACCTGACCCGCCCGAACCCGGACGACCCCACCGGCAAGAGCACCATGCGCCGCATCGAGGATGTGTTCGACGTCTGGTTCGACTCCGGATCGATGCCGTACGCGCAGGTGCACTACCCGTTCGAGAACCAGGAGTGGTTCGACTCGCACTCGCCGGCCGATTTCATCGTCGAGTACATCGGGCAGACCCGCGGCTGGTTCTACGTCATGCACGTGCTCTCGACCGCACTGTTCGACCGTCCTGCCTTCACCGGCGTCAGCTGCCACGGCATCGTGCTGGGCAACGACGGCTACAAGATGTCGAAGTCGCTGCGCAACTACCCGGACGTCTCGGAGGTCTTCGACCGCGACGGCTCCGACGCCATGCGCTGGTTCCTGATGTCGAGCTCGGTGCTGCGCGGCGGCAACCTCGCCGTGACCGAGGAAGGCATCCGCGCTGGCGTGCGCGAGTTCCTGCTGCCGCTGTGGAGCTCGTGGTACTTCTTCGCCACGTACGCGAACGCCTCGGGCGACCCTTCGACAGGCTCAGGGACCGAATCCGGCCGCTCGGCCGGATATGAAGCACGGTGGCGCACGGACTCGACCGACGTGCTCGACCGGTACATCCTGTCTCGGCTTGGCGAACTCGTCCGCGACGTGGCATCCGACCTCGAGGGGCTCGACTCCACCACGGCATCCGCACGCCTGCGCGACTTCGCCGAGGTGCTGACGAACTGGTACATCCGCCGCTCGCGCGACCGCTTCTGGGTCGGCGCCGACGCGTCCGCCGAGGGCGCAACGGACGCGTTCGACACGCTGTACACCGTGCTCGAGACGCTGACGCGGGTCGCAGCACCGCTCGTGCCGCTGATCAGCGAGCGCATCTGGCGGGGACTCACCGGCGGACGCAGCGTCCACCTGACCGATTGGCCGGACGCCGACGCGTTCCCCGCAGCGGACGACATCCGCGAAGCGATGGATGCCGTGCGCGAGCTGTCCAGCGTCGGCAACGCCCTGCGCAAGAAGGAGAAGCTGCGTGTGCGCCTGCCGCTCGCGCGCTACACCGTCGTCTCGCCGGTCGCCGATCAGCTCGGACAGTTCGAGGACATCCTGCGCGACGAGCTCAACGTGAAGTCAGTCGAGCTCGTCCAGCTCACCGACACGGCTGCCGCCGAGTACGGCATCAGCCACCGCCTCAGCGTCAACGCCCGCGCCGCGGGTCCGCGTCTGGGAAAGCAGGTCCAGCATGTCATCGCCGGCGCCAGAGCGGGTGTCTGGGAGGAGCAGAACGGTGTCGTGATCGTCGACGGCATCGCGCTCGAGCCCCAGGAGTACGAGCTCGTGCTGGAGACCGCAGGGCGTCCTGAGGGCGAAGCGCTCGCCGTCGTGCCCGGTGGCGGATTCGTGCTGCTCGACACGCAGACGACGCCGGAGCTCGAGGCGGAGGGAATGGCGCGCGACGCCATCCGCGTCGTCCAGGAGGCGCGCAAGAACGCCGGCCTCGACGTCAGCGACCGCATCGTGCTGGCGCTGAACGTCGCCCCCGAGAACGCCGAGGCGCTGCAGGCCCACGCCGAGCTCATCGCGGGGGAGACCCTGGCCGTCGCTTTCGCCGTTCAGCCCACGGACGAGATGGACGAGCTGGTGAAGGACGTCACCAGCCCCGGCGACGGGGTGTTCCGCAGCGGCGCGACCGCGCTGGGGTCGGACAAGGCGCCCGTCATCGTCACGATCGACTCGAACCTCGAGGGAGCGACGAATGTCTGACCGCGATCGCGCCGACGCCGTATACGAAGCACTGCTCTCGCGAGCAGGGGAGCGGTGGGTGCAGCCCCGCAAGGAGCGCACCGCCCGCATTCTCGAACTGCTCGACGATCCGCAGCGCACCTACCGCGTCGTGCACATCACCGGCACGAACGGCAAGACATCCACCGCGCGCATCGTCGAGAGCCTGCTGCGTGCGCACGGACTGCGCACTGGCCTGTTCACCAGCCCGCACCTGGAGCGGTTCACCGAGCGCGTCATGATCGACGGCGAACCCATTGCGGATGCCGCGATCGCGGACGCCTGGGACGAGATCGAGCCGTTCGTCGGAATCGTGGACGCGGAGCTTGAGGCAGCTGGCGAAGCACCGCTGACCTTCTTCGAGCTCCTCACCGTGGTCGCCTTCGTCGCGGCATCCGACGCCCCCGTCGACGTGCTGGTGCTCGAGGTGGGCATGGGAGGCGCGTGGGACTCGACGAACACCGCCGACGGCGACGTCGCCGTGTTCGCGCCGATCGCCATCGACCACGCCGACCGCCTCGGCGACACGATCGCGAAGATCGCCGAGGTCAAGGCCGGCATCATCAAGGAGGGCGCGGCCGTCGTCTCGGCGCAGCAGCCCGCCGAGGCCGCCGAGGTCCTGCGCCGCGTGGCTGCGGAGAAGAACGCCACGATCGCGTTCGACGGCGACGAGTTCGGGCTGAGCGAGCAGAAGCTGGCTGTCGGCGGTCAGCTTCTGACGATCCGCGGGCTCGCCGGAGCGTACGTCGAGGAGTACCTGCCGCTGTACGGTGCGCACCAGGGTCACAACGCCGCTCTCGCGGTCGCTGCGGTCGAGTCGCTCATCGGCGCGCGTTCGCAGCGCATCGCCGACGACATCATCACCGACGGACTGCAGGGCGCGACATCTCCCGGACGACTGCAGCTGCTGGGCATCGCGCCGACGGTGGTCGTCGACGCCGCCCACAATCCGCACGGGGCCGAGGCGCTCGCGCAGTCGCTGGATGACAGCTTCGACTTCGACGAGTGGGGGCTCGTGCTCGGCGTCCTCGCCGACAAGGATGCCGCCGGCATCATCGCGCACCTCGCGCCCGCGGCCGCGCACGTCTTCGCCACGGCGCCAGAGTCCGACCGAGCGAACGACGCGGATGCCATCGCCGACCTGGTCGAGAATGCCGGGTACCGGGCGACCGTGCACCCGTCGCTGGCGGATGCCGCGGACGCCGCGCGCGAATGGGCGGCATCGTCCGACCGCCGCGCCGTCGTGATCGCAGGATCGGTCGTGCTCGCAGGGGAGGCCATCGCCCTCTCCGAGGAAGAGGACTGGAAGTCGGGGTGGCGCGCATGAGAGCCCAGCGCACCCTGGTGCAGAAACTCGCCCCGATCGTGCTCGGCTTCGAGGCGATCGTGGTCTTCCTCGCCGGCCTCGTGATCTTCGGTCTGAAGACCCTGCCCGAACCCGTCCCGCAGTGGTGGGGTGTCGTCGGAGGCAGCGTCGTGGCGCTCACGATGATCGCCCTCGCCGGCATGATCGCCAAGCCCTGGGCCATCGCCGCCGGATGGGTGCTGCAGGGAATCGTGGCGCTCTCCGCGATCTTCGTTCCCGCCATCCTCCTCGTGGTGCTCGTTTTCGGAGGCATGTGGGCGTATGCGACGATCATGGGGGCCCGGTTGGACACACGACGTCCCGCCGACGCGAATCAGAACACGTACGAAACCGATACTCACACAGAGAGCGACTGACATGGCCACCGAAGAAACCCTCGTCCTCGTCAAGCCCGACGGCGTCGCCCGCGGCCTCACCGGCTCGATCCTGGCCCGCATCGAGGCAAAGGGCTACGCGCTCGTCGACATCCGCCTGGTCGAGCCCGACCGCGACCGCCTCGCCGCCCACTACGCCGAGCACGAGGGCAAGCCGTTCTACGAGCCGCTGCTCGAGTTCATGATGTCCGGCCCGTCCGTGGCGATCCGCCTCGCCGGCAACCGCGTCATCGAGGGCTTCCGCTCGCTGGCGGGCACCACAGACCCGACCACGGCAGCCCCCGGAACGATCCGCGGCGACTTCGGCCGCGACTGGGGCCTCGCTGTGCAGCAGAACCTCGTCCACGGTTCCGACAGCCCCGAGTCCGCTCAGCGCGAGCTGGGCATCTGGTTCTCCTGACCCTTCGACGGACTCAGGGACCGACCACGAAGCCCGCCGGCATCCCTCACGGGAGCCGGCGGGCTTCTGCGTTGTTCAGAAGATCATTCCGACGACCTCGCCGAGCAGGTCGAGGCCGCGCAGCTGCGCCAGCAGGATGACGACGGCGTACGCGAGGATCGTCGCGAGCGGCACCCACGCCATCAGGCGTCCGGCGCGCTCCTGCACCTTCTCCGAGCGGCTGAGCGTCCCGTTGCGGAACAGGTGGACCACCGTGGCGAAGAAAGTCGGGATCGTCACCGCCCACGTGAGCATGCACCACGGGCACAGCACGCCGAGGTTCGGCGCATACAGGCTCTGAGCGATGAGCCAGCAGACCAGGCCGAAGGCGAACAGGATGCCGGCACCGAACGTCGCCCAGAACCAGCGGGGGAAGCGCGCGCCGGCGAGCACGGCGACGCCCACCACGATGGGCGCCATCCAGCCGGCGAGCCCGATGATCGGGTTCGGGAAGCCGAACACCTCGCCCTGCCAGGAACCGAGGTTCTTGCCGCACTGGATCATCACGCTGACGTTGCAGCTGAGGTCGGCGTCGGGGTTCGCGAGCTGGATGAACTTGTCGAGCGTCAGCTGGAACGCCGCCCACCAGCCGACGACGCCGGCGATGATCAGCCAGACGGCATAGAACACGGGGCGGGTGCGCTGCTCGCTCATATCGGGATTATCTCAGCGTCCGCTATGGATGTGGCGTGAAGCGGGCCGGTGAAACAGGCTGTTGGAACCCCGAATGCCACGAAGTGGGCGACATGGTGCGATAATGGCGTGTGATGCACCGCTCGGCGCCGCCGTTCTACGCATCGACGCAGACTTCGGGGTCCAATGCCCCTCGCGATCAGAGCCATGAGCCGGTCGCAAACCGAGTGAGTTCGCGGCACCGCAGGTGCCGCACGAGATTTCGCGGCACCCAGTGCCCGCGCAGGGAGTACGCCAGAGATGGCCGATGAGACGAATGACAACAACGCCCCTACCCTCGACGAGAACGCAGCGACTCCGGTAACACCGGGCGCTTCGGCGGTGACGGACGCGCAGGCGGATTCTCCGGCTGCCGCCGAGGCCGAGTCGGTGGAAGCCGAGTCGCCTGCTGAGGCCGAGTCGGCGGCCGAGCCGGATGCTGCGACCCAGCCGGATGCTGAGCCTGTCGAAGCACCGGCGGACGCTTCGACAAGCTCAGGGACCGACGCTGCGAGTTCAGAGGCCGGCGCTGCCACCGAGCCGGCCGCCGAGCCCAAGGCCGACGAGAAGCCCGCGAAACCGGCTGAGCCCGAGCCGCTGACCGCGGTCTCGCTCGGCCTCATCCCCGAGGTCTTCGTCTCGCGGGTGTCGACGCAGCTGCACTTCTACGCGCCCGAGATCGCTCCGCTCCCGGCTCGTCCCGGACGCGACCGTGACCGCGACAGCGACCGTGACACCCGCGACACCGATCAGGATGACTCGTCCTCCGGACGCCGCGGACGCCGCCGTCGCGGTGGCAGCGGCGACGGCGACGACCAGCGGGACGAACCGCGTCAGCGCCAGCGCGCCGTCGAGTACATCACCGAGCCGAAGGCGATCAAGGGCTCGACGCGTCTCGAGGCCAAGAAGCAGCGTCGTCGCGACGGCCGTGATGCCGGTCGCCGCCGCCCTGTGGTGACCGAAGCAGAGTTCCTTGCGCGCCGCGAGTCCGTCGACCGCAAGATGGTCGTCCGCTCCAAGAACGGCCGCACGCAGATCGGCGTGCTCGAGGACGCCGTGCTCGTCGAGCACTACGTGGCTCGCAACCAGGACGCGTCACTCATCGGCAACGTCTACCTCGGCCGCGTGCAGAACGTGCTGCCGAGCATGGAGGCCGCGTTCGTCGACATCGGCCGCGGCCGCAACGCCGTGCTGTACTCCGGCGAGGTCGACTGGGACGGCGTCGAGACCGGCAACCAGCCCCGCCGCATCGAGCTCGCGCTCAAGCCGGGCGACCGCGTGCTCGTCCAGGTCACCAAGGACCCGGTCGGCCACAAGGGCGCCCGCCTCACCAGCCAGATCTCGCTGCCAGGCCGCTACCTCGTGTACGTGCCCGGCGGATCGATGAACGGCATCAGCCGCAAACTGCCCGACAACGAGCGCGCGCGTCTGAAGCGCATCCTCAAGGAGGTGCTCCCGGAGTCCAGCGGCGTCATCGTCCGCACGGCCGCCGAGGGCGCAACCGAGGACCAGCTGACCCGCGACGTCCAGCGCCTCACCTCGCAGTGGGAGCACATTCAGAAGCAGGTCGAGAACCAGCAGGCTCCCGCGCTGCTGCACGCAGAGCCCGATCTGCTGGTCAAGATCGTCCGCGACGTCTTCAACGAGGACTTCACGAAGATGCTCATCCAGGGCGAGGAGTCGCAGCGGACGATCCGTGCCTACCTCGAGAGCGTCGCTCCGGATCTGCTCGAGCGCGTCGAGTCCTACGAGGACGACGTCGACCCGTTCGACGCGTTCCGCATCACTGAGCAGATCGAGAAGGCTCTCGACCGAAAGGTCTGGCTGCCGTCCGGCGGATCGCTCGTGATCGACCGCACCGAGGCCATGACGGTCGTCGACGTCAACACCGGCAAGTTCGTCGGCTCCGGCGGAAACCTCGAAGAGACCGTCACGAAGAACAACCTCGAGGCGGCGGAGGAGATCGTCCGTCAGCTGCGACTGCGCGACATCGGCGGCATCATCGTCGTCGACTTCATCGACATGGTCCTCGAGTCCAACCGCGACCTCGTGCTGCGCCGCCTCGTGGAGTGCCTGAGCCGCGACCGCACCAAGCACCAGGTCGCAGAGGTCACCTCGCTCGGTCTGGTCCAGATGACCCGCAAGAAGCTGGGCCTCGGCCTGCTGGAGACCTTCAGCGAGGCGTGCGAAGTCTGCGCCGGCCGCGGTGTCATCGTGCACCACGATCCCGTCGTCAAGCACCGCTCGAACAACAGCGGTGGAGGACAGTCCGGCAGCCGGCGCCAGCGAGGCGGCGGGAACGGTCAGCAGAACCAGAACGCTCAGCAGGCCAGCTCCGTTGCCCACGGCATCCCCGAGGGCGCGAAGTCCGCGCTCGCCCAGATCGCGGCATCCACGCTCGCGCCGAGCGTCGAGACGATCATCGACGTGCCCCCGGTCGCCGAGCCGGAGCAGGCCACGCCCCAGGAGCGGCCCAAGAAGCCGCGCCGCAAGCGCGGCTCCGACCGCAACAGCTCACCCAAGACCGAGGCGGAGCAGCTGCTCGACTCGGTGCTGGACGCACTTCCGGAGCCCAAGGCTCCCGGTCAGGGGCGCAACCGGCGTCGCGTGACGACTGCAGCGCTCACCGGCACCCCGGTGAGTGTGTCGTCATCACCCGCGCCGCTCCCGAGCGGTGACGCGGAGTCCTGAGGCGACCAGTCGTCGAACCAGCTCCTTGCCGCCGACGTGCTCAGCGCCGGCGGCGATGAGACGGGGGAGTGCCTCTTCGGGGACGTCGTAGTGGTCGCGGTCGAACGACCGCGGGGGAAGGCCGTTGGTGCGCGCGAAGGCGTGCAACTCGTCCAGGCTGCTGTCACTGACCAGATGGGCCCACAGACGTCCGTGTGCGGGCCAGATGGGGTCGTCGATCAGTACGCTCACTCAGAGATCCTACGGCCGGGCGACACGGGCTGGCTTCGCTTTGCGAGAGTGTCCCTGATCCGGTAAAGTAGTCCCTTGGTGCGTGAGCTGAGTCGTCCCCACAGGATGACGTGCTGCAGCCTTGTGCTCGCATCCGTCAGACCTGCGACGAACGCAGGCACAGTCTTCCCGTGAGATTTCCGGAGCTTCCCGCTCCCCAACGAAACAGGTATCAAGTGGTTTACGCAGTAGTGCGCGCCGGTGGACGGCAGGAGAAGGTCGAGGTCGGCACGATCGTTCAGCTCGATCGTGTTCAGGCTGCTCAGGGCGAGAAGATCGAACTGCCCGCAGTGCTCCTCGTCGACGGCGCCACGGTGACCACCGACGCCGACAAGCTGGCCAAGGTCAAGGTCACCGCCGAGGTCATCGGCAACCTCCGCGGCCCGAAGATCGTCATCCAGAAGTACAAGAACAAGACCGGCTACAAGAAGCGTCAGGGCCACCGCCAGGAGCTCACGCGCGTCAAGATCACCGGCATCAAGTAAGCAGAAGAGGCTAGGACATGGCACACAAAAAGGGCGCAAGCTCCACCCGCAACGGTCGTGATTCCAACGCCCAGCGACTTGGCGTGAAGCGCTTCGGCGGTCAGCAGGTCAGCGCAGGCGAGATCATCGTCCGTCAGCGCGGCACCCACTTCCACCCCGGCGTCAACGTCGGCCGCGGTGGTGACGACACGCTGTTCGCTCTCGAGGCGGGCGCGGTCGAGTTCGGCGCGAAGGGCGGCCGCAAGGTCGTCAACATCGTCGCCGCTGCGCAGTAATCGCAGCACAAAGACATCCGGTTCGGGGCGGGCTTCGGCTCGCCCCGTCCGCGTATCCAGGGAGTTCCACATGGTCACGTTCGTCGACACGGTGACGCTGCATCTGCGCGCCGGCAAGGGCGGCAACGGCTGTGTCTCGGTGCACCGCGAGAAGTTCAAGCCGCTGGGCGGTCCTGACGGCGGCAACGGAGGCGATGGCGGCGACATCGTCCTCGTCGCCGACACACAGACCGGCACCCTGCTCTCGTACCACCACTCGCCGCACCGCTCCTCCGGCAACGGCGGTTTCGGCATGGGAGATCACCGCTCCGGCTACGAGGGCGAGACCCTCGAGCTCCCGGTTCCGGTCGGTACCGTCGTCAAGAGCACCGACGGCGACGTCCTGTTCGACATGGTCACACCGGGCGACAGGTTCGTCATCGCCGAGGGCGGCCGAGGAGGGCTCGGCAACGCTGCCCTGGCCAGCCCCAAGCGCAAGGCTCCCGGCTTCGCTCTGCTGGGAACCCCCGGCTTCGAGGGCGATGTCGTCCTCGAGCTCAAGACCGTCGCAGACGTCGCTCTGGTCGGCTATCCCTCCGCAGGGAAGTCGAGCCTGATCGCCGCGATCTCTGCCGCGCGCCCGAAGATCGCCGACTACCCGTTCACCACGTTGCACCCGAACCTCGGCGTCGTGCAGGCCGGCGATGCGCGCTACACCGTCGCCGATGTGCCCGGTCTGATCGAGGGCGCCAGCGAGGGCCGTGGCCTGGGTCTGGAGTTCCTGCGGCACGTGGAGCGCTGTTCCGCCCTCCTGCACGTGCTCGACTGCGCAACCCTCGAGCCGGGTCGCGACCCGATCTCCGACCTCGACGTCATCCTCGCCGAGCTAGCCGCCTACGAGGTGCCGGAGGGGCAGACACCGCTGCTGGAGCGCCCTCAGCTCGTCGCCCTGAACAAGATCGACGTCCCAGAGGCGCGCGATCTCGCCGACCTGGTCCGCCCTGAGCTCGAAGAGCGCGGCTTCCGCGTGTTCGACATCTCGACCGTCTCGCACGAAGGTCTCCGCCCCCTCACGTTCGCCCTCGGTGAGATCGTCGAGAAGCACCGCGCCGAGACCGCCGTCGAGGCGCCGGCAGAGCGCGTCGTCATCCGCCCTCGCGGTGCCGAGAAGCCGTTCACCATCCGCATCGATGGCGGCTCGTACGGCACGTTCTACCGCATCCTCGGCGAGAAGCCGGTGCGCTGGGTGCAGCAGACCGATTTCCAGAACGAAGAGGCCGTCGGCTACCTCGCCGACCGCCTCGAGCGCCTCGGCGTCGAGGACGAGCTGTTCCGCGTCGGGGCGACACCGGGCGCGACCGTCGTCATCGGCGAGGGCGAGGGGCTCATCTTCGACTGGGAGCCCTCTATGCGCTCTGCCGCCGAACTCGCGACCGCACCGCGCGGCACCGACCCCCGCCTCGCTCCGAACGCGCGCAGGACGACGGGTGAGCGCCGCGAGCAGTACTACGAGCGGATGGATGCCAGGGCAGCCTTCCGTGCCGAGCAGGACGAGAAGCGCCGGGCCACGGCGGGACAGGACTTCGACGGGGACGACGCGTGACAGCGCGAACCCGTGCCGACCTGGCCGGCGCCGCCCGTATCGTCGTGAAGGTCGGCTCGTCGTCGATCAGCGGCGAGTCCTCCTGGCGGATCCCGATGATCGTGCACGCGCTGTCGAGCGCGCACGCGCGCGGATGCGAGATCGTGCTGGTCTCCTCCGGTGCCATCGCCACCGGCATCCCGTTCCTCGACCTGGATGCCAGGCCCACCGACCTCGCGACCCAGCAGGCTGCTGCAGCAGTGGGGCAGAACGTGCTCGTCTACCGGTACCAGGAGGCGTTGCGACCGTTCCGGATCGTCGCGGGACAGGTGCTGCTCACCACCGGCGACCTCGAGAACTCGACCTCGCGCAGCAACGCGCGCCGCGCCATGGAGCGTCTGCTCGGACTGCGCATCCTGCCGATCGTGAACGAGAACGACACGGTCGCCACGCAGGAGATCCGCTTCGGAGACAACGACCGACTCGCCGCTCTCGTGGCGCAGCTGATCCAGGCCGACGCCCTGGTGCTCCTCAGCGACGTCGACTGCCTCTACACGAAGCCGCCGACGGATCCGACGGCCGAGCCGATCGACATCATCAAGGCCGATGCCGATCTCGCCGGCCTCGAGTTCGGCGCGACGGTCGTCAACAGTGTCGGCACCGGCGGAGCGGCCACGAAGGCCTCTGCCGCGCGCCTCGCCGCGGCATCCGGGATCGGAGCGCTCGTGACGAGCGCGGATCTGGTGGACCGGGCGCTGAACGGCGAGGAGATCGGCACCTGGTTCGAGCCGGCCGTCACCGCGTAACAGCACGGCTGGATCTCGTAAGCTGAACGAGTGACCACCGAATCTCCGCAGGACCGGCTGGAGCGCGCCAAGGAGGCGTCGCGAGCCACCGCTCGTCTGACCAGCGATGAGAAGGGCCGTGCGCTCGAAGGCATCGCCGTGGCGCTCGAGGAGAACGCCGAGACGATCATCGCCGCCAACGCCCGCGACATCGAGAACGGTCGTCAGAACGGCATCGGGGATGCCCTGATCGATCGTCTCCGCCTCGATGGCACCCGCGTCTCCGCGCTGGCATCCGCCGTCCGCGAGATCGCCGCGCTGCACGACCCGGTCGGTCAGGTCATCGGAGGACACCGGATGCCGAACGGAGTGAACCTCGAGCAGGTGCGCGTGCCCTTCGGCGTCGTGGGAGCCATCTACGAAGCACGCCCCAACGTCACCGTCGACATCGCGGCGCTCGCGCTCCGCTCGGGCAACGCGAGCGTACTGCGCGGCGGCAGCGCCGCCCGCGAATCGAACACCGTGCTCGTGCAGGTCATGCGGGATGCGCTCGAGAGCGCCGGCATCACACCGGAGGCGGTGCAGACCGTCGACGACTTCGGGCGCGACGGCGCCAAGGCACTGATGCACGGGCGCGGCCTCATCGACGTGCTGGTTCCCCGCGGCAGCGCCGCCCTCATCGAGACGGTCGTCACCGAATCGACGGTGCCCGTCATCGAGACCGGCGCGGGCAACGTGCACATCGTGCTGGACGAATCCGCCCCGGACGACTGGGCTCGCGAGATCGTGGTCAACGCCAAGGTGCAGCGGCCGAGCGTCTGCAACGCCGTCGAGACCGTGCTCGTGCTCCGGCAAGCGGCACCGCGGCTGGTGCCGCTGGTGGCGAGCGCCCTGCAGAGCGAGGGCGTGGCGGTGCACGGCGATGACATGGTCGTCGGCCTCATGAGCAACGTCATCCCCGCGACCGAGGAGGACTGGGCGACGGAGTACCTCAGCCTCGACGTCGCGATGAAGGTCGTCGACACGCTCGACGACGCGCTGGCCCACATTCGCAAGTACAGCACCGGTCACACCGAGTCGATCGTGACAACCGATTCGCGCAATGCCGAGCGCTTCCTCGCCGAGGTGGATTCCGCCGTCGTCATGGCCAACGCATCCACGCGCTTCACGGATGGCAGCGAATTCGGTTTCGGCGCGGAGGTCGGCATCTCGACGCAGAAGCTCCACGCCCGAGGCCCGATGGGGCTGTCGGAGCTGACCAGCACGAAGTGGCTGGCGCGTGGGGCGGGTCAGACGCGCGGCTGAGCGATAGGATGGGTGCGCGTCTACTCGCACCCGGTCACGAAACGGAGTCAGGATGAACCTCGTCGCACACATTGCGATGGCAGCCGCTGAAACAGAGCACCACGGAAACGTCGCGCTGGAGACACTCATCTTCGGGCTGATCGCCGCGGCTCTGTTCGCAGTGCTGGGGCTCGTCACGTTCTCGTACCGTCACGTCGCCAACCGTCACTCCGCCAAGGCCGAGGCCTGGGCGCAGAAGCATGGCGCCGACGGCCATGGGGCAGGGCACGGCCACTAAGGCGTATGGAGACGACGGCCACGCGTGCCCCCCGGATCGGAGTGATGGGCGGGACGTTCGATCCGATCCACCACGGGCACCTGGTCGCGGCGAGTGAGGTCGCGCATTCCTTCGACCTCGACGAGGTCGTCTTCGTCCCGACCGGCCACCCCTGGCAGAAGTCGAACGTCACCCCCAGTGAGCACCGCTACCTGATGACGGTGGTGGCCACGGCATCCAACCCGCAGTTCACAGTGAGTCGCGTCGACATCGACCGCGAAGGCCCCACCTACACGATCGACACGCTCCGCGATCTGAAGCAGCAGCGTCCCGACGCCGAGCTGTTCTTCATCAGCGGCGCCGACGCCGTGGCGCAAATTCTCAGTTGGAGGGACCATGATGAACTGTGGGAGCTGGCCCACTTCGTCGCGGTCTCCCGTCCAGGACACGTTCTGAGCACGGATGGCCTCCCGAGCGACAACGTCAGCCAGCTCGAGGTGCCGGCGCTGTCGATCTCGTCGACGGCATGCCGTGAGCGTGTGAGCGACGATCAGCCGGTCTGGTACCTCGTTCCCGACGGGGTCGTCCAGTACATCGCGAAGCATCATCTGTATCGGAGCAAGGCATGAGCACATCGGATCAGCAGGGCAACCAGCCGCTGACCCGCAAGCAGCTGCGGGAGATCCGCCTCACCGGCGCCACGCCGGTCATCGGAGCGGACGAAGCCGCGGCAGCTGCGAAGGCGGCAGCCGAGCAGGCCCCGGCAGCGCCTCTGCCGCGCGCTGCGGAACCTGCAGACGTGCCGCCCGCGCCCGCAGCGGTTGACGACGCCTCCGCGCCGCTGACGCGCCGTCAGGCCCGCGCGCAGGAGCGCATCCGCACGGCATCCGTTCCGCTGATCGAACCGGCCGAGTCGGCTCCAGCGGACCAGGAAGAGGACAGCGCGCCGTCCGAGGACCTGGTCTCCGGCGTGCCGGTCTTCGCACCGGTGCCCGCAGAAGCAGCAACGCAGCACGCCGGGGAAGCCTCGCAGGCCCCCGAGGATGAGGCCTCCGTCGCTGAGGCCACGGATGCCGACGAGACCGAGGCAGAGACCGAAGCCGGGTTCCCGTTCGATACCGAGTCCGAGCACGACGATTCCGACGAAGACCACGATGAACTCCCGGTCGCAGAACCCGTCGCCACGGGGGAGCGCCCCGTCGTCAGCCCGGCCTTCGGGCGTCAGCTGCTCGGCGAGCAGTCCGAGGTCCCGGAGTTCACGCCCTCGTTCGACGAGCTGATCACGACGGGATCCTCTGGGTCGCACCGTGCGCCGAACACGCTCATCTTCACGCACCCGGGTGAGGGATCGCTGTCCGGGCCCGTCGCCTCGACCGGTGAGGTGCTCATCACCGGCAGCTACGAACTGCCGCGGGGCATGGGGTCGCGGGGGCATGCGCACGGCACCACCGACGGCAAGGACATCGACGCCGTCCTCATCGACGGCGAGCTGCCGCCGGCATCCTCGCCCACGCCGATCGCAGCCAGCTCTGCGGTCAGCACCATCAAACCTGCCGGTGAGGTCATCCGACCGCCGGCGCCCGACAAGGGCAACAGGCTCATGCTGACTTTGGCGATCACGGCAGGCGGGCTCGCTCTGCTCGTCGCTGCCGCGCTCATCGTCGCATTTACAACGAATGTGCTGGGATGATGCAATCACCTGAGAATGCCGAGGCGATGCTCAAGATCGCCGCAGACGCCGCTGTTTCCAAGGGCGGTGAGGATCTCGTCGCGCTGAACGTGTCGGAGCCGCTGCCCCTGGTCGACATCTTCCTGCTGGTCACCGGTAACAGTGAGCGCAACGTCGCCGCAATCGCCGACGAGGTCGAGGACCGGTTGGGCGAAGCCGGTCACAAGCGCGTGCGCCGAGAGGGCCGCACAGAGGCCCGCTGGGTGCTGCTGGACTTCGGCGATCTGATCGTGCACGTCTTCCACGGCGAGGAGCGGGTCTACTACGGTCTCGAGCGCCTCTGGAAGGACTGCCCGGTCGTCCCGATCGAGCTCACCGAGGCTGCGGCGGAATCCTCTTCCTGACATGACGGTGCACTTGGTCACCGGTGCGGGCGCCGGTATCGGCGCCGCGGTGGCGCGTCGTCTTCATGAACGCGGCGATGAGCTCGTGCTGCTGGTCCGCGACGCCGGACGCGCACGCGAGGTCGCCGCACAGTTCCCGGGGGCCTCGACGCTGGTCGGCGACCTGGCGCAGCCGGGTCGGCTGTCATGGGCGTTCTCGAAGCAGCATCTTCCGGATCGCATCGACACGCTCGTGCACGTGGCCGGTGTCGTGGATCTCGGTCCTGTGGCCGACCTTCCGCTGGCGGTTTGGGAACGGCAGCTTGCAGTCAACCTGCTCGCCCCGGCCGAGCTCACCAGACTCTTGCTGCCGATGCTCCGGGTCTCGCGCGGGCAGGTGCTGTTCGTGAACTCCGGCGCGGGGCTCCGCGCCAATGCGGACTGGGCGGCGTACGCGGCATCCAAGCACGGTCTGAAGGCTCTCGCCGATGCGTTGCGCGCGGAAGAGGCCGAGAACGGCGTCCGCGTGACGTCGGTCTTCCCCGGACGCACGGCGACGGGGATGCAGGAGCGGGTGCACCAGCAGGAGGGCGCGGAATACGACCCGGAGCGCTTCATCGACCCGGAATCCGTCGCGACGACCATCCTCACGGCACTCGACCTGCCGCGCGACGCGCAGATCACCGACCTGTCGGTGCGCCCCGGCGTCTGACACCGCGGTCTACCTCTTCGCCGGAAGGCGCGCAAGGCCCTCGAACGGCTGCTAGCTGCGACCTAGCGTGGGATCAGTCGAACCAAGGAGGCTGACCCATGGATGAGATGGACGAGCATCGCCCGCACGAGACGCCCGGCGCGGACGGCGGGCATCCCTCGCAGGCGGAGGGTGAGGATCCCGCACGCGCAGGCCAGCACCCGGATCCGGCGCTCGACGGGCACCCATCGCAGGCAGAAGGCGAAGACACGACGGAGGAAGCCGATGGCTGACGGAGATGTGATCACGCGCTCGAAGAACGGCCAGTGGGTCAACCATGTCGAGGGCGAACCGGAGAACTCGCTGAGCTTCAGCAGCCGTGAGGAGGCCGTGGTCGCCGGCGCGAGCTTCGCCTCCGAGCGCGGCACCCGGCACAGTGTCGAGGAGCCGGAGCCGACCGGCGGCATCGGCGACGGCGGCGATGCTGACGACGCACCGGCAGTCGTGGGACACAAGGAGACGGACAGCCCGCTCCCTGATACGACCGACGAGAACGGGATGCCGCTGGACAATCCCTCCGGCTGATCAGGCACTCCGGCCGATCAGGCCCTCCGTCGGATCAGGCGCGCAGCCGGTAACGCAGTTCCGGCCTGCCGACGCCGCCGTACGTGGGGGTGCTTGCGGCGAGGCCCGACTCGACGAGGCGCTCCAGATAGCGTCGTGCGCTCACCCTGGACATCCCCAGCGTCTCGGCGAGCTCGCTGGCGGAGACGGACTGACCGTGACGTCCCATGGTGTCGGCGACGCGTTGCAGCGTGGCCCTGGAGACGCCCTTGCGCTGCCCGGCGAGCGCGACCGCATCGCGCCGCATCAGGGCGTCGACGGTGACCTGATCGAGTTCGCCGGTGTCGCCCAGCTCGGCGTCGCGCGCAAGAGTGCGGCGGACGTCGTCCAGTCGCTCGTGCAGCGTCTGCATGGGGAACGGCTTGACGACATAGTGATGCACACCGTGCGCGCGAGCGCGGCGGACGGTCTCGAGATCGCGCGCGGCCGTGACCGCGATCACCTCGACATGGCCGCCCGCCGTTCTGAGCCGGCGCAGCACGTCGATGCCGGACATGTCCGGCAGGTACACGTCCAGGAGCATGACATCCGGTCGTTGCTCACTCAGTGCGCGCAGGGCCTCGGCGCCCGTCGGGGCGACGCCGACGACCTCGTAGTGCGGATGCCGTTCCACGAAGCCCCTGGTGACGTGCGCGACCGCGAAGTCGTCCTCGACGATCAGAGTACGAAGCCTGTTCATGTCGGCACCCCGACACGCTCCGCGGCCGGTAGCCGCACGGCGAAGCGCGCACCGCCGGCCGTCGCGGGGGAGAGCTCCACCGTTCCGCCGCGTCGTTCGACGATCCGCGCCACCAGCGTGAGTCCGTACCCGCGCTGCCGGTCGTCGCTCTTGGTCGAATAGCCGAGACGGAAGACGTCGCCGCGATGCTCGATCGGCACCCCGGGCCCGTCGTCCTCCACGAGGATGGTCGTGTCACCGCCGGCATCCCGTTCGATCGCCACGCTGACGTGGCCGCCGCGGCCGGCAGCATCCAGGGCGTTCTCGATTAGGTTGGCGACCACCGTGCTCAGATCGCCGTCCGCGGGACCGGACGGCAGACGCCCCGCGTCCGAGACGATGAGGTCGACGCCGAGTTCGCGTGCGCGTGCGCGCTTGGCCAGCAGGATCGCGGCGAGCTCGATGTCCTGTACGCCGTCCGGGGCATCCAGGTGGCTCAGCGCGCCCCCGTCGCCGGCACGTTCGATGACACGACTGGCGGCATCGAACTCGCCGAGCTCGATCAGCCCGCCGATCGTGTGCAGGGTGTTCGAGAACTCGTGCTGCTGTGCGCGCAGGCCCTCCGCGAGGCTCTGGGCGCCGGCGAGGTCCCGCAGCGCCTGGTCGAGCTCGGTGCGGTCCATCAGAGTGACGACGGTGCCCACACGCCGGTCCTGCACTCGCACCGCGGCGGCCCGTGCGACCAGCACGCGCTCTCCGGAGAGCACCAGGCGCTGCGGAGTGGAGTCGTCACCGCTCGAATCCGCGATGAGCGCGGTCAGATCGTCGAGCAGTTCGGATGCCGGACGGCCGATCGCCTCGGCCGGCGATCCGAGGCCCAGCAGGCGCGCCGCCGAGTCATTGCACAGCGAGACGTCGCCGCGCTCGTCGAGAGCGAGCATGCCTTCGCGAATGCCGTGCAGTGTCGCCTCGCGCGTCTCGAGAAGCCCGCGGATCTCGTCGGGCTCGAGACCGTAGATCCGGCGGCGCACGATGCGCGCGACGCCCGTCGCGGCGACGACTCCGACGACGGTTGCCGCGCCCAGCGCGAGCAGGAAGCCGGTGATGTCGCCCAAGAAGTCCTCCCGGAGCGCGGACTCCAGGATGCCGACCGAAACCTGTCCCATCACGTCGCCGTCGGCATCGAAGACCGGCACCTTCACACGCCACGACTCGCCGAGCGTGCCGGTCTGGGTGCCGACATACATGTCACCGGCCAGCGCGACGCTCGGATCGGTCGAGACCGGTTCGCCGATGCGCTCCGGATTGGGGTGCGAGAACCGGATGCCCTCGTCGTCCGTCACGACGACGTAGGCGACGTTCGACGAGTCGCGGATGAGCTCTGCGATGGGCTGGATGACCGCAGCGGGATCGGCGTCGTCGTATGCGTCGACGATCGTGGGCAGCTGGGCCACGGACTGCGCGACCGCGATCATGCGCTCCTGCGATGCCTCGCGGATCTGTCGCTCCTGCATGAGCATGGCCGCAAGGCCAACGGTGAGCACGATGGCGAGCACGATGAACACCTGCAGCAGCACGAGCTGCGTGCGGAGCGTCATCGCCTTCACCACGCTCCCATGCTATTCGACCGGCTCGGCACCGCTCCGGGTACGTAATGACCAAAACCTCCCGTGCTGAACACAACCCGAGGCCGGTCCTGCACCCGTCATAGGCTCGCCGAACCCGCACCCGGCATCGACGCCGGAGAGGACTCGAGGAGGAGTTCATGACACAGCACATCCGCATCCGCACCCGTCTGGCCGCAGTGGCCGTTCTCGGCGTCGCGGCCATGTCCCTGGCAGCGTGCACCGGTTCGTCACCAGGAGGCAGCGCGAACGGCGATGGTGGCGCGGCCGCGATCGACAGCGCCGCGGTGATCGCCCCCGCCGATCCCGGCGGCGGGTGGGACCAGACCGCGCGGGCGTTCGCGCAGACGCTGAGCGATGAGTCGCTCGTGTCGTCCGCGCCGGTCACGAACATCGGTGGCGCCGGCGGAACCGTCGGACTCGCGTCGCTCGCGACCGAGACCGACCCCAACACCCTCATGATCACCGGCAGCGTCATGGTCGGAGCCGTGGAGACGAACGCTTCGGACGTGCGCATCGAAGAGATGACGCCGATCGCGAAGCTGACCGAGGAGCCGCTCGTCGTCGTGGTGCCGAAGGACAGCCCGTACGACACCATCGAGGACTTCGTCGACGCCTGGGCGGAGGAGGGCGCCGCGATGGCGATCACCGGCGGATCCGCCGGCGGCATCGACCACATCCTCGCCGCCCAGCTGCTGATCGGTGCCGGAGTGGAGGCCGCAGACGTTCCGGACACGCTCAACTACATCGCCAACTCCGGTGGCGGCGAGGCGCTCACACTACTGCTCGGCGGCCAGGTGCAGGCCGGGATCTCCGGAGTCGGCGAGTTCGCGCAGCAGGTGGAGGCCGGCGAGCTCAAGGCGCTGGCCGTTTCGTCCGATGAGCCGGCCGAACTGCTCCCCGACGCCCCGACACTGACCGATGAGGGCATCGACCTCGTCGTCACGAACTGGCGCGGACTCATCGCTCCCGGCGGCATTTCCGACGATGAGAAGACGGCGCTCGAGGAACTCGTCACGGCGGCGCACGACAGCGAGTCGTGGACGAGCATCCTCGAGACGAACGGATGGACCGATGCGTTCCTGATCGGCGACGAGTTCTCCAGCTTCCTGGAGGGCGACATCGCGACGACGCAGGAGACGCTGAAGACGATCGGACTCATCGAATGACGGATCCCGTCATTCCAGGGGCGTCGGCTGCGGCCGGCGCCCCGCGCTCGCGCAGGTTCGGTGAGCTCGCCTTCATCGGGGTGATCCTGGTGTTCTCCGTCGTCGCGCTGGTGATGACCGGGTTCATCCGCGAGCCGATGGGATCGTCGAACGTGCTCGGCGCGCGTGTGGTTCCCTACGCCGTGACCGGTCTGATGCTGCTGTCATCCCTTGCGGCGTTCATCGCGGTCCTGCGCGGCGATGTCGGTGCGCCGGATGAGGGCGAAGACGTCGACACAGAGGCGCGCACGTCGTGGAAGACCGTCGTGCTGCTCGCTCTGGCGTTCGCCTCGCTCATGATCGTCATCCCGATCGCGGGATGGCCGGTGGCGGTGGTGGTGCTGTTCACCGGCGCTTCGCTCGCGCTGGGAGCTGGGAGCTGGTGGCGCACCTTGATCATCGGCGTCGGCCTCGGGGTTGTGACGCAGCTGTTGTTCGGTACGCTGCTGGGGCTCTCCCTGCCGCCGTTCGGCACGATCCTCCCGGGGGTGTTCGGTGGATAGTCTGCAACTGCTCATGGACGGCTTCGCGACCGCGCTGCAGCCGCAGTACCTGCTGTTCGCGTTCGTCGGAGTGCTGCTCGGCACCGCTGTCGGCGTGCTCCCCGGCATCGGGCCGGCGATGACGGTGGCTCTGCTGCTGCCACTGACGTACACGCTCGACGTCACCAGTGCGATCATCATGTTCGCCGGCATCTACTACGGCGGCATGTACGGCGGATCCACGACCTCGATCCTGCTGAACACTCCGGGGGAGTCGGCGTCGATCGTCACGGCCCTGGAGGGCAACAAGATGGCGCGCATGGGACGTGCCACCGCCGCGCTCGCGACTGCGGCGATCGGCTCGTTCATCGCCGGCACCATCGCGACGGGACTGCTCACGCTGTTCGCGCCGTTCATCGCCGACTTCGCGGTCACCCTTGGGCCCGGCGACTACTTCGCGCTGATGATCGTCGCCTTCCTCACCGTCGGCGCTCTGCTGGGTGCGAGTCCGATCCGCGGCATCGTGTCGCTGGCGATCGGCCTGTTCCTGGGGCTCGTCGGCACCGACACCCTCACCGGCCAGGCGCGCTTCACCTTCAGCATCCCGAACCTCGGCGACGGCATCGACGTCGTGATCGTGGCCGTCGGGCTGTTCGCGGTCGGTGAGGCGCTCTACGTCGGCTCCCGCCTGCGCAGTGGCGCGCTGCCGATCATCCCGGTGTCCGGAAGCTGGCGTTCGTGGATGAAGAAGAGCGACTGGAAGCGGTCCTGGAAGCCGTGGCTGCGCGGCACGGCGATCGGGTTCCCGATCGGGTCGATCCCGGCCGGCGGTGCGGATGTGGCGACGTTCCTGTCGTACGCGACCGAGAAGCGCCTCACGAAGGAGCCCTATCGCAAGCAGTTCGGCAAGGGCGCGATCGAGGGCGTCGCTGGTCCTGAGGCGGCGAACAACGCGGCAGCGGCCGGCGTGCTCGTGCCGCTGCTGACCCTGGGCCTGCCGACCACGGCGACCGCCGCCATCATCATCTCGGCATTCCAGACGTATGGCATCCGTCCGGGGCCGCTGCTGTTCGACAGCCAGCCGGCGCTCGTGTGGGCGCTGATCGCGAGCCTCTACATCGGCAACGTCGTGCTCATCATCCTCAACCTGCCGCTGGTGGGCATGTGGGCGAAGGTGCTACAGATCCCGCGTCCGTACCTGTACGCGGGGATCCTGGTCTTCGCCGGGCTCGGCGCATACGCGGCGAACTTCACGGTGTTCGACATCGGCGTGCTGCTGCTGCTCGGGATCATCGGCTTCTTCATGCGCAGGCACGGCTACCCGGTGTCGCCCATGGTCGTCGGCGCCATCCTCGGTCCGATGGCGGAGGAGCAGCTGCGCAAGGCCATGGCGATCAGCCAGGGCGACCCGCTGTACCTCGTGCAGAGCCCCGTGTCGATCGTGATCTACTCGGCCATGGTGGTGATCATCGTACTCGGCGTCTGGCTCAAGCGCCGTCAGGCACGATTCGAGGCCGCGCTGGCGGATGTCGACACCGCGACGATCCGCACGGTCGACGAGGAGATCGCCGACCAGCTGCGCGAGCGATAGGGTCGGTTCACACGGAGCGGCGCACCGTCAGCAGGAAGAAGCTGTCTTCCCGCGCGAGGACGCTGTGCCGCTCCGGTGGGATGGGCATGATGTCCCCGGCGCTGAGCTCCCAGGACCGGCCCTGACCGGTCAGCCGCAGGTGGCCGCTGAGCACCTGCAGCGTCGCCTCCGGCGGACTGTCGTGCTCGGGGAGCTCGGCTTCGTCGAGCAGCGCCATGGCGGTCTGTCGCAGCACCGCGTCACGACCTCCGTAGAGCGTCTCGGCTGCCCGGCGGGAGCTCGATTCGCGGGCCTTGTCGAGGAGCCTCTCCTCGAGC
The DNA here is from genome assembly GCF_007988825.1 of Microbacterium aerolatum. Lineage (GTDB taxonomy): Bacteria > Actinomycetota > Actinomycetes > Actinomycetales > Microbacteriaceae > Microbacterium > Microbacterium aerolatum. Next base: position 18,364 of record NZ_BJUW01000008.1, on the reverse strand, counting down.
TCCGTGAGATTCGTGTGCGTCAGGGGTGATCCGGTCACGATCTGCTCCTTTCGGCGAGCGACGTCCCTGCCATCCTCGCATCGAAGGTGCTGAATGCAAGAGGGCGGCAGCCGGAGTGAACCGGCTGCCGCCCTCTCCCGGGCGTCATCAGATGATCTGACGACCTTCCTTCTTGGCCTCTCGGGCGTCCTTTGCGAACGCCCGGATGATCACGACGAGGGTGCCGATGACGATCACTGGCCAGATGAGTACATAGACGGTCAGCATGAGCGGGTCCATCACTGCTCCTTTCCGGTGGACGTTGTGGCGGAGCGGTCGACGTCGGCGCCGTGCACGACGCTCTCCGCCTCGCCGATGATCTCGGTCTCAGCGGTGTCGAAGTCGCCCGTGCGGTGCCGGATGACGGAGAAGTCGAACCGCTTGTCCTTGTTCAGCATCGTGATGCCGGCGCACACGATCGTGCTGACCGCGTAGGCGACCAGCGATCCGGACAGCACCGGATACGTGTGCAGGAACCCGATCGCGAACGGAGCGGATGCCACGCTCGCCACGGCGCCGACGATCACAGCGACGCGAAGACCGAAGAAGCCGAACGACATCAGCCCGAGCACGACGCCGATGCCGATCACCGACAGCACGTCGCTGGCGATCCCGAGACCGCCGGAGAGGTCCACCCACTCGAAGCGCACCGGCAGGAACGCTGCGAGGGCGGCAACGACCGCGACGCTGAAGGCGACATTGGTGACGCGGTTCCAGTAGAAGCTCGCGATCACCGGGAACACCAGCGCGCCCCACATCGCACCGACGAACACCAGCAGGTCGAGGATGTTGAACTGCATCGACGCGAAGCACAGCGCGGCGGCGGTCGCCCCGACCATCGTCAGGCGTCCCACCAGCAGCATCGTCTTCGGGTTGGCATTCTTCTTGCCTGCGATGTTCTGGCCGTAGATGTCGGCCATCATGATCGACGACAGCGCCGTCATGTCGGCATCCGCCGTCGACGAGAGCGAACCGATGATCATGACGAAGAACACGCAGATCAGGATCGGGCTGAGGTAGGTCGCCGCCATCTGCGGGATGAGGTTGTTGACGTCGCCGCCCATCGGCTCGATCCCGGCGTACAGGGCGATGACGCCCAGCATCCCGACCCCGATGATGGTGGCGCCGTACCCGACGGTCGCGGTGACGAACGTCTTCTTGATCAGGTCCTCGCGCACCGCGAAGAGGCGCTGTGCGATGGTCTGGTTGCCGATCGCGTACGCGAGCACGGCTGCGATGTACGGCGCGCCCTGGTTGAAGAACGCGTCAGAGGAGAAGAAGTCGCCCTGCTGCGGGGTCGGGTTCTTTGCTCCCTCGACGAAGAGGTCGGGGCCACCGGCCGCGAAGAAGATCACCGGGATGATGATCGCCACCGCGCCCAGCATCGCGAGGACCTGCGCGAAGTCGGTCAGCACCGAGGCGCGGAATCCCGACCAGAGGGTGTACGCGAGCACGCCGACCGCGATCGCGACGATGCCCTGCGTGAACGTGAACGGCGACAGCATCGCGACCAGCGCGCCACCCGCGATGAGGTTCGAGGTCAGGCTGATGAGGCTGCCGAGCACGTTGGATCCGGCGAGCATGAGCTGGCTCGAGCGTCCGTGCCGGGCGAACATGACCTCGGCGATCGTGTGGGCCTTCGGCGCGACCTTTCGGATGCGGCGCCCGAAGGGGTAGATGAGCAGGATCATCAGCGCGCCCCAGAGTCCGTAGTGGATGGGGCCGGAGATGCCGTAGGTGTAGCCGGACGTGGCCGAGGCGTACATGGAGGAGGCCCAGATCCAGGTGGCGGTCATGGATGCGGCGGAGATGCCGAATCCGATCTTGCCGCCGCCGGTCATGTAGCCGTCGGCGTTCTCCTTCTTGCGGGAGATGCGGATCGACATGTACAGGCTGCCGCCGAAGAACAGCAGCATGAGCAGGACCACGATCGGTCCTGAGAGTGTTTGGAGGTCGCCCACCGGATGTTTCTCACTTTCTCGTCTGGATGCGGCGTGAGCCGCCTGGGGAAGGAGAAAGCGTTCGCTAAGTGGGGGAGAAGGAGGTGGACGGGCAGGTGGACATCGAGGGATCTGAAGCTGTCAGCATGGCGAACGAACCTGGACCACTGAGGCGCATGGCAGCGCACAGACGAGAGGCCCGGGGTGCGGCTCCTTTCCGGTCGTCCGCGTTCCGGGCGCACCGAACGTCGGTGCATCCTCAGCGGGATTCGAGTGATTGCGGTGAGCGCGCAGTCAGGCGCGCTTCGCGTGCGAGCGCGCAGTGCGCTCCCTGCTCATGCGGGCACGAGCATCCTTTCCACCATAGCAATCTCTCAGGGAAGTCCCGACCGGGCCCGATTTCAGCGGAAGAGGACGAGGACGTAGACGGCGAAAACCGCCAGGTGCGTCGCGCCGTGCATCGCCGTCACGCGCTTCGCCGCGAAGGTCGTCAGTGAGAGCAGCAGCGTCACGCCGAGCAGCATCAGGTCGGCCGGTGCCTCGGCGAGGATCACGGTCTGATCCGTGAGCATCCCGATGACGAGCACGGCCGGGATGGTCAGCCCGACCGTGGAGACCAGCGCCCCGTGGCAGAGGTTCACGACACGCTGGATCTCACCGCCGAGCGCGGCGCGGATCGCGGTGATCGATTCGGGAAGGAACACGATCGCGGCGATCAGGACGCCGGCGAGGGCCGTGGGCGCGCCGAGGCGGCCGAGGCCGTCGTCGAGGAGCGCTGCCATGTCGTGCGAGAGCAGGACGATGGGGATGACGGTCACGACGAGCACGGCGAGCCGCACGATGACTTCGGTGCGGTGCACGCGAAGGGTGTCGCGGATGCTGTGTTCTCCGGCGTCCGCCGAGCTCGACGTGCGTCGCACCACGCGTTCGTCCACCTCAGTGAAGTCGGCGGCCTGCGCGCCCATCTGGCGGAACAGGAAGAACCCGTACAGCAGCACGGTGAGGATGACCACGGGGATCGACTGCGCCGACGTGTAGGCGCCGTCCTGCCCGATGAGCGCGGGCAGGGCGAAGGCGAGCGCTGTGAGGACCACGAGCATCGCGAGATACGCGGACGTGCCGGTGCGGTTGTGCGCCATGCCGCGGTGACGGATGCCGCCGAGCAGCAGCGCGAGGCCGATCACGAGGTTCAGGATGATCATCGACACCGCCATGACGGAGTCGCGGGCGATCGTGGCGTGCTCACCGGGTCCGAGCATCACCGCCGAGATGAGGATCACCTCGATCAGCACGATCGACAAGGTCAGCACGAGCGAGCCGTACGGGTCTCCCAGGCGGTGCGCGAGCGCCTCGGCCTGCTTGACCACGCCGAACGCGCAGATGAGGATCACGGCGACGATGATCGTGAGCGCGATGACCAGCAGCGGCGCGGGGACGGGAGCTGTGAGCAGGGGATGGGCGAGCAACAGGGCGCCGAACGCGCCCCAGCCGAGTGCGATCCGTGCGATATCGGATGCCGAGATCAGCCGTTTCAGGCTGCCAATGGGGGACATGGCCGGAACTCCTTGCGGGGCCGTCCCCGTGTGAGGTGTTCGGGAGGGTCGTCCCTCACGATCAGAGAATGTCGGCCGCCGACTCGCGGTCGCCAGCCTTGATGATACGGGATTTGCTGTCTTCGCGAGATGAGCGAGCAGCCGACGCCTGCGGTAGAATATGACGCCAGGAACATATTTGGAGGTGATGTCATGGTCGCTGCATCCACACTCGTGCGTGCTGCGCGCAAGAGCCTCGGCCTTACGCAGAGTGCGCTCGCCGACCGGACCGATGTCGACCAGGCGAGCGTCTCCCGATTCGAGCGCGGGCGTGACGCTGAGTTCAGTACGGTCGCCCGGCTTCTCGGCGGTGCTGGACATCGGTTGTACTCGGCGCCTACCCGACGCGACGACGCGGCCACGATCGGCGGCGAGATCCGCGGTTACCTACGTGTCGGCGACAAGCACAGCGCCCTTCGTGCGTTCATCCAGCTCAGCGACAACCTCGTTGCAGAGCATGGACTCGTCCGCGGGGTGCTGGGCCTTGCCGAACCAGAATCGACCGGTGATCTCGCATGGGATGCTGCCCTCGCAGCGCTCGTTGATCTGCGGCTCAGTGAGGACGGGCTGCCGACTCCGAGCTGGGTGGATGATCCGAAACGAATTCTCCGCGAGCCGCGCACGCTCGACATCGATCCCGCAGACCCCATCCCTGCGCTTTCCGATGTGCCTGCTCCGTTCGCGAAGCGCGGCGTTCTGCTCTGGGGTGACACGCTTGCGAGTGTGTGAACCATGACATTGTTTGACCGAAGCGATCTGTTGACGGGGCTACGCGACCTCATCGCCGAACTGCAGGGTGCCGGAGAGAGCGTAGGCATACGTCTCGTCGGCGGCGCAGCCCTGGCGATCCGATACTTCGAGCGCCGGGCGACGAATGACCTCGATTCCCTTCACGTCCAGCCGGGAAGCAATGACGCCGTGCTTGCTGCGGCATCTCGTGTCGGTGTCCGGCGTGGGTGGGATGAAGGATGGTTCAACTTCGCTGTAGAGAATGCGGATTCTGTTCCGACCTTCGGGCGTCGCACCGTCGAGTGGGAGACCATCTACGACCGAGACGGTGTCGTCATCCAGGTGGCGTCGAAAGAGGCGCTGCTCGCGATGAAGCTTCGCGCCAACCGGCCGGGCCGTGACGTAGATGACATCCGCCAGCTGCTTGCGCTCTGCGACATTACGACGCTCGCCGAGGCGGAGGAGCTCTACGAGGACTTCTACCCGGGTGACGGGCTTGAGGATCGGGCTGTCGGCATCGTCGAGCGCATCCTTGCCGGTGGCCTGCCGACGGAGGTTCCGTCGCCGGGCCGTATCGATCTCTGACGCGGTGACGAAGGCTTGTGATGCCGAGAATGGTGGACCTGAGGGGACTCGAACCCCTGACCCCCTGCATGCCATGCAGGTGCGCTACCAGCTGCGCCACAGGCCCATCTCGTTTCCCCGGGTGAGCGGGGCAACTTGAAAAGAATACAACACGCGCAGCGGTTGGTGCCAATCGGCGCGACGCCGGGCGGGTCTTCGGGAACACATCCGCAGATGTATGCGTTGTGATGGATATGGAGATCCTCGAGAGCATCGTCATCGGCGCAGGCCAGGCGGGCCTCTCGACCTCTTTCCACCTCAAGCGCCTGGGAATCGATCACCTCGTCCTGGACGCGAACGAGAACCCCGGTGGCGCCTGGCAGCACCGGTGGGATGCCCTGACGATGAATGACGTGCACGGCGTCGCCGAGTTGCCCGGCGCGGTGGCCCCCGCCCGCGATGACCAGCGCGCCAACGCCGTGGTGCCGGCATCCTTCGCCGAGTACGAGCGCGCAGGAAGTCTCCCGGTGGTGCGCCCTGTGCACGTCGATCGCGTCACCGATGAGGACGGCATCCTCGTGGTGCACGCGGGGGAGCGCGAGTGGCGCACTCGCACGCTCGTGAACGCGACCGGCACATGGAGCCAGCCGTTCCTGCCGCGCTACCCGGGCATGGAGACGTTCCTCGGCGAGCAGCTGCACACCGTCGACTACCCGGGCCCGGAGCACTTCCGTGGCAAGCGGGTACTGGTCGTCGGAGGCGGTGCGTCCGCCGTGCAGTTCCTCGGCGCACTCGCCCCGATCACCGACACGCTATGGGCCACGCGCCGCGAGCCGGTCTGGCGCGACGACGACTTCACTCCTGAAGCCGGCGCGGCAGCCGTCGCCCTCGTCGAGCGGCGCGTCGCGCAGGGGCTTCCGCCGCAGAGCGTCGTCGGCGTCACCGGGCTCATGCTGCGTCCGCAGGAGCGCGAGGCCGAGCGTCTGGGCGCATACTCCGACCGTCGGCCGATGTTCCAGCGCATCGAACCGGACGGCGTGCGGTGGGCCGACGGCTCCTTCGAGCGCGTCGACGTGATCCTCTGGGCCACCGGGTTCCGCCCCGCCATCGGATACCTCGGCCCGCTTCACCTGCGCAGTGAGGCTGGCGGCATCCAACTCGACCGAAACGGCCGCGGCACGACGGCCGTGAAGGATCCGCGCATCCAGCTGGTCGGCTACGGTCCGTCGGCCAGCACGATCGGTGCGAACCGCGCGGGACGCACGGCCGCGGTGGGAGTGCAGCGAGCGCTGTCCTCGCTCGTCACCAGCGGTTGAGCACGTCCTCGGCCCAGCCCTCGATGCCGTCGACTCCGACACGGCTTCCCGTATCGTCGAGCACCCAACCGCTCCACGTCCCGAACAGCTGATCCGTGCGCGTCGAGATCACGAGGACGTTCGTGCGCGAGTGCTTGTTGTGGAAGGGCGTGAACGTCAGATCCGCGCTCTCGCCGTGGATGTGCCAGGGCCGCAGCCAATCGGAGGAGTCGTAGTCCCAGACCAGCTCCTCGCTGATCTTGGACAGGTGTCCGTCGACGACGAGGGCGTTCTCGGTGGCTCCCGAGCCATCGGTCCATTTCGAACCGAGCTGCAGGCCGATCACCCGGCCGTCGACGGTCCCGCTTCCGGCCGCCCAGTTCCACCACACCTGATACGGCCAGCGGCCACGGCCGTGATCGAGCACCGCCCAGCTTCCCTCCGGCACGTCGAAAGTCGTACCGTCGATCGTCAGAGTTCCATACGCGGGCCGCGCGACGTCTTTCACGGTGTACTGGAAATGGCGGATGCGTCCGTTCCGCCGCCACGGCACCACAACGCCCAGCGCCTCGTGTCCGGCCGGCCGTCCGGCCGTGATGTCGAACGTCACCCGCGGCGCGCTGCCACGGAGCGTCGTCGCATCCTCGATCTCGTCGATGTCGAGTGTGACCTTCGAGGTCTGCGCGCGTGCGGGGCCATCGCCGAGCGAGGCAGGGAGTGTCGCGCTTCGACCGCCAGGCGACAGCACGGTGGTCTCGATCTCCTCGCCGGTCGCCCGATCCAGGACCCACACGGAATGGAGGGACAGATAGTCGATGCACGACACAGTCAGCGCGATGACGTGCGTCGGGGTCATGACGCCCCAGTACTCCCAGCGCTTGTTGCGGCCCCAGTGCCGCCTGGAGGGGATGCCGGAGGTATCGTGCAGCGGAGTGCGCGTCCAGCCGAGTGCAGCCGGGTTCAGTCCGCCACGGGCGTCGGTGAGCGGGACGCGCTCGGTGATCTCACGCTCGGTCATGGTGCTCCAGATTCTAAGGGCACCGGCCCTATCGACCGCGACGGCGGTTAGCCTGGAGGCATGTCCCGTGTCATCGTCTTCGGCGGCCACGGCCGCATCGCGCTCCTGCTCGCCCCGATCCTCGTCGCCCGCGGTGACGAGGTCACATCCGTGATCCGCAATCCCGATCACGTCTCCGACGTCGAACAGACCGGCGCCACCGCACGCGTCGCCGACATCGAGCAGTCGGACACTGCGGCTATCGCCGACCTCATCCGCGGTCACGACGCCGTCGTGTGGTCGGCGGGAGCGGGCGGAGGAGACCGGGAGCGCACCTATGCCGTCGACCGGGATGCCGCGATCCGCTCGATGGACGCCGCATCCGCCGCAGGCGTCAAGCGGTATGTCATGGTGTCGTGGCTCGGGTCCACCGCCGATCACGGCGTGCCGGAGGACGACTCGTTCTTCCCATACGCGGACGCCAAGTGGGCTGCCGACGAGCATCTGCGCGGCACCGATCTCGACGGCACGATCCTTGGCCCCGGAACCCTCACCCTCGACGACCCCACCGGGCGCATCGACCTCGAAGCTCCTGATCGTGGACGCGTCGCACGCGCCGACGTCGCGGCGGTGATCGCCGGCGCGATCGCCGAGCCGCTGACGATCGGCCGGACGATCCGGTTCGGGAACGGCACGCCGGAGTCGTCGGAGCCGATCGCCGCCGCACTGAAGCGCTGACACCATGCGCCGAGTCTCGATGCTCGGCACTGCGGCGCTCCTCACCGCCGCAGTGTTGGGTGCGGGAGCTCCGGTCGAGACCGCGACCGCCACCGCACGGACCGAGACCGTGGAATCCGCCGGCCCGCACGGTCCGGCCGCCGAGGCAGAGCGCCGCGTGGCGGAGATGACCACGACCGAGCAGGCCGCGAGCATCGTGATGGGGCACATCCCGACGACCGATGCCGCGACGCTCGCCGGCTACATGCAGGACACCGGCATCGGCGGGTTCATCCTCATGGGCGCGAACGTCCCCGGCAGCGAGGACGCACTTCGCACGGTGACGGCCGCGCTCGACACCGATCAGGACGTGCCACCGCTGATCGCGATCGACCAGGAGGGCGGCGACGTCTCACGCCTGCCGTGGGACGAGTTCCCCGGCTCCCGCACCCTGAAGGACAGCCCTGCCGCCGAGACCGGTGCGGCCTTCGCGGCACGCGCGGCTCTCGTCACCCGCGCCGGCGCGAACGTGAACTTCGGCGTCGTCGCCGACACGACAGCTGACGCGTCGTCGTTCATCCACGCGCGTTCCCTCGGGGCCGCCCCGTCGGATGCAGCGGATCGTGTCGCCGCCGCTGTCGCCGCGGAGGAGCCGTTCGTCGCCTCGACCCTCAAGCACTTCCCCGGCCACGGCGCCGCACCCGGTGACTCGCACGAACTGATCCCGAGCACCCGCGAATCGCTGGACGAGTGGCGCAGCAGCGACGCGCTTCCGTTCGTCGCCGGGATCGAAGCCGGGGCGTCCGTGCTGATGTTCGGTCATCTCGCGTACACCGCGGTCGACGACGTCCCCGCCTCGCTGTCGCCGCGATGGCACGACATCGCCAGGGACGATCTCGGCTTCGACGGCGTGATCGTCACGGACGATCTGGGCATGCTGATCTCCACCGGGATTCCGGAGTACGCCGATCCGGTAGCGAACGCCGTGGCGGCCGTCACCGCGGGCAGCGATCTCGTGCTGATGATCGCCCACTCCACACCGGATACGGCGGCTCAGCTCGTCGTAGGGATCGAGGCGGCCGTCGATGACGGCACCCTGCCCGCCGAGCGTCTTCAGGAAGCCGCGGAACGCGTCATGACGCTGCGGCTCGAGCGCGCGGCATCCGGCGCCGTCTGGGCGCCCTGCGCCGGTTGTGAACCGGTGTCCTGACCCGTGTGAAGCCACGCGTCCAGCATCCGTCCGCGCAGCGCGTTGCCGCGCTCGGCGAACCCCCGCTGACGGCGCACGTACTCGGCCTTGCCCTCGGGGGTCTCGATCGGCACGGGCACGACGTCCCAGTCCGACAGGTCGTAGGGCGCCGCCTCCATATCGAGCAGGCGGATGTCGCGGGCGAGTTCGAACGTGTCCAGCAGCAGTTCGCCCGGGATCAGCGGACCGAGCTTCATGGCCCACTTGTACAGGTCCATGCCGGCATGCAGGCAGCCGGGCTGCTCCAGCGCGGGCTGATCGTCACGCGTCAGGTTCGTGCGGTTGCGGGGCACGGCGGGGGGCGTGAAGAACCGGAAGGCGTCGAAGTGGGTGCAGCGCAGATCGTGCGCCTCGACCACCGCATCGGTGCCGGCTTGGCCCAGCCTCAGCGGTGCGGGATGCCGGTGCTCCTCCTCGCGGTAGACCATCGCCCATTCGTGCAGGCCGAAGCAGCCGAACTGCCCCGGTCGCGCGGCGGTGCGGCGCAGCATCCGTTCGATGAGATCCGCGAGGGGCGCCTTCTCGCGCGCGAAAGCTGCGGCATCCGGAACCACGGAATCCGGCGACGAACCGGCCGTGTACCAGCGCCAGCCCGCCCGCTCCGGCGCGCCCTGGAGCTCGATGCCGGCACCGGGATGCCAGCGCCTCAGCTGAGAGGGCGAGTAGGAGTAGTAGGTGAACAGGAAGTCCCAGACGGGGTGCTTCTCACCGCGAGATGCGCGTTCGCGATGTGCGGACGTCAGTGCGTCGGCGCGGGCCTGGTGCGCATGCTCACTCGCAAGCCACGCAGTCCGGTCCAGGGAGAACACGATCGGCTCACTCAGTGCAGGATGCCGACGTCTGTGAGCTTCTCGCGGAGCCCGGCGCCATCGGAGGCGGCGACCCACGGCGCGGCGTGGGGGTGTTCGTCGGTGGCCGCGCGACCACCGGCGAGCATCGCCTCGGTCGTGGAGAGCTGACGGATTGCGACACCGGCCACCGAGTCGGGATGCTCGATCATGAACTCGGAGTAGATCGCCTCGTCGTGCTGCCCGTCGTCGCCGATCAGGAGCCACTTGACGTGCGGGAACTCCTCGGCGAGACGGCGCAGGTTGCGCAGCTTGTGCTCCCGGCCACTGCGGAACCAGCGGTCGTGGGTAGGCCCCCAGTCGGTGAGCAGCATCGATCCATACGGGAACAGGTGCCGGTGCATGAACCTGCTGAGAGTCGGGGCGACGTTCCATGCGCCGGTCGACAGATAGATCATCGGAGCGCCGGGATGCTGACGCTTCAGCTGATCGAGGAGCACCGCCATCCCGGGGACGGGGATGCGGGCGTGCTCGTCCACGACGAAGGAGTTCCACGCCGCGATGAACGGGCGAGGAAGCGCGGTGACCATCACGGTGTCGTCGACATCGGACAGGATGCCGAAGTCCACGTCGTCGCCGACGATGAACGCGGTGCCCTCGACGGGCTCCTGCCCTTCGACCGACATCGTGAACGTCTGCCAGCCGGCCTCGAGGTCGACGTCGAGCACGGCGTCGATCACGCCACCTCGGTCCGCGATGACCTCGTGCGTGTGCCCGGCGATCGTGATGCGCGCCTTCGCGAAACCGACCGGGATGCCGACGAAGCTGCGCCAGCCGCGCACCGACGCGTATTCGCCGTCGGCGTTCGGACGTCGCGGGGGAACGATGAGGACCCGCCCCAGCACACGCACCCAGCCGGTACCGCCGTAACCCGCGAACGGCAGGATGCTCGCGGTGCGTCCACGACGTCGCGCCCGGCTCTCCCGCCAGACGTGCAGACGGTGCTCGAGGCGTGCGAACCAGTGGATTCTTGGTTTCTTGGCGGTGTCTTCGGACATCGCCATCAGTCTTTCACGTCGTGGCCGGTGTTCTCGTCGGCATCCGAGACGTGCATGTGCCGCGACTCCCACCGGGTCAGCAGCTTCTTGCCCAGGAACACCAGCAGCAGGAACAGGACGATCACGCCGACGAACACATAGCCGGCGAAGTGCACGCGATCGACGAGCTCGCGGAACCCTCCCGCGGCGAGCGAGGTGACGCTCACGTACGCGCCGGCCCAGATCAGGCAGGCAGGGGCCGTCCACGCGAGGAAGCGGCGGTACGAGTAGGTGCTCATCCCGACCGTGAGCGGGACGAGCGAGTGCAGTACCGGAAGGAACCGCGACAGGAAGATCGCCAGGCCACCTCTCCGTGCCAGATAGCGCTCGGCTCGGTCCCAGTGATGGGGACCGATCCTGCGGCCGATCCAGGAGCCTCTGATGCGCGGGCCGAGCCAACGCCCCAGCCAGAAGCCGATGCTCTCGCCGATGAGTGACCCGATTACGACGGCGATGACCATCGCGACGACCTCGACCGGGCCGTCCACGCCGATGGAGGCGATGATGACGATGGTGTCGCCCGGGACGATGAGGCCGATGAGGATGCTCGTCTCGAGCATCACTGCCAGCCCCGCGATGAGGGTGCGGGCGACCGGGTCGACAGCCTGCACGGCATCCAGGAGCCACAGCAGGAAGTCGTCCACGCAACGAGAATACGCACCTTACGCTGTGATCGTGCCCAGTGATCCGCTGCTCGACGTGCGTCGTATCGATGCGAGCGTCGACCTGCCGCGGCTCTTCCGCGCGCTCGCCGCCGTGCATCCGGACCTGTTCTGGCTGGATGCCGGTGCGAGCGCCGTCGACGGCTGGAGCATCATCGGCATCGGCGAGCCGGATGCTGCGGGCCCGGGTGACGTGCGACTCGACGTGGCTGCGGGGACGGGTGGGCTGCCACCCTTCCGCGGGGGCTGGGTCGGCTGGCTGGACTACGAGAGCGGTGCACGGCGGGCCGGGGCTCCCGCTCCGGAGCCCGAAGGCGGACCGGCCTGGCTGCGTGTGACGGCCGCGGTGGCCGTCGATCATTCCACGGGTGAGGTGTGGGAGGTGGGGGAGAGGCTTCGACTCGCTGCGCTCGCTCACCCCGTTTCGTCTTCGGAGGCTTCGCCTCCTTCGCAGGGCGACCCGCAGCAGGAGTGCACAGCATCCGCCCGCCACACCCCGGACGAATACGCCGCCCTTATCGAGCGCTGTCGCGACGCGATCCGCGCCGGCGACGCGTATCAGCTGTGTCTCACGACGCGGTTCACTGTCCCCGGCGAGCACGACGCCGTCGAGGCGTACCTGCGACTGCGGACTGCGACTCCCGCACATCACGGCGGATTCGTCCGCATCGGCGCTCGCGCCCTCCTCAGCGCGAGTCCGGAGACGTTCCTGCACGCGGCGGGCGGACGCATCCGCACCCGTCCGATCAAGGGCACCCGTCCTCGAGGAGCGGACGCGGCATCCGATGCGGCGCTCGCCGCCGAACTGAAGGCGAGTCCGAAGGAACGCGCCGAGAACGTCATGATCGTCGACCTGATGCGCAACGACCTCTCACGGGTGTGCGAGCCGGGATCGATCCGCGTGGAGGGACTCTGGGAGGTGGAGTCGTACCCGGCCGTGCACCAGCTGGTGAGCACCGTCAGCGGCCGTGGCGCCGCAGGCCTCACCGTGCAAGGACTGTGGGATGCCGCGTTCCCCGCCGGCAGCATGACCGGCGCTCCGAAGCTGTCGGCCATGACGCTCCTGCATGAGCTCGAGTCCGGCGCCCCGCGCGGGGTGTACAGCGGCTGCTTCGGGTATGTGGGTGCGGACGGCGCCGTGGATCTGGCGATGGTGATCCGCAGCATCCTCATCGACGGCGATCGGGCGGTAGTCGGCGCCGGGGGAGGCATCACCTGGGGGTCGGAGTCGGACGCGGAAGTCGCCGAGGTGGCGACCAAGGCCGGTGCCCCGCTGGCGGCTCTGGGAGCAGAGCTTCCGGCGGCCTGGCGCCGCGGGTGATCCGATATCCTGAAAGTTCCTGACTTCCTGAGATTGGCCGTTCGTTGTCTGAATTCTCCACCGCCTCCGCCGAGTCCGTCGACGAGTCCACGTCGGCGCACGCCATCCAAGCCAAGTGGCAGAAGTACTGGGCCGACAACGACACGTTCCTCGCGGGCGGCGCGGAAGACAACCGTCCCCGCAAGTTCGTGCTGGCGATGTTCCCGTATCCCTCGGGCGACCTGCACATGGGCCACGCGGAGAACTACCTGTATTCCGACATCGTCGCGCGCTTCTGGCGGCACCGCGGGCACAACGTCCTGAACCCGATCGGGTGGGACTCCTTCGGCCTTCCCGCCGAGAACGCGGCGATCCGCCGCGGCGCCGACCCGCGCGAGTGGACGTACCAGAACATCGACCAGCAGAAGGTCGGCTTCAAGGCGTACGGCGTCTCGTTCGACTGGACGCGCGAGCTGCACACCTCCGACCCCGAGTACTACCACTGGAACCAGTGGCTGTTCCTGCAGCTGCACGAGCGCGGTTTGGCCTACCGCAAGAAGAGCCCGGTGAACTGGTGCCCGAACGACCAGACCGTGCTCGCGAACGAACAGGTCGTCGACGGCCGGTGCGAGCGCTGCGGCGCCGAGGTGATCAAGAAGAAGCTGACCCAGTGGTACTTCAAGATCACCGACTACGCCGACCGGCTGCTGGACGACCTGAACCAGCTGGAGGGCCGCTGGCCGCACAAGGTGCTGCAGATGCAGCGCAACTGGATCGGCCGTTCGATCGGCGCTGACGTCGACTTCCGCATCGAGGACCGCGACGAGCCGGTCACGGTGTTCACGACCCGGCCCGACACCCTGCACGGTGCGACGTTCTTCGTCGTGGCTCCCGACTCCGACCTGGCCGCGGAGCTCGCGGCGGATGCTCCGGAAGAGGTGCGCACGGCCTTCCAGGAGTACCTCGGGAAGGTGCAGAAGACGACCGACATCGACCGTCAGTCGACAGACCGCCCCAAGACCGGCGTGTTCCTGGAGCGGTTCGCGGTGAACCCGGTCAACGGTGAGAAGCTGCCGATCTGGGCTGCCGACTACGTGCTGGCCGACTACGGTCACGGTGCCGTCATGGCTGTGCCCGCGCACGACCAGCGCGACCTCGACTTCGCCCGTGCGTTCGACCTGCCGGTCAAGGTCGTCGTCGACACCACCGCCCCGGTCACCGGAGCCATGCCCGTCATCGACGTCGATGAGGACGGTGTTCCGATCGAGCCCGCCGAGGGCCTCGACGACCAGCATCCTTCTGTCACTGGCGTCGCGCTCGCCGGCGAGGGGCGGATGATCAACTCCGGCGACCTCAACGGACTGTCCAAGCGCAACGCCGTCGCGCGTGCGATCGACCAGCTGACTGCCGCTGGCACCGGTCGCGCGGCGAAGAACTACCGGCTGCGCGACTGGCTGATCTCGCGCCAGCGGTTCTGGGGCACCCCGATCCCGATGCTGCACCACGAGGACGGAGAGGTCACTCCGGTTCCTGTCGAGCAGCTGCCGGTGCGACTGCCGAGTGTGGAGGGCCTCGACCTCTCGCCGAAGGGCTCGTCCCCGCTGGGCGCCGCCGAGTCGTGGGTGCGTACTGTCGACCCCGCCTCCGGCGAACCGGTGCTGCGCGACCCCGACACCATGGACACCTTCGTGGACAGCTCCTGGTACTTCCTGCGCTTCCTGTCACCGAACAGCGACCAGTTCGCCTTCGACCCGGCGGAAGCCTCGCGTTGGGCACCGGTCGACTCGTACATCGGTGGTGTCGAGCACGCGATCCTGCATCTGCTCTACGCGCGCTTCATCACCAAGGTCCTGTTCGACATGGGGCTGATCGACTTCACCGAGCCGTTCTCCAGCCTGATCAACCAGGGCATGGTGATCCTCAACGGCGCCAAGATGTCCAAGAGCAAGGGCAACCTGGTGCTCTTCCAGGAGGAGCTCGACAAGCACGGCGCCGACGCGCTGCGCGTCGGACTCGCTTTCGCAGGGCCCGTGGAAGACGACAAGGACTGGGCGGATGTCTCCACGACCGGCGCCCAGAAGTTCCTGGCGCGTGCGCTGCGTCTGAGCCACGAGGTGTCGAGCCCCGTGGACGTGCTGTTCAAGGACGGCAACGCGGCGCTGCGCCACGGTACGCACAAGCTGCTGGCGGATGCGCCGGCGCTGGTCGAGCAGACGAAGTTCAACGTGCTGGTGGCACGCCTGATGGAGCTGGTCAACCTCACCCGCAAGACAGTCGACTCGGGCGCCGGTGCCGGCGACCCTGCCGTCCGCGAAGCCGTCGAGACGGTCGCCGTGATGCTCGACCTCATCGCTCCGCACACCGCGGAGGAGATGTGGGAGGCGCTCGGGCACGAGCCGTCGGTGGGCCTGGTCACGTGGCGTCAGGCTGATCCTGCGTTGCTCGTCGAAGACACCATCACGGCCGTCGCCCAGGTGAACGGCAAGGTGCGCGCGCAGCTCGAGGTTCCCGCGAAGATCACGGCGGACGAGCTGGAGGCGCTGGCACGGGGTGACGAGCGCGTCATCCGCGCGATCGGCGACAAGGAGATCGTCAAGGTGATCGTCCGCGCGCCGAAGCTGGTGAACTTCGCCGTCAAGGGCTGACCGAGCCGCACGTGATTGCCGGGATCTCGTTCGCGGGTCGTTGAGCGAGCGCAGCGAGACGAAACGGGTTGAGCGAGCCGCAGGCGAGTCGAAGCCAGTCCTCAGCCCGACCGACCCTGCACACCCGACCGCATCAACGGATTCTCCACTGATGCGGTGGTCCCGGCATCCTGCGCTCGGCGCCCGGGCCTAGCGTGGCGGGGTGCCAGCGAGTGAATCCGCATCTGCTCCGGCGGTGCGTTCGCGTCTGCGACTGAGCATCGGCGCGGCCGTCGTGCTCGGGCTCGTCGTGCTGTCGGCAGCGGTAGGTCTCGGCATCATGCGCGGGCAGGCGGATCCGACGCAGACGGTGCAGATCGATGCACCCGAAGACGACGTCTCGGTCGGCGGCGAGCTGTACGTCCACGTGCTGGGGCAGGTGGATGAGCCGGGTCTGTACGTGCTGGAGCCTGACGCCCGCGTGGTGGACGCGCTGGCCGCGGCGGGAGGCACCCTCGACGATGCCGATCTGCAGGCGGTGAACCTGGCCCGGCTGCTGAGCGACGGCGAGCAGCTGGTCGTGCCGGCGGTAGGAGCCGCGCCGGACGGCGGCGCGACCGCTCCCGTCGGCGACGGCCTGATCGACCTCAACAACGCAGATCAGGCTGCGCTGGAGACGCTGCCGCGGATCGGCCCGGCGCTCGCGCAGCGGATCATCGACTGGCGCGAGGCCAACGGACGGTTCGGCTCGGTGGATGACCTGCTCGCGGTATCGGGCATCGGCGAGAAACTCCTCGCGGGGCTCCGCGACCTGGTGCGGGTATGACCGGCGGCACGCGGGTGCGTGACCTGCGGCTTGTGCCGCTGGCCGGGCTCGTGTGGGCCATGTCGCTGGTGTGCGTCTACATCCCGGAGGCCGCATGGTGGGGCGTCGCCGTCGCAGGCATCGTTGGAGTCGGGATGCTGTGGCGAATGTCGCGGCGCGGTGAAGAGCCCCGCCCGCGCGGCGGTCTGGTCGTGCTCCTCGCCCTTGCCGCCGCGGCGACTGCGCTGACCGCGGCTCTCGCCGCCCCCGCGCGCGATGCCGCTGCCTCGCTGGACGGGCGGGTGGTCGAGGTCGTCGTAGAGATCTCATCCTCATCGGCGAAGGGTAGCGACGGCAGAGTCTGGTTCGACGTGCAGTCGATGCGCGCAGGGACGCTGGGATCGCCGGAGCCGCTCGTCGCGCCGATGCGCGTGGGCGTGGATCCTGCTGCAGGGCTGGACCTCGGTGCCGTCATCCGCGTGACCGGGGATGCGATGGCGACCGACGCGGGGGAGCGCGCCGCGATCGTCGTCTTCGGGATGCGGGTCGAGATCGTGGAGCCCGCGCAGGGCGTGTTCGGCATCGCCGCTCAGGTGCGGGAGGACTTCGTCACTCGGGCGACCCGGCTGCCCGAACCCGGCGCAGGCCTGCTGCCCGGCCTCGCCGTGGGCGACACCAGAGCCGTGTCCGAGGAGCTCAACGCCGCGATGCTCACTAGCGGTCTCAGTCATCTCACGGCGGTCAGCGGCGCGAACTGCGCGATCGTCGTCGGCGCCGTCTTCTGGTTCGTCGGGATCTGCGGCGGCGGCCGACGCCTGCGTATCGTGGCGGCGCTCACCGCCCTGGCCGCCTTCGTAGTGCTCGTGACACCGGAACCCAGCGTGATCCGCGCCTCGGTCATGGCGGGGCTCGCCATGCTGACTCTGCTGTGCGGGCGGCCGAGTGCCGGCCTCGGCGTGCTCTGCCTCGCCGTGACCGGCATCCTGATCTCCGACCCGTGGCTCGCGGCGACGCCAGGGTTCGCGCTCTCCGCCGCGGCGACCGCGGCCCTCATCGTGCTGGCTCCGCCGCTCTCGCGCGGCATGTCGCGATGGATGCCACGGCCTCTCGCCTTTGCGATCGGCATCCCCATCGCCGCACAGCTGGCCTGCGGGCCGATCATTGCCCTGTTCGCCGAGCAGCAGTCGCTGATCGGCGTCCCCGCGAACATGCTCGCCGACCCGGCGGCGCCCATCGCCACGGTCGTTGGCTTGCTCGCCTGTCTCGCCGCACCCATCCCACCGCTGGCGGATCTGCTCGCGGCATCCGCCTGGCTGCCGGCAGCATGGATCGCGACGACCGCGACCGTCTCCTCATCGGTGCCCGGCGGCACCGCTCTCGTGGTGCCGGGGATCGGCGCCGCGCTCCTGGTCGCCGTGCTGAGCGGCGCGATCGGGATCCTGCTCGCCGGCGCGACGCCGTTCCGGGGGCGAGCGGCGCAGTGGTCGCGGATCGCGTCGGTCGCGACGCTCGTCGTGGCGGGAGGTCTGCTCGGCGGGCGGATGCTGCTGGCCGGACCGCTCGTCGGCACGACGGTGCCGGAGGACTGGGCGATCGCGGCGTGTGACGTGGGGCAGGGCGACGCGCTCATCGTCCGATCGGAGGAGCGGATCGCGCTCATCGACACCGGCATGGAGCCCGAGCCGCTAACGACGTGTCTGAGTGCCCTGGGGATCGACCGGATCGACCTGCTGGTGCTCACGCACTTCGATGCCGATCACGTCGGCGCCGCGGGCTCGGTCGCAGGGCGGGTGAGCACGGTGCTGCACGGTCCTGTCGAATCGGATGACGAGCGGCGACTGCTCGCCATGCTTCGCGAGGGTGGTGCGCCGACGGTGGAGGCATCCGCCGGCCTGCACGGCACGCTCGGCGGCGCACAATGGCGGGTGCTGTGGCCGCGGAAGAACTCTGCCGCCTTTCCCGCCGG
>NZ_BJUW01000007.1 GCF_007988825.1 Microbacterium aerolatum | reverse complement strand
CGCGGCGGGCGGCGAGCAGCGCGCCCGCCAGCGAGCCGATCGCCAGCACCGAGCTCAGCACACCGTAGCCGTCAGCCTGCCTGCCGAACTCCAGTGCCATCGTGGAGGCGTAGATCGGGAAGTTCATGCCGAACGCGCCGATGAGGAACACCATCACGAACACGACCTTGAGGTCGCTGCGCGCCCACACGTACCGGAATCCCTCGGCCAGTCCGTTGCGACCGCGGCTCTTCACCCTGGGGAGCAGCTCGCCGCGGCGGATCATCACCAGCGCGATCAGCATGGCGAGGAACGTCGCGGCGTTGATGACGAACACCCAGCCGGTGCCCACCGCGACGATGAGCAGGCCACCCACGGCCGGGCCGATCAGGCGCGCCATGTTGAACGACGCGGAGTTCAGGGCGACGGCGTTCGATGCATCCTCGAGTGCCACCATGTCGGAGACGAACGCCTGGCGAGCCGGCGCGTCGAACGCGTTCGTGATGCCGAACATGAGCGCGAAGCAGAACATCAGCGGCAAGGTCATGACGCCGGTGAGCAGGAGGGCCGCGACGCCGATCGCCAGCATCATCAGCACCGACTGCGTGATCAGCAGGATCTTGCGGCGATCGAAGCGGTCGGCGACCCAGCCGGTGACGCTGACGAGCACCAGGGGCGGGCCGAACTGCAGGGCCATCGTGATGCCCATCGCGGTGGCATCGTTGTCGGTCAGTTCGGTGAGGACGACCCAGTCCTGCGCGGTGGCCTGCATCCACCCGCCGATGTTGGACACCAGGGCGCCGAAGAACCAGATGCGGTAGTTGAACGTCGAGAAGGAGCGGAACATCGCCATCATCGCTCTGCCACCTTCCGCATCAGGGCAGCGGCTTCTCGGAGCGTGCGCAGCTGCTCGTCGGTGAAGTCGAGCTCGGCGATCGCGTCTGCGAGTGCGGCGTCGCGCTTCTGCACCGTGGCGCTGACGATCTCGGTTCCGGAATCTGTGATCTCGATGTAGACGCGGCGACGGTCGTCCTCGGAGGGAACCCGCACGACCAGCCCGCTCTCTGCGAGTGCGTCGACGGTGTTGGACATCGTCGGAGCGCTTACCCTCTCGCGCTGTGCGAGTTCGCCGATGGCGAGGCGTCCGTGCGTCTTCAGGTTCGCGAGCACGGCGAAGTGCGCGTCGCTCACGTTGTCGCCCGCGCGCTCGCGGCGGAGTCGGCGGGCGAGGCGGAAGGTGGACAGGCGCAGGTCGGTGGCGGTGGAGTGGAGGAGATCGTCCGGTTCAGTCATTACTTAGGTAGTCTAACTAAGTTTTCTGAACGAGGGGTGGAGAATGGATGCCGTGACCGTCGCACTCGAACTCGCCGTCCAGGATCCCGCAGGAGTCCGCATCGCCAGAGAGGTCGGCGCGGCACGCGTCGAACTGACCCAGGCGCTCGCGCTCGGCGGGCTCACCCCGTCTCCCGCCACGCTCGAGCTGGCGCTGGATGCCGCGGGGGATGACGGCCCCGAGATCCACGTGCTCATCCGCCCCCGCGCCGGCGGGTTCCAGTACGACGCCGACGAGATCGCGGTGTCCGTTCGCGACGTCGAACGTGCTGTCTCGGCAGGAGCCGCAGGCGTCGTAGTCGGCGCGCTGGACGGGTCGGGAGCGCTCGACATAGATGCCGTCGCGCGTCTGCGGGATGCCGCCGGCGGAGCATCCGTGACCCTGCACCGGGCGATCGATGTCACCGCCGATCCGATCGCATCGCTCGAAAGGGCGATCGAGCTGGGACTGCGGCGCGTGCTCACCTCAGGCGGAGCATCCGCCGCCATCGACGGCGTCGACACCCTACGCGCAATGGCGACCGCGGCAGCAGGACGGATCGAGATCATGGCGGGCAGCGGCGTCAACGCGGCATCCGCCCTCGCGCTCGCCGACACCGGAGTCGACGCGCTGCACTTCTCGGCCAAGAGGACGATCGTCGGCGACAGCGGAGTGCGGATGGGATCGGCCGCCGACGGGGTCGGCGGATACGAGGTCACCGACCGGGATGCCGCGTTCGCGGTGCGGGCGGCGCTGAAGCTCTGACGCCGAGCGTCCGGCGACTCTAGACTCGTCCCATGCCCCAGACATCGGAGTTCACCGACGCGTTCGGCGTCGCGATCGTCTACGACGTCCACGACGCGCAGGGAACGCCGCGGGGTGTCGTGCAGCTGCTCCATGGCGTCGGCGAGCACGCCGGCCGGTACGGCAAGCTGATCGCCGATCTCACGGCGGCCGGGTTCATCGTGTACGCCGACGATCATCGCGGTCACGGTCGCACCGGGATCCGTCAGCACGGCGGCCCCGCACGGCTGGGTCGGCTGGGCAAGGGTGGTCTGCGTGCCGCCAAGGACGCGGTGTGGCAGCTGACCGGGATCATCCGTGAGGCGCATCCTGACCTGCCCCTCGTCCTGTTCGGGCACTCGTGGGGCTCGTTCCTGGCGCAGATGCTCGTGAACGAGCATCCCGAGGCGTGGGATGCCGTCATCCTCTCCGGCTCCGCGCTGCGCACCATCCGCGACCTGAACGCCGCGCCGCTCAACGCGCGCTGGGAGGGCAAGGACGCCACCGGCTACGAATGGCTGAGCCGCGACAAGGCCGTCTGGAAGGAGTTCGACGAGGACCCGCTCACCACGAACGTGCCTCTGCTGAAGCTGTTCGGGCCGATCGAGGCGCTGAAGCTGTACGGCCGGCCCGCCAAGGACCTCGGCCGCGATATCCCGATGCTGCTGCTGGTGGGACGCGACGATCCGGTCGGCGGCCCGCACAGCGTGCACAAGCTCGCCGACGAGTACCGCTCGCGGTCGGGGCTCACCGACGTCACCACGTTGGTGTATCCGGACGCCCGCCACGAGATCTTCAACGAGATGCAGCAGCAGGAGGTCCGCGCGGACCTGCTCGCCTGGCTCGACAAGCACATCCCGGCCCGCTGAGCTTCTGGGTGCTGTGGAGGCTTCGACTCGCTGCGCTCGCTCAGCCCGTTTCGTCTGCGGCGCTGCGCGCCTCCGCTCAACGACCCGCACGCCCTCGCGGGTCCCTGAGCCTGTCGAAGGAGCCGGCGTTAAGCTGGACTCGTGCATGGTGAGTACAAGGTCCCCGGTGGAAAGCTCGTCGTCGTCGATGTCGAGGTCGCAGACGGCAGGCTGACGGACTTCCGGCTCGCCGGAGACTTCTTCCTCGAGCCGGACTCCGCGCTCGAAGACATCAACGCCGCCGTCAACGGACTGCCCGCCGAGTCCGATGCCACCGTCATCGCCGATGCGGTGCGCGCTGCGCTCCCCGCCGGAGCCCAGCTGCTCGGCTTCACTCCCGAGTCCGTCGGAACCGCCGTGCGCCGTGCGCTCGTGACCGCGCCGGGTTGGCGCGACTTCGACTGGGAGATCGTGCATGAGAAGGCCGTCTCGCCGCGGATGAACCTCGCGCTGGACGAGGTGCTCACCTCGCGGGTGGGGGAGGGGCGCCGCCGCCCGACCCTGCGGATCTGGGAGTGGGAGGAGTCCGCGGTCGTCATCGGTTCGTTCCAGTCGTACCGCAACGAGGTCGACCCCGAGGGCGCCGAGCGCCACGGCTTCGACGTCGTGCGCCGCATCTCCGGCGGCGGGGCGATGCTCATGGCAGCAGGACAGATCATCACGTACTCGCTGTACGTGCCGGCATCCCTCGTGCAGGGCCTGACGTTCGCCGACTCGTACGCGTTCCTGGACGACTGGGTGCTCCAGGCGCTCCGGTCGCTGGGAATCGACGCGACCTATCAGCCGCTGAACGACATCGCCAGCCCGTCGGGGAAGATCGGCGGCGCAGCGCAGAAGCGCCTCGCGAACGGTGGCGTGCTGCACCACGCGACGATCTCGTACGACATCGACGGCCAGGTGATGGCCGAAGTGCTGCGCATCGGCAAGGAGAAGCTGAGCGACAAGGGAACGACGTCGGCGGCGAAGCGCGTCGATCCGCTGCGCACGCAGACCGGACTCACCCGCGCCGAGATCATCGACAGCTTCAAGGCCACGTTCCGCTCGCTGACGGATGCCGAGGACGGCACGATCGCGCCCGATGAGTACTCCGACGCCGAGGCGCTCGTGGAGTCGAAGTTCTCCACCGACGCGTGGCTGCACCGTGTCCCATAAGCGCAGCCTGCTGTGACCCCGGACCCTTCCGCGGACTCGGGGACCGGTGCCGTCCAGATCATCCAGGGCGACAACCTCGCCGTCGCGCGGACCCTGCCGTCGGCATCCTTCACGCTCATCTACCTGGATCCACCGTTCAACACCGGGCGGGCGCAGGAGCGGCAGATCGTCACCGCTCGGCGCACCCGCACAACTCCGGAGAAGCAGCCGGAATCAGCCGCGCAGGCACCGGAAACCGGCGGATCCGGGGAGGAGCTCCGCAGTTTCGCGGCGGGGGTGGAGCCGGCGGGTGAGATCCGGCACGGGTTCCACGGGCACGAGTACGAGCGAGTGCGGGGCATGCTGCGCACCTACGACGACCGGTTCGACGACTACGGCGACTTCCTCATGCCGCGTCTCGAGGAGGCGTGGCGGCTGCTCGCCGACGACGGCACCCTGTATCTGCACCTCGATTACCGTGAGGCGCACTACGCCAAGGTGATGCTGGATGCCGTGTTCGGCCGCGACGCGTTCCTCAACGAGCTCATCTGGGCCTACGACTACGGCGCCAAGTCGCGCAGACGGTGGCCGACCAAGCACGACACGATCCTCGTCTACGTGAAGACTCCGGGCGGGCACGTGTTCAACGCCGACGACATCGACCGCGAGCCCTATATGGCCCCCGGCCTCGTCACGCCCGAGAAGGCCGCACGCGGCAAGCTCCCCACCGATGTCTGGTGGCACACGATCGTCCCGACCACGGGACGGGAGAAGACCGGCTACCCGACGCAGAAGCCCGAGGGGATCCTGCGCCGGATCGTGCAGGCGTCGAGCCGTCCCGGTGACCGGGTGCTGGATCTCTTCGCCGGCAGCGGCACCACCGGTGCTGTGGCTTCGGCACTCGGCCGCGACGCCGTGCTCGTCGACGACAACCCCGAGGCGATCCGGATCATGCAGGCGCGGATGCCGCACGCGCAGACGACGATGCCCTGAAAGCGCCACTCAGCCGCTCACCCGTCCGTCGTTCAGCTCGAGCACGTCGTCGATCGTGATGAACTCGGCAGGGTCATGGGTGACTGCGATCACGGCGGCGCCCGCCTCCGTGAGGCGAACGATCGACGCCGCGATGATCTCGCGAGAGCGGGCGTCGAGTCCGGCCATCGGCTCGTCGAGCAGCACGAGGTCCGCCCGCTGCACGAGCACCTGTGCGAGGAGGGCGCGCTGACGCTGTCCGCCGGAGAGCGTCCCGATCGGCCGCCGGGCAAGATCGACGAGCTCGACGGCCGCGATAGCCTCCGCCACCGCGTGACGGTCGGCTCTGCGGGACGGTCGCCACGCGCCTAGGCGCGCCCACGAACCCATCGCGACGACATCGGTGACCGTCAGCGGCAAGTGCGCGGCGAGTGCTGTGGACTGCGGGAGAAGGGCGATGCGCGTGTGCGACCGCGTCTCCACGACTCCGCGGTCTGGCGGGAGGAGTCCGGCCGCCACAGAGAGCAGCGTCGACTTCCCAGAGCCGTTCGGTCCGACGACGACCAGCAGGCGTCCGGCATGTGCTCGGGCATCGACGCCGCGCAGTGCCGGATGTCCATTGCGGATCACGTCGACGCCGCGAAGCGAGAGGACGAGCGTGGTCGGGAGAAGAGCCGATGCAGGAGACACGTCCTCAGTATTGCAAATGAAAATCATTCTCAATAACTGCTACAGTCCCTGATTGTGTCATTCCTGCTGGATCCTTTCGCCGCCTCCTTCGTGCAGCGCGCCCTCCTCACCGGCGCGCTCGTCGCAGTCATCTGCGGTGTCGTCGGCACCTGGGTGGTGTTGCGCGGGATGGCTTTCCTCGGGGAGGCGATGGCGCACGGGATGCTCCCCGGAATCGCCGTCGCGACGCTGCTCGGCATCCCGCCCGTTCTGGGCGCCGCGGTCAGCGCATCGGGTATGTCGGTCGGTATCAGCATGCTGCAGCGGCGCGGGCGCCTCTCCGCGGATACCAGCATCGGCTTGCTGTTCGTCGCCAGCCTTGCTCTCGGCGTCATCATCATCTCGGCATCCCGGAGCTTCGCGACCGATGCCACCGCCATCCTGTTCGGCGACATCCTCGCAGCCTCCGCAGCCGACATCGCGATGCTGGCGGTCGTCGCCCTCATCACGCTCGTCGTGGCGATCGGTGGCCACCGATCCTTCGTCGCGGTCACGGTCGACCCCAGGCAGGCGCAGCTGCTCGGTCTCCGTCCGCGCGTCGCGCACGCGCTCCTGGTCGGCCTCATCACGCTCGCGGTCGTCGCGGCGTATCAGGCGGTCGGCTCGCTGCTCGTGGTGGGGATGCTGCTGGGGCCCGCCGTCGCCGCAGGACGCTGGACGACCCGCATCCCCTCCACGATGGCGCTCGCCGGGTTGATCGGGACCGCGGCCGTCGCCCTCGGATTGCTCATCTCCTGGCATGCCGGCACAGCTGCGGGCGCCACAGTCGCCTTCGTCGCGATCCTCTCGGCGGTCGTATCTGCGCTCGCGCATCGCATCCTGTCCCCGCTCGCCCAAGGGCGCCTCCGCATCCGTGCCGAAAGGAACTCATGAGATCCCGCCTCGCCGCCGTCGGCGGCGTCCTGCTTCTCGCCCTCACCGCCTGCGCCGCACACCCCGGGACTGTCTCCTCGCCGGACTCGGCGGCCGATGACGGCCATGGCGAGATCGCAGGAGCCCACGAGCTCTCTGAGCCCGCCCTGCACCTCACGACTGTGGACGCCGATGGCGCGGTGCACCATCTCGATCTCCTCGATGAGAGCCAGTCGATCCTCGCCGAGATCGACCCGATCGACGACCTCGTCTCGGACGGCAGATACCTGTTCGGCATCCGCGAAGGGTCCGTCGCCGTGATCGACAGCGGAGTGTGGACCTGGAGCCACGTCGACCACTTCCATTACTACGAGGCGCCGGCGAGGGTCATCGGCGAGGTCACCGGCTCCGGCCGTGCGTCGGTCGTGCCAGGCGAAGTCGGCGTCGGGATGCTGTTCGACGGCGAGGCCGTCCTGATCGAGACGCCCGCCCTCGCCGACGGCGAGATCGTCGAGAGCTTCCGTGTACCGGTCGAACCGCATGACGGGCTCGTCGTCCCGCTGACACACGGCGCTGCCGTGACCGAACCGGATGGATCCGGAGTCGTGCGAGCGCTGCGGATGGTCTCCGCTGACGGCACCGCGGGCGAAACCGTCGCATGCGCGGGGGCGGCGGGCACGATCGCTACTGTCGTCGGGACCGTCGTCGGCTGCGCCGACGGGGCGGTGCTGTCCGTCGGCGGAGATCCTGACGAGTGGGAGCGCATCGGCTACCCGGCGGATGCCGTCGCGGAGACAGGTTCGCAGGCCACGTCGTTCGCCGCCCGCAAAAGCCGGCCGACGGTCGCCGCGCTCGCCGGAGATGCAGGATTCTGGCTGCTGGACACCCGCGAGCGGACGTGGTCGTTCCACGAGATCGACGAGGAGATCGTGCAGGTCGTGGCCGTCGACGACGACGCCGCACGAGTCCTCGCCCTTACGGCAGATGGCGCAGTGCTCGTCCTCGCGGACGGTGAGATCACCGCCCGTACCGAACCGCTCGTCGCGGCATCCCTCGCCGATCCCGATCTCGCAGCCGGTGTGACCTTCGTGGTCGACCAGAACCGTGCTTATCTGAACGGGCCGGCCGAGCAGACCATGTGGGAGATCGACCCGGCGGACGGCGCTCGCGTCTCCCGCGCGTTCGAGGTCGAGGCGGAGCCGCTGCATCTCGCGGGGACGGGCCGATGAGGCGGGCCGCAGCGATTCTGCTCGCCTTCCTCGTCGCAGCCGGCGGCCTCGCCGGCTGCGCGACGCCGGCCGACGACCGGCCGAGCGTGTACGTGACCACGAACATCCTCGGGGACGTCGTGTCCGAGATCGCAGGGGAGCAGCTCGAGGTCGTCACGCTGATGACCCCGGGAGCCGACCCGCACTCGTTCGAACTCTCCGCACAGCAGGTCGCGGGACTCCGCGACGCCGACCTCATAGTCGCCAACGGACTCGGGCTGGAAGAAGGCCTCGCGCAGCACGTGGAGGCGGCAGCGCGCGACGGCGTCCCCGTCGTGGAGGCCGGAGACCACCTCGACGTGCTCGAGTACGCCGAGGGAGCCGGACCAGATCCGCACTTCTGGACAGACCCCGGGCAGATGCTGCTCGTCGTCGACGCGATCGCGCCGCTGCTCGGCGAGCTCGCCGGCGACGCCGAGGCCGACGTCCTCACCGCCGCCGACGACTACCGTGCGTCGCTCCTCGCGCTCGATGAGGAGATGGCGGGCTCGCTGGGCGCGATCCCCGCCGAGCACCGTGCCCTCGTGACGAATCACCACGTCTTCGGCTACCTCGCGCGGCGTTTCGACGTGACCCTCCTCGGCGCGGCCATCCCCGGCGGAACCACGCTCGCCGCCCCCAGCCCCGCCGACCTGCACGAGCTCGTGACGGCGATCGACACCGCGGGTGTCCGCACGATCTTCGCGGAGTCCTCCCAGCCCGACCGACTCGTGCAGGTGCTCGCAGACGAGGCCGATCGGGACGTCGCCGTGGTGGAGCTCATCACCGAGTCGCTCGCACCGACCGGCGAGCCAGGAGACACCTACCTCGACATGATGCGCGTCAACACCGAGCGCATCGTCCAGGGCCTGAGCCCATGACCCGCCCGAGAGGGCACAACGAAAGGAAGAGAATGACACAGCTGAACCGAACCGCGCGCTTCGCGGCCGGAGCCGGGGTCGCCGCGCTGCTGCTGGCCGGGTGCGCGGCCCAGCCGGCAGCGCAGTCGCCGGAATCGACGTCCACGGGCGCGGATGCCGCGACCGACGGGCCTCGCATCGCCGTGGCGTACGCCGGAGGCGTGCTCGTCGTCGACGGCGAAACGCTCGAGGTGATCGGCGACCTCCCATCGGAGGACTTCGTCCGGCTCAACTCCGCCGGCGACGGCCGCCACGCCTTCGTCACCACGTCGGAGGGCTTCCATCTGCTCGACATGCGCGAGCCCGAGCTCACCGATCTGGTCGTGGAAGCCGCAGCGGCAGGGCACGTGGTCAGGCACGGCGGGAAGACCGTGCTCTACGACGACGCCACCAGCGACACCACGATCTTCGACACCGCGGAGCTGGCAGACATCGACGGTGCGCTGCCGGAGGCGCAGGTGATCGAGGGTGTCGAGGCGCACCACGGCGTTTCCGTGCTGCTGGAGGACAGCACGTTCGTCACTACCGTCGGCGACGCGAGCGGTCGCACCGGCATCCGCGCCGTTGACGCCGATGGCACGGAGCTGGCAGCCAGCGCGGAATGCCCCGGCGTCCACGGCGAGGGGACCGCGCAGGACGAGGCCGTCGTGTTCGGCTGCGAGAACGGTGCGCTCGTGTTCCACGACGGCGAGATCACCAAGCTGACCTCGCCCGACGAATACGGGCGCATCGGCAACGCCTACGTGTCGGAGGGCAGCCCGCTCGTCGTCATGGACTACAAGGATGATCCGGATGCCGAGGGTTACCTGCTGACCCAGATCGCGCTGGTGGACACCGCCGCCAAGACCCTGGAGAAGGTCGAGCTGCCGGAAGGCGTCAGCTACACGTTCCGCGGTGTGACGCGCATCGAGAGCGGCGACGCCGCGATGATCGGATCGGACGGCAAGCTGCACGTGATCGACCCGGCGACTGGTGAGATCACGGCGTCCTACGACGCGATCGAACCGTGGGCGGGGCCGAGCGAGTGGCAGCAGCCGCACCCGGCGATCGCCGCCGACGGGGACATCGTCTACGTCACAGATGCAGCGAACCGCTCCATCGTCGCGATCGACGCCGCCACGGGCGCGCAGATCGCTGAGGCCGAGCTTCCCCAGACGCCCAACGAGATCACGCTGGTCGGATAGGACGGAGGGCTGAGGCTGTCGGAGCATGTGATGCGCACACCGGCAACCTCAGCCCCGCTCTGGTCGACGAGCATCACGGAACCGGATATCGTTGCTGCGGTTGCGTGCCGACACCGAACACCCGGAACCGCCCCCCCCTGGAGGAATCATGATCATCGACAAGGCTGAAGTCATCGTCACCAGCCCGGGGCGGAACTTCGTGACGCTGCGGCTGACGACCGACGAAGGGCACGTCGGCATCGGCGACGCCACGCTCAACGGTCGCGAACTCGCCGTGGTGAGCTATCTGAAAGACCACGTCGTCCCGCTGCTGCTCGGCCGGGATGCGCATCGCATCGAGGACACCTGGCAGTTCCTGTACCGCTCGGCGTACTGGCGTCGGGGTCCGGTCACGATGGCCGCGATCGCCGCCGTCGACATGGCGCTGTGGGACATCAAGGGCAAGGCCGCCGGGATGCCGGTCTACCAGCTGCTCGGCGGCGCATCGCGCACGGGGCTGATGGCCTACGGCCACGCCTCCGGCAAGGAGCTGCCCGAGCTGTTCGACTCGGTGCGCTCGCACCTCGACCAGGGGTACAAGGCCATCCGGATCCAGACCGGCGTGCCGGGCCTCAAGGCCATCTACGGCATCGCATCACAGGCCGCGGATGCGGGCGGCGGCGAGGTGCGCTACGACCACGAGCCGGCCCGCCGCGGCGCCAAGCCGGTCGAGGAGGACTGGGACACCCGCTCCTACATGCGGCACCTTCCCGGCGTCTTCGAGGCGGTGCGCAACGAGTTCGGTCCCGAGATCCCGCTGCTGCACGACGGACACCACCGGATGACGCCGATCCAGGCCGCCAAGCTCGGCAAGTCGCTCGAGCCCTACGACCTGTTCTGGCTCGAGGACTGCACGCCGGCCGAGAACCAGGAGGCGCTGCGCCTGGTGCGCCAGCACACCACCACTCCGCTCGCGATCGGCGAGATCTTCAACACGGTGTGGGACTTCAAGGACCTCATCCGCGAGCAGCTCATGGACTACGTCCGCGGTGCGGTCACGCACATGGGCGGCATCTCGCCGCTGAAGAAGACCCTCGACTACGCGGCGCAGTACCAGATCAAGTCGGGTATGCACGGTCCGACCGACATCTCGCCGGTCGGCATGGCGGCGGCGATGCACCTCGGGCTCAGCATCCACAACTTCGGCATCCAGGAGTACATGCAGCACTCCGAGAAGACCGACCAGGTCTTCCATCAGTCCTTCACTTGGGAGAACGGGCTGCTCCACCCCGGCGACCAGCCAGGGCTCGGCGTCACGCTCGATGTCGACGAGGCCGGCAAGTACCCGTACGAGCAGGCGTACCTGCCATACAACCGTCTCGCCGACGGAACGGTGCACGACTGGTGAACCACCACGCCCCGCTGGTCTGTGTCATGGGGGTGTCGGCGGCGGGCAAGTCCACCGTCGGCATCGCCCTCGCCGACGCGCTGGGCGTACCCTTCGCGGATGCCGACAGCCTGCACTCCGCCGCCAACCGGACGAAGATGAATGCCGGCACCGCGCTGACCGACGACGACCGCTGGCCGTGGCTCGACGCGGTCGGGGCCCGCTTCGGCGCGTCGGAGGGCACCGGTCTCGTCATGGCCTGCAGCGCGCTGCGGCGCGTGTACCGCGACCGCATCCGGGCGGCAGGACCGGGCGTCGTGTTCGTGCACCTGACCGGGTCGCGGGAGCTGCTGCTCTCGCGCGCGCAGACGCGGACCGATCACTTCATGCCGGCGTCGCTGCTCGACTCGCAGGTGGCGACGCTCGAGGACCTCGAGAGCGACGAGGCAGGGTTCGAGGTGACGGTCGACCGGGCGCCGGACGAGCTCGTCGCCGAGATCGTCGAGCGGCTCGGTTCGGGGCAGGCCCGGTAGGCCCGGGACTGCAGCCCGGGTCGTTGAGCGAGCGCAGCGAGACGAAACGGCTTGAGCGAGGAGCGCAGCGACGAGTCGAAAGCGCCTCGGTGCAGACGCTCACACCAGCGCGAGCACGCTGTCGTAGGCATCCTCCGAAACGGCCGCCCCGTCGCCCCCGAACACCCGCGCGATGCCGGGCGCTGTCGACCACGCCGGCCACCCGGGCTCGCCGTCGCTGACGAAGCTGACCGCCGAGGCGTGCATCTCGTCGGCCAACTCCTGCGGCGGTCGCGGGCCGGCGAGCGACGCGACCTTCTCGCGGTCGAGTCCGTCGAACCAGAACGGCACGTCGAGGCAGTGGCAGGCCCACCCCTTGGTGGGCGACACCCATGAGAACCGGTAGGCCCAGGTCTCGGCATCCGCATCTCGGCGCGCCTCGGCGACCCGAGGGATGAGCACGCGGAAGACGTGGTCGCTGATGAATCGGCCGACGACCGCGACGCTGCCCTTCGCCCGCTGCGCGGCATTGGATGTGAGATAGGCGCGCCGGATCGCGCGCGTCCTGAGGAACGGCAGCAGCAGGATGCCGGCGGGGATCATCCGCAGTTTGCCGCCCTCGCGCTCAGCGACCATCGTGAACTCGTCATCGGTGGCGCCGATCAGCAGCGGCTTGTCGGCACCGATGCCGGCGGCGAGCGAGTCGACGGTCGGCTGCCGCAGCAGGTCGCCGTCGATCATCGGGCCCCACGGCAGCCCCTCGGTGAGCAGATCCAGGACCATGCCGACGCCCTTCCGCGGGGTCGCGGCCTTCGGCTGCAGTTGGCGGATGCGGCGCTCGGTGAGGCTGCGGAATCCGTCGACGTCGGCACTGACGCCGCCGAGTGCGGCGATGCGCTCGGCGCGTCCGCGGGCGGTCTCGAGGGGCACGTCCGCCAGGGCGCCGGAGATGGACATCGCCGCGCGAAACAGGTGCTGTGCCTGCGGCATCCCGAGCAGCGTCAGAACGGCGCCGCCGCCGGCCGACTGTCCGCCGATCGTGACGCGCGCCGGGTCGCCGCCGAACGCTGCGATGTTCTGCTGCACCCACTCCAGCGCGGCGAGCCAGTCGCGCACGCCGCGGTTCGCCGGGGCGCTGACGATGTATCCGAAGCCGTCGAAGCCGAGTCGGTACGAGATCGAGACGGTGACGACGCCGTCGCGGTTGAAGCGGGCGCCGTCGTACCAGGGGCTCGCGGGCGACCCCTCGGTGTAGCCGCCGCCGTGGATCCAGACCAGCACGGGGCGCGAGCCGTCGAGCGCGGGGGTGAACACGTTGACGTTGAGCGTACTCTTTCCCGGAACCGCCGGCTCGGGGATGAGGTTGTCGTCGCCGGAGACCCGCAGTGCGGTTGCCCCGTAGGCCGTGGCGTCCAGCGTCTCTGTCCACGGGGCGGGCGGGACGGGCGCGGCGAATCTCAGCTTGCCGACCGGGGGCTTCGCGAACGGTATGCCGAGGAACGCGGCCGACGCGCCGGGGGTGCCGTGGTCGCGCCAGAAGCCGCGCACTGGTCCGGAAGCGGTCTGGACGATCGGGGAGGGCTCCACGGTTGAAGCGTAGCCGGGTGGGCTGCTCGACTCTCCACAGCCTCTGAGAGGGGCGGGCTCAGCGTGCGTTGCGTCGGGCTTCCCAGCCCGTCCGCACCATCTCGTCGACCGTGTAGCGCATCTTCCAGTCCAGGTCGCGGGCGGCGAGGTCACCCGCGGCGACGATGCGGTCGGGGTCACCGGGGCGACGCGGTCCGATCTCGGGCGTGAAGTCGACGCCGGTGACGCGCACCATGGCGTCCATGATCTGCTTCACGGACAGCCCGTCGCCGGAGCCGAGGTTGTAGGCCGCCTCGATCGGTGTGCCGGCGGCGAGGCGCTTGGCGGCTTCGACATGTGCGGCAGCGATGTCGCCGACGTGCACGTAGTCGCGCACGTTCGTGCCGTCGGGGGTCGCGTAGTCGTCGCCGTTGATGCGCGGGGTCTTGCCGGCCAGCAGCGCCTCGAACACGATGGGGAAGAGGTTGTGCGGGCTGACGTCGTAGACGGTGGGGTCGGCGGAGCCGACGACGTTGAAGTAGCGCAGCGAGGTGTGACGCAGCGGATGCTCGGACTCTGCCGTCGCGATCGCCTGGTCGCGCAGCATCCACTCGCCGATCAGTTTGGATTCGCCATACGGGCTCGCGGGCTTCTTGGCGGTGTCTTCGACGACCAGCTCTTCATCGGGCGTGCCGAACACTGCGGCCGACGACGAGAAGACGATGTTGCGGACTCCGGCCGCCTCCATCGCCTCGAGGATGACACGGGTGCCCTCGACGTTCTGGGCGTAGGTGTGCAGCGGACGCTGCACCGAGACGCCGGCGTACTTGAAGCCGGCGACATGGATGACGCCGTCGGCGTCGTGGTCGCGCAGCGCCTTCTCGACGAGCTCACGATCGAGGATGCTGCCCTGTACGAACGGCACGCCTTCCGGCACGAACGACGGGATGCCGCTGGAGAGGTCGTCCAGGACGACGGGGGCGAGCCCGGCATCCGCGAGTGCGCGTACGACGTGCGATCCGATGTAGCCGGCGCCGCCGGTGACGATCCAGGACATGAACTTCCTCTCGGTTCTTGCGTCTCCCATCCTCCCATCCTTGCGAGATTGCATTCCGCGGCCGAGATGCCCGGCATTTCAGCCGATCTCGGCCGCGGAATGCAATCTCGGGGTGGGTCAGGCGTCGTGGTGGGCGCCGGCGGACGGCGTGACGGTGAAGAGGTGCGGTGCCGCGAACCCGGATGCCGCGAACGCGGCAGTGACGGCATCCGACACGGCCTGCACGTCGCCCTCCTCGACCAGCGCGATCGCGGCCCCGCCGAATCCGCCGCCGGTCATGCGGGCACCGAGCGCTCCGGCATCCAGGGCGGCGCCGACCGCCGTGTCGAGCTCGGGGATCGAGATCTCGAAGTCGTCGCGCATCGAGGCGTGCGAGGCGACGAGCAGGTCGCCGATCGCGCGCGCACCGCTCACACGCAGCGTGCGCACGGTGTCGAGCACCCGCTGGTTCTCGGTGACGATGTGCCGCACGCGGCGGAAGGCCACGTCATCCATGAGTTCCCTGGCGCGCGGGAGGTCGTCGACCGAGACGTCGCGCAGGGCGGGGACGCCCATGATGGCGGCGCCCTTCTCGCACGATGCGCGCCGCTCGCGGTACCCGCCGGTGGAGTGCGCGTGCGAGACGCGAGTGTCGATGACCAGGAGGGAGAGGCCCGTCATCCCGAGCGGCACTGCGTGTGCGTCGAGCGTGCGGCAGTCGAGGAACAGGGCCGCGTCGGACTCGCCGAGCATCGACGCCATCTGGTCCATGATGCCGGTCGGTGCGCCGACGGCCTCGTTCTCCGCGCGCCGGCCGATGCTTGCGAGTGCCGGGCGGTCCAGGCCGGTGCGCCAGAGGTCGTTCAGCGCGGATGCGGTCGCCCCCTCGATCGCGGCGGAGGAGGAGAGGCCCGCGCCGACGGGGACGTCGGAGGAGATGGCGATGTCGACGCCGCGGATGTCGGCTGGTTCGCCGGTCGCGGCGTGGGCGAGCTGGAGGGCCCACGCCACGCCGAGCGGATACGCCGCCCACTCAGGGACGGCCGGTCCGTCGCCGGCTGCGGTCGGGAACAGGCGCGGCAGCTCGTCCAGGGCGAACTCGACCGGCTCATCCGCGAACGTCGACGCCACGCGGATGCGACCGTCATCGCGTATACCGACTGCGGCATAGGTGCGGTGCGGGGTCGCGAACGGCAGCACGAATCCGTCGTTGTAGTCGGTGTGCTCGCCGATCAGGTTCACCCGTCCCGGCGCAGACCAGACCCCATCCGGCGTGCGGCCGGTGAGCTCGCGGAACAGGGCGGTCGCGGCATCCAGCGTCGTCATCAGGCGACCTCGCCGACCCGGGCGATGGCGTCGCGGAGCCGCTCGGCGGACTGCTCCGGGGCGACTTCGGCGGTCCATGCCCACATCGCCGCCTCGGATCCGGCGAGGAACTTCAGCTTGTCGGCGGCGCGGCGCGGGCTGGTCACCTGAAGGTGCAGTCGGACGGAGTCGCGGCCGACGTTCACCGGCGCCTGATGCCACGCGGCGATGTACGGGGTGGGCGTCTCATACAGCGCATCGACACCGCGGAGCAGCTTGAGATACAGCGGGGCGAGCTCATCGCGCTCGGCTGCGGTGGTCTCGGCGAAGTCGGGCACGTGGCGGTGCGGCATGAGATGCACCTCGAGCGGCCAGCGTGCCGCGAACGGCACGAACGCCGTCCAGTGCTCGCCGCGGAGCAGGACGCGCTCCGAGCCCTGTTCGAGATCGAGGATGTGCTGGAACAGCTCCGGCGCCGTGCGGTCGATGCTCTCCAGCAGGCGGGTCGTGCGCGGGGTGATGTAAGGGTAGGCGTAGATCTGCCCGTGCGGATGGGGCAGGGTCACGCCGATCGCCTCGCCGCGGTTCTCGAACGGGAAGATCTGCTCGATGCCCGGTAGCTGCGACAGCGCGGCGGTGCGATCGGCCCAGGCCTCGATCACAGTGCGAGCACGGGTGACAGACTGCGTGCCGAACGATCCGGAGTGGTCGGGGCTGAAGCAGACGACCTCGCAGCGCCCGACGGCTGTGCGGCTGCGACCGAGGCCGAGGGCGGCGAGGTCGTCGAGACCGCGCGGAGGATTGGCGGCGGCGGGCGCCGCTCCGTGGGATTCAGTGAGGGCAGGGCCGAAGGCCGGGGAGCGGTTCTCGAACACCGCGACGTCATACAGTGACGGCACCTCTGACGGATTCGTCGGGGTCTGCGGGGCGAGTGGGTCGGCATCGGCGCCGGGCATCATGACCCGGTTCTGCCGGCCTTCGGCGACGGTGATCCAGTCGCCGGTCAGCACATCCAGGCGCATCGTCGCGGTGCCGGGACGTGGGTCGAGCGTGCGTGCGTCGACCGAACGGTCGGGGCCGAGGGCTGTTCCCGGGTCGTCGTAGTAGATGAGCTCGCGGCCGTCGGCGAGTGTCGTGGGGCGCTTGATGACGCCGGCGCCGAGTTCGCACGCAGGACGTTCGGTTGCGCGGTCTTCGGCGGCGCCGCGCAACTCACGAGAATCTTCCATGTTCACGTCAACACGGTAACTCGCTGGCGGTGATAACGTCAACACGCAGGAGTTGTGCGGCGCGTTAGGACGCCGCGCATGTCAGGACCAGGAGGGATGCCGTGACCGACGACGTCTTCGGGCTCGAGCGCCCTCGCCGCCGCAGCGCGCCGTCCGGACGCGTGTCGATGGCGATGGTCGCCGGTCGCGCCGGGGTGTCGGGGCAGACCGTGTCACGGGTCGTCAACGACAGCCCGCGGGTGGATCCCGCCACACGCGCGCGGGTCGAGCAGGCCATGGCCGAG
The DNA here is from genome assembly GCF_007988825.1 of Microbacterium aerolatum. GTDB lineage: Bacteria > Actinomycetota > Actinomycetes > Actinomycetales > Microbacteriaceae > Microbacterium > Microbacterium aerolatum. The sequence goes on along the minus strand of NZ_BJUW01000007.1, from coordinate 162,439 downwards.
CTCGGATACCGTCCCCACCGCGCGGCCCGTGCGTTGCGCACCGGGCGGTCGCAGACGCTCGGGATCGTCGCGACGACGCTGGCGACGGTGGGGAACTCGCGGATGCTGCAGGCCACCGCAGAGGCGGCGGAACGCCGTGGCTACGCGCTGATGGTGGTGACCGCGGTAGGCGATGTCGCCGCGGCGTTCGAGCGTCTCCAGGATCAGGGGGTCGACGGGGCGATCGTGCTGAACGAGGCGTCTGCGCTCACCAGTGCATCTGATCAGCCGGAGGGGCTCCGTCTCGTTGTCGTGGATGCCGCCGCCGACAGCGGGTTCCGCGCGGTGAGCAGCGATCATGCCGGGGGTGCGCGGGCCGCGACGCGTCACCTGCTGCAGCTCGGGCACGCGACCGTGCACCACGTCGCCGGTCCGGAGGGATCGTTCGCCGCAGCCGAGCGTGAGCGCGGATGGCGCGAGACGCTCCAGGCCGCTGGCATCCAGGCCCCGCAGGTCGTGCGCGGGGACTGGTCGGCGGAGTCCGGCCATGCCGTTGCCGCCTCGCTCGAACAGGCCGCTGCGGTGTTCAGCGCGAACGATCAGATGGCTCTCGGTCTCATTCGCGGGCTCGCCGATCGCGGCCGCCGTGTGCCGGACGATGTGAGCGTGATCGGCTTCGACGACGTGCCGGATGCCGCCAACTTTCGCCCTCCGCTCACGACGATCCGTCAGGACTTCGCCGCGCTCGCCGAGGTGGCCGTGTCCGCGCTCGTCGCTGAGATCGAGAGCGCCGATGGTGATGCCGACGCGGGCTCGCACGTCGTGCCGACCGAGCTGATCGAGCGCTCGAGCACTCACTGACGGAGTTTTCCGGCCCGGAACTAGGCTCGAACCATGCCCACCACCGTCGTCGTCGCACCAGACAGCTTCAAAGGCTCGATCACCGCGGCAGAGGCAGCGGCGGCACTCGCCGAAGGGTGGGCGGCAGTCGAGGCGGATGCCGCGTTCGTGCTGCGCCCGATGGCCGACGGTGGCGAGGGCACGGTGGACGCGTTCGCCGCTGCGGTGCCCGGCGCGCAGCGCATCCCGGTCACGGTCGCCGGACCCGCGGGTGCGCCGGTCGACACCGCGTGGCTGCTGCTGCCGGATGGCACGGCCGTCGTCGACCTCGCCTCGACGTCCGGCATCGAGCTGGTGGGCGAGTTGCGACCGTGGGATGCCGACACCACCGGTTTCGGCCAGGCCATCGCCGCTGCGCTCGATCACGGCGTCACACGTCTGGTGCTCGGCATCGGCTCCAGCGCGTCGACGGACGGGGGGATCGGTCTTCTCGCCGCACTCGGCGCGCGCTTCACCGATGCTGCGGGTGTGCCGGTCGTACGAGGTGCAAGCGGGCTGTGCGACGTCGTGGATGCGGACCTCAGCGGGCTGCGGCGCGCGCCTGACGTCCTCGTGCTGTCGGACGTCACCAATCCCCTCACCGGGCCGCGGGGCGCCGCTGCGGTGTTCGGTCCGCAGAAGGGGCTCACGGATGCCGTCGATATCGCGCGCGTCGATCGGGCGCTTCTGCGGCTTGCAGAACTGGTCGGACTCGATCCGGAGCTGCCCGGGGCCGGTGCAGCGGGCGGCGTCGGGGCGGCGCTGGTGCGGTGGGGTGCCGAGCTCGCGCCCGGTGCGGCAGAGGTCGCGCGGTTGATCGGTCTGGCGGATGCCATCGGCACGGCGGATGTCGTCGCGACCGGCGAGGGATCGTACGACGGACAGTCCGGCGACGGCAAGGTCCCGTCGTTCGTGGCTGCGGCGGCCGCGGACGCGGACGTGCGCGCGGCGGTGGTCGCTGGGCGCATCACCGCTGACGCGGACACATCGCTGTTCGCGGCATCCGTCTCGCTCACCGAGCTCGCGGGCTCCGCCGAGGCGTCACAGGCGGATCCTGCCCGCTGGCTGCGCGAGGCAGGGGCGGAGCTCGCCCGCAGATTCCGCGCGTGAGTCGGACGAGTCGAAGCCTTCGGGGCAAGAGCAGAGGCTTCGACTTCGTCGCTGCGCGACTGCGCTCAGCCCGTTTCGTCTGCGCGGCCTGCGGCCGCTTCGCTCAACGCCCGGCGACTGATCCCCACGCGGGCGTGAGCCGAAACGGGGTGAGCGAGCCGCAGGCGAGTCCAAGCCTCTTCCCCTCCGCTCAGGCCTCCAGCGCCGCGGTGACCACGGCGCGGGCCTCCTCCTGCACCTCGGCGAGGTGCTCGGGTCCCTTTAGGCTCTCCGCGTACAGCTTGTAGACGTCCTCCGTGCCCGACGGGCGCGCGGCGAACCAGGCGTGCTCGGTCTGCACCTTCAGCCCGCCGATCGCGGCGCCGTTGCCCGGGGCGTGCGACAGCTTGGCGGTGATGTCCTCGCCGGCCAGGGTCGTGGCGGTGACGGCATCCGGAGCGAGACGCGACAGCGTCGCCTTCTGCTCGGGGCTCGCTGGCGCGTCGACCCGCTGGTACGCGGATGCGCCGAACGCCTGCTCGAGCTCGGCATAGCGTTCCGACGGCGACTTGCCGGTGACGGCGATGATTTCGGCGGCGAGCAGGCACAGCAGGATGCCGTCCTTGTCGGTCGTCCACGCGCTGCCGTCGCGGCGCAGGAACGACGCTCCGGCTGACTCCTCGCCACCGAACGCCACAGAACCGTCGAGCAGACCGGGCACGAACCACTTGAATCCGACCGGAACCTCCAGCAGGCGGCGTCCGAGCGACTCCGCGACCCGGTCGATGATCATCGACGAGACGAGGGTCTTGCCGATCGCGGCATCTCTCGGCCACTCCGCGCGGTGCGAGAACAGGTAATCGATCGCGACGGCGAGGTAGTGGTTGGGGTTCATGAGGCCGGCATCCGGGGTGACGATGCCGTGCCGGTCGGCATCCGCGTCGTTTCCGGTGAGGACGTCGAAGTCGCCCTTCTTAGCGACCAGCGAGGCCATCGCGGACGGCGACGACGGGTCCATGCGGATCTTCTCGTCCCAGTCGAGCGTCATGAAGCGCCAGGTCGGGTCGACCTCGGGGTTCACGACGGTCAGCTCGAGCCCGTGCATCTCCTTGATGAGGGCCCAGTAGTCGACCGATGCCCCGCCGAGGGGATCGGCGCCGATGCGGACGCCGGCCTTCTTGATGGCATCCACATCGATGATCGAGGGCAGATCGCGCACGTAGGCGTCGCGGAAGTCGTAGCTCGGCAGCGCGTCCCAGTCGATGTCGGCGAAACTCTGCGCCTTCACACCGGTCATGTCCGCCTCGATGAGTTCGTTGGCGCGGGCGGCGATCCAGCCGGTGGCGTCGGTATCGGCAGGGCCGCCGTGCGGCGGGTTGTACTTGAAGCCGCCGTCGCGGGGCGGGTTGTGGGAGGGGGTCACGACGATGCCGTCCGCGCGGCCCGCGGCACCCGCGGCGAGGTCGCGATTGTGGGTGAGGATGGCGTGGCTGAGCGCGGGGGTCGGCACCCACGAGTCGCGGGAATCGACGCGGATGTCGACACCGTTCGCGACGAGCACCTCGATCGCGCTGCGCTCTGCCGGCAGTGAGAGGGTGTGCGTGTCGCGGCCGAGGAACAGCGGTCCGGTGATCCCCTGCGAGCGGCGGTAGTCGACGATCGCCTGCGTCGTGGCGAGGATGTGGTTCTCGTTGAAGCTGCCCGTCAGCGACGAGCCGCGGTGGCCACTCGTGCCGAACACGACGCGCTGGGCCGGGTCGGAGGGGTCCGGATGCCGGTCGTAGTACGCGGCGATGAGCGCGTCGACGTCGATGAGGTCAGATTCCTCCGCGGGGAGGCCGGCACGGCTGGTCATGTGAACAGTCTGCCCCGATCCGGCTGCACGCGCATCCTGCCGCGCGAGACTGCGCCGCCTGCCCGCGAGACTGCATCCCGCGGCCGAGACGCACCGGAATTCCCGGTATCTCGGCCGCGGAATGCAGTCTCGGAGAAGGAGAGGTCGGGCGGGGCTAAGGTGAAACGCGTGACTGAACGGCGCACCTACAGCTACCTGGGCCCTGCGGGCACTTTCACCGAAGCGGCACTGGACCAGGTCGCCGAGGCCCGCGGCCAGGATTGGCGCCCCGTCCACAACGTCGGCGAAGCGCTCGCCGACGTCCTCGAGGGGCGCAGCCACGCAGCCATGATCGCGATCGAGAATTCGATCGAGGGCGGCGTCTCGACGACGCAGGATGCTCTGGCCACTCTGCCCGGTCTCCGGATCATCGGCGAGTACCTGGTGCGCGTGAACTTCGTGCTCGTCGCTCCGCACGGCACGAAGCTCGAGGACGTCTCGGTGATCGCCGCGCATCCCGTCGCCTACGCGCAGTGCCACGGCTGGCTGGGCGAGCACCTGCCGAACCACGCGCATGTGCCCGCCGCGAGCAACGTGGCATCCGCCATCGGCGTGCTCGACGGGTCATCACCCGCGCAGGCGGCCATCGCCCCGCCGAACATCGTGCAGCACTACGACGTCGACGTCCTGGCATCCGAGATCGGCGACAACACGTCCGCCGTCACCCGCTTCGTGCTTGTCACGCGCACGACGATGCCGCCGGACCCGACCGGTGCCGACAAGACCTCACTGATCGTCGAGCTGCCGCACGACCATCCCGGTGCCCTGCTCGACATGCTCGAGCAGTTCTCGACGCGCGGCATCAACCTGTCGCTGATCGAGTCGCGTCCGATCGGCGACGCCCTCGGCCGCTACCGGTTCGTGATCGACGCCGACGGGCACGTGGCGGACGAGCGGATGGCCGATGCGCTGCTCGGCATCCGCCGCTTCAGCCCGCGCGTGGTGTTCCTGGGGTCGTACCCGCGGGCGGATCGCCGGATCGTGCAGTATCCGGATCGCTACGCCGACGACGTCTTCGTGGAGGCGCGCGACTGGCTGCGCGCGCTCATCAGCGGGGAGCCAGAGGCCTGACGCGGATGCCGGGGCGGACCGTCTCGCCGCGCCAGCGGGTCGAAGCCTTCGTCAGTGCTGCTCGTATCTCGGCCAGGAGCTGCCGGGACGCATATGCGAGTACAGCGCGCCCTTGGCGACTTCGAGACTCGGGTATCGCCCGGTCTCGGCATCCGCTCCGACCATGACGACGACGTAATCGTCCTCCTCGTGACGGATGCTGCCGACGACTCCGTTCGTGCCGTGCGCGACCCACAGGCCGCGGGTGCCGATTGTGCTCATGACCGAACTCCTTCCGACAGTGCCGACCGTACTCGCGAGCGCGCGTTCCGGCTAGCCCTCCGGCCCGCGGCATCCGATGCCAGAAGGTTCCCGCCGGTTATGCGCGACGACAACCGACGAAATCCATACCGTCTAGGCTCCGGCGCACTCAGACCGCGGCGGCGACGAGCTCCAGGGTCTGGGCGCGGCCGGTCGCGGCATCCATCGCTTCCGATTCGTACGCGCCGGCGACGGGCGAGAGCATGACCTCGTCGACGCCGAACTTCGCGGCGAACTCGCACAACTCGGTCGCGATGGACGATCCGGTGCCGACGAACCAGCGTGAGCGGGCGGCTTCGACGACCTGATCTGTCGCGGGGTCGGATGCCGCGGACAGCGCCTCCTCGACGGTCTCGAGCGCGACGAGCGGCTTGTTCAGGCGCAGGCGCGCCATCATCCGCAACTGAGGCAGGGCGCGGGCCTCGGCCTCCTCCGCGGTCGGGGACGCGACGACGTTGACGGTCAGGAACGTGCGCGGCTCGGGGTGCGCCTCGCTCGGCTGGTAGCCGGTGCGGTACAGGTCGAGTGCGCGCTCGAGTCCCTGGCCGGAGAAGTGGTTGGCGAACACGTACGGCAGGCCCTGGGATGCCGCGAGCTGCGCCGAGTAGTCGCTCGAGCCGAGCAGCCACACCTCGGGGGTGCTGACCGCTGCGGGCGTCGAGTGCACGTTGTACTCTCCGCCGGAGGTGAAGCGCACGGTGGCACCCTCTCCGCCCAGGAGCAGCGAGATGTCCTGCACGTGGCGGGGGAACTGCTCGACGTCGCTCGTCGTGCCAGATCCGCGCAGCAGTTGCGTGATGACCGGATCGCTGCCGGGTGCGCGACCGAGCCCGAGGTCGATGCGGCCGGGCGCGATGGCCTCGAGGGCTGCGAACTGCTCGGCGACGATGAGCGGTGCGTGGTTCGGGAGCATGACGCCGCCGGAGCCCAGGCGCATCGTCTTGGTGCGCGAGGCGGCAGCGGCGATCAGCACCGGGGGAGTGGTGGACGCCACGGCCGGCATGTTGTGGTGCTCGGCGAACCAGTAGCGGCGGTAGCCGAGGCGGTCGGCGATCTCGGCGAGCGACAGGGAGGCGGCGATGGCCTCGGCGCTGGTCTGGCCGGTGCGCACCGGGACGAGGTCGAGCACGGACAAGGCGGGGGCTGAAGCAGTCATCGCTCGGTGCAACTGCTCCGGCGTCCGGCCCATTCCCGGCCGTCGCACGCAGATATTCTTTTTCAATGGACGCCACCCTCTTCTACGTGCTCGTCGGTGCTGTGATCGTGGCGGCGATCGCGCGTTGGCGAGGGTGGCCGGCGCCTCTACTGGTCACGGTCGTCGCGCTCGCGGCATCCTTCCTCCCGTTCATTCCGGAGATGGATCTCGACGGGCATCTGCTGCTGAATCTGGTTCTTCCTCCGCTGCTGTACTCGGCGGCGCTGGATGTCTCGTTCGTCGGGTTCAAGCGCAGCCTGCCTCAGATCCGCAGGCTCGGGATCTGGCTGGTGCTGCTCACGACCGCCGTGGTCGGACTCGTGGCGTGGCTGATCATGCCGTCGCTGACGCTGCCCGGCGCGCTGCTGCTGGGGGCGATCGTGGCGCCGCCGGATGCCGTCTCAGCTGCCGCGATCGGTCGCAAGCTCGGGTTGCCGAGGCGGATCATGACTGTGCTGTCAGGGGAGAGCCTCATCAACGACGCCACCTCTCTGACGCTGTATCGGGTCTTCGCGGCAGTGATCGCGGGCGCCACGCTCACGGTCTGGGACGGGATCTGGCAGTTCGCGATCGCGGTGGTGGTCGGCGTGGTCGTCGGGCTGGTGTTCGGCATCATCCTGCACCAACTGCGGATGCGCGTGGCCGACCCCGTGGTGATCGGAACGTTCGGGCTGCTGGTGCCGTTCGGCGCGTATGCGATCGCTGAGCACCTGGGCGGATCCGGTGTGCTCGCGGTCGTGGCGATGGGGCTGTATGTGGGTTTCAACGCTCCGCGCACCGATTACACGACGAGGCAGCAGGAGGCGCCCCTGTGGCTGTCGGCGGACCTGCTGCTGGAAAGTTTCGTGTTCGCGTACATCGGGCTGCAGTTCCGTCGCGTGCTCAGCGATCTGGGGTCGGAGTCGGTGGAGCACATCCTCCTGCTGTCGGGTGCGGTGCTGCTTGCGGTCCTGTTCGTGCGGCCGCTGTTCATCTATCCGGCGCACGCGTGGGCGCGGTGGCGTGAGCGGAGCCGGCTGCGGCGGCTGGAGCGGATGGTCGCAACCGGGCGGTTCGATGCGCGTCGGCAGAAGCGCGGGCGCGAGACGATCACCGAGGAGCAGATGCGCAGGCGCCTGACAGAGCCCGCGCTGGACTGGAAGGACAATGCGGTCATTTCGTGGGCCGGAATGCGCGGTGTGGTGACGCTGGCGACGGCGCTCGCCGCGGCGGACCTGGCGGCGCTCGATGTGAGGTCGTCGCACGCGATCGTCGTGGTCGCGTTCATCGTCACGGTCGCGACGTTGATGCTGCAGGGGCTCACACTGCCGGTCCTGATCAAGCGGCTCGGTGTCGCCGGTGACGTCGACCACGAAGAGGATGCCAAGGCGATCGCTGCCGTGCGCGCACGCAGCCGAGAGGCAGGAAAGGCGTTCCTCGCCGCGCAGCGCGAGCAGTGGGCGGCCAAGTACGGGGAGGCGGAGATGAAGGCCTTCGACGCGTTCACGATGCGGATGACGCGGGTGGAGACCGACACCGATCGGGTTCAGGAGGTCGAGGAGTCGATGCCGCGACCCTCGTACGACGACCTCGTCGCGCTGTCGAAGGGCTGGCTACATGTGAGGCGCGAGGTGCTGCTGGCGGAGCGCGACGCGGACAACCTCGACGAGGAGCTGATGCGTGAGCTGATGACGGCGATCGACGCTGAGGAGCTCGCGCTCGACACGAAGGGTGCGACCAGGCCGCAGTCGCGGGCTTAGGTCAGCCGCCGGCGCGGTGAGTCCGCGGCGCGTCCGTCGCGGCCAGCACCGATGTGAGCCCGTCTCGCACGTCGTCGACGAAGTACGCCGGCGCCTCGAGAGACGGGAAGTGCCCTCCGGAGCGGGGCTCGCACCAGCGGACGATGCGCCGGAATCGTTCCTGCGCCCACGGGCGCGGCCACCTCTCGATGTCGCGGGGGTAGGTGCTGATGGCGGACGGCACGTCGACGCGAAGATCGGGATCCAGCGAGGCGTGGCTTTCGTAATAGATGCGGGCGGCCGATGCCCCGCTGCGGGTCAGCCAATACAGCGTGACGTTGTCGAGGATGCTGTCGCGGGAGATCGTTTCGAAGGGGCTGTCTTCGGTGTCGGTCCATTCTGAGAACTTCTCGAGGATCCACGCGAGGAGACTCGCCGGGGAGTCGACGAGTGAGTAGCCGATCGTCTGCGGGCTGGCCGCCTGTACCTTCGCGTAGGCCGCCCGTCGGCTCCAGAATTCTTGGGACTCGTCGACCCAGTCGCGTTCTGCTGCTGTCAGTCCATCTGGGGACAGCCCGGGAGGCGGCTGCGCGACGGTGGTGTGGATGCCGATGACCCGCTCGGGGTAGCGGCCGCCGAGGATCGTGGTGATCACGCCGCCCCAGTCGCCGCCGTGGGCGAGGAACCTGGTGTACCCGAGCCGGTCCATCAGCTCCACCCAGGTCGCGGCGATCTTTTCGATCCCCCATCCGGTGGTCGTCGGTTTGTCGCTGTATCCGAAACCGGGCAGTGACGGGGCGACGACGTGAAACGCAGGTGCGGCGGGGTCGCGCGGGTCAGCGAGGTCGTCGATGACATGGGCGAACTCGGCGACGCTGCCCGGCCAGCCGTGCGTCAGGATCAGCGGTGTGGCATCCGCACGCGGTGATCGACGGTGCAGGAAGTGGATGCCGAGGCCGTCGATGGTCGTTCGGAACTGGCCGATTCCGTTGAGGCGCGTCTCGAACGCTCGCCAGTCGTACTCGGTGCGCCAGTAGTCCAGGACCTCGGTGAGGTCGGCGAGTGGAACGCCCTGTGCCCAGCGCTCGCGCCCGGCGGCGGCCCCGCGGACGGTCTCCGGCTCGGGCAGCCGGGCCGCGTCGAGTCGCGCGCGAAGGTCGGCGAGGTCGCGGTCTGGTGCGTGTGCAGTGAATGCCTGAATCTCGTGATCATTCATGAGATGACGAGCGTATGACGCGCCGCCGACATCGTCGAGGACGTCGGCCGGATGCTGCCGAGATTCACCGCCCGACGGCATCCATCCTGCCTGAACTGCCGAGACTCAGCGCCCGGCGTCCACCTGCGCCGGCTCGTCGTGTGCGTACGGGGCACCATCCCGTTCGAAGCCTCAATGTCGGTGGCCCCTGGGACTATGAATTATGGCCACCTTCACCGACGTCGCGGCGCTGATCCCCACCCTGTGTGGGCAGCTCGTCGACGGCGGTGATGCCGATTTCGCGCAGGCGTCGATGATGCTGATGACGGATGCCGACGTCGTGAAAGTTCTTGAAGAGACCGCCGCCGTGGCGCAGCAAGTGGAGCAGATCCAGGTGGCGGCGGCGGGCGTGATCGATGTGCGATCGAAGCGTGAGCGCGGTCACTCAGGCCTGTCGGCAGCACGGGGACATCGTTCGGCGGCGGCGTTGATCCAGGACGTCACGGGGTCGACGAAGGCAGATGCTAATCGGAAGGCGCGAGTCGGAGAAGCGCTCCTGGACGACGAGCCGGGGCCTGTCGACGGTGCAGCGCCGCAGCCGGAGGATGTCGGGGCGAGCGACGAGCGCCCCACGCCCAGTCCGTGGTTTCAGCCGTTACGTGACGCGCTGCGGGATGGCCGTCTGACTTCGTCGCAGTTCGATGCGATCCGACGCGGGCTGGGAGAGCTGCCTGAGATCGACTCCGACCCTTTGGATGCGGACGCAATTGCGTGCGCGAGGGAAGAGGCGCGCGCAGCATGGGCGGAGGCCGCCGAACAGCTGGTCGACGAGGCCGCCGCGCGGACCGTGGAAGAGCTGTGGCAGCAGGCACGGACGATTCGCGATCTGCTCGATCCGGAGGGAGCCGAGGCGCGCTATCTCGAGCGTTTCGAGAACCGCTCGTTCCGCACGTACCGCGGGCAGGACGGGCAGAAGCGTGCGTCGATGGCGCTCGATGATGAGGGCGATCTGTTCATCGAGACCGTGATGGCCGCCGCTCTGCGTCCGCGCCGTGGCGGTCCACGATTCGTGGATGCCGACGAGAAAGAGCGCGCCGCCGCGCTGACGGACGATCCTCGTACCAACGACCAGCTCGCGTACGACCTGATCATGGACGTCATCCGGGCCGGTGCGCTCGCCGATGCAGAGAACGTGTTCGGCACACGTCAAGCAGGTGTGCGGCTTGTGCAGACCGTGGATGCGGACGGCAAAACCGCGTCCGTCGCCCACAGTGAGGACTACCTGGTCTCGGTGCCCGGCGCCGTCGCGGAGCAGCGCATCTGCGACTCCGGATCTGTGACAGTCACGGTCGATTCGTGCGGGAACCCGCTCGATGTCGGTCGAGAACAACGACTGTTCACTTCGAAACAGCGCATCGCGCTCGCGATTCGCGACGGTGGATGCCGCTGGCGAGGGTGTGATCGGCCGGCGTCCTATTGCGAAGCCCATCACATCGATGAATGGGACCGGGACAAGGGCCGAACCGATATCGACCGGGGCATCCTGCTGTGCCGATATCACCACATGACGCTGCACCACGGTGGCTGGCGCATCACCCGCCGCGAGAAGGAAGACTTCGTCCTCCATCACCCATCGGGGGAGACGTTTGTAATGCGACCGCGAGCGGTGTTGACGTACGCCTGGGGTGGGATCGATCCACCGCCCAAACGGTTCAGGCCCGCCGCGTAACCGGGACCGGGTTCGACCCTTCGACAGGCTCAGGGATCGAGCATCTATCGCTTATTTCGCGGATGCTGCTTCGCCGTGCGCTCATTGCCGTGCTTGTAGTTCCCCGTCCAGCGAGCCATCGAACCCTGCGGATCGGCGCGCGCCTCATCGAGGAACTCCTCGGCTCGCGCGCCGCGGAGAACAGTCGCCTTGCGGCCATGGTGCGTGATGATGACGCTCCCGTCCGAGCGAACCTCGTACTCGAAGCCCCTGGCCATGCCCATCAGTCGTCCCTCGAGAGCACGAGCAGCTCACCGACCTCGCACTCAAGCGCGTCGCAGATCGCTCGCAGTGTCGAGTATCGAATAGCCCGCGCCCGATCGTTCTTCAGCACCGACAGATTCACGATGCTCACCCCGACCCGGGCGCTCAGCTGCGTCAGCGTCATGCCCCGCTCGGCGAGCAGCTCATCCAGCCGGCAGTGGATGCCGGTCTCCTCCTCGTCGGAAGCCGCTGGAGTCATACCAGCCCCTCCGTATCCTTCTGAAGCACGGAACCGCGACGGAACACGATGACCAGGACGCCGACTGCGAACGCCGCGATCAGTGTCGGAATCGCATCCATCAACAAGGCCGTCTGGCCATCGAACTCTCCCCCGATTGCTGCGAACACGCCATTCAGGCCCATGTTGTGGAACCACATGCCGCCGAGACCTGCGACCAGCAGTCCCACAGACGCGGCAAACGCCAGGCGAGTGTTCACTCGATCGAAGACGACGTTGCGCAGCAACCGGCGACAGACGAGCGTCGCGAAAACGGCAGTCGCGATGAGCCCGAGGGTCGATATCACGACGCCCAGCAGAAGGCTGACGATGCTCACGACGTTCACGTCCTCGACGGACAGTATGACGATGTCGGTGGACGCTGGCACCCCATCAGCGATGTCGGCGGTGATCGTCTGTGCCGATGCCGGCGCCCGGACGGTCACAGCATCCGGAGCGGAGAAAAGCTCCGTGATCTGGCGGACGCCATCGAAGAGAAGAAACCCGATGGCCAGAGCCCCGACTCCGATCGCCGTGGCGAGGTCTCCCCGGTCGCGCTTCGTTTGGAGGGCCGGGTCGCGCACAGCCATCAGACCAGCCCTTCCGTCTCGCGCTGCAGCCGCTGACCCACCTCGAACGCCGTCGCCACCAGAGCCAGAGCGATGCCCCATCCGACGGGTGCGAGATCAGCCGAGTAGAGGAATTCCCAGAAGCTTCCTGTGTCCGCGCCTGCCGTGGCCAGCTGCTCGACCGCCTGAGCGCGACCGATCGCGCCGAACAGTGGGCTGATCAGGCCGCTCACCACGAGCGCGAACGCCGCCGTCGCCAGAACCGGCACCATGGAACGCCGGAAGGCCAGCTGCCTGATCAGCGACAACCCCAGCCACCACAGCGACATGCACACGATCACCGTCGCCAGCGCCGGCAGGGCCACCTCCAGCAGGAAGAGCCAGCGTGTGCCGGCATCCAGAGCCTCGAAGCTCACGACCGACTGCGTATACGAAGCGGCCGCGACGCCGGACGCGTCCGCCAACGACTCCATCGGTGCGCCGTCGACCGGCAGGTTCACGGCCACCGGCGATCCGAAGATCTCCACACCGGCGCTGACCGCCCCCACGAGCGCGCCGACTCCGATGCTCACCGCACCGGTCGCGACCAGCCCCAGCGCCACCGCCTCGACCATCGATGGCCGTCCGTAACGAGACATCACACCCTCCTTATCGACATTCGTTGTTATCGATGTTCGTTAACATAACGACTCTCGATAACCCGGTCAAGACCCGGCTATGCCGACGGCGAACACGGCCTTACCCGGCGACGCAGATAGTTACTCTCGATGTACAGGCGCTGAAGAGCCGTCTGGCGTCAGTGCATTCGCCCCGTGCGAGCCAAGGAGTTGACAATGTTCGAGAGATTCACGGACCGAGCCCGTCGTGTGGTCGTCCTCGCCCAAGAAGAGGCGAAGATGCTCAACCACAACTACATCGGCACCGAGCACATCCTGCTCGGCCTCATCCACGAGGGTGAAGGCGTCGCAGCAAAGGCTCTCGAGAGCCTCGGCATCTCTCTCGACGCCGTGCGCGAGCAGGTGCAGGACATCATCGGCCAGGGCCAGCAGCAGCCCACCGGCCACATCCCCTTCACCCCGCGCGCCAAGAAGGTGCTCGAGCTGAGCCTCCGCGAGGCGCTGCAGCTCGGCCACAACTACATCGGCACCGAGCACATTCTGCTCGGCCTCATCCGTGAGGGCGAGGGCGTCGCCGCCCAGGTGCTCGTCAAGCTCGGCGCCGACCTCAACAAGGTCCGCCAGCAGGTCATCCAGCTGCTCTCGGGTGCCCCCGGCCGTGAGCCCGCCGCCGTCGGCGCGCAGGCCCACGACACCGCGCAGGCCGCACAGGGCGGGTCGGCAGTGCTCGACCAGTTCGGACGCAACCTCACCCAGGCGGCGCGCGACAACAAGCTCGACCCGGTCATCGGCCGCGAGAAGGAGGCCGAGCGGGTCATGCAGATCCTCTCGCGCCGCTCCAAGAACAACCCGGTCCTGATCGGTGAGCCCGGCGTCGGCAAGACCGCCGTCGTCGAGGGACTCGCCCAGGCGATCGTCAAGGGCGACGTGCCCGAGACGCTGAAGGACAAGCAGCTCTACTCGCTCGACCTCGGCTCGCTCATCGCCGGCTCGCGCTACCGCGGTGACTTCGAGGAGCGCCTGAAGAAGGTCACCAAGGAGATCCGCACCCGCGGCGACATCATCGTCTTCATCGACGAGATCCACACCCTCGTCGGTGCGGGCGCTGCCGAGGGCGCGATCGACGCCGCCAGCATCCTCAAGCCGCTGCTCGCCCGTGGCGAGCTGCAGACGATCGGTGCCACGACGCTCGACGAGTACCGCAAGCACTTCGAGAAGGATGCCGCGCTCGAGCGCCGCTTCCAGCCGGTGCAGGTCAACGAGCCGAGCCTGCCGCACGCGATCAACATCCTGAAGGGGCTGCGCGACCGCTACGAGGCGCACCACAAGGTTCAGATCACGGACGGCGCCATCGTCGCGGCGGCGAACCTCGCCGACCGCTACGTCTCCGACCGCTTCCTGCCGGACAAGGCCATCGACCTGATCGATGAGGCCGGCGCGCGCCTGCGCCTCAGCATCCTGTCCAGCCCGCCCGAGCTGCGCGAGTTCGACGACAAGATCGCCGACGTGCGCACTCAGAAGGAAGCCGCCTCCGAGGAGCAGGACTTCGAGAAGGCCGCGGCACTGCGCGACGAGGAGAAGAGCCTCCTCGCCGAGCGCCTGCGCCTCGAGAAGCAGTGGCGAAGCGGCGACGTCGCGACCCAGGCAGTGGTCGACGAAGGCCTGATCGCCGAGGTTCTCGCACAGGCCACCGGCATCCCGGTGTTCAAGCTCACCGAAGAGGAGTCCAGCCGACTCGTCTTCATGGAGAAGGCCCTGCACCAGCGCGTCGTCGGCCAGGAAGAGGCCATCGCGGCCCTCTCCCGCACGATCCGCCGCCAGCGCGCGGGTCTCAAGGACCCGAAGCGCCCCTCGGGCTCGTTCATCTTCGCCGGCCCGACCGGCGTCGGAAAGACCGAGCTCGCCAAGGCGCTCGCGGAGTTCCTCTTCGACGACGAGAACGCGCTCATCTCGCTCGACATGAGCGAGTTCGGCGAGAAGCACACCGTCTCGCGGCTGTTCGGTGCCCCTCCCGGGTTCGTCGGCTTCGAAGAGGGTGGCCAGCTGACCGAGAAGGTGCGCCGCAAGCCGTTCAGCGTGGTCCTGTTCGACGAGATCGAGAAGGCCCACCCGGACATCTTCAACTCGCTGCTGCAGATCCTCGAAGAGGGTCGCCTCACCGACGGCCAGGGCCGGATCGTGGACTTCAAGAACACGGTCATCATCATGACCACCAACCTCGGATCGTCCGCGATCGCCGGAGGACCTGTGGGCTTCCAGATCGAGGGCAACGCGCAGACCAGCTACGAGCGGATGAAGGGCAAGGTCGACGAAGAGCTCAAGCGCCACTTCAAGCCCGAGTTCCTCAACCGCGTCGACGACGTCATCGTCTTCCCGCAGCTGTCGAAGGAGGAGCTCGTCCAGATCGTGGATCTGTTCGTCAAGCGCCTCGGCGACCGTCTGCTCGACCGCGACATGACGGTGGAGCTGACGCAGGCGGCCAAGGAGCGGCTCATCGAGATCGGCTTCGACCCGGCGCTCGGCGCTCGTCCGCTGCGTCGTGCGATGCAGCGCGAGATCGAGGACCAGCTGTCCGAGAAGATCCTGCACGGCGAGCTGAACCCCGGCGACCACGTGAAGGTGGATGCTGACGGTGCACAGTTCCTGTTCGAGACCACCGCACGCGGCGAGAAGGTCGCGGTCGGCGTCAACACCACGGGCGGCGCGATCTCCGCGACCCCCGACCTGACGGCCGCATCGGGCGAGTAACTCGCAGATACGACGAACGGGCGGATGCTTCGGCATCCGCCCGTTCGTCGTTTGCGGGCGGGTGCCAGGGAAAGCCGCCCGACCGGTTCTAGGCTGAGAACGTGAGTGAGTACACCGTCCGCCCCGCCCGCAGCGCCGACATCCTCGGCATCCATCATCTGCTGGCGCCGCTGGTCGAACGACGCATCCTGCTGGGCAAGGATCTCGCGGTGCTCTACGGCGCCGTGCAGGAGTTCTTGGTCGCGGAGCAGGATGGGCAGCTCATCGGCTGCGGCGCCCTGCACGTGATGTGGGAGGACCTCGGCGAGGTGCGCACGCTGATCGTGCGCGACGACTGGCTCCGTCACGGCGTCGGCCGCGCGATCGTGGAGCGGCTGGAGGAGCGCGCCGAAGAACTCGGCCTCACCCGGCTGTTCTGCCTGACCTTCGAGGTCGACTTCTTCACCCGCCGCGGGTTCGAGCCGATCGGCGAGCAGGTCGTCGACCCCGACGTGTACTCGCAGCTGCTGCGCAGCCCGGATGAGGGCGTCGCCGAGTTCCTCGACCTCGCGCACGTCAAGCCGAACACGCTCGGCAACACCCGGATGCTGAAGAGCCTGTGATGGCTCGTCCCAGCAAGGCCGTCTACCGGCGCCGACGCCTCGTCTTCTTCACGGGGCTGATCGTGCTGCTCGCCGCGATCGGCGTCGGAGCGTGGCTGCTGATCGCGCAGCCGTGGGCTGCCACGGCTGGGCAGGACGCCGCGCCGACGAGCACCGCGACGAGCACGCCGGCGACGTCGCCCTCGCCGGAGGAGACCGGCGAGGAGAGCCCGTCGCCAGAGCCGACCACGTCAGCTCCCGCCCCGTGTCGTGCCGGCGACATCGTCGTAGACGCCGTCACTGACGCGGAGACATACCCGGCCGGCGTGTCGCCGCAACTGTCGATCTCACTGTCGAACAAGGGGGCGGTCTCGTGCACCCTGGATGTCGGATCGGCGACACAGGTGTTCACCGTCACCAGCGGCGAGGACGTGTGGTGGCGGTCGACCGATTGCCAGGAGAATCCGAGCAACATGGTGGTGACGCTCGAGGCCGGGCAGACCGTGACCAGCGCCGAGCCCGTGGTCTGGGACCGGACCCGATCGGACGTCGGCACGTGCGACCAGGAGAACCGGGCGCGCGCGCCGGGAGGCGGCGCCTCGTATCACGTCGCCGTCTCGATCGGCGGTTTCAACTCAGCGAACTCTCGGCAGATCCTGCTGTACTGAGGCGCGCCGGATCCTCACAGGGCTGACACGTTCCAGCTCTTTGGGATACCATTGAACGACTCTCGGGATACATCGGTGCAGCCATCCCCAGTGGCGTCGTATTCAGCGTCCCCAGCGCTTCGACATCCACCGATCGAGAGTAGAGGGCCCTTTCGAGTACTCCAGTCCCCAATGGATGACTCGAGAGGGCCCCGTTTATTTATGCTTGAAGTCATGGCAGCGAAGAAGTCGAAGTCGGCGGGCAAGCCCGCACCAGAGGAGTTCCGCTCCGATGCGCTCGCGCAGGCGCTCGAGAAGCAGGACATCGCCGCGGTCGCGCTGGCGCTCCGCCACGGGAACACCGTCGTGCCGCTGCTGCGTTCGGGAGACCGCGACAACCCGCTGGACGGCGGTGAGGTCTGGACCTTCCGCGACCCGAACACCGGTGACGTGGCGTTGCTGCTGTTCAGCGATGCCAAGAACAAGCCCGCGAACCTTCCGCCCGGGGTCGGGATCTATTCGCCCGAGTGGCTCCGGCAGTTCCTCGAGAATCACCGGGAGACGATCACCACGGTCTTCCTGGACATCGCAGGACCGCACCCGATGCAGGCGTCACCGGACGAGCTGCTGAAGGCGCTGGCGTAGGCGGAGGCGGCTGTGGACGTTTCGACTCGCTGACGTTCGCTCAACGCGTTTCGTCTCCGTCGCTGCGCGACTGCGCTCAACGACCCGCAGGGGAGCTGGGCGTCTCCGTCGCTGCGCGACTGCGCCCAACGACCCGCGAGTACAGGTTTGCGTTTCTTCCCGCGATTCCAGGTGGGCGTGCGGATGAGAGCTGCAGCGGTTCGGGTCGTTGAGCGGAAGCGGCGAAGCCGCTGAAGACGAAACGGGTTGAGCGAGCGGAGCGAGTCGAAACCGTGCTCACCTCAACAGGCCGAGCGGAGCGAGTCGAAACCTTGCTCACCTCGACAGCCCGAGCTGCGCGAGTCGAAACCTCGCGAACCTCAGAACGGCGGGATGTCGTCTTCGCGCCGGCGCGAAGCGGGCTGTGAGCGCCGGGGAGGGCGCGTCTTCACCGCGGCCAGAGCATCCGCCAGCTTCTCCGACCGCTCGTCGACGACCTGCGTGTAGCCGAGCCTTGCCGCCTCGTTGCGACGCTGGCCGGCCTGCGTCACCGGCCGGATCTCTCCGGCGAGCGACAACTCGCCGACCGCCGCGACGGTCCGCGGCACCGACACCCCCGTGATGGCACCGGCCACGGCGATCGCGATCGCCAGGTCGGCCGCCGGTTCCGTGAACCGCACACCCCCGACCGTCGACACGTATACATCCAGCTTCGAGGTGGGGATGCCGCCCCGCTTCTCGAGGATCGCCAGCACCATCGCGACCCGCGCGGCATCGAGCCCCGACACCACCCGACGCGGGTTCGGCGCCGCCGTGTCGACCGTCAGCGCCTGCACCTCGACCGGCAGGGCGCGACGCCCCTCCATCGCGATCGCGACGCACGTGCCCGGCTCCGCCTGACCATGCCCGAGGAACATACCCGACGGATCGGGCACCTCGGCGATGCCGTCTCCGGTCATCTCGAAGCAGCCGACCTCGTCGGTCGGTCCGAACCGATTCTTCAGCGCGCGGATGAACCGCAGCGCCGTCTGCCGGTCGCCCTCGAAATGACACACGACGTCGACCAGGTGCTCGAGGATGCGCGGGCCGGCGACCTGCCCGTCCTTCGTGACGTGCCCGACGAGGATGACCGGCAAGTGCCGTTCCTTCGCCACCCGGATCAGCGTCGCGGCGACCTCGCGCACCTGGCTGGGCTGGCCGGCCGCCCCGTCGGACAGCGAAGAGGCAACGGTCTGCACGGAGTCGACGATCACGAGCTGGGGCTTCACCTCGTCGATGTGCCCGAGGATCGTGGCGAGGTCGGTCTCGCTCGCAAGGTACAGCTCGTCGTGCAGCGCTCCCGTCCGCTCTGCCCGCAGTCGCACCTGGGCCTGCGACTCCTCGGCGCTGGCGTACAGCACGCGCCTTCCGCCGCGAGCGGCCTGGGCCGCCACTTCAAGCAGCAGCGTCGACTTGCCGACACCCGGTTCGCCGCTGAGCAGGATCGCCGCGCCCGGCACGATGCCGCCGCCCAGCACGCGGTCGAACTCGCCCACGCCGCTCGATCGGCGAGGCGTCTCGGCCGTGGTGATCTGCGTGATCGGCTTGGCGGCGCGATCGGCCCCCGGCGCGATCGGGCTCATCTGCCGGACGATGCCGGTCTTGGCCGCTTGCTCCTGCACCGTCCCCCACTGCTGGCACTCGCCGCACCGGCCCACCCACTTGGATGTCGTCCACCCGCATTCGGTGCAGACGAACGCGGGAGGAGCGGGTCGACGGGTTGCCATGAAGCAAGGCTAACCGCGGCATCCGACGTCGGTGCTCCGCCGCGGCAGTGTGGATATCTCCGGCGGTGGCGGGCCCGGGCGGCGCGGGCACGGGGATAGCCTGAGTCGCACGAGACCCGGGAGGAACGATGGGCGATCCGGTTCGACTCGTCCGGCATGCGGACGTGCTGGCCGCTGCCATGGATGCGACGACCTTCTCAAGCCGCACCTCGACGCACCTGCACGTCCCCAACGGCATGGACGGCGATGAGCACCGGATGTTCCGGGAGATCGTCGACCGGCAGATGACCCCGCAGATCGTGGCCGAGCTGGAGCCGATGCTCGCCGAGGTGGCCCGCGGCGTCGTCGCCGAGCTCCCGCGGGGTACGGTCGTCGACGCGGTCCGCGACCTCGGTGAGATCTTCGCGGTGCGCGCGCAATGCCGGTGGCTGGGATGGGCTCCCGGCATCGAGGCCGAGATGCTCGACTGGATGGCGGAGAACTACGCTGCGGCCAGGGCAGGGGATCCCGAACGCAACGCCGCAGTCGCGGCCGCATTCGACGAGATCGTCGCGAGTCAGGTGGCGGCGCACCGGGACATGTCCAACCGCACAAAGCCAGCCGACGCCACATCACGCCTGCTCGACGAGCAGGTCGAAGGACGTGAGCTGTCGCACGAGGAGATCGTGTCGGTTCTGCGCAACTGGACGGCGGGCGACCTCGGCTCGTTGGCGCGGTGCGTCGGCGTCGTCGTGCATCGCCTCGCCGAGCATCCGCGTTGGCAGCAGCGGGTGAGGATGCTGTGCCGCGCCCTCCACCAGCCGAACCGGTCACGGGCGGCGGAGAACACGGCCGAGCTCGACGCGATCCTCGCCGAGTGCCTGCGCATCGACGACCCGTTCGTCGCCAACCGGCGCGTGGCCACCTGCCCAGTGACCACACCATCGGGAGTGACGATCGATACCGGCGACGGCGTCCTGCTCGACTGGGTCGCAGCCAACCGCGACCCCGAGGTCTTCTCCGATCGATTCGACCCGGCCGCGCACGCCGACGACAACCTGGTCTTCGGAGCCGGTCCGCACGTCTGCCCGGGTCGCGACCTGTCGTTCGCCGAACTGCGGGCCGTCATCGGCGCGCTGCTCGATGCGACCGAGCAGATCGAACCCGCTCCCGGTCGGACCCCGACCCGCCACCGCCCGCCGATCGGCGGCTGGGAGGAGCTCCCGGTCGTCCTCCGCTGACCTCAGCCGCCGATCGCGTTCATCCCGCGATCGGGCTGCAGGAACGACGGGTCGTTGATCGCGTGCCCTGGAAGCTTGGCCCAGATGCAACGCCGCAAGGCGTCATCGATCGACACGTCGGGGGCTCCGCTGCGCAGCGTGGGCAGCAGATCGAACTCGTGCGTCGAGAACAGGCAGTTGCGCAGCTGACCGTCCGCGGTCAGCCTCAACCGGTCGCACGCACCGCAGAACGGGGCGGTGACGGATGCGATCACGCCCACCGTCGCGGGGCCGCCGTCCAGCATCCACCGCTCGGCCGGCGCGCCGCCGCGGCCGGGCACCGCCGTCAGCGACCAGCGCTCGGACAGCGCCGCCAGGATCTCGTCGCGGGTGACCATCTCCGACCGGCTCCAGGTGTGCCCGGCATCCAACGGCATCTGCTCGATGAACCGCAGCTCCGCCCCGTGCTCGGTCGCGAACGAGACGAGGTCGACGATCTCGTCGTCGTTCACTCCGCGCATCGCCACCGTGTTCAGCTTCAGCGGACGCAGACCGGATGCCGCGGCAGCGGCGACCCCGCGCAGCACGTCGTCCAGCCGATCACGACGGGTGAGAGCCGCGAACCGGTCGCGCTGCAGCGTGTCGATCGAGATGTTCAGGCGCGACAGCCCGGCGTCGATGAGCGCATCCAGATGCTCGGCGAGCACGATGCCGTTGGTGGTCATCGCGACCTGCACCGGACCGTCGGGCGACTGGATGGCCGCGAGACGGCGCACCACGTCGACGATGTCGCGCCGCAGCAGCGGCTCTCCGCCGGTCAGCCGGAACGTCGTGATCCCGGCATCCGCGGCGACCTGCGCGATCCGCACGATCTCGTCGGTCGACAGGATCGACTCCCGCGCCAGCCATTCGTTGCCCTGCTCCGGCATGCAGTACGTGCAGCGCAGCGAGCAGCGGTCGGTCAGCGAGATGCGCAGGTCGCGGTGCACCCGGCCGTGCGTGTCGAGGAGCGCTCCCGTCGACGGCATCCGCGCCGCTCCGAGGCCGGTGGATGCCGGGGGAGCGGTCTGGATGCTGACGGGAACAGCGGTCATCGTCAGGACTTCCTGCCCACGTCGCGCAGCATCCCGGCGACGACCAGCGCGAATGCGCCGACGATCACCAGCAGCCACAGACCCAGGGAGTACGAGTTCGTCTCCGGACTGTACGTGGCGCCCATCACCAGTGGCGGGAAGTAACCGCCGAGGCCGCCGGCCGCTGCGACGACGCCGCTCACGGCGCCCACCTTCTCCTTCGGGGTGGACGGGCCGATCCAGGCGAACACCGCGCCCATCCCCAGCCCCATCGCGGCCGCCATCAGGATGAACGTCACGCCCGTGACGATCCCCTCCGGGGGCTGCTGGCCGACGATGTACGCGAGCGAGACGATGCCGCCCAGGGACACCAGCGACACGATCTTCGGCCCGAGGCGGTCGGCGAGGACGCCGCCGATGGGGCGGGCCACCACGGCCGCGGCGGCGAACAGGGCAGTGCGTGCGCCGGCGCCGAGCGCGTCGACCTCATCCGGGTAGATCGTGGTGAGGTACTTCGGCAGGAAGTTCGAGAACGCCACGAATCCGCCGAAGACGATCCCGTAGAGGAACGCCATCTCCCACGTCACCGGCAGCTTCAGGGCGCCGATGACCTTCGGCACCAGGCGCTCGTTGTTCGCCTCCCACACCGGCGATTCGCGCATCAGGAACCACACCAGCGCGGCCATCACCACCAGCGCGCCGGCGATGACGAAGTGCGTCGGCAGATACCCGATCGAGTCGGCCAGCCCGGGCGTCGCCAGCGCCGAGACGGCGGTGCCGATCATGCCCATGCCGAACACGCCGGTGGCGAAGCCGCGGCGCTCGGGCGGGAACCAGGCGCCCGAGAAAGGGACGCCGACCGCGAAGATCGTTCCGGCGACACCGAGGTAGAAGCCGGAGATGATCAGCAGCGGGAAGCTCTGGATGCTGCCGGCGAGAGCGACCAGCAGCACGGCGGGTGCGGACAGCAGCAGCACGGCGGTGAACATGATGCGTCCGCCGAACCGGTCCGTCATGGCGCCGATCACGATGCGCCCGAGCGCGCCGACGAGCACCGGGGTGGCGAGCATGAGCGAGATCTGTCCCTCGTCCAACCCCATCTCGGTGGCGTAGGTCTGCTGCAGCGGCGAGATCGACATCCACGCCCAGAAGCCGATCGTCGAGGCCAGCGTGGCCAGCAGAACCTGGCCGAGTCCGCCTCGCAGTGAGGCCTCGGACGGAGTGCCGGCGCGCGTGCTCGGAGCAGTCATCTCGCATCCTTTCGCTACCGGCGAGAGTAGCGGCACCTCCGTACGCTGACCAGAGCCGAGGCCGTTTCAAATCCGATCGCCATCGACTCGAATAAAACCGGCCCACCCTTGTAGACCGATGCCTCGCACGGCATGATGCTGGGTTAACAGGCGTTCTCCGGAAGGAGCCCATATGACCCCCGGCATCCGCACTGACGGAGCACCGGCGACGGACGGCCCGCTCGCAGATGCACTTCTGAACATGGGCCGCTTCGTACGTCCGGGAGAGACCTCCGAGGACCTGCGGTCGGTGTTCCTCCAGGGCGGCAGATCGGGCGATGCGTTCTACCGGGATCGCTGGTCGCACGACAAGGTGGTGCGCTCGACGCACGGCGTCAACTGCACCGGGTCGTGCTCGTGGAAGGTCTACGTCAAAGACGGCATCATCACGTGGGAGGCGCAGCAGACGGACTACCCGTCCGTCGGTCCGGATTCGCCCGAGTACGAACCCCGCGGCTGCCCCCGCGGCGCGGCGTTCAGCTGGTACACCTACTCGCCGACCAGGGTCCGCTATCCGTACATCCGTGACACGCTCGCGCAGCTGTACCGTGCCGCGAAGGCGCAGCATCCCGACCCCGTTGACGCCTGGGCATCGATCGTCGAGGACCCGGAGAAGGCGGCGTCCTACAAGCGCGTGCGCGGCAAGGGCGGGCTCGTGCGCACGACGTGGGACGAGGTCATGGAGGTGGCGGCGGCAGCGCACGTGCACACCGTGAAGACGTACGGCCCCGACCGGGTCGCCGGCTTCTCGCCCATCCCCGCGATGTCGATGGTCTCGCACGGCGCGGGCTCACGGTTCATGAACCTTCTCGGCGGCACGATGCTGTCGTTCTACGACTGGTACGCCGACCTTCCGGTGGCGAGTCCGCAGGTCTTCGGCGATCAGACTGACGTTCCGGAGTCCGCGGACTGGTGGAACGCGGGATACCTCATCATGTGGGGCTCGAACGTGCCGGTCACCCGCACCCCCGACGCACACTTCATGGCCGAGGCCCGTTACCGCGGCCAGAAGGTCATCACGGTCTCACCGGACTACACCGACAACACCAAGTTCGCCGACGAGTGGGTCGCACCCCACCCGGGCACCGACGCAGCCCTCGCCTTCGCGATGGGGCACGTCATCCTGCGCGAGCACTTCGTGCAGCGGCGCACGACGCGCTTCCAGGACTACATGCGCCGGTACACCGACGCCCCGTTCCTCGTCGAGCTCGAGCAGCGCGGCGAGGGCTTCGTCCCCGGCAAGTTCGTCACGGCATCGGATCTCGACGGCGCCGCCGCCGAGCAGGCGCGCGCCGACTTCAAGCCGGTGCTGATGGATGCCGCCGGCGCCCCGGTGGTGCCCAACGGATCACTGGGCCACCGGTTCAGCCCCGAGGACGAGGGGCGCTGGAACCTCGACCTCGGCGGTGTCGTCCCGCCCCTGTCGGTCGCCGACCTGCCGCAGTGGACGGGCGAGGCCGCCGAGCTGCGCCTGCCGCGGTTCGATCTCGACCCGGAGCCAGGCCAGGAGCACGCCGGCGGTTCGGGCGTCGTGGTCCGCGGCGTGCCGGTGCGCACCATCGCCGGCAAGACGGTCACCACGGTGTTCGACCTCATGCTCGCGCAGTACGGCGTGAGCCGTCCCGGCCTGCCGGGGCAGTGGCCGGCGGATTACGAGGACGCGTCCACACCCGGGACCCCCGCCTGGCAGCAGGAGCACACCTCGGTGCCGGCGGAGCAGGCGATCCGCATCGCCCGCGAGTTCGCCGACAACGCGGATCGCTCCGGCGGGCGCTCGATGATCCTGATGGGTGCAGGCACCAACCACTGGTTCCACTCGGACACCATCTACCGCACGTTCCTCGCGCTGACCACGATGACCGGATGCCAGGGCGTGAACGGCGGCGGATGGGCGCACTACGTCGGCCAGGAGAAGGTGCGGCCGATCACCGGCTACCAGCAGTACGCCTCGGCCGCCGACTGGGGCCGCCCTCCGCGGCACACCATCGGCACGGCGTTCTTCTACCTCGCCACCGACCAGTGGCGCTACGACGGTCTGCCGGCGGACCAGCTGTCCTCCCCGCTGGGAACCGGCCGGTTCGCGGGACGCACCACGGCCGACTGCCTCGTCGAGTCCGTGCAGCGCGGGTGGATGCCGAGCTACCCGACCTTCGACCGCAACCCCCTCGATCTCGTCGACGAGGCCGATGCCGTCGGCAAGGAGCCGGCCGCGCACGTCGTCGACAGCCTCAACGAGGGGACGCTGCGGTTCGCCGTGGAGGACCCGGACGATCCGGCGAACTTCCCCCGCGTCATGAACATCTGGCGTGCCAACGTACTGGGCTCCTCCGGCAAGGGCAACGAGTACTTCCTCAAGCATCTGCTCGGAACCGATGCGGCCGTACGGGCATCCGAAGCCGCTCCCGATGCGCGGCCCGCGAGCATGACGTGGCGCGAGAAGGCGCCGGAGGGCAAGCTCGACCTGCTGATGACGGCCGACTTCCGCATGACCAGCACCACGCTGTTCAGCGACATCGTGCTGCCGGCGGCCACCTGGTACGAGAAGCACGATCTGTCCTCGACGGACATGCACCCGTTCATCCACGCCTTCAACCCGGCGATCGCTCCGCCCTGGCAGACGAAGACCGACTTCGAGACGTTCCGGATCCTGGCCGAGAAGTTCAGCGAGATGGCGCGCACGCACCTCGGCGTCCGCCGCGACCTGGTCGCGGCGCCTCTGCAGCATGACACTCCTGATGCGATGGCCACGCCGCACGGGCGGGTGGAGGATCTGCCGCGCGTTCCGGGTGTGACGATGCCGAAGCTGATCGTCGTCGAGCGGGATTATCCGAACCTGGCCGAGCGGTGGAAGGCCCTCGGGCCGCTCACCGAGAAGCTGGGCCTCACGACGAAGGGCATCACGTATCACGCGGAGCCCGAGATCGAACGGCTGGGCCGCGTCAACGGCACGGTGACCAGCGGCCCGTACGCAGGCTCCGTCCGGCTGGACTCGGACAAGCGCGCGTGCGAGCTGATCCTCGCGATGTCGGGCACGAGCAACGGCCGGCTCGCCGTGCAGGGGTTCAAGGCGCTCGAGAAGCACACCGGGCAGGAGATGGCGTTCCTCGCCGACGAGCACGAGGGCACGCATCTCTCGTTCACCGACGTCTCGGTGCAGCCGCGCAGCGTCATCACCTCGCCGGAGTGGTCGGGATCCGAGCACGGCGGGCGCCGCTACACCGCGTTCGCGATCAACGTCGAGCACCTGAAGCCCTGGCACACCCTCACGGGGCGCCAGCACTTCTATCTCGACCACGACTGGATGGACGAGCTCGGCGAGACGCTGCCGATCTACCGGCCGCCGCTGGACATGCACCGCCTGTTCGGCGATGAGATCCCAGGCACCAGCACGGCGACCGAGGTGGCCGTCCGCTACCTGACCCCGCATTCCAAGTGGTCGATCCACTCCGAATACCAGGACAACCTGTTCATGCTGTCGCTCTCCCGCGGCGGTCCCACGATCTGGATGAGCCCGCAGGATGCCGCGAAGATCGGCGTGCGCGACAACGACTGGATCGAGTCGTACAACCGCAACGGAGTCGTCGTCGCGCGAGCGAACGTGTCGCACCGGATGCCGGAGGGAACCGTGTACATGTACCACGCGAAGGATCGGACGGTGGATGTGCCGCTCTCGGAGACGAGCGGCCTGCGCGGCGGCATCCACAACTCGCTCACCCGCATCCTCCTCAAACCCAGCCACCTCATCGGCGGTTACGCGCAGCTCGCCTGGGCGTTCAACTATCTCGGCCCGACCGGAAACCAGCGCGACGAGGTCACCACCATCCGCCGCCGCAGCCAGGAGGTGCAGTACCGATGAAGGTCATGGCCCAGATGTCGATGGTGATGAACCTCGACAAGTGCATCGGATGCCACACCTGCTCCGTCACCTGCAAGCAGGCGTGGACGAACCGAACCGGCGTGGAGTACGTCTGGTTCAACAACGTGGAGACCCGGCCGGGCGTGGGGTACCCACGCGGCTACGAGAACCAGGAGAAGTGGGGCGGCGGGTGGGTGCGCAACAAGCGCGGCCGTCTGCAGCTGCGCAGCGGCGGTCGCCTGGCGAAGCTCGCACGCATCTTCTCCAACCCCAAGCTGCCCGAGATCGACGACTACTACGAGCCGTGGACCTACGACTACGACATGCTCGTCAACGCCCCCAGTGGCGACCACACGCCAGTGGCACGCCCGAAGAGCCTGATCACCGGCAAGGACATGAAGGTGTCCTGGTCGGCGAACTGGGACGACGACCTCGGCGGCTCGATCGAGACGATGCACGAGGATCCGATCCTGCAGAAGATGAGCGAAGAGGTGAAGGCCGAGTTCGAACAGGCCTTCATGTTCTACCTGCCGCGGATCTGCGAGCACTGCCTGAACCCTTCCTGCGTGGCATCCTGCCCCTCCGGCGCGATGTACAAGCGCGCGGAGGACGGCATCGTCCTCGTCGATCAAGACGCCTGCCGCGGCTGGCGGATGTGCGTGTCGGGATGCCCCTATAAGAAGGTCTACTTCAACCACAAGACCGGCAAGGCGGAGAAGTGCACGATGTGCTATCCGCGCATCGAGGTCGGGCTTCCCACCGTCTGCTCGGAGACCTGCGTCGGCCGACTGCGCTACCTGGGCCTGGTGCTGTACGACGCCGACCGCGTCGCAGAGGCGGCAGCAGTCGAGGACGAGCACGAGCTGCTCGACGCGCAGCGATCGGTGCTGCTCGACCCGCACGACCCCGCGGTCATCGAGGCGGCAAGAGAGGGTGGCATCCCGGAGGACTGGATCGAGGCCGCGCAGCGGAGCCCCGTGTGGCGCCTGATCCATGACTACAAGGTGGCCCTGCCGCTGCACCCGGAGTACCGCACGATGCCGATGGTCTGGTACATCCCGCCGCTGTCGCCCGTGGTCGACGTGGTCAGCGGTTCCGGAAACGACGGCGAGGATGCCAGGACGCTCTTCGCCGCGATCGACAAACTGCGCATCCCGATCGGGTATCTCGCCGAGCTGTTCACGGCGGGCGACGTCGCACCGGTCGACGAGTCGCTGCGCAAGCTCGCTGCGATGCGTTCGTACATGCGCGGGATCAGCATCGACGACGAGCGCGACGAACGGATCGCGCAGGCGGTCGGCATGACCGGTCGCGAGATCGAGGAGATGTACCGGCTGCTCGCGATCGCGAAGTACGAGGAGCGCTACGTGATCCCCGCTGCGCACTCCGAGCAGGCGCACGATCTCGAGGAGATGGCGTGCTCGCTCGACTTCGACGGCGGGCCGGGGATGGGTGGCGCAGGCGGACCGTTCGGAGCGGCCAGCGGCTCGGCCGTCCCGGTCGCGGTGGAGAACTTCCACGCTCTCGCCGACCGCCAGACCGCCGACCAACCGTCCACCTCCGGCCGCGTCAACCTGCTGAACTGGGACGGCAACGGCAGCCCGACGGGACTGTTCCCGCCGACCACCGATCGATCCGAAGAGCGCTCCTACGAGGGCGAGTCGTGAGCACCGTCCTCCCGCCGCGCGTGACGCCGAAGCGGAAGCTGCCCGACACCCTCGCGCCTGCGACGCTGGATGCTGCGCAGCGGAGCACCGTGCACATGCTCGCCTCGCTGCTGCTCGACTATCCGGACGCGCAGTGGTTCGACCGCCTCGACGTGTTCGAAGCGAACGCCGCGTCACTTCCCGCCACGGTCGCGGAGCCGCTGGAGCGGTTCATCCGCAGTGCGCGCGAGGCGGGGCCCTCCGCCTGGCAGAAGATGTACGTCACGACCTTCGATCTCAAACGCAAGTGCTCGCTGTATCTCAGCTACTACGCGACCGGAGACACGCGCCGGCGCGGCACGGCGCTGGTCACCTTCATGGATGCGTACCGGGCGGCGGGGTGGGAGTTCGACGCGGCAGAGCTGCCCGACTACCTTCCTGCGGTGCTGGAGTTCTCGGCGAGGTCCCGGTCCGACGTCGCCGACGCAGTGCTGGCCGCACACCGCGAGGGCATCGAGGTGCTGCGCGCAGCCCTCGAGAGCATGGACAGCCCCTGGGCGGATGTCGTGCGCGCGATCACGCTGTCCCTGCCGAAGGTCGACCAGCGCACGCGCGAACGCGTGCTGGCGCTGGTCAACGAGGGACCGCCGACCGAAACGGTCGGACTCAGCCTGCCCATGCCCGCGTTCCGGGCGGTCGGGACGTCAGCCTCGCGAACGGGGGAGCAGCCGTGAACACCATGCCGATCCTGCTGTGGGTGGTGCTGCCGTACGTCTGCGCGGCGGTGTTCATCCTCGGCCACATCTGGCGGTACCGGTACGACAAGTTCGGCTGGACCACCAGGTCGTCGCAGACGTACGAGAACCGGCTGCTGCGGTGGGGCTCGCCGATGTTCCACCTCGGCATCCTGATGGTGATCGCCGGCCACGTCGTCGGACTGCTGATCCCGCGGGAATGGCTGTACGCGATCGGGATCACCGAGGAGATCTACCACATCGGGGCGACCGTGCTCGGGACGTTCGCCGCCGTCCTCACGCTCGCCGGACTCGCCATCCTCGTCTTCCGACGCCGCACGGTGCCGGCGGTCTTCCTGGCCACGACGGTGATGGACAAGATCATGTTCGTGTTCCTCGGAGCGACGCTGGCCTTCGGCACCGCGGCGACGGTCGTGCACCAGGTCTTCGGCTCGGGCTTCCACTACCGCGAGACGATCTCGCCCTGGATGCGCGAGATGATCATCTTCCGTCCGCGCCCCGAGCTCATGGTCGATGTGCCGCTGCTGTTCCAGCTGCATGTGATCACCGCGTGCGTGCTGTTCGCGCTGTGGCCGTTCACGAGACTCGTGCACGTGTTCTCGGCGCCGGTCGGGTATCTGTTCCGGCCGTACATCGTGTACCGGTCGCGCGACGATCACCGCGGCTCGCGCGATCCGAAGCGCGGCTGGGATCCGGTCGCCCCGCCCGACCCCGCCCGCCTCCGCCGCCCCTAGCGGCGTCGCGTCCAGCGGCCCGCTCAGGTCCCGCGGGACCGCTCAAACGCCGGGCTCCCGTATGGCGATCAAACACCGGGCTCCCGAATGGTCGTCAAAGACCACTCATACCGCGGGTCGTTGAGCGAGCCGCAGGCGAGACGAAACGCGTTGAGCGAGCGGAGCGAGTCGAAACGGACCTGGTCACAATTCACCGAGCGCTCGCGGCCACAGCAGCGGCGAACGGCGTCGCCGGCGAGGCGAGCACTTCGGCCAGCGCCCCCTGTTGTGTGATCCGGCCCCGCTCGAGGATGATCAGGCGGTCGGCGAGCGCCTCGGCATCGGCCACTCCGTGCGAGACGAACAGGGTCGTCGTCCCGCGCAGCTGCGCGCGCACGACGTCTCGCAGCCGCGCGGCCGCTTCGACGTCGAGCGAGGAGAACGGCTCGTCGAGCAGCAGCACCCGCGGCCGAGCCGCCAACGCGCGCGCCAGGGCGACCCGCTGCCGCTGCCCGCCGGAGAGCTGATCCGGCCGCCGCTCTCCGAAGCCCTCGAGCCCGACGCGCAGCATCCACTCCTCGCCGATCGCGCGGGCCTCCCCGCGGGACGCTCCGGCCGACCGCGCGGCGAACGCGATGTTCCCGGCTGCCGTCATGTGCGGGAACAGCAGCGCGTCCTGCCCGAGCAGCCCGATCGCTCGCCGCGACGGGGGAGTGTGCTGCCTGGCGTCGGCCAGCGTCGCCCCGTCGATCGCGACGTGCCCGGCGTCGAGACGCGTGAGGCCGGCGATGGCATCCAGCAGGGTCGTCTTACCCGCCCCGCTCGGACCCATCACCGCGAGGACCTCTCCCGGGGCGAGCGACAGCTCGCCATCCACGGCGGCGTGCGCGACGACGACGTGCGCGTCCAGCGCGCCGGTCACCTCCGCGCCGGTCGCTCCCGCAGCGGTCATTCCCGTCCCGGTCACTTCAGCGCCCCCGGTCGCCAGGCCCGTACGAGCAGCAGCACCACCACCGCGGTCGCGAGCAGCAGGATCGACAGCGCCACGGCCGTCTCGCGGCCCGTGCCCGCCCCGTTGAACGCGGTGTAGATCGCCAGCGGCATCGTCTGGGTGACACCCGGCGCGTTGCCGGCGAACAGCGCTGTCGCACCGAACTCCCCGATCGCGCGCGCGAAGCAGAGGATCACGCCGACGACGATGCCGGGGGCGGCGAGCGGCAGCGTCACCCGCCACAGCACCCGCCACGGCCGGGCGCCGAGGGTCGCTGCCGCGCGCTCGTAGCGTCCGCCGACCCCGCGGATGGTGCCCTCGACCGCGAGCACGAGGAACGGGAGCGCGACGAAGGCCTGTGCCAGCACCACCGCGGCCGGGGTGAACGGCAGAGTGAGGTCGAACCACGCGGACAGGGCCTGGCCGATCGGACTCGTGCGCCCGAACAGGAACAGCAGCGCCGCACCTCCCACCATCGGCGGCAGCACCAGCGGCACCGCGACAAGCGCGCGCAGCAGCGCCGAGACCCGGGGACCGGAGCGGGCCATGAGCAGCGCGAGCGGCAGCCCGAGAACCAGGCAGAGTGCGGTGGCGGCCAGTCCGCTCACCAGTGACAGCCGCAGCGCGTCGAGCGCGGCCGGCGAGGTGATGTCCTGCCAGAGCGTCGACCACGACGCCCGTGCGATGAGCGCGACCAGCGGCAGGATCAGCAGCGCGACACTCAGCACGGCCGGCGCCATCAGGACGAACGGCGTATCCGTGCCGGTGCCACGATGACCCGATCGGCGCGAGCGGCTCACGGTGCGCCGAACCCGTGGTCGCTCATGATCTGCTGCCCCTTCGCGCTCAGCACGAAGTCGACGAACGCCGCACCCGCCGCATCCGAACCCGCGAGCGTGACGATCGGATAGCGGTTCACGACCTCTTCCGCGCCGTCGGGGACGACGCTGTCCACCGCGTCGTCGCCGATGACGTCGGTCGCGTAGACGAGTCCGGCATCCGCCTCGCCGGCGGCGACCTTCTGCAGCACGGCGGTCACGTTCTGCTCCAGGCTGGCCGCGGTCACGTCGACTCCCGCCGCGTCGAGCAGCTGAGCGGAGGCGGCACCGCACGGCACCGCGGGGGCGCACAGCACGGTCACCGCATCCGCCAGGTCGGCGAGCCCGCTCACCCCGGCGGGGTTGCCGACCGGAACCGCGATGACGAGGGTGTTGGTCGCGAACAGCTCGGGTTCCGTGGCGAGACCGGAGTCCACGAGGTCCTGCATGTTGCGCTCGTCCGCCGTGGCGAGCACGTCCGCCCTGGCGCCCTCCTGCAACTGCGTCACCAGCGTGCTCGAACCGTCGTAGACGATCGGGTTCACGGTGACGCCTGGGTTCTCGGCGGTGAAGGCGGCCCTGATGTCGTCGAAGGCGGTGCGCAGCGACGCGGCGGCGAAGATGGTCACCTCGCCCGCGGGCTCGGATGCCGCGGCTTCCGGCGCGGGCGAGTCAGAGGCGGGTGCCGCGCAGCCGGCCAGCAGGAGGAGGCCGACCAGCGGAGCGGCGAGAGCGACGCGACCGAGGGCCTTCACGACCTCTCCCTCGGTGTCTCGACGATGACGTTGGTGGCCTTGATGACGGCCACCGCGAGGGAGCCGGGCTGCAGGTCCAGCTCGCGCGCGGCCTCGGCGGACAGCAGCGAGACGAAGCGGTGGGGGCCCGCCTGGATGTCGACCTGGGCCATCACGCCGTCGATCTGCACCCGTGTGACGAGGCCGGTGAAGCGGTTGCGCGCACTGGAGAGCCGGTCGGAAGAGTCCCTGGCGGACGCGGCATCCTTGAGCACATGCTCGGCGAGAGCGGCCCCGGGGATGCGGGCGGGCGAGTCGCCGGTGACGGGCAGCGCGCCCTGGTCGACCCAGCGCCGCACGGTGTCATCGCTCACCCCGAGCAGTCGGGCGGCTTCGGCGATGCGATAGGACGTCATGGCTCAGAGCCTAGGGATGCCGCAGCCGCAGATCCAGAACAACAGCCGTTATATTTCCGCAGATGCGGGATTGCAGATCGAGACGACAGGCTGAGGTTTTCCCTGGCAGCCGAAGCTGGCGCCGGAAGCGCGGTATCCGTAGCCTCAGAAGCATGGCGCTGTCTCCGCTCGTCGACCCCGTCGACACCCTGAGCGACGCCGAACGCGCCCGCACGGCCCGCCATCAGGTGCTCGCAGGTCTCGGGGAGATCGGGCAGCGCCGACTGCGCGCCGCTCACATCGCCGTCGTCGGAGCCGGCGGCCTCGGCGCCCCGGTAGTCCTCGCGCTCGCCGCGGCGGGCGTCGGGACGCTCACGATCATCGACGACGACGTCGTCGAGCTGTCGAACCTGCAGCGCCAGGTCATGCACCGCCTCGGGGACGTCGGCGACCCGAAGGTCGACAGCGCCGTGCGCGTCGCCGCGGATCTCTCGCCCGAGACCACGGTGCGCGCAATGCGCGAGCGGATCGCCGACGAGAACGCCGATGCCCTGCTCGCGGGCGCCGATCTCGTCATCGACGGCACCGACACGTTCGACACGCGCCTCGTGGTCGCCGCGGCGACCGAGCGCCTCGGCATCCCGTTGGTGTGGGGCGTCATCCAGGAGTTCGCGGCTCAGATCACGGTGTTCTGGTCCGCTCCGTCGGATGGCGCGGATGCCGTCGTGCTCGGCGACCTGTATCCGCCCGGCAGCGTCGGCGAACTGCCGACCTGCGCCGCCGTCGGAGTGTTCGGAGCGCTGTGCCTGCAGGCTGGCGCGATCCTGTCGATGGAGGCGATCAAGCTCATCACCGGCATCGGCGACCCGCTGCTCGGCCGCGTGCTCGTGATCGACGCGCTGCGCGCGAAGACGAGCGAGGTGCCGCTGAGACCGTCGAGGGCACGCAAGACCCCGGCCCCGACAACGGCCGCAGCCGACCCGACGATTCCCGTCGAGATCCCGGTCGCAGCGCTGTCCGCTGAAACCGTCGCCGGCGCACGACTGCTGGACGTGCGCGAGGACGCCGAGGTCGCGACCGGCACCATCCCGGGTGCTCGGCACGTGCCGCTGGCGCAGGTGCTCGCCGAGCCGTCGGCGCTCGGCGCGGGGCGGATCGTGGTGATCTGCCAGGCCGGCGTCCGCGCCCGACGTGCGGCGGCCGCGCTGCGCGCCGCCGGTGCCGATGCCGTCGTACTCGCCGGAGGCATGGATGCCTGGGCCGCTGAGCGGGTGTCATGACCGCGCGCCCGCACCCGATTTCAGTGCCCAGGTGGCGCAATCTGCCGCTCACGAGGACCAGAAGCGACAACTTGCAACACCTCGACCGGGGAGAGGGGCGCCCGCGATGACGTACCGGACTGTCGAGGAACAGCTCGACCGCGTGCTTGCGCAGGTGCGGCAGCATCCGCCGGTCACCGTCCCACTCGACGAAGCGCACGGCCGCACCCTGCGCGTCGACGCGCGCGCCGCCAGCGCCGTTCCGGTCTTCGACAACTCGGCCATGGACGGGTTCGCGGTGCGCTTCGCGGACGTCGTGGATGCCGCGCCCGACCGTCCGGCGGTCCTGACGGTCGTCGCCGACATCCCCGCCGGCAGCGCGCTCGACCCCGCGATCGGTGCGGGCGAGGCGGTGCGCATCATGACCGGGGCTCCGGTTCCGGCCGCCGCTGATGCGATCGTGCCGTTCGAGGACACCGCCGGCGGGCTCGCCGATTCGCTCGGCGAGGTGACCGTGCAGCGCGCACCGAGGGCACGCGGCGCGCACATCCGCCGAACGGCCGAGGACACCGCCGTCGGCGACGTCGTCCTCGGCGCGGGGGCGCTTCTCGGCCCGCGGCAACTGGCCGCTCTCGCATCCGCCGGCATCGGCCTCGTCGAGGTCTCCGAGCGCCCGAGGGTCGCCGTCGTGTCGACCGGCTCCGAGCTCGTCGCCCCCGGCGAACCGCTGCGACGCGGGCAGATCCCGGAGTCGAACAGCACCCTGCTAGCGGGCCTCGTCGCAGAAGCCGGCGGCGAGGTCGTGCTGCGCCGCGTCGTCGACGACGAGGGCGACGGACCGGCGGATGCCGTCGCCGAGGCGCAGCGTTCCGGCGCCGATGCCGTCGTCTTCTCCGGCGGCGTCAGTGCCGGTGCGTTCGAAGTCGTCAAGCAGAGCCTCGGCGACAGCATGGAGTTCACCAAGGTGGGCATGCAGCCGGGCAAACCGCAGGGCTTCGGCACGACCGCGGACGGCATGCTGTTGTTCGGACTCCCCGGCAATCCGGTCAGCGCGGCGGTGTCGTTCGAGGTGTTCGTGCGACCCGCGCTGCTGCGCATGCAGGGCCGCCGCAGCATCCATCGCCCCCGGATGCACCTGCCGGCCGGCACCGGCTGGCGCACCCCACCCGGACGCGTTCAGTACCTGCCCGCGGTCATCGACCGCTCCGACCCCGCCCGACCCGTCGTGCGTCCCGCGACCGCCGGCGGATCGGGATCGCACCTCAGCGTCGGGCTCGGTATCGCCGAGGCGTACGCGATCGTCCCCGCCGAGACGGAGCAGGTCTCCGCCGGCGACCTCATCGAAGTCATGGAGCTGTGATGACCTTCACCCACCTCGATTCCACCGGTCACGCACGCATGGTCGACGTGACGGAGAAGACCCCGACCGTGCGTGCGGCGACCGCGCGCGGCTTCGTGCGCTGCGACCCGTCGACCGTGGCGCTCCTGCGCGACGGCAGCGTGCCCAAGGGCGATGTGCTCGCGGTGGCGCGGATCGCCGGCATCCAAGCAGCCAAGCGCACCCCGGAGCTTCTCCCGCTCGCGCACGTCATCGGCGTGCACGGGGCCGTCGTCGACCTCAGAATCGAGGACGGCGGGGTCGAGGTCGAGGCGACCGTCCGCACCGCCGACCGCACCGGCGTCGAGATGGAGGCGCTCACCGCGGTCTCGGTGGCGGCGCTCGCCGTGATCGACATGATCAAGGGCATCGATCGCACGGTCAGCATCGAGAACCTGCGCATCACCGCGAAGGAGGGTGGCCGCAGCGGGTCATGGGTGCGTCCCGGAGAA
This sequence comes from Microbacterium aerolatum, assembly GCF_007988825.1. Lineage (GTDB taxonomy): Bacteria > Actinomycetota > Actinomycetes > Actinomycetales > Microbacteriaceae > Microbacterium > Microbacterium aerolatum. The sequence goes on along the minus strand of NZ_BJUW01000007.1, from coordinate 126,760 downwards.
CAGACTCCGTGAGCACGGGGGCGATCCTGCTCGTCGGCGGACGGTCTCGGCGCATGGGCGGGGGGACCAAGCCGCTGCTCGAGGTGGGTGGGCAGACGCTGTTCGCTCGCACCGTGCACGCGCTGACGGATGCCGGATGCACCCCGATCATCGTCGCAGGACCCGTCCTCGACGAAGACGCGCCGGTGCTCTGGGCAAGAGAAGAGCCGCCCTTCTCCGGCCCGGTCGCCGGGATTGCCGCAGCCCTCGGCGCGCTGCCGACCCCGGAGCCGGAATGGATGATGCTGCTCGCCGGCGACCTGCCGCGTGCTCCCCGGGTCGTCGATCGGCTGCACGAAAGGACCGGGAACAGCGACGACGTCGAGGCGCACGTCTTCACCGCCGACGAACACCCGCAGTGGCTCGCCGGCGCGTACCGCACGCAAGCCCTCCGCCGGGCGCTCGGCGCCCTCGACGGCGGGTTCGAGAACGTGTCCTGCCGTGCGGCGCTCGGCGGTCTGGAGATCTCCTGGCTGAACGACGAGGCTGGAGAGACCGCAGACATCGACACCCCCGCGGACCTTAACCGCATCCGCGCCGAATTCGAGGAGGAATCATGAGCGAGGCATCCCGCACACTGCCCCCGGAAGCGCTCGAGGAGTGGGCGCTGGCGCTGCGCGACAGGTTCGGTCTGGCGGCCGAGGACGTTCCGATCGCGCTGATCCTCGACCTGGCCCGCGACGTCGCGAACGGCGTCGCCCGGCCCGCCGCACCGTTCAGCGCGTTCGTCGCGGGACTCGTCGCAGGGCGCGCCGGAGGTTCCCCCGAACAGGTGCGCGAGGCCGTCGACGGCGTCGTCGCGCTCGCGTCCACATGGCAGAGCGCAGGGGACCGGTCGTGACGGCGGTGCGCTTCTTCGCCGCCGCTCAGGAAGCAGTCGGGCGCGACGCGATGACCACGGATGCCGCGACCCTCGGAGAGCTGAAGGCGGCTCTGCTCTCGGCCCATCCGGCCCTGCACGGACTGCTCCCGCGGTGCGCGGTGCTGGTCGACGGCGCCCGCGTCGACGACGAGTTCGCGCTCGCCGGCACCCAGACGATCGACGTGCTTCCGCCGTTCGCGGGCGGGTGAGGCCCGGCTACCCGCCGATCCCCTTCCACGCCGTCGTGCCGTCGACCTCGACCTGACGCTTCCACACCGGCAGGTCGCGCTTGATGGCCTCGATGACCTCGCGGCAGACGGTGAAGGCCTCGTCGCGGTGCGAGGACGCGACGGCGATGGCCACGGCCGCTTCGCCGACCCCGAGCCGTCCGATGCGGTGGCTAACAGCGATGACGGCATCCGTGTCACCGGCGGCGGCCTCGGCGATCCGGTGCAGTGCGGCCTCGGCGTCGGGATGCGCTGTGTACTCCAGCGCGACGACGGCGTCGGCGGCATCCGGGTCGTGATCGCGGACGCGACCGACGAACGTCGTGACCGCGCCGGCGGCCGTGTTCTCGACGGCGGCGATGTGGGCATCGAGGGACAGCGGCTGATCGCTGATACGGGCGAGTCGAACGGTCATGCGTGGTCTCCTCCGTCGAGTTGATCGAGTACGTGCCCGGCCAGGGACACCACGAGGGGCATTCCTTCGGCGACCGCGGCGGGGGAGCCGGGGAGGTTGACGCCGAGAGCGCTGACTGCCACGCCCGCGATGCCGCGGGTCAGCAGCGCGGCCGGCTTCGCCTGCGCACCGCGCCGTCGCAGTTCCTCGGCGATACCGGGCAGCTCGCGCTCCACGACGCGCGCCGTCCCCTCGGGAGTCTCATCGCGCGGGGCGACACCGGTGCCGCCGGTCGTGACCACCAGGCGGATGCCGGACGCGAGGAGTCCGCGCAGGGCGCTCTCGACGGCATCCGCACCGTCCGGGACGATCTTCGCCGTCTCGCAGGAGAATCCGGCGGCCCGCAGCGCCTCGACCGCAATCGGCCCCGCGGTGTCCTCTCGCAGGCCGGCGGCCGACCGATCGGACACGGTGAGGACGGCTGCCGGGATCATGCTCTCAGCCTAAGCGGCGCGGTCGCGATAGTCGCGATGATGGCGATCGGCAGGCAACGATGCAGGGACGCTATCGACGGGATCCGACATCCCTATCGCGAAAAGCGATTATTCACGGCCCAGAATTCGCCGCCTGATCAGGGGCTCGAAATAATGGATACATGGCCAACGGCGGGCTCGTCTGCGGGCCGATCTCAACGTTCTCCCGGGTGCAGATCCTGCATCTGGTCCAGTCGCAGTCCCCGCGCACGATCGCCGACATCTGCGATGCCACCGGCCTCCACCAGAACACCGTGCGCGAGCACCTGCAGCGTCTCATCGACGGCGGCTACGTCATCCAGGCCACCGAGCGCCGCACCACTCGCGGTCGACCGCGCACGCTCTACAGCGCGGCCACCGGAGCGCCGGAAGCATCCAGCCCTGTGGCCCGCGACAAGGTCACGGCGGCCGCCCGCCGCGGCGACCTCATGCGCCGGGCGCTTCCCGTCACGGAATCCGATCTGGGTCGCCCGGCCACCTATCAGCTCGATGCCCTCATCGAACACCTCGAGGAGAGCGGATTCGAGCCCGTCGTCGACGACCGGCAGCTCACCGTGGACCTCACGCCGTGCCCGCACGCCGCGGCGCGATCGAAGGATCGCCCAGTGCTGTGCCAGGTGCACCTCGGTCTCATGCAGGGGGTGCTCACTCAGGCCGGAGGCCCGCTCGCCGCCGCTTTCGTGCGCGACCCCGCGCTGCCCGAGGAATGCATCGTCCAGCTGACGGATTCTGCGGCCTGACGGTCGCTGGAGAGAGGGAGTCTCGTGATGGAGTGGCTCGATCCACTTGCGCTGGCCAGATGGCAGTTCGGTCTCACGACCGTCTACCACTACCTGTTCGTTCCGCTGACGATCGGCATGGCGCTCGCCGCGGCGATTTTCCAGACCGCGTGGGTGCGCACCGCGAAGGTGCACTACCTGCACCTGACCCGGTTCTTCGGCAAGATCTTCCTGATCAACTTCGCCATGGGCGTCGTGACCGGCATCGTGCAGGAGTTCCAGTTCGGCATGAACTGGTCGGACTACTCCCGCTTCGTCGGCGACGTGTTCGGTGCCCCGCTCGCCTTCGAGGGGCTGCTGGCGTTCTTCTTCGAGGCGACCTTCATCGGGGTCTGGATCTTCGGGTGGGACAAGATGCCCCGCAAGCTCCACCTGATGAGCATCTGGTTCGTCGCGATCGGCAGCATCATGTCGGCGTACTTCATCATCGCCGCCAACGCCTTCATGCAGAACCCGGTCGGCTACGAGTACAACCCCGCCACCAACCGCGCCGAGCTCGTCGACTTCTGGGCGCTCCTGACGAACCCGGTCGCGCTCGCCGCCTTCCCGCACACGATCTTCGGCGCGTTCATGTTCGCCGCCGGTGTCATCATCTCGGTGTCGGCCTGGCACCTCTACCGCGGCCAGCACCTCGAGACGATGCACGTCTCGCTGAAGTTCGGCCTGTGGGCGATGCTCGTCTCCACCGCCGGCGTCGCCCTCACCGGCGACCAGTTGGGACTCGCGATGTACGCCGCGCAGCCGATGAAGATGGCGGCGGCAGAGGCGACATTCGACACGGTCTGCGGGGCGGATGCCTCGTTCAGCCTGTTCACGCTCGGCACTCCCGACGGCTCGTCCGAGCTGTTCTCGATCCGCGTGCCGTACCTGCTTTCACTGCTGTCGACGCACACGCTCGACGCCTGCGTGCACGGCATCAACGACCTGAACGCCGAGTACGCGGTGCAGTTCGCCGACCTCGGCATCGACAACTTCGCGCCGGTGCTCTGGATCACCTACTGGTCGTTCCGCTGGATGATCGGCCTGGGCATGCTGCACGCCTTCATCGCGCTCGTGGGGCTGTGGGTCACGCGCAAGAACGCGAAGAAGCCGGTCGCTAAATGGATGTGGAAGATCGCGATCTGGTCGTATCCGCTCGCCCTGTTCGCCAACATCGTCGGATGGGTGTTCACCGAGATGGGACGCCAGCCGTGGATCGTGTTCGGGCTCATGAGCACCCGTGACGGCGTCTCGCCTGGCACGTCCGGGCTCGAGGTCCTGATCTCGCTGATCGCGTTCACGGCGATCTACGCCGCACTCGCTGTGGTCGAGATCCGGCTCATCGTCAAGGCGGCCCAGAAGGGGCCGGACACCACCGAGACCCACGACGAGGCGGCGCCCGCGCCGTCGGTCGTCTACTGATCGGAAGGAAGCCAAATGGATCTCGCAACGCTCTGGTTCGGAATCATCGCCTTCCTGTTCGTCGGCTACTTCGTGCTCGACGGGTTCGACTTCGGCGTCGGCATGTCGCTGCCCTTCCTCGGCAAGGATGACGTCTCCCGCCGCCAGATCATCAACACGATCGGACCGGTCTGGGATCTCAACGAGACCTGGCTCATCGTCGCAGGGGCCTGCCTGTTCGCCTCGTTCCCGGAGTGGTACGCGTCGCTGTTCAGCGGCTTCTACCTGCCGCTGCTGGTGATCCTGCTCACGCTCATCATGCGCGGCGTCTCGTTCGAATACCGTCACCAGGGCAAGACCGAGAAGTGGAAGGCGGGGTTCGACCGGATGATCATCATCGGCTCGGCGGTTCCCGCATTCCTGTGGGGCGTCGCGTTCGCGAACATCATCCAGGGCGTCGCGCTCGACGAGCGGCACGTGTACGTCGGCACGGTGTTCGACCTGCTGAACCCCTACGGCCTGCTCGGCGGCCTGACGACGCTGCTGCTGTTCTTCACGCACGGTGTCACCTTCGTCGCGCTGAAGACCGACGGGCAGCTGCGTTCGGATGCTCGCCGGCTGGCGCTCCGCGCCGGGCTGATCACGCTCGTGGTGGCTGCGGTGTTCCTGATCTGGACGGTCGCGGCGCACTTCTCGATCGTCGTGCTGGCTCTCGCGGCGCTCGCCGCGGTGTCGCTGGTGCTGTCGCTGGTGGCGAACATGCGCGATCGTGAGGGCTGGGCGTTCGTGTTCGGCGCCGCGACGACGCTGTTCGCCGTGGTGACGCTGTTCGCCGCCCTCTTCCCGAACGTGTTGCCCTCGACGATCGACCTGGCCTTCAGCCTCACGATCGAGAACGCGTCGAGCACGGAGTACACGCTGCAGATCATGACGTGGACGGCCCTGGTCGCCCTGCCGCTGGTGCTGCTCTACCAGGGGTGGACGTACTGGATCTTCCGCAAGCGCGTCACCCGCGCATCGATCGAAGGAGCTCCGGTTCACGCGTGAAGCCCGTCGATCCGCGTCTGCTGAAGTACGCCGGCGCTGCGCGAGGATTCTTCGTCCTCGCCGCAGCGCTCGGCGTGCTCCAGACCGCGGTGGTGATCGCCTTCGCCTGGTTCCTGACGGATGCCGTCACCGGCGCTCTCGCCGGAAGGTCCGTGATTTCTTCCCTGATGTGGATGCTCGGCCTAGCGCTGCTGCGCGGAGTGCTGATCGCGGCATCCGACTTCGCGGGGATGCGGGCCGCGGCGAAGACCGGCACGCAACTGCGCGGAGCGCTGATCAGGGCCATCGGTCGCCTGGGCCCCGGCTGGCTGGCGACGCGGAATCAGGCCTCACTCGCGGTCACGGCAGGTCACGGACTCGAGGCACTGGACCAGTACTTCGCGAAGTACCTGCCGCAGCTGGTGCTGACCGTCATCGCGACGCCGGTGATCGTCGTGGTGATGTGGTGGCAGGACTGGCCGAGTGGATTGACCGCGGTGATCACGCTGCCGCTGATCCCGATCTTCATGATCCTGATCGGCATCGCGACCAGGACCGTGCAGCGCAAGCAGTGGCAGACGCTGCAGCACCTGGCGGCGCGATTCGCCGACACCGTGCAGGGGCTCGCGACGCTGCGGCTGTTCGGGCGCGAGCGGCGGGCGGCTTCGCAGATCGAGGCGACGGCCGACCGGTACCGCCGGGAGACCATGAAGGTGCTGCGGTTCTCGTTCCTGTCGGGCTTCGCGATGGAGCTGCTCTCGTCGCTCGCGGTCGCGCTCATCGCGATCGCGGTCGGGTTCCGGCTGCTCGCGGGGGAGCTGTCGCTCGAGGTGGGGCTGTTCGTCCTGCTGCTCGCGCCGGAGGCATTTCTGCCGATCCGGCAGGTCGGCGTGCAGTTCCACGCCGCGTCAGAGGGAGTCGCCGCGACCGAAGACATCTTCGAGGTGCTTGATGAGGCGGAGGCGTCATCCCCTGCCCCGCACAACTCCGGAGTTTTTCCGCAGAACACCGACTTCTCGGCTCCGGACCGGTCGGCAGCCGCCGATCCTCCTGAGTTGTGCGTGGCGGACCTCCGCGTCCGCGACCTCCCTCCGGTCTCGTTCACGGCATCTCCCGGCACCATCACCCTGATCGAGGGGTCGAGCGGCTCCGGAAAGTCGAGCCTCATCGCCGCCCTCCGGAGAGCCGCGGCGTTCGAAGGCATAGCCGCATTCGAGGGCACGGACGTCCGCGAACTCGCCCCCGCCGACTGGCTCGCGTGGGCAGGCCAGGCTCCCGGCCTCATCCGCGGCACCATCGCGGAGAACGTCTCCCTCGGTGGTACCACCGACGATGCGGCCGTCCGCCGCGCCCTCGACGCCGCCTGCGCCGAAGACCTCGACCCCGCGCAGGAGCTCGGAGTGCAGGGCAGCGGACTCTCCGGCGGCCAGGCGCAGCGCGTCGCCGTGGCCCGCGCGCTCTACCGCCACGCCGCCGGCCCAGACCGCGTACTCGTCCTCGACGAGCCGTCGAGCGCTCTGGATGCCGAGACCGAGCAGCGCCTGTGGGCGACGCTGCGGGCCCGGGCGGATGCCGGCGCGACGATCCTGCTCGTCTCGCATCGCCGCACCGCGCGCGAGGTCGCCGATCGCGTGGTCACCCTGGGGGTGTTCGCATGAGCGGCAGCGTCCGCGACATCCTCCGGCTCGCGCAGCCGCCGATCCGTCGCTTCCTCCCGGGGCTCATCTGGGGAGTCTTCTCGGCCGCCGCCGCGGTGTCGCTGCTCGCGGTCAGCGGCTGGTTGATCGTCAGCGCCTCGATCGTCGACTCGCTCGTGCCGCTGTCGGTCGCGGTCGTCGGAGTGCGGTTCTTCGCGGTGTCGCGAGCGGTGTTCCGCTACCTGGAGCGGCTGTCGGGGCACGACGCGGCGCTCCGCCAGCTCGCCGCGACCCGCTCGGACATGGTGCGCAGGCTCATCCCGCTGTCGCCGGCCGGGCTCGGACGCACCGACCGCGGGCAGGTGCTCTCCGCGCTCGTCGACGACGTCGAGAACCTGCAGAACCTGCCGCTGCGCGTCGTGCAGCCGCTCGCGGTCGCCGGTGTCGTCGCGATCGGCGCGGTCGGCTTCGTCGCCGTGATCTCCCCGCCGGCCGCCCTCACCCTCGTGGTGTGCCTCCTCGTCGCGTCGCTCGTCGCGATCGGCCTCGGCTGGGTCTTCGGCGCGCGCGCCGAAGCACAGGTGTCACACGAACGCGCCGAGCTCTCGGCATCCCTCGTCGACTACTTCGGCAGCCTCGACGTCCTGCTCGCGTACGGCGCCGAGCCTGCGGCGCGCGAGCGCATCGAGCGCGCAGACGCGAACGTCCGGCGCACCGTGACGCGCGCGTCGCTGGCGCAGGCGGTCGCTGCCGGTGTCGTGTCCGTGCTGGCGGGAGTGGCATCGGCGTGGGCGGTGGCCGCGGCATCCCCTGGGCTCGCCACCGGCGCGATCGACGGACCTTGGCTGGCTGTCGTCGTCCTCGTGCCGATGGTCGTGTTCGAGGTGTTCGGCGCGGTGCCGGTCGCCGCGGCATCCTGGCGGAGCGTGCGCGCGAGCGCCGAGCGCGTCGTCGACGTGCTGCCGGCGTCGGTGCCCGAAGAGCTGCGAGCGGATGCCGGCACCGACGATGACCCGGACGGAACGGCTCTGCGCCTCCGCGACGTCCGCGCCACTTGGCCCGGCGGTGCGCCGGCCCTGCGCGGCGTCTCGCTCGATCTCGCGCCGGGGGAGCGCGTGCTGGTGTCCGGCCCGAGCGGCGCAGGCAAGAGCTCGCTCGCCTCCGTGCTGGTCGGGTTCCTCCGCGCCGAGGGCGAGTTCACGATCGGCGGGACGGATGCCGCGACCCTCAGCGGGCCGGCACTGCGACGCACGATCGGGCTGTGCGAACAGCATCCGCAGCTCTTCGACGAGGACATCCGGCAGAACCTGCTGTTCGCGCGCGACACCGCGAGCGACGACGACCTGCGGGGCGTGCTCGATCGCGTGGGCCTCGGCGCCTGGGTGCGCGAGCGCGGCGGGCTGGACGCGCGGGTCGGCGACCGCGGCGCGCTCGTGTCGGGCGGTCAGGCTCAGCGGCTCGCGCTGGCGAGGGCGCTGCTGCGCGGGTTCCCGGTGCTCGTGCTGGACGAGCCGACCGCCGGCGTCGATCCCGAGGCATCCGATGCGCTGCTGCGCGACCTGCTCACTGCGGCCACCGGGCAGTCCGTGCTGCTCATCTCGCACGTCGCCCCGCCGGAGGGGACCGTCGATCGGGTCGTGAGAATCGAGGCGGGTCGCACGGTCTGACTCGGATAGTTGCTCAAGTGCGACAGTTGATGCTCAGCAACCATAGGCGTATAGTTGCTTCAGATCAACTTTCTGACGCAGGAGCAACCCCACTTTGACAACCAACACCTCACCCGCGACCGAAGCCACGCGCTCGGCCCGCGAGGTCTTCACCGCGATCTCCGGCCTCATCGTCGGCATGTTCGTCGCGGTCCTCTCCGGCACGGTCGTATCGACCTCGATGCCGGTCATCATCGCCGACCTCGGCGGCACGCAGTCGCAGTACACCTGGGTCATCACCGCCAGCCTTCTCGCGACCGCGGTGTCCACGCCCATCTGGGGCAAGCTCGCCGACCTGGTCGACCGCAAGATCCTCGTGCAGCTCTCGCTCATCCTGTTCACGGTCGGCACCGTGATCGCCGGCTTCTCGACCGACACGAACATGCTGATCGCCGTACGCGTGGTCCAGGGCGTCGGCGTCGGCGGCCTGATGTCGCTGGTCATGATCGCCGTCGCCCTCATCATCTCGCCCCGTGAGCGCGGCAAGTACATGGGTGTCGTCGGCGGCATCATGGCGCTCGGCACGATCGGCGGACCGCTCCTGGGCGGTTTCCTCACCGACGTGTGGGGCTGGCGCTCGAACTTCTTCGTCGGCGTGCCGTTCGCGATCATCGCCCTCGTGCTCCTGCAGTTCACGCTGCACCTGCCCAAGCCGCAGCGCGGGACCAAGGTCTCGATCGACTACTTCGGCATCGTTCTGCTCGCCGTCGGCGTCTCGACCCTGCTGATCTGGGTGTCCATGGGCGGCAGCCAGTTCGAGTGGGACTCCGCGACGAGCTGGATGCTGGGAGCCATCGCCGTCGCGGCCATCATCGCCTTCGTCGTGGTCGAGTTCTTCGTCAAGGAACCGATCGTGCCGATGTCGCTCTTCCGCAACCGCACCTTCACGCTTTCGGTCATCGCCTCGATCGCCATCGGCGTCTCGATGTTCGCCACCTCGGTGTTCCTCGCCCAGTACTTCCAGCTCGCCCGCGGTGCGACGCCGACCGAGTCCGGCCTGATGACGATCCCCATGATCGTCGGCCAGATGGGCGCCTCGATCATCATCGGCCAGCTGGTGAGCCGGTTCGGCAAGTGGAAGGGCTGGATGCTGACAGGCGCCGTGCTCGCGACGATCGGCGTCTCCCTCATGGCGACCCTGCGCTACGACACCCCGTTCCCGCTCGTCGCGGTCTACATGTTCGTTCTCGGCGCCGGCCTCGGCATGGTCATGCAGAACCTCACCCTGATCGTGCAGAACGACACCTCGCCGACGCAGTTGGGTGCTGCGTCTTCGAACGTGAACTTCTTCCGCACGATCGCCGGCACCATCGGCGTGACGATCATGGGCTCGCTGCTCTCCACCAGCGTGGGCACCTACATCAGCGACGGGCTCGCGGGCTTCACGCCGACCACGCAGGATGAGATCACGGCTCTGCAGCACCTCTCCACGGGCGACGTGCCCAAGGTGGCAGAGCTGCCCGAGACCATCAGGACCATCGTCGAGTCGGCCTACGGCAACGGCATCGCTGACGCGTTCATCATCGCGATCCCGCTCGCCGTGATCGGGATCATCGCGATCGCCTTCATCAAGAACAAGCCGCTGTCGACGAAGAACGCCGCCGAAGAGCTGCGCGAGCAGGTCGAGGAATCGGTCATCGAGGTCTCCGAAGCCGAAGTGGGAGCGTCGACCGGTGTCATCCGGCTCGTGGACGGCGAGTCCGCGGCGCCCTCGACCGGCTCCGTGGCGGTGCTCGAGCGCGAAGAGTCGGAGCCGGAGCGCTGACATGGCCAACGGCGAGACCGCTGCGTACGCCGACGTCGACGAGACGTTCGCGGAGTTCCAGGAGCGTCTGAACCTGGTCTTCGCGAAGGCTCGGTCGCTCTGGAAAGAAGCGGCCGCACGGATCCATCCCGATCTGCAGCCCTCCGGCTACAAGCTGCTGACGTTCATCGCCCGCGCGGGGAGCGCGAATGCGCATCGCCTCGCCGAGTGCTTCGAGATGGACAAGTCGGTGGTCAGCCGGCAGGTGCGGATGCTGGAGGATCTCGGCCTGCTCGAATCCCGACCCGACGACCAGGACGGCCGTCAGCGCGTGCTGACGGCCACCCCGGCGGCCTGTGAGGCGCTCGACGGGCTCAAGAGCGAGAACGCCGGCCGCCTGCGCGGCGTCCTCGATGAACTGACCCTGGAAGAGATGCAGGCCGCCTCGAAGGTGTTCCGCCTCATCGCGGAGCTCTGACCGGCAGCAGACCTGAGCCCCGCCGCATCGTACGGCGGGGCTTCGCCGTACACTGGCGATCATGAGCGCCTCGTCTGCCGACCCCGCGTCCACCCCCATCGGCGAGGGGCAGGATCTCGAGAACGCCGTCACCCGGGTCGAGCAGGAGCTGGGGCGTCTGTTCGCGCGGATCCGGGTGGGATGGCGCGAGGCCGCGGTCACGGTGCATCCCGATCTGCAGCCTCTCGGGTATCAAGTACTGATCTCGATCGCGAGCGGCAAGGCGACCTCGGCCGGAGCGATCATCGAGCGCCTGCAGACCGACAAGTCCGGCGTCAGTCGCCAGGTGCGTCAGCTCGAGGAGCTGGGGCTGGTCGAGAGCATGCCCGACCCCGAGGACCGCCGTGCGCGGGTGCTGGTCGCCACGGACCTCGCGCAGGAGCGGATCGCGATCGCGCGGGAGCGCTACGAGGGTCGCATCGGCGAGCGTCTGCGCAGCTGGTCTGCCGCAGACCTCGACCACTTCGTGGAGCTGCTCGGCGCGCTCGGCCGCTGATGCTCGAGCGGTGACACCCGCTCTTGACGGCTCAGTCCGTTCCGCCCTCGTCCTCGCCGCGGATCAGCTTCTGGATCTGCTCCTCCGACAGGGGTTGGATGGATGCCGATGACAGCTCGATTTCCGGATCTGTCGGCGACCCGCCGATCGTGCATGCGGACTCCGCGTCGTACCCGTTGGTCTGCGCGGGGACGAGCACCAGCCACTCCGGCGTCACCGTGCGCTTCTCGATGCGTGCTCCTGCGGCGTCGAACTCGACGCCGTCGTACCCGGAGCTGGTCGCGTCGATGCAGATCTGCACCAGCTCGCTCGCGGTGAAGGCGGAAGGCGTCTCTGGGGCCTTCGTAGGTGTTTGCGTGGGCGTCGGATCCGCTGTCGGCGAGGGATCGGGCGTGGCCGGGGTCTGCTCGGCCGCGGGGGTCGGGGTCGGCGTCGAAGACGAAGGCTCCGGGGCGCAACCGGCGAGAGCACCCGCGGCGAGGAGCAACAGAGTGACGGTCACAGAGGAGGCCTTGCCGACGGACGTCATGATCTCATCGTAGAGAGAGGCCGTGACCCGATCCGTCACCGACGCGTCACTCGATCTGGAAGTAGCCGCTCCAGCCGGGGCCGATGAGGCTTCGACTCTTGAGTCGCCCCGTCCCGTCTCCCGGGTAGAGGTAGAGCTCGCCCGCTGACGTGCGCGCGATCAGGTCCGGGTATTTGTCCCCGTTGTAGTCCACGCCGCCGGTGAGCGCGGTGATCGAGCCCCAGCCGGTGCTGAGCGCGACCCGGGTGCCGAAGCGGCCGCCCAGTCCCGGGTAGAAGTAGAGGGTGCCGTCGTTGCCGACAGCCATGATGTCGCCGTGGCGGTCGCCGTTGAAGTCTCCGCCGGCGATGAGGCGGATCGTGTTCCATCCGCTCCCGACCGTGATGTGCGGCCCCGGGAGAGTTCCGGTTCCGTTCCCGCGATAGATCGTGAGAACGCCGGACGCCGAGGCGCCCAGCACATCCTGGATGCCGTCGCCGGTGTAGTCGGCGCCAGAGGTCACGTGGAGCAGGTCGTACCAGCCCGCGCCGGGTGTGCCGAATTCGCCGAACCCGCCGGTGGTGTTTCCCGCGTAGTACTCGAGCACGCCGTCGCTGCGGGCGACGAGCATGTCGGCTCTCCCGTCAGCGTTGAGATCGGCGTGCGTCAGGTGCCGGTGGATCCCCCATGCACCGGTGACGATCTCCGGCTTGAGGAACCCGCCCCTGCCGTTGCCGGCGAAGAACTGCAGATCGCTGTCACCGGCGACCGCGAGGAGATCGGCTTTGCCGTCGCCGTTGTAGTCGGCCGAGTTCACCGTCGAGATCGGTGCGGTGCTGAGGCCGGGGAAGACCAGGGGAATCGGATTGCCCCGCGCGACGGTGGACAGGCAGACGAAGCCCTGGTTGATCGCGGTGTACACGGAGCCGTTGCGCCACACTTCGAAGTGCAGATGTGCGCCGGTCGAGGCGCCGGTGTTCCCCACGATGCCGATCTGCTGGCCCCGCGTCACACGCGAACCGATCGCGACGCTGCCCTGCGCTGCCATGTGGGCGTATCGGGTGACGTACCCGCCGGTGTGCTCGATGTCGACGTAGTAGCCGTATCCGCTGTTCGACGCACGAGTCTTGATGACGCCGTCGTAGGCCGCGACGATGGGTGTGCCGCCCTGGCCCGAGATGTCGATGCCGTCGTGATTGCGGTAGTTCGACCGGCATCCGTCGCCCACCCTGGACTCGATCCTGCCCGACGCCGGGATGATCATCTGTCCGTCCGTCGCCGCCGTCGCGGGAGCGGCCGTTGTGAGCGATGGGGCGATCGTCCCGACGAATACGGCGACCGCCGCCAGCATCGCGACGCGTGCGAGGCGCCATCGCGACGTACGTTTCATGTCGAGTCGTCTCCAGCTCGTCCGGCCCCGCGGGCGCAGAGTCCACCGAGGTCACGTTATCAGCGAGCACAGCGACTTCAGTGGATCCCGGCGGGTGTGCCCGCAGGTCCGGTAGCGTCAGGGGATGGTTCGTACCGACGAGGCGAGTCTGCACATCCGGGCGTCGCCCGGGCAGGTTTTTCCGAGCGCTGAGCACTCCGGACAGCGTGATCCGGTGGCTGCCGCCCGAGGGCATGACGGGCCGCATCGAGCACTGGGATCTGCGCACCGGCGGGACGTACCGCCTCGTGCTCACCTATCGCGACGCGAGCGGCGCTCCGGGCAAAAGCAACCCTGACGAGGACATCGTGGAGGGCCGGTTCGTCGAAGTGGCCCCGGATGCGCACCTCGTGCAGGAAGTCGAGTTCGAATCCGACGATCCGCGTTTCGCCGGGGTGATGCGGATGACATGGGCGGTGACCGCCGGCGGTGACGGCTCGGATGTGGTCTTCCGTGCTGAGGAGGTGCCGGAGGGGATCTCGGCGGCCGACCACATCGAAGGCCTGACGTCCTCGCTGCGCAACCTCGCCGCGTTGCTGGAGCGCCCGGGCGACGACGGCTGACGCGACGGTCGTCAGGCGGCCGGTGCGATGAGGCCCGCGACGCGTGCGGCGACGGCATCCGCCCCGAAGTGATCGGATGCCGTGATCGTCACGACCGCATGGCCGGCGAAGATGAGCAGCTGGCCGTGGGCTCCGTGCAGGCGCCATGCCTCGCCAGGGCCGTCCCAGCCGCTCAGCGCATAGCGCTGGTAGCCGGGGTTCTCACCCGAGCGGACCCAGTCGGAGTGCATGGCGTCGACCCACTTCTCCGAGACCAGCCGCCGTCCCTCCCAGCATCCGCCGTCTCGGATGAGCCTGCCGATGCGCGAGAGCTCCTCGGTGCGAAGGGCGAGCCCTTCGCCGGCGACGATACGACCGTTCGGGCAGCGATCCCATGAGACCTCGTCGAGGCCCAGCGGGGTGAGCAGACGGGGCGTGAGGAACTCCTGCACGTCACCGACCCGGGTGGCCAGCACGAACATGGCCGCATAGGTGCTCGCGTTGGAGTACTGGAACACGCGGCCGCGCGAGGGCCGGCTGAGGAACTCGAGCGCCAGATCCGGCCAGTCGGTCATCATGGACTCCGACCACGGCAGGTCGATGCCGCTCGACATCGACAGGAGGTGACGCAGCGTCACATCCTCGACGCCGGCTCCGAGAGGAACGCCCGCAAGGTACTCGGCAACGGGGATGTCGAAGTCGATCCGTTCCTCGTCCGCGGCGATGGCCGCTGCGAGGACGCAGACGCCCTTTGCGGCCGAATGGATGTCCTCACGCACGTCCGGCGCCCAGCGGTGCTCGGCGGTGTCCGCTCCCACTCGCACGTGCAGACCGTGCGCTCCGAACCCCGACGTCTCGATGTGCTCCACGATGAGGTCGCGGAGGGTCTGAGCGGAGGTCACCTCAGTACAGCTCGACCGGGGGCTCCATCACGATGCCCTGCGCCTCGAACGCGCGGCGGCGCTCCTCGATGCGGCGGTGGAGTTCGACCTGTGCCTCCTCGACCAGCGCCGGATCGAGCGTGACGCTTTCGGCGTGCGGGTCGCCGTGCTGCGCGCTTATGTACGCGTCGAGCTCAGGGCCGGAGGTCAGCGAGGTGATGAGCGAATAGCGCGGTGTCGCACCGCGATGCCAGACCGCGTGCCAGAAGCGCTGCGTGTCGACGATCATGCGGGTGCCGGCGGGAAGGGCGAGCCGCAGCTCGGTCGCCGGGTCGAAGCGGTCTTCGCGGAGGATGAGCATCGACTCCGTGTCCTCGGTGAGGTTGACGAACGAGCGGACGACCCAGCCGGTGCCGTCCTCGTTCAGGCGATTGTTGTCATCCTGGTGCAGGTTGTAGATCGCGTCGGCGTAGGAATTCGGCTGCAGCTCGATCACGCGGCACCGGCCGACGTTCGCGCCCGGCTCCTGGGCGAGGCGGGTCAGCGTCGGCGCCTTCTCGGTCTGGGAGGCGATCCATACGCCGTCCTTGTCGGTGCGCGGCGGGGTGTGGTTCCAGAAGCCGTTGCACTCGATGTCGCCTGCGTAGCTGGCCAGTGGGGCGAATCGCGTGACGCCGGAGGAGCGCCAGCCGACGTAGTCGAGATCGAGCCATTCGGCGGGATCGATCGGGCTCGTGTGCGGGGCGAGGACGACGTAGCCGGTCTCCGCCAGCGCCGGCGACGTGATGAAGCTCATGGAACAACCTCCGTGAGGTCATCCTAACCAGCCCCGAGCGATCATGGCGGGAGGTGTCACCGGGGATATCCGCCGGAGGGCGCGGCGGCTAGCGTTGAGGCATGACTCAGCCGCAGGGCGCCCTTCTCGTGGGCAGTGTGAACTACGACGACGCGGAGACGACGATCCGTACTGCGGCCGCTCTTCTCAGCGGTCATCTCAAGCGCATCCCCGACGGCGAGGTCGGCAAGAGGTTCCACTGGATCATGTTCCAGCCCGACGTGCTCGGGCAGGCAGAGGGCATCGAACGGGTGGGGGATGAGCCGATCCCGTTCAAGGCGGGCCTTGATGCGCGGCCGCTCCGGATCGCGGACGGCGTGGATGCGGCATCCATCGTCCTGCCTCCGCTCGGATACGCGGATGCCGCGATCGAGTCGTACCGGGTGTTCACGAGGCTGCGCGACGAGGGGGCGGTGCCGGACGGCATCCGCTTCCAGGTGTCGCTGCCGACGCCGGTCGCGATCGTGGCGTCGTTCTTCTCCGGCGACGATCGCGCGGCGATCGCGCCGGTGTACACGGCGACGATGAAGGCGGAGCTCGAGGCGATCCTGGATGCCATCCCGCACGAGGATCTTGCCGTGCAGTGGGACGTCGCCAACGAGATGGGCATCATCGAGCGCGCTGCGATCCACGGCGCTCCGATGCAGGCGTGGTGGGACGGCGACCCGTTCGACGGGCTCGTGGCGCGCCTGGTCGAGCTGGTGGATGCCGTCCCCGCCGATGTCGAGGCCGGGGTGCATCTCTGCTACGGCGACATCGCCGAGCATCATTTCCTGGAGCCGGCGGACACCTCCGTGCTCGTGCGGTTCGCGAACGCCGTGATCGCCGGCGCCTCGCGGCCGCTGTCGTGGCTGCACCTGCCCGTGCCGATCGAGCGGGACGACGCCGACTACTTCTCCGCACTCTCCGAGCTCACGCCGGTCGCCGAGCTGTATCTCGGACTCGTGCACCGGGAGGACGGCGTCGAGGGTGCGCAGCGGCGGATCGCTGCGGCATCCGCTGTCGTGCCGACGTTCGGCGTCGCGACGGAATGCGGCATCGGCCGCGCGCCGGAGGGTACGACCGAGGGCATCCTCCGCACGCATGCCGAGGTCGCCGCGGGGTGGTGAGTGGGGTTGGGCGCTGTCGCGCCGCGAGACGAGGTTTCCCGCACGAGACGGGCGCTGCCACCGCCGGTCTCATGCTGCAGACCTCGTTTCGTCGCCGATTCGCGCGAGCGGCCCTCGTCGCGTAAACTTTTCCGCGGTGACGTGTCCGAGCGGCCGAAGGTGCAACACTCGAAATGTTGTGTAGGTTCACCCCTACCGTGGGTTCAAATCCCACCGTCACCGCCAGAACGAAGGCCCCGACTCCCCTAGGAAACACTGGGAAGTCGGGGCCTTCGTCATTGCAGGAAATGGGCCCGTGCCCACATTTTGCCCACATCTGAAACAAAGGACTTGGCGAGGAACGTTCACATTCGCAGGTCGGAGGAGCGCCCGGGTTGCGGGGACGGCCAGGGGCCGGTTTCCATCGATTGCGAGCGCGCTCGGTCCAGGGCCTCCGAGACGGCATCGAGGTCATCGTCGAACAGGTCGCTGTATGTGTCCAAGGTCATCGCGGCGCTAGCGTGTCCCAGCATCCGCTGAACCGCCTTTACATTTGCGCCCGCGCTGATCGCCAGTGAGGCAGCGGTGTGACGTAGATCGTGCGGGCTCACGTAGGGAAATGAACGATCCTCGGCCATCGTGCGCTTCACGGCGGCGGCGAACCATCCTGACTTCGAATTCGGCAACCGCATGGGCTCCGCGCCATCACCGAAGAGGAACTCATCCGGCCTGCGGAGCCTGGCGATCGTCCGAAGGTCGCGCGCGAGGAACCGAGGAACCGGCACGGATCGTGCATGGTGTGACTTCGGTGTGCCCATGTGGACTGTTCCGGAAACCATCACCGCGTTCTCAGAAACGAGAACCCTGCTTCGCACGGGGTCGAGATCGCGCACTCGAAGCGCGCTGGCTTCACCCCATCGAAGTCCCGTGTAGGCCAGGAAGAAGACCAGCATCGGATGAACTGACCGTTCGGCGAGCAGTGAGACCTGGTCATGGGACAAGTACGACTTCCGCTTCGGGTTCTTGCGCGGGAGTGTCATGTCTCGTATAGGATTCGCACCCAGCCGGCGGTCTCGAACTGCAGCATCAAAGATGCCCGCCAGGATCCCGTACGCCCGCAGCACGGTCGTAGCGCTACGAACCGCTGCCAACTCGGACACCCACGCCTGCACATCGGAATGGCGGACAGCCGAGATCTTCCACGAGCCCCATCGCGGAAGCACGTGTAGCCGCCACGCAGACTCCAGTGATCGGTATGAGGAGGGCTTCATCACCGCCTTGCGTGCGGTCAGCCAGTCATCGCCTAGCGTCGCCACCGTCACGCGAGCGTCGGAGGGGTTGATGAACTCGCCGCGTGCCTTCGCGATTTCAACGCTCGCGAGAAAGATCTCGGCGGCGCGGCGGGTCTTGAAGCCGCGCTTGTCGGTCTGCCTGTTGTCGGGAGTGCGGAACCGGACCCGGTAGCGCCGGCCCTCGTTGGTCTTGTACGGCGTGACGCTACCCATCGGCCTGGCGGCCGACGTTGTACGTCATGCCTTCCAGGCGTCCAGAGTCGCGGGCCTTCTTGATCCAGTCGGATGCGGTGCGGTGAGGGATATCGAGCTCGACCTGCACCGCCCGCACGGGCGGGGTGCCGGCAAGGGCGGCGGCACCGTAGATGATCTCCACGACTTCCATGCGCTCATCTTTCACGCCGCGTTTCACGGCGGCGGACGCCATCCATGACGGAATGATCCGTCCTTCGGTGGAGGTGAGGTCCGCGATGGTCGTCCAGTTCGAATCCGGTTCGTCGCCGAGGCGCACGGCAATGCAGTGCGGGACAGCTGCCTGCACGATCGCGGCGGATGCGGTGCGTCGCAGCGCCTGGTGGTCGAAGTTCGGACGGGTGGCGCGATTGAGGATCGTCGTGACGATGTAACGGCCCTCGCCCGTGTTGTAGTGCGCCTCGATCGTGGTCTCCACGCCGGCGACTTCGTCGATGACGGAGGCGGTGAACTCGGGCGCAATGCGCAGCGCGGACCCGACCGGCTGCGTGGCGGAGTGCCACGTCATTGCTGTGCCATCAGGATTCTTCACGTCGACCTTCACCCCCTCAGTTTGCCTTACCGCGCCAGAGATTCGCAGAAGCCTCTTGACTTAGTGTACGACTAAGCCGTCTACTTGTGTCAATACGCATTTTCGATACGCAAGAAGGGTGAGACGATGTCAACGGTGAACACCACTGAGTCGCCCGACGTTGGGCACGAGTTTGTGAAACCGCAGGAGGTGGCCCGTCTGATCCCGGGTCTCACGGTCAAGAAGCTCGCCGAGTGGCGGTACGAGCGGCGCGGCCCGGACTACTACAAGTTCGGCAGAGTGATCCTCTACGACGTGGAAGAGCTAAAGGCCTGGATCAACGCCTCCGCGATGTCTGCCGGTGATGGTCATGCTCGCTGACCTCGCTACCTCGTCGACCGCGGGGGGCGCTGGGCACATGAAGATCATCTCGGTCGTCAACCAGAAGGGCGGAATGGGGAAGACGACGATCACGATGCAGCTCGCCGCCGCGCTGTCGCGGCGCTACCGCGTACTCGTGGTCGATGTCGATCCGCAGCAGTCCACGGTGTGGTGGGCGGAGAACGCGCACCGGCATCTGCCGTTCGACTTCGCCGGTAGACAGCATCCGTCCGTGCTCGCACGCCTGTCGCACCTCGACGGCGACTACGACTTCGCAATCGTCGATACGCCCGGGAGCCTCGAGGACGCCCGCACCCTCGACGTCGTCGTGGGCGCGTCGGACTTCGTGATCGTGCCGCTCGCCCCCGAACCGCTCGCTGTCGAGCCCACGATGCGTACGATCCAGCGGTTCATCGAACCGCGCGGTGTCCGGTTCGCCGTGCTACTCAATCGAGTCGACCCGCGGGTGCATGGACAGTTGGAGGCGTGGCACGAGCTTCTCGATGGCACGCTCGGTGTGCCGCGCTTCGATGCCCATCTGCGACAGTACAAGGCGCAGGCGGACGCTCCTGTCCTGGGCAACTTGATCACAACGATCCGTGACAACCGCAGCACCCAGGGTGTGATCTGGGACCTCACGATGCTCGCGCTCGAGATGGTCGAGCAGCTCAGCCCGCGGCTGCAGGAAGCGTGGTGAACCATGGCGCACGTCGACCTCAACGACCGGCTTCGTGAAACGCGCGCGCGACTCGACCGGCAGCGTGCCAGCGCCGGCCAACCTCGTGCCAAGTACGCACGCCTCGAGCGCAAGGAGGCCCGAGTGCGCGAGGACCAGTGCGCCGAACTGACGAGCCTCGCACGCTCGCTCATGCGCGATCGCGTGTCGAGGCGGGAGCGCATCACCGAGAACACACTGATCCGCGTCGCCATCGATCTGCTCCTCGCGCACCGTGACCAGCTTCGCGGCTCTGACGAGGGTGAGCTCCGCCGTTCGATGATGCCCGAAGTTCCGGACTTCCGGAGTTCGGCGGTTGCGGAGTCCGGAACATCCGGCGTTCCGGACTCCCGAACAACGGATTCCCCAGACTTCCGAAGTTCGGGCGTCGCAAACTCGCTGACTTTCGGACCTCGGAACTACGAGCGTCCGGAACCTACCGAGTCCCGACGCGGGAGGCGATCATGACGCAGGTCACCGTGTACTCGACCGGGCCGACGTGCCAGCGCTGCCGGCTCACGTGCGAGCGGCTCGACGCGCTCGGCATCCGGTACGACCTCGTGGACATCCACGACGAGCACAACGCCGCAGTCCGCAGGTTCCTGGTGGACGAGCTCGGATATCGTGAAGCGCCGATCGTCCAGGCAGGGGACTCGCGATGGGCCGGCTTCCGGCCGGATCTCATCGACGGCGTCGCTCGCGGGCTGGGCATCTCGTAGGTCCGAGACGATACCGAGAGGTGGGCAGCCCCGCCGGCTGCAAGAGGGTAGTGGACGGCACCCCGCTCCGTGCCGCGCTTTCGCGGCATATCCTCCCTCGCTGCGCTCGGTCCGGTATTCCACGACGCGGCACTGCGCAGCGCACCGTCCACTAGGAGTCGGCAGCTATCCGGCCGGAGCAGCAGTGCGGGCAGCTCAGCGCAAGATCGACGTCCCCGGTGCAGATGGGGTGACGATCGGGGCTGCGATGTCAGGCGAGTCGTGACGGTCAGCGCGCTGCTTGAGCGCTGCGAGTCTCGATCGCAGGGCAACAAGTTGGATGGGCACGACCTCGGAGTCCGGTGGAAGCGGCAGATCGGGCACCACCTTCCGGATCGCCATCTCGTGGAGCTCGATGATCGACTCGACCGCGGCGTCAGGAATCGAGCGCAACGATTGCGCGTACACCGTCATGTGGCGCAACTCACTCAGCCACTGTGTTGCTTCGAGGGCGGACATCGTCTCAGAGCATGACGCGCGAAACGCAGCAGACGCGCCGGCCATCGCCGTGGGGTCGGCGCGGTGAGCATCGAGCACGGTCTGCCCTCGCCGCCCGATCACCGATACGCGTTGGACGGCCGAGTCAGCCACGGATGCCAAAACGAGCGCATCGACATCGGCAAGGCGTAGCTCATTCTCCGCAGGGGTGACGAACCGCGACTGTCGACGCTGCTGCATCTGACGCAGGCCTCGCGACGTCGCCGACAACAGGCTCTCCTCGCTGCGGGTGGCGGCGACAACGACGTGCACTTGATAGTTGGAGGCCGCGAAGCGACGTGCCACAGCAAGTGCAGTGCTCGGTGAACGGAACGCGCCCTCGAGAAGCAACGAATAACGGTTCTCGCGCGCATGAGCGATGCTCGCTTGCAGCCAGGAGGCCGCGGCCTCAGACAGTTCGTTCTGGCCGACCGCTGAAGCACGGAAAGGCGGCTCGAGATAGCGCGGATGAAACGCTTGAAGATCCTCGCTCAAGATCGGAACGAGATCGCCGCCATGCATTCGTCGGATCAGCGCGATCGCTCGTCCGGCCCCCGCACCCGATGCTCCGGAAAGCAGGACCAACGCGGGGTGCGGAGCGGACTGTGCGCCGCTGAACACCGATCGCAGGACGAGCGCCTCGAGGTCTGCGGCCGACGTCTCTGCAGAGTCAGCCACGAGCAGGCCCGGCGTTGTGGATCGCGTTGAGTTTCGCGACGACCTCGTCGCGATCGAATCCGTTCACGTCGTAAAGCTCGGAGCGAGCCTGCGCGATCCGATCTGCGACGCTCGCGTCATGACCTTCGCTAGACGCGAGGAGCCCGGCTAAGGCTACGCGTACCTCGTCGCGCAGCGCGTCATAAAGCACCGCATCGTTCACTCGCCACGGCGAAGGGCGCTGGGACATGTTGACTCCTTGCCGAGAGCTTACCAACGGTGCTGGGCGCAGGACCGGCCCGAGAAGTTGCCGTGTCAGAGGCGCCCCGTACGATCGCCGTGGGCCGGGAAAGGGGACCGGTGTGGGATCGAGTAAGCGTCTCGCGGAACTGTACGACAGGTACGCGGCTGAGAAGAACCTTGCCAGGTTGATGAAGGAAGCGCCCCTCCAATCGCTCACCTCCCGAGAGCTGGAACTGGACCGACTGCCGGTGACGATCTACCCGCGCCCACGAGGATGTCAGGCCTGGGTGCGGATCGGGCCGCACGCCGTCCGTGTTTCGGCCAGGGTCGTGCGGTCGACCCCGCGTGCGGCCGGGATTGAGTTTGTCGTCGAGGAACGGACAGTACGGTGCTGGGTCTGGGGTTCGGCCGTCGACGTGGAAGCAGCGGACGAGGACGCGTAAGGTCACAATTATGGGCGCACCATCTGAGTGGATCGCCGCGCGCGGACTCTGGCCAGTGAGCGCCGATCCAAGCGAACTCGTGGTTCCCGACCACGTGCTGAACGACGTGGAGCTCTCGCTCGCAGCCAAGGGACTATTCGCGCTACTCGTCGCGTCTCAAGGGCAGCCCATCGACCCGTTTGACGACGCGCTCGAAGACACAGCCGACATCTCGGCGGCGATTGATGAGCTTCTCGAGGCGGGACTGGCCGTCCGCGTCGCGAAGTGAGCGTGGCGGTGGCCGAAGTAGCCAGCGGCACAAGCGTTCTCGTGCCGATATGGATGCCCCGCATCGTCGCCCCCGAGGCCAACGCCCTCCTACTCAAGCATCCACACCCCGCCTTGGTCCCGATACCTATGTCGAGACGTGCCGCGGCAGCTGGCAGCACTCCAGTGACGGTTGCAAAGACCAGCTCGCGGGCAGGATCCGGCATGGGCGTCGAGACGGCTAAGCGTCGGTGTTCGCGGCAGGCCCTCGGCGGAGCTCATCCAGGCCTACGAGATTGCGCAACTCGATGCTCAGAAGCAGACTGCCGGTGCGCAGGAAGTCTGTTGACGTGACTGGTCTATTCAGACGGACTGCGCATTGTTCCGCTGCGTACCCCGCAAGTCGATTCGTATCCGGGCAATGCCCGTTGGCGGAGCCTGGTGGACACCGAGAGCGGCAGGGCAAGAGTGACGCTGCGGAAAGCGCGCACGGCGCATCGGGATTGGCGATACTGTGCGCGTGTGAGCGAGATTGTCATACACCCTGTTTCCGATTCGACAGAGCTAGACGCGCTCCTTAGGCGGGCTCACGCCGGCGACGAATTCACGTTCGCCGCGAGAGCCGGCGCGGCGGGATTCTCGGGGCGGAGGCTTTGCCTTGTGTCTTTGCCAGCCGGCCGCGCGTGGATGTCGGATTATCTCGGCGACACGTACGACTGGCCGAGTTCGATCGTTGCGATCGCTGTAGCTACCACGGGGCGCCGCATCACCACCGTCGATACGCAGATCCGGCTCGGGCCGATCCTCGCCCTCGCTGAACCCATTGACGAAGACGGGCTAGTTGCGAATCTCCCCCTGTCTCGAAGCCAACTCGACACTGTTGCGGAGGCGATCGATCGCGGTCGGCGGCTGCCACCCGTGACGTCGCGGCGCATCGTCGATGCACTTGAGGGTCTCGCTGGGACCGACGGTCCGGCCGTTCGCGCAATGTTGTCGCAACTGACCGGAACTGTGATTGAGCGCGGTCGTCGGGGGAGCGTCCTGCAACAGGAGCGGGACGCTGTGATGCTTGCGGGGGAGATCTTCGGAGCTCGCGAGGCATTCCGACCAGCGCTCAGGAGCATGGAGGCTGGCCAGGGAGGTCGCGCGCCGTTCCTTGCGCGGGTCACTACCGCACATCAGTTGGAGGACCACGTCATCAATTCCGACGCGCGCAACTTCCTGGACTGGACTCGCGAGGAGGAGATCGCGGCAGCCGCACTAACGTTTCGACAAGGAGATCGCGCCCTCACAATCATCAACGCGAACAAGGCCCCCCTTGAGCGACTGACTGGCGCAGACCTCATCTACTTCAACCACCCGACCGGATCCTTCGTCCTGGTTCAATACAAGATGATGGAGGCAGGTTCTGACGGATGGACCTATCGTCCCGACCGCCAGTTCGATGCGGAACGACAGCGGCTCGGGTCGGTCCAGGCGGCCCATGACCGAGCGCGTACATCCTCGATCGACGTCACGAACTACCGATTCTCAGAGTCCGTTGCTTATTTTAAGTTTTGCAAGCGGAATGGCGCGTTCAGCTCAGATGAAACACGACTCATGCCCGGCTACTACGTCACTGACGAGTTCCTCGGACTCTATCTGGATGAATTTCGGACCCCACGCGGCGCACGCCTGGTTACCGAAGCGCATCTGGCAGACCGAGCCCTGTACGGAGCTGGCTTCGCCCGAATGGTCGCAGCTGGCCTAGTCGGAACCCGAGCGTCAACCAGCGAAGAGATCAACCGGGTGGTCGCCGAGTCGCTGAGTGGGAATCGAGCCGTGGTGTTCGCATTCGAAGGTCCATCGCGTGAGCGCTCTAGGGGAACCGATGATGAAGAGACAGAAGCTGAGCTCATCGATCCGGATCCCGAAGTTCTCCGGGGCACACTTGGTCTGTAGGCGGTGAAGCACCCCAAACGAGCAAGAGCGCTCGCTCGATCCTCAAACGGGCGACGCACGCTAGAAAGGTGTGCGGCGTGCGCGAGACGGTCGAAGGTCATAGCCCTGACCACAACGAGCGCCCTCACGTCACATCGTGTCTTGGAGAAGAGACGTGTTTCAAGCAGCTCGGCTGGTCAATGCCTCCCTCCGCTTACACCTCATCTCTAGACTGTGGCGGTGACCAGCATTGCTTCAGTCGTCTACGTGATGATCGCCTCCCCATCCGATGTGCCAGAGGCGAGGGACGCCGTTTACGAAGCGATCGGCCGCTGGAACGAAGCGAATACGAGAGAGCGCGGTGTCGTCCTCGTGCCACTCCGCTGGGAGACAGGAGCGGTGCCTCTGTTAGGCAATCACCCGCAGGCCATCATCAACAACCAACTCGTGGAGCGCGCCGACGTCGTGGTCGCCATATTCGGAAGTCGACTTGGTAGTGCCACGCCAGCAGCGATCTCCGGGACCGCAGAGGAGATCGAGCGCGCTGTGAGCGCCGGCAAGCCGGTGCATCTCTACTTCTCATCAGCTCCTCGACCGAACGACGTGGATCCTCAGCAGCTCGCTGCCCTCCACGACTTTCGATCAAGGCTGGAGCAGGACGGATTGCTCGGCACATTTGCCAGCCCGACTGAGCTCACCGCTCACGTGTGGCAGGCGATCGAGCATGACATCACTCAGTTTCGCTCCGATGGCCGGCTTGCGCCCGTCGGCACCCCAACGGCTACGGCACCACCTCAGTTAAGCGGTGATTCGTCTTTGGCGCCTAGTAGGGCGGGCGCGGACCTCTTGGTGCAGGGTGGATCGGAGCGCGAGCAAGTATCCGATGCGAAGGGTCGACTCCGTAGTCGCCTCCATCGCTGGGTGGACATCGTCAACCGGGGCAGCGATGACGCGAGCGACGTATCTCTGGTGCCCGTTGGTCAGGGCGTGTTCCTCTACGACGACGATAGATCTCGGACTGTTCACAGCGGCCAAGCACAGCGAATTCCGTACGAACTGTCGCTAGCAGCTGGGGGCCGCCAGGCCTTCACAGTGCGATGGGCTGATTCGACTGGCGCGCATGAGAAGACATTCGACGTTTAGTGCGGGTCGGTCCCTATCGGGAAGCGCCTCGCCGTCGATCGACGAGCACTTCGTCACCATCTCCGAACGTTCAGCAGTCCCTAATCCGCCAGGATGTCGCGCAGAGAATCGCCAACTGAGTGTCGGTGGACAGCAGGTAGGACGGCTTCCTGAAGTGCTCGCGTGAGGACTGGCTCGCTCGGAACTACGTGGTGCAGCGCCTGTGCGAGCGCCGTGGCGACGCCCGGCTGTTCTAGCGCGAGAAGAATCGTTGCGCCGACATCAGGGTCGGTCGCACTCTCGGCTAGTGACCGTACGGCCTGACCAGCCCCTGCGAGCGTGACGGTCAGATTCGCCATTAAGGGCGCGGTGGCAACCTCCGCTTCGAATTCGTCCCAATCAAGCGGCGTCTGCCGACGGATGTCCGTCGGACGTGGCAGTACGGCCGCAAGTCCCCGAGCCCGAAGCCCGGCACCGGTCTCGTCGCAGAGGGCGTGGATCATGTCCTTGAAGCGCCAAGCATTGTCGTTGCCGGTGCCCGACGCGGCCATGGCATCGCGAATACCGTCCGCGACCAACGCCGAATTTCTGTCGTCCGCGTCCGCGAACTGGATCATGATGCGGCAGTTCTCTGGGAACTCAGATGTGGCCGGCGCTTGGAGTACTCTCACACCTTGTCGCATGAGCCTGGCTCTCCATTTCGGGCTAGATCTGGCCATTCCGTCATCGATCACATCCAAGGCCAGCCGCGGCCCGACGGGGAAGAGAGCAGCGAGCCGGTTCACTGCGTTGTCGTCGAGCGACTCGATGAGTTCTATCACCGCACTCTGGAGATGCGGCTGTGGAGTTGCAAAGAGTCTGCCCGCAGCGAACAGCCACGTATTGCGCCAGTGGGGACTGGGGGCGCACACGCGGAGTGCTTGGACGGTGGACTCGAGCGGACCTGACGTCAGTAACATCGCTGCCATGAGCTCCTGAAGGGACCGTACGTCGTATCCGTAGCCTGCTTCTCGACGAGGGACGATCAAGACGAGTCGGTGGGTGACCGCTTCCAGAATGCGTCGTAGAAGATCGCTATCTCGGCCGGAGGGTTGGAACTCGTGCTCTAGCAGCAGGTTCCATGCGATCGCTTTCAGCTCGTCGAACGACAACACGGCTAGCGAGCGATCTGCGTTCTCGCTTCGGACCTGCAGTTCAAATCCCACCCGCTCGTGGAGGCGGTGCACAAGCGACGCATGGTCGCGAAGTAGATGACTGTGGCCGCCGACCTTGCCCTTCTCTCGTTGCGCGACAGTCTCGTAGTAGCCCGAGAACAGGCTGAAACGATCGGGAGCTAGGGGGCCCGATCCTTCGATAATGATCGCGAGGATTAGAACTTGGAGTGGTGTGCGGAACAAGTACTTGAGCGACTCGTCCTTGGCGGCAATTCGGAGCTGTCGAATCACCCGATCTAGACGATCTGGGTCGGCTTGCAGGCGGACTCGACTGGCAAGGATTCCGTACTTCAATGCCTCCTTTCGCGGAAGGTCCGCGAGATCGACCCGGCCGAAGTGCCCAGGAGCAATGTTCTCGGTGAACCCGAGCGGACGAGTGGTGAGGACGACGAAGACGTCAGACTTGGTAGCTTCGGCCTCGTCTACAAATTCTGTTATCTGCTCGATCAGGCGCTTTCGTACCGATAGCTCAGTGACCTCGTCCAGCCCGTCGAGGATGAGGATGCATGGCCACTGTCTCATCCAGGAGTCGAGAACGCTAGGCGATATCTGGCCGGCGTTCAGTCTCTTCGAGATGGTCTTGGCTATCCACTTGAGCAGGGTGGCTTCGTTATCGAGTCCACCTTGTTGCGCGTACTCCGCGAGATCGATCCGCATCGGCCACCTTCGATGGAGCGGGAGGCCACCGCGGCCCATCCTGATGAGAGCTGCTCGAGTCCCCTCGACCACCGCTCGCTGCCCCTCGCTTAGGTCATCTGCGCCGTCAAGCATTGCGGCGCGATACGCCTGAACAAGGAACTTTGAGATCGTCGTCTTGCCGTTGCCTGGGGCGCCAGCCAGAATGATGCTTCTGGGTTGAGAGACGGTTGTGATCCCGGGCCGAAGAACGTGCTCCGCCCGGTCCAACACGTAGTGGACAACCGTCGATCGGGTCGTGGTGCCGGTTTCCACGATTGGGAGATCGATAGCAAGGTTGTGCACAGCATAGGAGCGGAGATCCCCGCTCCCGGCCTCGTCGAAGTAGATCAGGCCGTCACCCCCGGTGAGACTCGACCGTGCGTGCGTGCGCAGAGCCGGCTCTAGTTCCTCGACCTGAAGCCTGTCGGTGAACTGGCCAAGGTGGGCAAAGACATCGGCGGCAGTAAGGAATGCGGGGAATCCTCGCCGCACGTCGCTCTTGGTGAGCAGCAGCGTCCCAACCTGGGTTCCGTCCCAGATTCGCCAGTTGTTAATTCTCGAGAGGCGACTCAACTTCTCGCGGCGAAGCTCGCCAGCGGCGTCGTTGACGTCTCGGCTCGCGTCATCAAGCTTTTCGATGAACCGCGCAATATTCGCGAGTACTGAATCATGGCCGCCGACCCCCGGAAACGCCGAGAGCCGGACGTTAGTGATGAACAGCATGTTGGCGGGAACTTCCACGCGGTCCCCATTGGGGTCCGCCCACGACTCGAGTTCTGATCGAATCTGACCCCACAGCCAACTGGCGTTGTCCTCGGGGCGGTCTGAGGGAAACTGGCGGTGCTTGACCTGGATCACCGAATACCCATCCCACACCTCGGTGCTCGGGTCCTGCCCAGGGAAGGTGACGGTCGACCAGGGCATGCGGCCTCGGTAATAAAGATCGCGGCCGCCATCACGTCCCGCGCCCATGACCTGCACGCCTGGCCCGAAACACGAAAGCGCAATAGCCCCGGCGAGGTCCTGGAAGCCGGTCGGACCGAGCTGCTGTAGATCTAGTGTCATCTCATGCCCCCTTACGACCCTATCTACGTCGCTGAGGGGCCAGGGTCGAGCCACGCGGCCCGCGGCCTTCGAGTGGCATGGATCGGTCGTCTGGATAGGTTCAGTTCATGACACTCGTCCTGCGTCGCGTCGATGGCCAAAGATGCGCGATGCGAACGCTCGAGCGCGCTGGAACGACGCCCCGAAAAGCCCACTGACGAGACGAAGCGAAAAGGGCGATGCACGCAGGCACTTTCTGTGAATCATCTGGCGTGTTAGGCAAACTCGGCGTACTCTGATGGCGTGCGAGGAGGACTCGAGCGCTGGAAACGTGGCGTCGGCTCGCGAGGGGTCGGTCAGGCGATGGACTACGCCTTGCGTGGCACGTGCGATTCCCATCTCCGATCGGCGGGTGCGGTGGCACTCGATGCCTACAGCGGCGTCAGCGATGCCACCGTCACCCGGTTCACCGCCGAACCTGGAGTCCTCGAGCGCGACGAACTGGGTGCCGAGCAGCTGGCGCGGTGGGTCGACGGCTGTGACCCGGCGTCGGGGGAGCGGCGCGGACGTCAACTGGACTCCCCGCACGCCGACCTGGTGCTGGACAGCACGGTCAATGCGCCGAAATCGTTCAGCATTGCCGCGCTGATTCATCCAGAGCTGGCCGACGAGTTCGAGGCGCTGCAGGATCGGCTCCGGGATCGGATCATCTCGACATGGCAAGTGGAACTCAACGCACGACGGGGCGCTGGCGGGCGTGTCCGGGAGCGGCTGGCGCGGGTCGAGGTCGTGGAGTTGCAGCATCGCCGGTCGCGGGCGTTGGATCCGCACATCCATCGTCATCTGTGGCTGGGGGTGAAGGTCCGCGGCGTCGACGGGAAGTGGTCGAACGTCGACTCGCGGGTCGCGATGCGAGTGCAGAACCTCGTCAACGCAGAAGGGGACCTCGCCGCGCGCACCGACCCGGCATGGGTGGCCGCGCTCGCCCGACACGGGTATTCACTAGACCAAGACGGCGAGATCGCCCAGCTTGCGCATGCGGTGCGGCCGTTGTCGCGGCGCTCGAACCAGATAGAGGCAAACCGTGCCGTGCAGCTGGCGCAGTGGCGCACGGCCCACCCGGGGGAAGAGCCGAGTCCTGACATGTTGCAGAGAATCGACCGGTACGCGTGGGCCGCGGGCCGACCGGACAAGCCGCACAACCTTGACGAGGACGACTGGACCCAGCTTGTCATCGACGAGCTCGTACGCCTCGACCCGCATGTGCTCGACCGTCATGTGCCCGTGTTCGTGCCGCACAACATCCCGGAGGCCGTCGACAGAGGGCTGCTTGCTCGACGTGCGGTGGCTGATGCGGACGAACGATCGAAGTCGAGCAACGGCCGCTTCAGCATTCTCGATATCCGGGCCGGCGCCACACGGGCGGTCGCAGCATCGGGCGTCACCGGTGACCGAGGGACTCTGCAGTCCCTCATTGATGACGTCGCATGGCGGGCGCTCGCGCACACCCGGGATCTGCTCCCTGACGAGTCGGCCAAGCCCGCCCATGTGAAGGCTCTCGTCACGAACCTGTTCGCAACGTTGAAGACCGAACTAGGCGAACGACTCACGAGCCTCAGCGTCGAAGGCGGGAGCGTCCCAGGCGATCTACGCCATTGGGATCCCGCTCACCCGCTGCTGCAGGGGAGCGGACTGGACCCCACCCAGTCCGCCGCGGCGACGGCCGTTGCCAGCACCCATCGACTGGTCACGGTGACGGGACCGGCCGGCACTGGGAAGACGACTCTGCTGCGTGCGGCGCGCACCGTGCTGGAAGCAGAAGGCCGGGACATGCTGATCGTCGCTCCGACTCGGAAGGCGGCTGCGGTCGCCAGTCGTGAGGTCCGCACGGCCGGAACGAGTGTTCATGCGTTGCTCGCCGACCACGGCTGGCGGTGGCGCAAAGACGACGCCGGGGCAGACATCTGGTGGCGGCTGAATCCCGGTCAGCGCGACCCGACGACCGGCGCGATCTTCCGAGGCCCACAACACCTTTCCCTGGACCCCCATGTGCGCATCGTCGTGGACGAGGCCGGGATGCTCGACTTGCACGCCGCCCACGCGCTCACGACGCTCGTCCTGGAGACCGGTGCCGGCATCGCCCTTGTCGGAGATCCGCACCAAGCCGCCCCAGTCGGGCACGCCGGCGCGATGGCCCTCGCCGAGCGTCGCGCCGGCAGGAGCGTGGAACTCTCTGGCGTGCACCGATTCGAGGACCCCATGTATGCCGCCTTGACGTTGTGTCTGCGGTCTCCTAGGTCTTCGGAGGATGCGGCGAACATCGCTGCCGAGTTGCTGCGGACGGGGCATGTTCGACGAGTCGATGATGCATTGGCCGCGCGCGACGCGCTCGTCGACCGATACTTCATGCGGCAGAGACACTCTCGAACGGTCGCGATTGTCACCGCGACGAACGAAGAAGCAGCCGACGTCAACGAGGCGATCCAAGAACAACGACTCGCACGTGGTGAGATCGGCCTCGAGCGGATCGCGGTGGGGAGTGACGAGCAGCGCATCCTCGAGGGAGACGTGGTCCAAACCCGCCGTAACGACCGCCTCGCCGGGATTGAGAACCGGGCCATGTGGATCGTCAGACGCATCGGGCCCGCTGCCCTTGAACTCCAGCGAGCGGACGACGCATCCGACATCCGCACGGTCACACGCGAATACGCCGCGGAACACGTTCACCTCGCCTATGCGACCACGGTGCACGGCATCCAGGGCGAGACCACCGACGCCGCTCTCGTCGGGCCAGGAGTCGACGCATCCGGACTGTATGTGGGCCTGACTCGTGGGCGTCGCCACAATGAAGCCATCGTGATTGCCGCAACGGACGCCGCAGCCCGCGCGGGCGTGGCCGAGGAGATGCTGCGTGGCCTACCCGAACCGGATCTTGACGACGCCGCCCACGCTGCTCACCACGACCTCGCCCGCGCGGCCCGCGACGCCGACATCGACATCGACGCCGACACCGCGGCAGACGACCACACGCGCACCCTGGGCGCGCCTCGCGGAGAGGCAGCGGGGGAGGGAAGCTACCGCCGGCTGACGGCGCAGGTGGCGGCCTGGATCCTCGCCGCCAGGACGGCCTTGCTCCAGGCGGCTGTCGCGGCCGCCGCCAACGACGCCCTTTTCCACGCCCGGCCCGGGCGCGACGATATCCCTCGTCACGCCGAGCTCCCGCCGCAATCGCGGCAGGAGCTGGAGGAGCGACTGCACCAATACGAGCGTCTCGCAGCGGATCTCGAGCACGGGCGCGACGTGCCTCCGCTGGACCGCAGGCGTGACGAACGAGACGACTCACGACTCGCGCCCGCCGCCCCGTACGCGGCATCGATGGAAAGAGGAATCTGATGAAACTGGACGACGCAGACCTGCTCCTGCAGAGAGTCGCAACCATCGCGATCATGTACTACCCGGGGCTCCCCGCCGATGCCCCGGAGTACAAGCTCGACGACGACATCGACTGGTGCCTCGACGAGACCTCGCCTGGCGACGCCTCCGCCGAACTCCGAGATCTCATCGGCCGCACCGTCGTGGATCCAACAGCCCACCGCGAAGCGTTGACCGCGCTGGTCTACTCCAAGGTCCCGGACGCGGATAACCCGGACTGATGCACCATGGCCGCGAAGAGCGAAGAAGCGATCGCTCGGGCGAGAGCTCGGGCTAAGGCGTGGCGAGAAGCCAATTCTGAGCGGGTGGCCGCATGGGGCAAACAATATCGCGAAGCACACGCCGAGAAGATCGATGAGCAGAGACGGGCATGGCGGTACGCCAACCGAGAACAGATCGCGCGTAACCGAAAAGAAACCCGGGAAGCGAATCCCGAACGCGATCGCGAGGCACAGCGTCGTGCCCGAGAGCGCCGACGCTCGCGCGAACTCCGGCGCCTCGCGCACAACGCGCACAGCCGGCTCATGCGGGAGAGAGATCCGGAGGCGGCCCGCGAGCGCAGTCGGCGTTTCCGGGAGGAGTACCCGGACAAAGTTCGTGAGTATCAGCGTCGATACCGTGAACGACACCCAGAGCGCGCACGGCAGAACCAAGCGGCGGCAGCCCAACGGTACCGTGACGCGAACGCCGAAGCGATCCGTGAACGCCAACGATCCGCCGCAGTAGAGCGTCGGCAACAGCGACCCGACGCATATCGCCGGTGGTATGAGCGCCACCTGGAGGAGCAACGCGCCCGCGGCCGGGAAGCATCCCGACTGCGCAGCCGACTCAAGAGAGCAGGGCTTCCGCCCCGCAGCATCCATCGCGTGTACGCGGCCGATCGGCGGGCCAACGACGCTGCAGCCGACACGTACTTTCGGCGAGAACGCTCCGTTGAGGAACTTGCCGTGATCGCTACGGAGCTCGAGCAGAAAGGACACCTGCGCATTCCGCGCGCAGTCAGAGAGCTGCGACGCGACCTGATGAACGGTCCGCTACCCGCCGCGCACTACCTGCAACAGTCGGTGGAGAACCGAGATCCTCAAGACGAGTCAGCCGAGCTCACGTCGCAGCGGTATCTGACCGCATTGAAGCGGATGCGGAAACGGGAACTTGAGGCGCTGCGAAAACAACACGAGCAAGATCTCCAGAACGTCCACGCGCAGCGTCCGCAGATTTACGAGCACCTGAAGCTGCGGCGACGTGCAGCACTCAGAGAAGAGATCCAAATGGATTCGATCGCCAGGGTGGCCCAAGGGCTCAAACCGTATGACATCGACCAAGAACTGCGAGTGCGACTGGAGAAGGAGGTCACGCCCGTCGTCAATGCGAAACTCACCGAAGTGAAGGAGCATACGCTGCAACGGGTCGACGAGATACTCGCACGCTACGGGGAGGTTGCGGACCCGGCCGCGCCTTACCGGGCGCCGGGGGCGACACCAACCTCTGGACCTGGCCTGCGCTGACGCCGATAGGTTTCGATGCTTGGTACAGAAAGGCTGCATCTCCCGTATGTCCTGATGGCCGTTAGTCTGAAGCGCATGGGACTGTTCCGAAACGACCCACAGCGAGTACGACTCGAGTCGCAGGATGTCGAACTGAAAGCGACTCGGGCGCCGTGGAGCCTTTGGACCGACAGTTTCGGCAAGCTCGCCATTCGCGCGATCCAGATCATCGTCGTGGTCATCGTCGCAGTCGCGATCATCTTTGCGTTTCAGCAGCTTACGCTCGTCACGATTCCTCTCATGATCGCGCTGATCTTGGCGTGCGCATTCAATCCCGTGATGAGTTGGATGCGACAGCGCGGGGTGCCGTCGCTCCTGGCGACGGTGACCACGCTTCTCGGGATTCTCGTGATCTTGGGGGCGCTTGGTTGGCTGATTGTGTGGGCGGTTCGGGATCAGTGGGACGAGCTGTACTCCCAGGCGGAGGAAGGCTTCCAGCATCTACTCGCTTGGCTGCAGACTCTGCCGATCGATTTCCTCCAGCCCGACCAGATCGACGAGTGGGTCGACACGCTCGTCGGGTTCCTGACCAGCGCTCAGTTCGGCTCAGGTGCCATCGCCGGTGTCGGTGCAGTCGCCAGCTTCGTCACCGGCCTCGTGCTGATGGTGACGGTCCTGTTCTTCTTCCTGAAGGACGGACCGCAGATGTGGGAGTTCCTGCTGCGCCCGTTCCACGGTCAGAACTACGTGCGAGCCCGCCGCGTAGGGGACAAGACCGTGAGCACCCTCGGCTCTTACGTCCGCGGCACCGCAACCGTCGCGGCAGTCGATGCCGTCGGGATCCTCATCGGCCTGCTCATCCTGCAGGTTCCCCTCGCCATCCCTCTCGCTGTTCTGGTCTTCCTCCTCGCGTTCATCCCCATCGTCGGTGCGACCGTCGCCGGAATCCTCGCCGCGCTCGTAGCGCTGGTGGCCAATGGCTGGGTGAACGCCCTCATCGTGGTCGGCATCGTCGTTCTCGTCAATCAGCTGGAGGGCAATTTCCTACAGCCCTTCCTGATGGGACGATCGATGCGGCTGCACGCGTTTGTGATTCTCGTCGCGCTGACAGTCGGAACAGTGCTCGGCGGAATCGTGGGGGCCGTTCTCGCCGTGCCGATCACCGCCGCCCTGTGGGGCGTGATCAAGGTCTGGGACGGACCGCAGCTCCCCGCACGCTGGGCTCGGCCGAAACAACCTGCAAACAGCTGAAGCGGAGACTGACCCCAACTTCTCGCCAGACTTGAGGTGGGAAGGCCTCGGGGCCTGGCATGCGCTGACGCCGACAGGTTTCGATGCTCGAAGGACCGAACCTGTGGCCTGAAGTCACGGCGTTGGCGGCGCGAGTACTTGTCACGTCTGCGAACGTGTCCCGGTGAGCCTACGGAGCGCGGATCCACGTTGCCCATGACGCGATGCAGATCAAGAGCTCCCATTGCCAAGCCGTGGTCGATCTTGCCGACGAGGATCACGAATGCCGCCTTCAGGAATCTCACGCTCGTACTCGTGCCAGCTCGGCCCAGTGCGTCGTCGCGCGCGGCGTCAGCATCCCCCGCTTCATCTGCCAGGACGGCCCGGGCCGGAACCCGCCGTAGCCGAGCCCCAGTGCATCCTTGCCGGCCTTCTTCTGCACGCCGTCGACGAGCGCCGCTATCCCGGCGTCCTCGTGTGGCTGTCGAAACGGCTCCAGCGGCAGATGCACGCCGGCCGGTAGGAGATCCGTGAGCATGAGTCCAGCGCGCGCGTAGCGCGTGCCGTCCTCGATCTGGTTGAGCAGTTGATGAGCTGCGCGCGTCAGCTCGACAGGATCGGCCGTGGGGAACGGGAGGCGGACCCGCACGCTCGGATAGTGCTTCTGCTCGGTCCAGTGGCTCGTGCCCGCGAAGGCGTCGACGCTGCGGGCGACCTGCGAGTGCCGTACCAGGCGCGCGGCGGCCTGCTGTGCATAGACCGATAGTGCCTGACGGATGCCGTCTCGTGTCGTGACTTTCTCCGAGAACGATCGCGACACGATGAGCTGATCCTTCTTGCCCGTTCGATCCTCTTCCGGGCCGATGCATGCGACTCCGCGCAGCTCCAGGGCCGTGCGCATCACCACGACGTTGAACCATTTCCGCACCTGTACCGGATCGACCGTCGCCAGGTCCCAGATCGAGCGGACCCCGTACCCGTTCAGCCGCCGCTCCAGGCGGCCGGCGATGCCCCAGACCTCCGAGACAGGCAACGCCTCCATGAGCCGCTGTCGCCAGTCCGGTCGGGTCGCCGGCCAGACGCACACGCCGTCGAACACATCGATCTTCTTGGCCGTCCGATTCGCGAGCTTCGCCAGCGTGCGCGTCGGCGCGATCCCGACGCACACCGGTACGCCGATGAGGCGGCGCAGCGTGTCTCTGATATCGCGGCCGACGCGCGTCATGGCCTCCACGTCCGCCGCGGTGCGACGATCCACCGACAGGAATGCTTCGTCGATCGAGTACACGTCCAGCTCGTGCGTGAATCGGTCCAGGACCTCTACTGGTAGCGCCGACTGTTGCTGAGTTGCGTATTCAGCGGCTTCCGACTCTTCTCCCAATGAATGGTGGGGAACTGATCACCAATGATTGATCAGCGCTTGCTGTATAGTTCAGTACATGCTGACTATTGCTTCGCGCCTCGACGTCATGAACCGGCTCGGCCGGGCCA
This sequence comes from Microbacterium aerolatum, assembly GCF_007988825.1. Lineage (GTDB taxonomy): Bacteria > Actinomycetota > Actinomycetes > Actinomycetales > Microbacteriaceae > Microbacterium > Microbacterium aerolatum. Next base: position 90,547 of record NZ_BJUW01000007.1, on the reverse strand, counting down.
TGGCGGACCCGACGCGCTCCCGGATCTTGATGACTCTGCTGAACGCCCCGAGCTATCCGGCCGTGCTCTCGCGCGAGCTGGAGCTGACCCGCTCGAACGTCTCGAACCACCTGACGTGCCTGCGTGACTGCGGGATCGTGGTCGCCGAGCCTGAGGGTCGCCAGACGCGCTACGAGATCGCTGACCCGCATCTTGCGGCTGCGCTCGTCGCGCTCGTGGATGTGACGCTGGCGGTCGATGAGCACGCGCCGTGTGTGGACTCGTCGTGCACGGTGCCGGGCTGCTGCGGTACAGGGGCGGACGCGTGAGTGCGGCGTGTGGCTGCGAGCACGAGCCTGCCGTTGCGGCGGATGAGCCCGAAGAGGTGGAGCGGCCCTGGTGGAAGGACCGCGGGATCATGGTGCCGGTCTTCTCCGGTGTCGCGTTCCTGACAGGTCTGGTCTTCGAGTGGTCCGTTCTCGAGATCCCGGCGCTCATGCTGTTCTGGGCCGGCCTGTTGCTGGGCGCGTCGACGTTCACGCCCGGCGCGATTCGCAAGCTGTTCAAGGGCAAACTCGGCATCGGGCTGCTGATGACGATCAGCGCGATCGGCGCGGTCATCCTCGGCTACGTCGAAGAGGCCGCGGCGCTGGCGTTCCTGTACTCAATCGCAGAGGCCCTCGAGGACAAGGCGATGGACCGCGCCCGTGGCGGACTGCGGGCGCTGCTGAAGCTCGTGCCGGAGACGGCGACAGTGCTGCGCGACGGGGTGTCCGTGCAGGTTCAGGCGAAAGAGCTGACGGTCGGCCAGGTCATGGTGGTCCGTCCGGGTGAGCGGATCGCGACCGACGGGATCGTCCGGGCGGGGCGTTCCAGCCTGGACACCTCGGCGATCACCGGAGAGTCGATCCCGGTTGAGGTCGAGCCCGGCGCTGCGGTGTCGGCCGGCGCGATCAACAGCGCCGGCGCGCTGGAGGTCGAGACGACCGCGGCGGGCACCGACAACTCGCTCACCACGATCGTCGAGCTGGTGGAGCAGGCGCAGACCGAGAAGGGCGAGCGGGCGCGTCTCGCCGACCGGATCGCGCGGCCGCTGGTCCCGGGTGTGCTGATCCTCGCCGCCCTCGTCGCGATCATCGGGTCGCTGCTGGGCGACCCGGAGGTATGGATCACCCGCGCGCTCGTCGTGCTGGTCGCCGCCTCTCCGTGCGCGCTGGCGATCTCTGTGCCGCTGACGGTCGTCGCCGCGATCGGCGCGGCGAGCAAGTTCGGCGTGATCATCAAATCCGGCGCGGTGTTCGAGCGCTTCGGAACGGTCCGGCACGTCGCGGTCGACAAGACCGGCACCCTCACCCGCAACGAGCCCGCGGTCACCGCCGTCCTCACCGCGGACGGCGTGACCGAGACGCAGGCACTGGCCTGGGCGGCGGCGCTGGAGCAGCACAGCACGCACCCCCTCGCCTCCGCGATCACCGCCGCCGCCCCGGGCGTTCCCGCGGCCGCGGACGTGACCGAGCAGGCCGGACACGGCATCGAAGGCACCGTCGACGGCGTGACGATCACCGTCGGCAGCCCCCGCTGGCTCGACGCCGGCGAGCTCGGCGACCGGGTCGCGCTTCTTGAGGAACAGGGCATGACCGTCGTGATCGTCCACCGCGGTGGAGTGGCGGTCGCCGCGATCGGTGTCCGCGACGAGCTGCGCCCCGAAGTCCCCGAAGTCGTCCGCACGCTCGCGGATCAGGGTATCGGCGTGACGATGCTCACCGGGGACAACGCCCGCACTGCGCGTGCGCTGGCTGCGCAGGCGGGGATCGGTGACGTGCGCGCGGAGCTGCGTCCCGAGGACAAGGCGGCCGCGATCGGCGAGTTGTCGAAGGCGGGATCGGTCGCGATGATCGGCGACGGCATCAACGACGCCCCGGCCCTGGCGTCCGCGGACATCGGCATCGCGATGGGGGCGACCGGCTCCGATGCAGCGATCGAGTCCGCGGACGTGGCCTTCACCGGCCATGACCTGCGTCTCATCCCGCGGGCGTTCGACCACGCCCGGCGGGGCCGGCGGATCATCAACCAGAACATCATCCTGTCGCTGCTGATCATCACCGCACTGCTCCCGCTGGCGCTGTTCGGTGTGCTGGGACTTGCGGCTGTCGTCCTGGTCCACGAGGTCGCGGAGGTCATCGTGATCCTCAACGGCCTGCGCGCCGCACGCACCCGCACACCACGGTTGGCGAGCTGATGCTCGCGACCATCGGCTCAGCGATCGGCCTGTTCGCTGCGACCAACATCGACGACATCGTCGTGCTCACGGTGCTGTTCCTTGCCTCCAGCCGGGGGAAGCCACGGCCGTGGCAGATCATTGCTGGCCAGTATCTCGGGTTCATCACCCTCGTCGTGATCAGCGTGATCGCCGCGCTCGGTCTCACGATCGTCCCGGACGAATGGGTGGGCTTCCTCGGTCTCATCCCGCTCGGCATCGGCATCTGGACCCTAGTGCGCGGCCTGCGCCGCAACGGCGACGATGATGACGACGACGACGACAAGATCAGCGCAGTAGGCCTGTGGGGCGTCGCGGGGATCACGATCGCCAACGGGGCGGACAACATCTCCCTCTACACGCCGATCTTCCGCACCAGCACTCCCGGCGACGTCGTGATCATGATCGTCGTGTTCCTGATCCTCGTCGCCGTCTGGTGTGCCGCCGGACGCCTGATCGGCACGCACAAGGCGGTCACCGAGACGCTCGAGCGCGTCGAGCACTGGCTCGTCCCGGTCGTGTTCATCGGCCTGGGCCTGTTCATCCTGATCGAGTCCGGCGTCATCGTCCGTCTCTTCGAGGTCCTCGCATGACTCCGGACACGAACGCAGACGTTGAGTCGGCATCGGAACAGCGGCCGCAGAGGGGGCGCTGGCGGCTCACTGCCTGGGCACTCCTGATCGCCGTGGTCGTCGTCTTCATCGATCAGGGGACGAAGGCATGGGCCGAGGCCACTCTGTCGGAGCACGAGCGCATCCCGCTGATCGGCGACCTGCTCGGCCTGCAACTCGCCTACAACCCCGGCGCGGCATTCTCCTTCGGCGAGGGCTCCACCTGGGTGTTCGCTCTCATCGCCGTCGCGGCCACGTTCACCGCGATCGTGTTCGCCTTCCGAGTCCGACGCCCCGGATGGGCGATCGTGATCGGTGCGCTCGGCGGGGCCGCAGCCTCGCACGCCGGCGACCGGCTTTTCCGCCAACCAGGATTCGCGCAGGGGCACGTCGTGGACTTCCTCGCCTACGGCAACTGGTTCATCGGGAACGTCGCCGACATCGTCATCGTCATCGCCGCGATCGCCGGAGCGCTCCTGATGCTCCGCAGCGCCGAGAACTGAGAGGACCAACCATGGAGATCACCCTGCAGTACTTCGACGGCTGCCCCAACTGGGAGGCGCTCGACCAGCGGCTCGCTCAGGTCGTCGATGGCCGATCAGATGTCCGGATCACGCATCAGCGAGTCGAGACCGCTGAGGACGCGGTGCGACTTGGGTTCCACGGGTCCCCGACCGTGCTCGTCGACGGTGTGGACCCCTTCGCTGACGAGCACGCCACTGTCGGGCTCGCTTGCAGGGTGTTCCGCACCCCAGCGGGGCTCGCCGGGTCGCCAACCGTCGACCAGCTGCGTGTAGCGATATCGGGCCAAGGCTCCGAGGTGTGATGCTCGGTCAGGCATGGGTGGAACGGAGTGCCGGATAGTCGGACCACTCACCGCCGGCGAGACGCGACCATGCGGCAGCGGACGCGGTCGTGATGCCGAGGAGATCCGAGACGATCCGGGGATGCATTTGCCGGGTGAGCTCGATGAGCGCTGTTGTGCGGGCGCTTCCGGTGAGCAGGCCTTCGGCGCGAAGACGGCGGCTCAGCGGGCCTGGGGTGAGGTGTTTGCCAGGGTTCCGACCGGGGAAGAGCCATCCCTCGGGATGCCTCGCGGATGCGGCGACGAGGTTGACCATCGCATTCCCGAGGATTTCAGGGAGTTCGATCGGCTCGGCCCCGACGGTGAGCGTTACGGGCCGCGAGTTCGTATCGACCTGTGCCCGTGTGATCGTGACGATGCGGGTCAGCTGGATCCCGTAGAGCAGCACGAGGAGGCCCGCGGCTCGGGTCTTCGGGTCCATGTCGGCAGCGGAGAGGAACCTGCGGGCCATTTGCCATCGGTGGTCGGAGGCGTAGTCTCGGCCTTCGAGACGATGGGATCGGAACTCGACCCGAACGGTGCTCAGCCGGTGCTTTCGCAGCCAGCGAGTGAATGGTGCCAGCGCGTCGCGTTGGCTCGGCGAATCGGTCAGATACGCGTCAAGTCGGCGCTGCGGGAAGGTCGCCAACGTCTCCTGCTGCGACCGGATCTCTCGAAGGAACGCGGCGCAGTACTTCAGCGCAGCCCGTTGCCTCAGGAAGCCGGAAGCAGGGCTGGACGCGCTGCGCAGGGTGGGGTTCCACTCCTTGCTGTCCTTGCTGGCCTTGGCTGGACCCGCGTGAACGACACCCTCGGACCCGTCATCCGCGATACAGACGGACGTGTTTTCACACTCGCCACTCTCCCCGACATGCTCGACGTGAATCCGTTTCCTTCTCTGCTCGGGACGAGGGTGGAAGGCGAGTAGCGCAAAGCACGTTAGTCGTCGACGTTGGCCCACAGGTCGTGGTTATTCCCGATCGCCTCGGACAAATCGCGTGACGAACGCTACCGGCGTGGTCGGTAGCCATCTGCCGGCCGCGATCGTTTACGGCGCGATCTAGCGCCTGGCCTAGGAGTTCCCGCCACAAACGTTCGCCGCAACCGCCAAACGGCAAGGGTTTTCGGCTGATCTCGGACTGTCCCGCTCATCTCTCCGCCCGCTCGGGGTATGAGGCGACGTTGGTAGGCAACTCGGACGTTTACCAGGCGTAGACATTCTCGGAGATCTTGACCGCCCCTTCCGGTGCTTGAACACCGTCGGTCACGACTTGGTACTTGCCTGCCAGACCGTTGACCCCGACCGTGCCGCCACCGCAGCCCACCACCCACTCGTCCTCGCCTGCGTCCGCGACAAGACAAACGGTTGAGTTTTCGAGTCCCTGAGCGAGCCAGAGCGAAGTGCCCTCATGCTCCCCGATGTAGCGACTCGTCGATACATCGACCTCGTCATACGCATAGTCCGTGAGTTCCGGCAGCTCATCGCGGTATTCTCTTTCCCTTTGAAGATCCGAGAAACCGACCAGGTCAGTACTGCAGCCAGAGAGAAGCGTGGTCGACGCGAGAACCAAAGCTGTCGCAGAAGCGTAACGGAGGCGAGACATGGCCTCCATCTTGGCTCACCACAACCAAGAGCACCACCGGTCGACCGCCAAGCAGCCGAAAACGATCGTTTACGGCGCGGTCCAGATACCGGGCTCGGAACGGCTGCCGTAAACGCTCGTCATAACCACCAAACGGCAGGGGCTTTCGGCTGACCCCGCGGAGACGCACCAGTCCGTTCCGCGAACTGCGCGGGGACGGCACCCGTCGTGTAGCCCATGGGATTCGGCTGCGGACGCTCGGTCTTCGGTCCCGCGGGTTCGCTGAGCACGGCGGCCGTACGGCCTGGTTCCCAGGCGCTGCGGTCGCGGGTTCCTACGAGAGTGGGAATCCAGGGATCCAGGCGACGGACACATATGAGGCCACGGGCGCGATGGCGAGCAAGATGACGCCCGCGATTGCCAGTGGACGGCCGCGACGATTGATCAGTACGATCGTGATCGTCGCCAGGTAGACCGTGAGCAACACAATCGTGACCACGAGTGCGCTGCCAGCGCGATCGGACGCGAAGCAGTTCCTCGGCGCGGGGTAGATCGCGGGGCAGACGATCGGCCCCCAGGGAACCGCAGCGAACCAGACGAGTGCGATCGTGGCGCCCGCGAGCAGCGTCGCCGCAAGTATCAGCCCCCAGGAAATTGGTGCGCGTTCCAGCGGGAGCCTTTCGGACCTCGTGGTGGTCATAGCCTGAGCGTAGAGGAGAATCGTCGCGTGATCAGTTCCACCTCCGCTCTCCGTGCGCCGCTTGCATGCGGCTCAGAGCACGATGGATGTGACACTTCCGTGGCTGCCGGACATGACCGGGTATGAGCGATAAGAGCGACGAGAGCGCGACGTGGGAGAGAGCCCGCGCGGGGAGCGGCGAGGCTTACGCCGAACTCTTCCGCCGGCATCGTGACGCCGTGTTCCGGCGTGCTACAGCGCTGGTCGAACGGGCGCAGGATGCCGAGGATGCGACGGCCGTGGCGTTCTTCGAGCTCTGGCGAAAGAGGAGATCGGTCCTCCTCGTCGACGGCACCGTTCTCCCGTGGCTGCTGGTGACTGTCACGAACACGGCGAGAAATCAGCGTCGCAGCGGCATTCGATACCGGCGACTGCTGGCGGCGCTGCCGCGAGCGGAGGCCCGTGATGCGGAGCACGAAGCGATCGCTGCGCTGGAAACAAGGGCTCTCGGCATCCGGTTACGTGACGCACTGTCGGTGCTGGATCCGAAGGATGCCGCGCTACTTACGCTCACGGCGGTGGACGGTCTTACCGTCGCTGATGCCGCTCCGCTTATCGGGCTGAAGGCGGGAGCTGCGCGCACGCGTCTGATGCGTGCGCGCCGTCGCCTTCAGCATGACCTCACATCGACCACGCCACACGTCATCCCGCTTCTGGCGGAAGGAGAACGCGCATGAACACCACAATGGATCCTGTCTTTGCTGCGAGCGTCGGACGGGAGCTGGAGGCTATCGGCACCGGCCGCAGTCGACTGCAGCGCCATCAGCGCAGGACGCGGACGGTGTCTATCGTTGGCGGATCGCTCGCGCTGGTCGGGGCGCTGACGGGGGCCGCGATCATCAGCGGGCTGCCTGGTCAGACGACGGTCACTTCGTTCGGTGAGCCGGTGAGCGGTTCGTACACGGGTACTACGATCGTCGACCTCGGCCCGGTTCCGGCCGGTGCCGAGCAGGTGATCCTCGATGTCACCTGCACCGAGGGCGGAACGATCAATGTGCCGACGAATCCGGGAGCGGCGGACAGCAGGTCCGGAAGCGTCTCTTGGGAGTGCTCCGACCCGATCCGTGAGAAGTCCACGGTCCACGTCGACAACGGTCTTCTGCCCGGTGGCGGCGGAACCACGATCACCATCACCGCAGATCCCGGCACACCGTGGACTGTCGTCGCACGCTACGGCTCGTCGTCCTCTACTCCCTGGGGCGTGAACGCGCACGGTGAAACGTACGGAGTGCCGAATGAGAACGGCATCCCTGAACTGGTCTCAGCGCAGGCGACCAACGGCGAGATCGGATACACACGGGAATCCGAGTCGCTCACCTTCGAAGGCGAAGGATACCTGCCGGTCTACAAGTCGGACGGCGAAACGGTGATCGGCTGGTTCCCGATCGGCGACCCCTCGACCCTCGGAGACCCACCCGCGTTGAACGAGTGAGGTCGATCCACAGCTCACATGGACCGTGAACCTGCATGGTCAGTCGCCTGTCTCAAAACCCAGACGGCAAGGGTTTCCGGCTGATCTCCGCTGACTTGCCAAGTGTTTGTCCCTGACCGGGTCCGCCCAGGCAGACTGATAGTTGTGCTTCTTAACCGCGTTCTGGACCCCACGGACGACGAGCGCGTTCGCTCCGACATCGCCGCGTTGGCTGAGCCGCGTACATTGCAAGTGGACGGCGTGAGTCAAGATCGACAAGGAGTTCATCAGTTTCGATTCTGGGTGAACGAACCGGCAGCGGCCTGGGGGATGGTGCTCGAAAGCGGCGCGAGATGGTCCTACTCCGAAGGCGTAGTCGACTACGGTCACGGAGAACCGCGCCCGATCGACTTCATCGCCTCGCTACCAAGTCAGTTGAGGATGCTATGGCCAACCGAGTTCTTGATTTGGGGGGATCGTCCGACGCACTTCCGTCCCGTACTCCTTCAATCCATCGGCCAAAGATCGCTACTTCTCACGTTCGAGCACGGAAAGGACCCCGCGATGCGCCAGACCATGGTCATCGATCGGACAACCGGCATCGCCACGAAACGAATCGAATACGACCACGGGATCATCCTGACGAACATCGCTGCTCTCGACGCCCCAACGCCCACTCTTGACACGATCTTTGAACCTGTCACCGACTGGATTCGCGCAAAATATTGATCCCCGAACAAGACGCCCGCGTGAGTGATCAGCGCGTCACGACACCTGTTGAGAGACAGCCGAAATCGATCGTTTCCGGCGCGGTATCACTTGGTTGCCGGGGCGGTCGCCGCTAACGGGAGCCGGAACCCCGTTCTGGCATGGGCCTTCGGTTGGTGCCGCGACCGGACTTGCTAGCGGTCGAGCTGCGGAGGGCGCGTTTGTGGCGGGCGTACTCTTGTCCGATGACTCGACCTCTCACGAAGTGGCATTCCGCGCACGCAGAGCTCGACCTACGTCGGGATGTGCCTTCCATAGCCGCGCCGGGAGAAAGAACGGGGCGATGATGTTGGCGACGCATCCGGGTGAACCCCACCGCGGCGATCTCGCTGGGCGGCTCAACTGGCTCAGAGCCGGAGTGCTCGGCGCGAACGACGGCATCGTGTCGGTCGCGTCGCTCGTCGTCGGTGTCGCGGGGGCGACGACCGATTCCGCGACGCTGCTCGCCGCGGGTGTCGCCGGTCTCGTCGGCGGTGCGATCTCGATGGCGCTCGGGGAGTACGTGTCGGTGAGCAGCCAGCGAGACAGCCAACGGGCTCTGATCGAGAAGGAACGAGGAGAGCTGGCCGATAATCCTGCGACCGAGCTCGAGGAGCTGGCGAGCATCTATCAGGCGAAAGGACTTAGCCCGGCGACCGCACGCCTCGTTGCGGAGGAGCTCACCGCGCACGACCCGCTGACCGCGCACCTCGAAGCGGAACTAGGCATCACGGAGAACCAGGTGGTCAGTCCGTGGGCGGCGGCGGGGGCCTCCGCACTTGCCTTCGCACTCGGAGCGCTGCTTCCGCTCTTGGCGATACTGCTCCCGCCTCCCGAGATCCGGGTGCCGGTCGCTTTCGCGGTGGTGCTGCTGGCGCTCGCGCTGACCGGATTCCTGAGCGCGAGGATCGGCGGGAACCCCGCGCTGAGGCCCACGATCAGGGTGGTGCTCGGTGGGGCGATCGCGCTGGTGGTCACGTTCGCGATCGGTACGCTGCTCGGGACGAGTGGCGTTGCCTGAGAGACAGCTATGAGTTGCCTATCGGGAGCCGTTCCTTAGACCTGTCTCAGAGTCGGCGCAGCACGATTCCCCTATGACCACTCTGACGACGAGACCGCGTGCTTCCGTCCCCGCCGCTTCCCCTGAGCCACGGCGGGCAGCCCATGGCCGCGCGCGGGTCTGGCGTGCAGCGGCGATCACGGTGATCTGGGCGACCAGCCTGTTCGTCGTCGCTTTGTGGGTCGCCGGTGGTGGAGTGACCGCAGTCCTGGGGGTCAACGCCGAGACCGTCACGTCGCTCGGACGCCTCACCGGGTTGGTCGCGGCGAATCTGCTGCTCTATCAGGTGCTGCTGATGGCGCGCGTCCCGCTGTTCGAGCGCGGATTCGGTCGCGACGGGATCACGCGGCTGCATCGCTTCGTCGGATTCTGGTCGTTCTGGTTGATGGGCGCGCACATCGCGCTGCTCGCGGTGGGCTACGCGATGGCGGCCGGCATCAACCCGCTCGTCCAGCTGTGGAGCTTCATCTGGGAATACCCCGGCATGCTCCTGGCGACTGCCGGCACTCTGCTGATCCTGCTCGTGGTCGTCACCTCGATCCGGCGTGCTCGTCGGCACCTGCGGTACGAGTCCTGGCACCTCCTGCACCTGTACGCGTACCTGGGCGTCGGGCTCGCGCTGCCGCACCAGCTGTGGACGGGCGCCGACTTCCTGTCCTCACCGATCGCGACCGTCTACTGGTGGTCGATCTGGGCGCTCTCCGCAGGATCGGTACTGCTCTTCCGCATCGGGATGCCGCTGCTGCGGTCCACTCGTCGGGCCCTGCGGGTGGCGGGGGTCGAGGCGGACGGTGCTCGGGGCGTCACCATCCGGGTCACCGGTCGCGACCTCGCGACGCTCGGTGCCAGGGCTGGTCAGTTCTTCGTCTGGCGGTTCCTCGATGGACCGGGCTGGACTCGCGCGCACCCGTTCTCGCTCTCCGCTGCGCCGGGAAGCGAGCTGACGTTGACTGCCCGTGTGCTGGGCGACGGCACGCGACGCCTCACCGCGCTGCTCCCTGGCACCAGGGTCATCGTGGAAGGACCATACGGGGAGATGACCGGTGAGCGCAGGACCGGGACGAAGCTGCTTATGATCGGCGCAGGCGCCGGGGTCGCACCGCTCGTCTCGCTGCTCGAGACGGAAGGCTACGGACCGGGAGAAGCGATGCTTATCACCCGGGAGTCCGCGGCCGAGGACGCTCTTCGGCAGGAGGCCATCGCTCACCTCATCAGTACCCGTGGCCTGAGCTACCTGCCGTTCATCGGCCCGCGATCTTCCGGCGCGTCGAGCTGGATCCCTGCCACGCACGAGGCGTGGTCGGGCGCAGATCTCCTCCGCCATCTCGTGCCGGAGCCGAAGGACCACGACGTGTTCATCTGTGGCGGTGAGGCCTGGATGAAAGACCTCAGGCGCGACCTGGTTGGCGCCGGGTTCCCCGCCCATCGCATCCATTCCGAATCGTTCACGATCTGAGCAGGGAGACGGCCATGAAGAAGATCCTCTACACGCTGCTCGCGACCGTCAGCGGACTCGTGCTGCTGTTCAGCTACCGAACGTCTCTGGAGGCGGTCACCCCGACCGACGCCAGTGCGGCGACAGCGGGCAGTTCATTGACGACCGCCGAGACCGGCGCGAGCGGCTCGGGAACCACATCGACGAACTCGGGAACCATGTCTGGCACCGGCCTCGCCGACGGAACCTACACCGGCGCATCATCGCAGACCCGCTACGGGCCGGTGCAGGTGCAGATAACCGTCTCCGGTGGACAGATCACGGACGCACAGGCGGTCGATTACCCGAACAGCAACGGTCGGGACCGGCAGATCAACGGCACCGCGATCCCGAGGCTCGTCTCGGAGACGATCCAGGCGCAGAGCTCGAAGATCCAGATGGTGTCCGGTGCCACATACACGAGCGGTGGCTACCTCTCGTCGCTGCAGAGCGCGATCGACCAGGCGCAGAGCTGATGCGTACCGCGAATGAGGTGACGCGGGTCTGGGTCGAGGAGATCATGGGCATTCCGATGAGCATCCATCTGATTGCTCCGGGGGAAATGACCGACGAGGGCGCCGACCGGGCAGTGCGAGCATGCTTCGACGAACTGCGTGACATCGACCGGGTCTTCTCGACATATCGCACTGATTCCGACATCAGCCGCATCCGTCGCGGTGAACTCTCCATCGCCGACGCTGACAGCAGGGTGGCGCTGGTCGCGGATGCCTGCGAACGCGCCGAAGAGGAGACTGGCGGCCTGGTCTCCGCCCGGTGGCGGGGAAGGTTCGACCCGACGGGATACGTCAAGGGCTGGGCGGTGGAAGCTGCGGGCCGTCGGCACCTCGAGCCGCTGCTGGCTGCCGCGACCGCGGCCGGCATCAACGCCGGAGGAGACCTGCAGCTGTTCACAGCCGAGGGAGCCGACTGGCGATGGCCGGTGGGAATCGCCGACCCGCACGACCGCGGTCAGTTGATCGCGGTGGTCGACGTGGTGAACGGTGCGGTGGCGACCTCAGGGACGGCGGAGCGCGGGCATCATATCCTCGATCCGCGCACCGGTAGGCCCGCGACAGGCACCGCGTCGGCCACGATCGTGACCGACGGTCTCACGCAAGCGGACGTCTGGGCGACCGCTGCCGTGGTGGCCGGCCCGGCGAACCGCTCGTGGATCGCGGCTGCGGGGTCGCGCACCGGCATCGTCGTCGATGCTGATCGTCGCGTGACCCGCTGGCTCGGCACGACGATGGTGGACGTGCAGACGACGACGGTCGGTTCGCATCCGATCGGAGGAGACGCACTCGTTCAGGGATGAGCCGGCAGTGTGAGCAGGAAAGTCGTGCCGGATGCTGTCGACCGTTCGACCTCGATGGACCCTCCGGCACGGCGAGCGACATCTCGCACGAGTGAGAGTCCGAGACCGAAGCTGCGAGGGCGCCCACTCTCGCGCGGACGCGCGAAGCGCTCGAAGACCTGCTCGGGCGAGATGCCTTCGATCCCGGAGCCCTCGTCGATGACGCGCACCGTCACGTTGCGGGCGTCCCGCGCGATGCGGATCGAGACGGTACCTCGCGCCGGGGAGTGCTGCACGGCGTTGTCGAGCAGCGCGACCAGGATGCGGACGAGCGTGACTTCCGGCAGCTGCGCCTTCACCTCCTGATCCACGGTGATCGCGAGCGAGACCTCGGAGCGCTTCTCGCTCGTCGTCATCGCTGCGACCGCTGTCGCCGCCGCTGTCGCGACGTCCGCGTTCCCGTCGGCGAACGATTCTCCTTCCGCGGCGATGAGCAGGTCGTTGAGCACGTCGGCCATCATGTCCGCATCGCGCCGGAGGTTGGTGAGACCCGCTCCGAGGTCCTCGCCTCGGTCATGACGGCGTTGCAACACCTGGATACGGCTCGTCAGCGCCGTCAGCGGCGTACGCAGTTCGTGGCTCGCGTCGGCCACGAAGTTTCGCTGCCGACGCAGCGCCTCCCCGAGCGGGCGGACCGATCGTCGAGCGGCGACCGCGGCGACAACCCCGAGCAGCACCACGCCGATCACTCCGAGGATGATCACGGCCGGAACGATCACGTCGATGTCGACGATGAAGTCGTCCCGCGTTCCGGCGGGACCGCCGAACCAGCCGCCGCCGTGCTCCTCGCCTTCGCGGCGCGACGTTGAGAGCACCACCGCGATCAGCACGCCGATGCCGATCGCGACGATCACACCCGACGAGACTCCGACCCAGAGTCCGATGGATAGCGCTGCGCGACGCACGCGTCGATTATCGGCGTCGCTCATGACGGTGTTCCCGCGCGGTAGCCGCGTGCGCGGACGGTCTCGATCATGTCGGGGGACGTCTTGCGCCGCACATAGTGCACGTACGTGTCCACCGAACTCGTCGTATCTCCTTCATGGAACACGGCGCGGAGGATCTCGTCCCGACTGAACACGTGCTCGGGGCTGGTGCTCAACAGCTCCAGGAGCGCGCTCTCCGTCGCCGTCAGCGCCACTCGGATTCCAGATGGATCGTACGCGGCCTGGGCGTCCGGCGTGAACACCCACTCGCCGAGGCGTCGACGTACCCCATCAGCCCTGAACGCGCGTCGCAGCGCCCGAAGGCGCGCCAGCAGCTCGTCGTAATCGAACGGCTTCACCAGGTAGTCGTTCGCTCCGCCGTCGAGACCGGTGACACGATCGTCCACGGTGCCGAGCGCGGTCAGCATCAGGACCGGCGTCGTGATGTGCGCGGTACGCACGGCACAGATGAAATCGACGCCGTCCATGCCGGGGAGGCGTCGATCGACCACCATGGCGTCGTATCGCCTGCTCAGCGCGAGCCGGAGCGCGGTCTCGCCGTCCGCGGCATGCTCGACGTCGTACACCTCTTCCAGCACTTCGACGGTCAGCGCAGCGATCTCCGCATCATCTTCAACATAGAGCAGCGAACCGCGTGGCCCCTGTGCCGAGTCGCCCATGGTCGTCGTCCCGTCTTCCGCGATCGAGACCATCAGCGTACGCCCGGCGCAAACCGGGTCGGGTAACCCGGATGATCTTCCGCATGCCGTCGTCCGTCACACCAGAAACGATCGTTTTGGCGTCACTGGCCCGGTGGCTCCTTATGAGGCGCCACAAACGATCTTCGGAAACCCCTCTCGGCAGGGATTTTCGGCGCGCCACGTCAAGAGGCGTTGTGTCCGTGATCGCTTAGACAGAACTAGCTGACAGCTGGAGGTGTGGGTGGCGTTCAGCTCTCGTCTGCGCTGCTGGGCTGATGTTCCACCGCTGGCGCGCGTCCTTCTTGGTACACGGAGGGTTCGGGTTCGGGGTGTCGTCGCCCCTGGACGACGAATAGCGCGATGCCGAGGGCGACGACGACGACGGATGCCCAGATGTTCGCGGGGATGCCGAACAGGGCGTCGCTGGTGGGGTCGATCCTGATGGCCTCGAGCCAGCTGCGTCCGAGGCCGTACCAGATCATATAGAGGGCGAAGGTTCGTCCCCACCGGAACCGGTATCTGCGCTCGAGGAGGAGGATGATCGCCACGCCGATCAGGTTCCAGATGATCTCGTACAGGAACAGCGGGTGGAACAGCGTTCCGGCCGGGAGGCCGTCCGGGAACATGGTGTCCGTCGGCAGGATCTCGAGCCCCCACGGCAGCGTGGTGGGCAGCCCGAAGAGTTCGTGGTTGAAGTAGTTGCCGATCCGACCCATGGACTGCGCGATGAGCATCGCGGGCGCGAGAGCGTCGGCGAAGGACCACAGCCGGATACCGGTTCGTCGGCAGCCGATGTACGCACCGACAGCGCCGCCCAGGAGGGACCCGTAGAGGGCGTTGCCGCCGTCCCAGATGGCGAAGATGTTCCCGAGGTTCGCGCCCGGATAGAAGTAGTCCCCGACGTGGGTGAACACGTGATAGAACCGGGCTCCGATGATGCCGATCGGGACAGCCCAGATGACGATGTCGACAACCACGCCGTCCTCCGCGCCTCGTGCCGACAGGCGTCGTTGGGTGATGATCACGGCGGCGATGATCCCGGCGATGATGCACAGCGCGTAGGTGTGGATTGTGAGCGGCCCGAGGGTGAACTGTGCCCACGACGGTGGGGGGCTGGGAAGACTCGTCAAAAGCACGAAGCACCGCTCCTCATCTGGCATCACTGTGAATGCTTCAACACATCATTGTTCAGCGCCGGTCCCATGCGAACAGCGCCCTGGGAAGACTAACGGTGTTCGACACGGGAATCGTCGAACTCCTCCCAGGTCACCAGGCGAGGGCCCCGAGGAGCGGGCCTGACCGGTTCAGGCCAGGGAGAGGAAGAGCTTCTCCAACTCGGCGGGGGAGGTGACGTCGTCGGCGTCCGGATCGGTGAGGCATTCCCGCAGCGCGGTCGAGATCACGAGGAATCCGGCCCGGTCGAGGGCCTTCGAGACGGCGGAGAGCTGCTGCACGACGTCGCGGCAGTGCGCGTCGTCCTCGACGGCCGTAATGACCGCCGCCAGCTGGCCCTGAGCTCGCTTGAGGCGGTTGACGACTTTGCGCTTGGCTTCGGGGTCGTGGACGAGCGGGTCGCCGGTGACGAGGGTGTCGGTCATGGGTGGTCCTTCCGTCGAGTTGACAACCACTATACCCCCTGGGGTATTGTATTCACATGAACTGATACTCCCCGGGGTATCGCCGAGCAAGGAGATCAGCGTATGTGCAGAGCAACGAAGTGCCACACCTGTGGAAAGACGACCTGGACCGGGTGCGGTCAGCACGTCGCATCCGTGCGGAAATCCGTGCCCGCATCCGACTGGTGCAATGGCAGCCATACCCGTGCCGAAGTCCAGGCCGCCCAGTCTCAGCGGGGTGGCTTCTTCGCCCGCCTGTTCGGACGGTGATCGGCGATGGCAACTGTTGAACTGACCACCGGGAACTTCGAACAGCTCACCCACGCCGAGGGCATCGCGCTGATCGACTTCTGGGCTGAGTGGTGTGGACCCTGCCGGGCCTTCGCCCCGGTATTCGATGCAGCATCCGACAGGCACCCCGACATCCTCTTCGGGAAGGTCGACACCGAGGCCGAGACCGCTCTGGCCTCCGCCCACCGCATCACCTCGATTCCGACCCTGATGGTCGTCCGCGACGGCGTCCTGGTCTACCGGCAGCCGGGAGCTCTTGCCGAACCGCAGCTCGAGCTGCTCATCGAGAAGGCCCGCGAACTGGACATGGACGACGTCCGCCGCCAGGTCGCCAACACCGCTACCCCCTGAAAGGACCTGGCACCATGTGCGCACGAATCACCTGCTCCTCCTGCGGCAAGCCCACCTGGGACGGCTGCGGCCAGCACATCGAACAAGCCCTCGCGGGCGTCCCCGTATCCCAGCGCTGCACTTGCACGCACTGACCCAGAAGAAAGCGACGGAGACCCTTATGCTCCTCGAACGCCTCTACGACGACGACCTCGCCCACGCCAGCTACATCATCGGCTGCCAGCGCACCGGTGAAGCGATCGTCGTCGACCCGCGCCGCGACATCCAGGTCTACCTCGACCTCGCCGCGAAGAACAGCATGACCATCACCGCGGTCACCGAGACCCACATCCACGCCGACTACCTCTCCGGCACCCGCGAGCTCGCAGCCCGTACCGGGGCGACGATGTATGTCTCCGGCGAGGGCGGCCCGGACTGGCAGTACGGTGTCGGGTTCCAAGACGCCACCCGGATAATGCACGGTCACCGCATCACGGTCGGCAACATCACGGTCGAGGCGGTCCACACTCCCGGGCACACCCCCGAGCACCTGTCCTTCCTCGTCATCGACGGCGCCACGACCTCCGAGCCGGGCTATGTCCTCACCGGTGACTTCGTGTTCGTCGGGGACGTCGGACGCCCGGACCTGCTGGACGAGGCCGCAGGCGGCATCGACACCCGCTTCGACGGCGCACGGGATCTATTCGCGAGCCTCCGCGACCACTTCCTCACCCTGCCCGACTACGTGCAGGTGCTCCCCGCGCACGGGTCGGGGTCCGCCTGCGGCAAGGCGCTCGGCGCCGTCCCAAGCTCGACAGTCGGATACGAGCGGCGCTTCGCCTGGTGGGCTCCCTACCTCGAGGCCGGCGATGAGCAGGGATTCATCGACACGCTGTTGAACGATCAGCCCGACGCACACGCCTACTTCGCACGAATGAAGCGGCAGAACCGCGTCGGACCGGCCGTGCTGGGCGAACTTCCTCCGCTCCTCGAGCGCAGCGTCTTCGATCTTGACGCCGACATCGACGCCGACCGGGTCATCATGGTCGACACCCGCCACCACTCCCTCGTGCACGAGGGCACTGTTCAGGGCGCGCTGAACGTGCCCGGAGTCGCGAAAGCAGCCAGCTACGGCGCCTGGGTCTACGACCCCGACACCGAGACGCGGCCGCTCGTCCTCATCATCGACTCGGGGGACGCCGCGGCCCGGTTCCGGGATCATCTGCTGCGGGTCGGCATCGATCAGGTCGACGGGTTCATCACCACACTCGATGGCCTCCCCACGGTGCAGCCCAAGACGATCGCCCCCACCGACCTGGACCAGGTCGACGCGGCGCTCCTCCTCGACGTGCGAAACCGTACCGAGTACAACGCCGGGCACATCCCCGGCGCCGCGCAGCTCTCCGGTGGTCGGGCCCTCTGGCACACCGACGAACTGCCCGCCGGCAAGATCCTCACCTACTGCCAGAGCGGCGTCCGCAACAGCGTCGCCGCCAGCGCCCTGCGCCGGGCCGGCCTCGACGTCATCGAGATCGAAGGCAGCTACAACGCCTGGCTCGCCGCGACGCCGTCTCGGCCGACGGCCGCCTGAGCGGCCGAGGAGCTCGAGTGGACACCTCCATCATCCTCGCGATGACTCTCGCGGCCCTTGTCGGTGTCGCACTCGGGCTCCTCGGCGGCGGGGGCTCCATCCTCACTTTCCCCATCTTCTCCCTCGTCCTGGGCATCGGAACGAGGGAGACGATCGTCTCCTCTCTCTTCGTCGTCGCTATCACCAGCGCCGTCTCCGCCGCCTTCCGTGTGCGCCGACGCGAGGTGCGCTGGAAAGTCGCCGGCGTCTTCGCGGCGACCGGCTTGATCGGGGGAATCGGTGGCGGGATGGTTGGTCAGCTGCTACCAGAAACCGTGCTCACCGTTCTGTTCGCGGCGATCATGATCGTCACAGCGATCGCCATGATGCGGCCGCGACGAGAACGCGCGGCGCGCCCTCCGACGCGGCCGGTCGTCCGTGGAATCCGAACGACAGCTACGGGACTCGGCGTGGGAGTCCTCACAGGGGCACTGGGAGCAGGCGGCGGGTTCCTCATCGTCCCCGCCCTCACCTTCCTCGGCCAGCCCATCGCCGCTGCAGTGGGGACATCGCTGCTAGTCGTCGCCGTGAACTCGTCCGCCGGCTTCCTCACCCAGATCACGACCGTGGCCATCCACTGGCCCATCGTCCTCACCTTCACCGCGCTCGCCGTCGCTGGATCCTTCATCGGTCTGGCACTGTCGCATCGCCTCCCGGCTGCCGGCATCCGGACCGGGTTCGGGGTTCTGGTGCTGGCCGTGGGGCTGACCATGCTCGCCACCCTCATCATTCAGACGCTCTCCGCCTGACCACCACCAGAAAGAAGCCCATGCCTCACGCGACCGACACCGCGCCCCGCACCGGGGAACACGTCGACGGATACGAGGTGCCCGTCCTCGACGAGCACGCCGTCCGCATCGCCGCCGGCATCCTCCTCGCCATAGGCATCACCGCCCTTACCATCACGCTCGCCTCCGACAGCATCAGGCCGCTGCAGATGTTCGGCATGTTCTTCCTCCTCGACATGACGACGCGCGTACTCATCAGCGACCGGCTGTCCCTCACTCTCGCCCTCGGCCGTGCTCTGACACGCCGCCGCCGTCGGCACTGGGTGGGCGCGCCGCAGAAGGTCTTCGCCTGGTGGCTCGCCCTCGGTCTCGCTGCTATCTCGTGCGTGACGATGAGCGCTGGAATGGTCCCGCTACCCGTGACTCTCGGGCTCTGCGGAGTCTGCTTCACAGTCCTGCTCCTAGAAGCCACCCTCGGGTGGTGCGCGGGATGTGCCCTGCACCAACGCTTCAGTAGGCAGCCCACCCGCCACTGCGCCAACGGCGCCTGCGACCGCTGACACTCTCGCTCCCTCACAACGAAAGGACGCACATGCGCCGCCTAACCCTCACCACCCTCGCCGTCATCACCGCACTCACGCTCACCTCCTGCGCCAGCACACCCACACCACAGGCTGACCTCGGCCCCGACGCGGTCATCATCGACGCGCGCACCCCCGCCGAGCGCGCCACCGGCCACCTCGACGGCGCCCTCCTGCTCGACGTCACGGGCGGCGACCTCCAAGCTGCGCTGCCGGACCTTGACCCCGAAGCCACCTACCTCGTCTACTGCCGTTCAGGTAACCGGGCAGGAGTCGCCATCGACCTGATGAAGCAGGCCGGCTTCACCGACCTCCTCAACCTCGGCTCCCTGGAAGACGCCGCCGCCACGACAGGCCTCCCCGTCGTGCAGCCCTGAGACGTACGTGCTCGCCCCCACGAGCACGTACCTGCGTGCACAGCACGCCACCGCATCGCTCGAGCACTGCCTCGCGATGCACAGTCGGGGCGGGGTCGCCAGATGCCCGCCCCGACTGTTCAAACCTGCTCGCCTTAGCCCACCGAAAACGATCGTTTCCGGCGCGACCAGACGTGAGGCTCGGAAGCGCTGCCGCAAACGTTCGTCGTAACCATCAATTTGGCGAAGGGTTTCGGGCTGGACATGCGGAGAATTCTGCAGTGCTTGGGCCGGACTCGGAACGTCGACGCGAGTGAAGCACTCCTCATCGATGTTCGGACGATGGCTCAGTACGATGACTTTTGCGTGCGAGGAGAGAAGACCACATGCGAGCCCAATCGATCGTCGTCTACACGCTGGTGTGTCTCGTCGTGCTTCTGGCTTTCGCGATTGTCGCTGGAGGAATCGCGCTCAGTCTGTTCTTCCAGAAGGATGCCCCGGGGGATCAACTGCGCTATCCGATCACATGGGGCCACGCCGAGGACCCCGGCGCCCCAGACGGTTCGTTCATCGAGCTCGCAGAGGACGGGTCGGCTCACGTCGTGGACGTGACCGTTGGCGAGATCCGGATCGTCGACGTGGATCGCGTCGAGCGTCCGTGTGTGTCGACCAAGAGCGGTTCTTTCACCGGGGCGGCGACCTGGGAGATCGACGAAAATGGTGCGCTTCGTGTTCACTCCGAGGATGGCTCCGCGGTACTCACGCCTTGGGCCGCTCGGTTTACCGGTGATTCGGACTGGAGTTCGGTCCGGGAGTTGTTCTGCGACGCAGAATACGCAGATTATGGTGCCAGACCGGAACGCCGCTAACGGGTAAGTGGAGTGAACTTGGAGCGTGCATGTTTCCAGAGATGATTATCGGAGTCGGCCTCGTAGTGACCGGGGTTGGGCTCATCATGTTTCGTCGACTCGCCGAACGCGTGATTCGCGGCGGGCTTCGACGCTTCTAAGGTGAACCGATTGCGGACGGTGCGGGATCGGAGAAGGCCGCTCTGACCTCCCTCGTCGCCGTGGGCATAGTCTCCATTGCCTTTGGCATCTTCACCGTGATTAGATCCGCCTTGTGATGAAAAAGATGATGCCGCTGGGCACCGAACTTCGGCCTTCAAGCACTTCCCGCAGTGTCCGGCTGTTCGCACGTTGCATTGCGCTGGCAGCTTCGGGTGCGGCGGGCGCGATGTGCTTGCTCTTGATTGACCTCGGCCTTGTGGGTATTGCGCCCCTCGAGTGGCCCGATCTTCTGACCTCGACTGAGATGAGTGATCGGGGCGCGCTGAGCTTCTTGCTCGGCGCATTTGTGGCTGGCGTTGTTGTCGCAATGGCGGCGGCTGCGTTGGCGCCGAACGTCTCTTCGCATGCCGTGTGGAGTATTTGGTGTGTGGCCGCAGGTGCCGCGAGCATGGCGGTGCCAGCGTTACAGCTCAATACAGCGATATCGCTGGCCGTGACGCCGGGTAAGGGCACGCTGACGACACTGAGTATCGGGATAATCCTGCCCCTAGTGGCATCGCTTGTCTTCGTCTGGCTCGCGATCGACTGCTACGTCGCTTGGCGCAGGTGCAGGCGACTGAAGTGGGCCAACTCGGGCTCCGCCTAGAAGAATGATTCGCATTCGCTGGCCGAACGGGACTGCTGCACGAATAGGTGACATCTGATCTGGCTTGCCCGCGTGGTGGGCCTGGAAGGATGTTGCTGTGCCCAAGCCCTACCCGAGTGAATTCCGTGACGACGTCGTGCGCGTCGCTCAGAACCGCGAGCCCGGAGTCACGATCGAGCAGATCGCGAAAGACTTCGGTGTTCATCCGATGACGCTGCAGAAGTGGCTCCACCGCGCCAAGGTCGAGGAGGGCACGGCGCCGGGTCAGTCCCGGTCCGAGGCGGCGGAGATCCGTGAGCTGCGGAAGCGGAACCGGCTGCTGGAGCAGGAGAACGAGGTGCTGCGACGGGCGGCGGCGTATCTGTCGCAGGCGAACCTGCCGGGAAAAGGTTCTACCCGCTCGTGACGGAGCTCGCCACCGCAGGGATTCCTGTGACGGTGACGTGTCGGGTGCTCAAGCTCTCTCGCCAGCCCTACTACCGGTGGCTGGCGAACCCCATCACCGAGAGCGAGGTGGTGGAGGCGTATCGCGCGAACGCACTGTTCGATGCTCACAAGGACGACCCGGAGTTCGGGCACCGGCTCCTCGCCGATGAAGCCGCAGACGCAGGTGAGGCGATGTCGGACCGGACCGCGTGGCGGATCGCGTCGAGCAACGGCTGGTTCAGCGCGTTCGGGAAGCACAAGCGGGGTAAGGGCCGCCGGCCCGGCCCGCCGGTCCACGACGACCTCTGCGCGGTGGTCGACGAGGACGGCAGGACTCGGCATGTGTTCGCCGCCGAGGCACCGAACGAGCTCTGGCTCACGGACATCACGGAGCACAAAACGACTTGAGTTCCAGCTATCGTCGCAACACTGCTTCAACTTGCATTCAGTAAAGCATGGAGTCGTTCGGCTGGAGTGTCCCAATTGAGCGTCTTGCGTGGACGTTCGTTGAGGTCCTCGGCGACGCGCTGCAATTCGGCGGGCGTGTGGCGGGAGAGGTCGGTGCCTTTCGGGAAGTACTGGCGCAGGAGACCGTTCGTGTTTTCGTTGCTTCCGCGTTGCCAGGGGCTGCCTGGATCACAGAAGTAGACGGCCATGTCGGTGGAGACCTGGAAGCCTACGTGCCCCGACATCTCGGCTCCCTGGTCCCAGGTCAGCGAGCGACGCAACGCGGCGGGCAGCTCGGCGACGGTGGCGATGAGGCCATCGCGCACGGTCTCGGCCGTGTGGTCGTGCTTAAGATGCACGAGCGCAACGAAGCGGCTCGATCGCTCGACGAGCGTTCCGATTGCTGATCGCCCCATCGTGCCGACGATGAGGTCACCTTCCCAATGACCGGGGACCGCGCGGTCAGCGGCATCAGCGGGGCGCTCGGTGATGGAGACCATCGGATCCACGAAGCGACTGGTCCTCTTCGCTGGATCGCGCCGTGGTTTCCGTGTTGTCCGTCCGCGCCTCATCGCGGTTGCGATCTCGCGCTTCAGCGCACCGCGCCCTTGGACGTAGATCGCCTGGTAGATCGTTTCGGTGCTCACCCGCATCCCTTGATCGTTGGGGAAGTCTTTCACGAGCCGGTGGCTGATCTGCTCTGGCGACCATCGTTTACGCAACTTGCCTTCGACGTACGCGCGCAAATTGCTAACGGGCTCGAGTTTGCGGGCATGGCACCTTGGCCGGCGTGATGCCGCGATGCGGTGCGCTGCGTAAGGAAGATAGCCGACTGTGGTGGCAGTGTTGCGGGCGATCTCACGACTGATCGTCGACGCGCTTCGTCCCAGCGCCCGCCCGATCGCTCTCATCGAATCCCCACGGCTGCGCAGATCGTGAATGCGTTCCCGTTCGATCAGGCTCAGGTAGCGGGAATCGACAACGGTTTCCAGGCGTGCCAAGTCGACCGGAGCACCTCTCGTATAGGCCTCGCGTGGGTTCTTCACGTTTGCCAGTATCGCCGCCTGCCGATAACGAACGACGCGCCCATCAGGGTAGACGCGCCCGCCCGGAATCTGCTTGATGCCCTTATCCCAGTCCTGCGCCGAACGCTTGTCCACCCCGACCTGTCTGGCAGCGTCCGCCCGGCTGACACCGTCAGCACGCAACCGCTCAAACTGTGCTCGTTGAGCACGGGTGTCTTTCCCGGTGAAGATCCCCGCCTGATGCGCCCACTTATAGCAAGTGACCCGCACGAACCCGAGCTCCTTAGCGACCTTCGACACGTTCCCTGTCAACGCCAGCAGGCGGAAGAACTCGGCCTTGTCCTCCGTCGTATAGACCCGGCTCTTCACCCGCGGAGTCGAGACGCCAGCCTCATTTCGCCACCGGTAACACGACTCGACACTCAAGCCCAGCTCGGCCGCGACAGCACGGATCGTGCCACCGCGATCAAGGCGGCGGAAGAACTCATCCCGCTCCTTCGCCTTGTACTGCGCGTTCTCTCGACCCCTTGCTCGTATAGCCATCACACTCACTCCTCGATCGGAGTGTTGCGACGATGGCTGGAACTCAAGCGAGTGAGGGCAAGCTCTATCTCTGCGCGATCAAGGACGTCTTCTCCGGTCGGATCGTCGGGTACTCGATCGACTCGAGGATGAAGTCCCGGCTGGCGGTTCAGGCCCTCGAGAACGCTGTCGCGATGCGCGGCGACGTCGCCGGCTGCGTGGTCCACAGCGACAGAGGATCTCAGTTTCGAAGCCGGAAATTCCTACGTGCGCTGACCCGCCACCGCATGGTCGGAAGCATGGGAAGAGTGGGCTCGAGCGGAGACAACGCGGCCATGGAATCGTTCTTTGCGCTGCTTCAGAAGAACGTCCTCGACCGCCGCTCCTGGACCACACGCGAGCAGCTGCGGATCGCGATCGTCACCTGGATCGAACGGACCTACCACCGCCGACGACGCCAACGCCGACTTGGACGTTTGACCCCCATCGAGTTCGAGACCATCATGAACACGACCGTCGCACTGGCGGCGTGACTACAACCTGTCACCTATCCGTGCAGCAGTCCCCAGCCCATGAACCGACGGGATCCCCTGGGGTGCCGTCCCTAACGATCGACCCACACCCGCTGACGAGCAACAACGCCGTCGGTAAGAAAACGGCGACCGCGACCAGTGCCCTCGGTCTGGAGAATCTCTTGACGATCATGAGATCCCCACGAAGAGTTCGATGACGTTGAACACTCCGAAAGCGATCGCACCGATGCCGACAACAACGAGTGATGTCGTTACACCGGGACGGGTCGCGTCTTCAGCGACCCCCGGTCCGAAGAACTTCGTTAGTCCCGCGCGCATCAGTCGGGGGAACTGTCTCCTCGACAAGATGAGAAGGACACCGATCAGCATGAGTGCGACGGCAAGCAGCACTTCCGGAAACACGATCCCCCATTGTCTAATTCGAGCTAGTCGGGCAGTAGCCCTGACCACGATTCTTCTGACCGGCGCCTAGGACCGCAACCTTCTGCCGAATCGCGCTACCGCAAGACGTTCTGGTGGACGGTAATGGTCACTAGCGAAGGACTACGCGCGGACCTCGCCGCAAACGATCGTTTCCGGCGAGGCCGCGGCGTAAGGATTGGTCTGGGGTCGGTGGGGTGCTGCTAGTCCGACCAGACGCCCCGCAACAGGCGGATTGTCTCATCCAAGGAAACCCCCTCAGATGTACTGATATCTGAGAGACGACGCGCAGCTTCGAGTACAGGACGTGATGTCGTGCTCACCTTTGTGCTGACTCGCGTGCTGCCACCCGCGCGAGCGTCAACATAGCCGTCCGCTTCCAATGCCCGATACGCCTTAGCGACGGTCCCTGGCGCGACTCCGAGGTCACGCGCCAGCTGGCGCACGGAAGGAAGCTTCTCGCCGGCGCCCACTCGCCCTGCCGCGATCAGACCGCCGATCTGTTCGCGGATCTGTTCAGCGGGTGGAGTCGTACCGCGAAGCTCGATCTCCATGTCAGACCGCGCTCACTTGTCGACGTACGGGACGCCGCACGTTGCTGAGTACGATCTCAAACCAGCAAGCGAAGCCGAGCGCGGATGCCGCCCCGCCCAGGATCCAGAGCAGCGGACCGAAAGCGGAGAACGGCGCGATGATCGGGATGATGTCCTCGCCCTGAAACACGCCAACGCTGCTCGTCCCGGTGTATCCGAGGAAGCTCAGCACGGCGCCGAGATGCAGAAGAAGCCCGCCGATGAGGAGGCCCATCACATTCCGGCTGCGCTCTTGCCGGACCGCAGTGTCGTGGGGCGTGTCAGCAGCCAGCGGCGGGCGGGCGATCACGCTGAGCGCGAGGAGCGCGGTACCGGCGAACAGAGCAAGGGCGATGAGGCTCGGGAGCGAGTAGTACCAGCCGTAGATCAGGATGCGGATCTCCGCTGCCCCTGAATCCATCGCAAACAGGCGGTAGCGCCCGTCCTTGTCAGGGCTGGATGCGCCGCCGGCCGCAACACTGAGTATGACGATGACT
Source organism: Microbacterium aerolatum (assembly GCF_007988825.1). Lineage (GTDB taxonomy): Bacteria > Actinomycetota > Actinomycetes > Actinomycetales > Microbacteriaceae > Microbacterium > Microbacterium aerolatum. Next base: position 65,231 of record NZ_BJUW01000007.1, on the reverse strand, counting down.
CCGATGAGGCACCCAGCGAGCACGAGCCACCGCCGTCGAGTGAAGCTCAATGCGGTTCGCCGCGTGAATTGCGCAGACCCGGACGATCTACGGCGCTGCAACGGCAACATCAACACGAGAACGCCGACGAATCCGGAGACGAGCGGAACCACATACAGCCAGTCACCCCGCACCCACTCGAGAGGTATCGGAGAAGATACAGCCGAATACGCCGTATTCCCACTCAAACCGACGAGCAGCCCGCCGACAAGCGCGATGCCGGACCCAATCAAGGTGAAAGCCCGCACACTCCACGAGAGACCAACCGCTCCACGCGGCGGGCGAACGCTAGCCCACAGCATGGCCAAAACCAACCCGATTACCGGAGCTATCGTCGCCACCAACATTTCCACTCCCTCGACCGTATCGTTCGATTGATACTCTCGACTGTATCACCTGGTTGTTACGGAATGGCAAGTTTTTCGCCGTAGGGCTGCGTCGGCCACCGAAGATACGGTCGAACCTGCGGTCACGGTCCGAGCCTTCGGCGTCGAGTTGCCGGAAACGATCGTTTCTGGCGTGAGGCGGACGTAGGGCGCGCATGGCTGCCGGAAACGCTCGCCGCAGCTGGAAAACGACATGCACTGTCCAGCTGACCGATCTACCCACGGCGATCATTGGAACACGAAGCGCGTCGAGCACCCCAGGGGATGCGGGTCTCGGAAGTTCGCTAATCGACCCGGTCTACCGGGCGCGATGCCAGACGACTGCCGCGATGACGCCGCCCGCGATGAGAGCAGCTAGACCGGCGATGATGCTCATCGTTGGCCAAGGCGACAAGGCTGACACCACGGTCTCTCCGGTGGAGTTCGCGACATACGTGCATTGCGCACCGAACGGGAAGATCGACACGTGAGCACCAGGCGAGGTGATTCCTTCTTGGTATCGCGCGAGGAAATCAGCCGGTGGGGATATGTGGTAGATGCACGCTTCGTACTACCCTCGATTAGCGGGAAAACCCCACAGATGAAGCCGATCAAGACCAAGACCCACGAGTGAGAACGCCCGCGATCGAGAAGTCAAAGACGCGGGGTCGCGAGAGGGTTCTGCTCACCTTGCTGAGGATACCCGCTCATCGAATCGGCTCTGTTGAGACGATTGCGCGCACACTCAGGGGCACCTTCCCTCGCTATCGATGGCGGCGCTTCGCAATCACCGGCAGTTTGGGTAGCCGCAACGCCGTAAACGATCATTTCGGCTGGTGGCGCGGACGGTCAGAGTGCTGTTCAGCCCCATCAACGCGATAGGCCGTGGCCGCTCAACCTGAGACGAGTCGGTACTCGATTAGCCGAGATCGGGTGCCAACGCAATCGATGTCGATTTCGAGACCGGCGTTCTCGCTCGGACCGCGAATGGCGTAGCGTCGACGCGGAGCGGCCCTTGTGAACAGCAGCGTGCCGGATGGGGTGCAGGGAGCACGTATGCGAATCTACGCGGTGGCAGTGATGTTCTCCGTTTTCGCCTATTCTTTCTGGTTCAATCTGCTTGGAGTGTACGGAGCCGGCCTACTTCTCCTTGCTCTCACGTTGTGTACGGCTGTGGTGTGGCTAGCGCGGCGACACCATTATCCCGGTGTGGGTCGGCTCACACTCCCATCTGTGCCGTGGGCGTCGATGCTCTATCTAGCCCTGGCCCTGCTATCTGTCGCGTGGTCGGCGTGGCCGAGTGTCACACTTCTGACGTGGGTGCTGCTGGCCTCGGCGACAATGCACGGGTTGTTCTTGGTGGATCAGCTCGATGGTCAAGGTGTTGTGCTGATTAGTGGGTGGGCTCTCCAGCTCGCGATGGCTCTCTCGCTTTTTCTCGAACTCTGGGTCGCAACGATTCGTGGACATCCTTTGCTGCCCAACTTCGCTCATGTCCCGACCAATCCGGACCCACATTGGTATTGGGTTCGTGGGAACCTTCTCGATGGAGTCGTCACCGGTGGCCGAATCCAGGGCATCGTGGGAAATTCCAATCTCTTAGCCGCCCTGTGTCTCCTCGCGATGATCATCTGCGTCGCACAGTTTCTAGATCGCCAGGCAAATCGGCTCTATCTCGTTCTGATGTTCACGCTCAGCTGCTGGCTGTTCGTCCGTGCGAATTCCGCGACGATGATTGTCACAGTGGTGGTGATCGTGGTCGCAGTCGTCGTCATTGGCATGTTTCGCGTCGCTAAGTCTCGGAGGGTGCGCACATCGCTAGCTGTCGGTCTCGGCACACTTTTCATGGTTCTAGGTGTAGCTGCGGTCGTACTCCGGGGGCCTATCGCTGGCTTCCTGGGAAAGGACGCGACATTCACAGGGCGTGCCAGAATCTGGGAACTTGTCATCGGTCGCGCCATCGAAGCTCCTGTTCTTGGAAACGGGTTCGCCAGCCCGTGGCTTCCGTGGGATCCAGCGTTCTCGCGGTGGATCGTCGATCATGACATCACGGTGTTTCAGGCGCACAACATGTGGCTTGACGTTTTCATGCAGCTCGGCTTCGTCGGAGTCGCGTGCATCGCTCTCATTGTCGGGATCGCCATACGGAACGGCTGGCTGCTTGCACAAGCGGATAGGACGGCAGTCTCGAGCAGTTTCTTGCCACCTAAGCGCAGCAATCTCATCCCATTTCTCGCCATGCTCGTGCTTCTCGTTCAGGGACTGACGGAGTCGTCACCGGTCATGTTGTGGGGCTGGACACTTCTCACGATGATCTCGGCTCTCGGCTCTCGGCTCTCGGCTACCGGCTACCGAAACCGCTACCGACGACACGTCCGACAGGTCCTGATCCAAGACGAGAGTAGCGATTGAAGCGGGCCAACTCGGGCTCCGCCTAGAAGAATGATTCTCACTCGCTGTCCTGCGGCGGTGCGCACAGCGAGCCTTGATTGTCGTTCGAGCTTGTGTAACGCCTCCGAGGGGCGGCTCAGGCGCTGTACGCCCTGCCGCAAACGATCGTTATCGGCAGCCCCGCCGACGTCGACGACCAAGTGCACGACACGCCGAGAAATGACCCGCCGAAACCCCCTGCCGAAACCCAACCGCGCCGAAACATCGGCGGTACCGTTTTCGGCATGGCACACGAAGTCGGCTACGCCTGAGTCTCCAAGCGCGAGCAGAACCGCGCCCGTAGTGGCTCGCCTGTCTCGAGTACCTGCGTCCGGGGGTAGCCTCAAAGTGCGCCGCGTCGACCGTCTCGCTGGCAGTGAGCACATCCCGATCGAGACGTTGCAGGAGCTCGACGCCCGACAGGTGAACATCGTCAGCCTCACCGAGCCGACGATCGACACCGCGACACCGATGGGTCGCGTCCTCTACGGCATCGTCGCAGTGTTTGCGCAGCTCCGCGTCGACACCATCCGAGACAACACAACCCGCGGCCTGGATTACGCCCGCAGCCAGGGCCGCGTCGGCGGCCGGCCAAGCGTCACCATACCCGAGCGGATCGGAACAGCCGAGCGCATGCGGGCCGAGCAGTACAGCTGGGCGAGCATCTCCCGCGTGCTGGGAGTCGGAGCCACCAGCGTGCGCCGAGCCCTCAACCGATAACGGTATCTATCACCCCTGATAGAATGGCCTATCGGAGGTGGCCGCCATGACGATCGCGGAGGTTCCGCCCGAGGCGCGTGCGGCAGTGCTCGCGCGCCGCCGGAAGGAGATGGTCGAGCTGGACTACCGGCGCGAGCTGCGCCGCCTGGATCAGCACGGATACAGTCAGCGGGAGATTGCCAAGTGGCTCGGGATCGCGCAGCCGTCGGTGCTCAGCGCGCTCCGCACCGCGGCGAAGGTGACGATGCCGCTGGACGGATTCTCCGGCGCGACCCCCTACGAGATTTGCCAGCGCTACGCCGCCGATTTCATTGACCGGGCGAAGCTCGTCGACGAGCTCACGCGATTCCCCTACGTGAAGGGCGTGCAGACGGACGGGTATGACTCGCTGATCGTCGACCCGGACGGCACCTGGTCGGAGGTCGGAGACGCCGTACGCCGCGGGCTCATCGAGGACGAGGTCTACGAGGAAGTCTTCAACCGCCGACACGGTATCGCGGTGGCTCGTGCAGAGCACGCCGACACCTAGGCCACCGCGGCTCCTGCGCAGCGCCCCGATACCACTCTCCACAGCCCGTCAGGATTCCCTGTTGGGTAGTGGCGCAGTGTCCGGTTTGGCTGTGCTCGTTCAGGTTTCATTCGGTCGCGGATCCGCCGTCTCTCTTGGGGACGGTGAGGTTCGGCATCCGGGCGCCTTCCTCTACTGGATTTCCTTTACTGCTTTGTTGTGCGTACAACCAGGCCGGCGGCGACGAGCTCGTCGATCGCTGCGTGGATGTCCTTCGAGTCCTCGAATGCGTCCTCAAACGGGTTGAGTGGCCGACCCTGTGTCGAGAGCACTAGGGCATACAGTGCCTTCGCCGTGAGAGACAGCGAAGGGCCGTTGAGCACGGCGTCGGGAATGGCCGAGTCGTTGGGGTCATCGCTCACCGGGCGAAGGCCGAGTGCGAGGATCCATTCTTCGGCGTCAGGCATGGGCTCAGGGTACTGGTCGGTCGTTGGGATGTCATTGGTAAGCGGACGGGAGTACGATGACTCCCGTCCGCTTGGCTGGATGGTCAGCGGGTGACTCCGGTTCCGGCGTACGAGGCCGGTTCCGCTACCGGCCCCGAAGCTTCTGCTGCGGGGCCGTTAGCTTTTGGGGCGCGGTTGATGGTCGCGTCGGTGAACCGCAGGGATGCGCCGACGTTGTCGGCGACGACGTCGCGGGTCTCGCGTGTCTGGCCGCTGTCCTTGTCGGTGTACGTGCCGAAGCGGAGGTCTCCGACGACGATCGCGGCGTCGCCCTTGTGGAGCGAGTCGGTCACGTGGCGGGCCTGCTGGTTGAACACGACGACCCGGTGGAACACCGTGCCGGCGTCTTCCCAGCGTCCGGTGTCCTCGTTGAGGCGACGGTCGTTGACCGCGAGTGAGAACCGGGCGTACTCGTTGCCTGATTCTCCGGTGCCGTGTTCCGGGTCGGCGGTGAGGTTGCCCTCCAGCGTGACCGGGATCTTGGTGGTCATCTCCTTCTTCCTTTCGTCAGGGACACCTGGTGGCGTCCTCATTGTGCGTGGCCCTGGCTGGCCCACGCCGTCCATTCCTGCTCGTCAGTGACGTCCGTCCAGGTGCGGGGTTTGGCGGGTTTGTGCCCGTTGTTGCATCCGCCGCCATATGCCCTCGCGAGTCGGGGGGTGGCGATGGCGAGTCGTTCGTGCCAACCGATAGGTCCGAATCCGGCGTCGCTGGAATCGAACGCGGCGACGTGTGCGGTGTGGAGGGCGGAGAGTTCTTCGACGAGGTGGCTGTGTTTCCACCAGCAGGTGGGGACGACGCTGATGGGGATGTTGTAGCGGACGGTGAACCACTCGACCCATGTCCGCAGTGCGTTCCATCGCTCGGCGGCTTCGTCGGCTGTGAGTTCTCGCCAGTTGGTGACGAGTCCGCCGATCGGGGCGGATCCGCCGTGCCGGGAGTGCGGGTCGAAGCCGCTGAGTTCCTGTGCGAGGAGCGCATCGACATCTGCCGGGTCGAAGTCACTCATGATGCGTCCTTCGCCGGTCGCAGCTTCACCTGCAGCACCTGCAGGGCATGCGCCGATGCCTGCCGACGGGTCCGGTGCGAGGCCAGGACGATGTCGCGGTCGATCAGTCGATGCAAGAGTTCGTGACAATACGGGTGCAGGGCGATGAGGTCTTCGTCGTCTTCCCATGCCTGCCACTCACCCCGAATGATCCGCACCCCGCGGTAGTCCAGATGGTGCAGCTCGAGTTGGGTCTTCGATCCCGGGATTCCACAGGCCGCGCATGGCTCGTGCCCGTTGTTGGTGTGGTCGCGGAACCAACGCTCTCGCCTCGCGAACCAGGCCCGCGAGCGGAGGAACTCGTCTCGGTACAGGTTCTTCAGGCCTGTGCGTCGTCTGTTGCTCATTCGTCGCTCACCGCCTCCGCCTGCTCGACGGGATCCGCGATCTGCGGTTGCGGGGGCGCGGTGAACACGGCTTGCTGTTGCTGTTCGGTGTGGCGTTTGCCGTGCTGGATCTCGCGGGCATCGCGGCGTTCGTCCCAGCCGGCGAGGTCGAGGAGCACGCCGCGGCGGTTGCGATAGGCGAGTAGGCCGAGGGTTTGCGGCATCCGCCGGATCTCGTCGACCGACATCAGCGGCAACCGTTCCTTTCGCTCGCTGGTGTGGTGACCGGCCTGGTCGCTGTCCCAGGACCTTTCTGTGCGGCGGGCGTCACGGGAGCCGAGCAGCGCTTCGACGTCCCGGAGGTGGGCGACGTGGGATGCCCCGCCGAGGAGGACTTTGGCGGTGGCGGCGACCCAGATGGTGTCGGCTTCTGCGCGGGACCATGCTGTTTCTGCTTGGGAGAGGGCTTGGAGGACAACGAAGGTGCAGATGCCGCGGCCGCCGCCGTCGGCCATGACGCGGGGGAGTGCTCCCCAGCGGAACATGTTCGCGATCTCGTCGAGGATCAGCCCCAGCGGGTGCGCGAGCCGGGACCCGGGTGAGGCGAGCGCCCTGACGCGAGCGACCTCGACGATGTCATCCAGCAGCGCCCCGAGGAACCCGCCCATCGCGGACGCACCAGAGGACGAACCGATCAGGTACAGCGTGTTCGCCGCGTCGAGGAACTCTTTCGGGTCGAAGACCGGGTCCCCGCGACCGGGCATCAGCGCGGCACGGATCTGCGGGACGGCGAGTGGGGCGACGGCGCCTTGGACGCCGAACCAGATCGAGGAGACGAGCTTCTCGTCCCCGCTGATGGTCGCTTCGAGGTTGTCGCCCCATCCGGGTGCGCCGTCGGAGCGGAGTACGTCGACGGCGGTGCGGGCGAGGGCGGGGCTGGATCCCCAGTCATAGATGTCTTCGATGGTGCGGTCGCCGACGGCGGCGGCGTGGAGGAGCCGGCCGAGGACGACTCCGGAGGCTTGCGCCCATTCTCCGTTCGTGGTCGAGGCGCCCAGCGCTGTGCCGGTGATGATGGCGTTGCCGCGCTGCATCGCCACGAGGGGGTCTTCACACCCGGCCAGCGGGCTCACCCGCAGCGGGTGGCGGATCCCGGATAGGCCTTGGGGGTCGAAGACGTGGGTCTGGCCGCGGTGCTGGCGCATGTGCATGGTCGCGGTGAGGTTGTCGTTCGTGGTCGAGGTGGTGATGAGCGGGCCTGACCAGTCGAGGATCGCGGAGATGAGAACCCGGTACCCCTTGCCGGAGCGGGGTGGGCCTTCGAGGGCGACGGAGTCTTCGATCGACACGAACACGTCGTGGCCGCGGGAGCGTCCGACACGCCATCCGACATCTGTCGGCTTCGGGCGCTCAAGGTCGGGGCGGAGCTGCCGGGCGCGGCGCAGGACGGCGCGGGCGGAGAGGTGCTGGCGGATCTCGGATGCCGGCGCGAACCCGGGCCTGGTGCGCAGGTCGGCGATGAACGCCCGGTCCGATTCCCGGTACCGGCGGTAGAGAACATACACCGCGACTCCGAGGCCGACCAGCAGCAGCACCGCGACGAGACCCGCGACACGGATCTGCCACACGGGCAACGCGCACCCAGCGAGCCTGTACTGGGCTGGGTCGCCGGTGACGGTAAGGATGAGGCCGGAGAACAGGCTGTTCGCTTCGGGCCGGGCACCGCACACCACCTGGGTGATGGATTCTGCGACGAAGGTGAAGGCAAGCGTCAGGATGAACGCTGCCGCCACGAGGACGGCGAGGGCCTTGCCGAACCAGCTGCTGTTCATGATGATGTCCCGTTCAGTCCAACCCGGTGGCGACAGCGGCGGCGACGCGAAGCCACGCATCCTGTGTGGCCCGGCCGAGGGCATCGAATCGCAACGCGCCGCTTTTGAGAGCCGCGTCGAATGGGATGGTCTCGACGACCCGCACCTGGTCGGCGAACCCTGCGGCGATGGTTTTGGTGTCGTGGCGGGAGCCGGCTTCGGGGGTGGTGACGATTACGACGGCGTTCGCGGCCAATGCCGCCGAGTGCCGGTCGCGCTGACGGAGCGCGTCCAGGAGCAGGGAGGCGGACTCGGCGGATTCGGGGGAGGGGAGGGTGGGGATGACGAGTTGGTGGGAGTTGTCGATCATGCGGAGCCACCGGTCGGCGGACTCATCGTTGCCGGAGTCGAACACGATGAGCCGGTAGTAGCGCACGGCGACCTGCAGCAGCAGGTCGAACTCGTCCTTCTCGATGCGCTGGTGCGCGGCCAGCAGCTCGGGGTTGGAGCGGAGGACGTCGTAGCGATCGTCGGGCTGGTGATGCACGAACCGCGAGATGTCCGAAACGGATGCCGTCGCGCCAAGCAGGTCATGGGCGGCGGGGAGGAGATCGCGGATAGTCGTGTCGTACAGTCCCTGCTCGGTGCGCCAACCCAGAGTGCCGCGGGTGTCGTTGTTGTCCCACGCCAGAACGTTGCCACCCCCGTACCTGGCGAACACCGCCGCGACCATCGCAGAGGTCATGGTTTTACCCACGCCGCCTTTGCCGTTGGCGACCGCGATGTTCCGGTACCCGGCCCAATGCCGAGACACCCGCCCGATCGCTTCACGTCGCCGCAGCTGCGTCTTCGTCTCGGCGATAGGGATGCCGGCGCGTGCGGCGAGTCGTCGCCATCCGGTGTTCGCCTTTGGTGCGGCGGCGCCGGGCGCGATGAACGAATGTCGAGAAGCCGGGACATCCTGTTCGGCGCTGACGTCGTTTGGCTCCGCTGTGGGAGCGGCAGGATCGGGCTCCGTCGCCTCGGGGGTGGTAGCCGGCGGCGGGATCACGTCGGCTGTTGGTGCGGCGGCGACGTCGCCGGTCGCGCCGATGATCAGGTGGTGTTCGCCGCGGTCGCCGGAGGTGATGAGCTCGAGGGCGGTTCCGGTGCGCCTCGCTTCGTCCGTCGCACGCCGCACGACGATGTGACGGATGTCCTCGTCGCCGGCAGCGGAGATGGGTTCTGCTTCACCGTTCGGGGCGATGAACGTGGCGTTCGGGCCGGTGACGGTCGCGTATGCGCGGGGTGTGGTTTCGGTGGTCATTGCAGTTCCTTCTGGGCGGTCAGCCATCCGTCGACCGAGGTGTCGTCGGGCCAGAGCGAGTCGACGACCGGGTCGTCAAGGTTGCGGAACTCGTCGTCGTATCGGCTGTCGAGGTCCATAGCGTCATCGGTCTTGAAGAGGTCGTACTCCCACTGGGTGGAGGTGGCGAACGCATCCACCAGGTAGGAGTATTGGCCGACGTAGGCGAGGAACTCGCCTTTTCGCAGCTGCCTGGCCATGGAGGCGTGCGCGGGCGGGATGCTCAGGCGCTGTTGGATGCTGGTGCCTTCTTGCTGGTTGATGCGGAAGATGAACTTGTTCTCGATATCACCGGCGATCGAGTAGGCGAGGTTGCGTTCTTGGGAGTCCGCTTCACCGACGGCGTCCAGGTCGCCCATCTTGTGCAGGATGACGATGTTGCTGATCCCGTAGTGGCGAGAGAGCTTCAGCCACTGCTGGTACATCTGCAGCGAGGCGAGTGAGGTCATGTCTCGCCACCCTTCTTCGCGGATGACGTAGCGGGTGCGGTGTGCGCCGCGGTCGGAGATCACGGCCTGATTCCACGCGGTCGTGCAGATCTGTGACAGCTGCGCGACCAGATCCCCACGGGCGAACAACTCGGACGTGTCGACGACGACAATGGGCGCCGCATCGTCGAAGCTGACGGTCGATTCGTCTTCGAAGAGTCCGGAGAGGTCGCCGTTGACGAACCTGCGCAGGACGAAGCTGGGCTGGATGGCACCCTGCGCAAGATGGCGATCCTGATCGGACTCCCGCGCCAGCGCGGTCAGTTCTACGTATACCCCGCGCAGGGTCGGCCGGTCGTTCGTGTGCGCGATGCAGCGCTCGAGCGCTTCGAGGAGCGCCGCGTGCTCGACGGCGGTGAGGTGCGAGGCGGGGAGGGCGGCTTCCACGAGAGAGGTCAGGACGGTGATGCGGCGCTGCTTGACCATCTGCTCGTGCTGCTCGTTCGTGACACCGGTGCGACGCGGGCCCCGGTCGAGCGGGTTCAGGCGAGTGTCGTATGCGCCACCGAGCCGGATGACATTGCCACCGGGGATTGCCTCGGCGACGGTGACCCATTCGCCTTTCGGATCCGAGGGCACCACCGCCTGGTGCCCGAACGCCATCGACCTTGTCACGAGGGTCTTGATGACCGCACTCTTCCCGGCCCGGTACGCGCCCAGCACCAGGACGTTGGTCGAGAACGACCCGCGGTCGGTGCTGTCGGCGTAGGTTTCCCAAGGTGAGAAGTGCCAGAGCGAATCCGCGTTGAGATCCACGCCGACGATCGGACCGCGATGCCCGAGCCCAGCGTCCGCGACGAACGGATAGATCCCGGCGATGTGCTGCGAGGTCGCCTGATGAGGCGGGATCTGCAACGGGGCGAGGTTCCAATACCCGCCCTCGGCAAGCCCAGGGCCGAACGGACCCGGGACAGCCGGTTCCGGAAGCCCGCGGTCACGGCGCGTGACCGGTGACGGGGCGTCGTGTCGCTCGTGCCGGGCGCTCTCCCGATGGAGCGCACGGCGTTCCCTCCGGGAGAGACCGTCAGGTTCGAAGACCAGGCTGCGGTGGGTCATCACTTCATCCCCAGTCCGATCGGTATTGCGTTGACCATGAGGGCTTCGGCTTGCTGGCAGTAGAGGATCTGCGCTTCCATCTCTGCTTGCGCGAGAGCGTTCCGCATCCCGGCCAGCGCCTGGTCGAGTTGCTCCTCATCCGGAGCGGTCACGGTGAGGTACCCGCCGTAGCGGAACTCGCCGTGACCTGCGACGAGCTCCTGCTCTTCCTTCTCCAGCGCCAGCCAGTCGGCGTCGTCGGCGGCGTTGCCGTCCGTGCCCCGTTTCGCGCGGAGCTTCTCGTTCCCGCGCCACACCTTCTTCTCATCCCGCACCCGCTTGAGCGCCTGCTTCAACGGGACCGGGGTGAGGACGAGGGAGAGGATGTGCGTGACGGCCTCCCCGGTGTGCGGGTGGCGGGCGAACACCAGCGGGGAGACGAAGCCGACGTGGGCATCGGACCGTGGCCACTCGTGGATCCACATCGTCGTGTGCACACCGGAGTCGGTACGAACCATCCGGTTCGAGCCGTGCGGCTCCTCGAGATACATCGGACCGATCGCGAGCGGATCCACCCCGGAGTGATCGTCGGTGCGGTTCTGCACGTTGGCGGCGAACTCCGGATCGAACGCGATTCGTGCGAGCGCGGAGATATCCCGAGGCGACAGCCACGCGCGAACGTTGATCCTCGCATTCGTCAACGCGTCCGCGAGCGTGCGGGTCTCGATCAGCGCCAATGCTTGCGCGCCCGTTCGACCGCCGCCGAGAGCCTTCACCTGGGTGCTCAGGGCGACGAGGTCGAGCGTGAAGGTCAGATAGTTGCGGTGAGTGACTGCGAACCGCTCCGAGTCGTTCATGACCCGCTCGTAGTTGACGGCGATGGGGGAGGTGCGGTTCATCTCGCGATGCTCCGTGACGGTGTCGTAGTGCTCGCGTGCGCTGCGGATGGTCGTCGGTAGCGTGCGTTCCTGCAGCGTGACGCGCTTGACGCCTGGACGCTGGGTGAACGACGCGAGTACCCGTGACCATTGCTGTGCGAGGTCGAGGCGCTCCGGGGCGTCGTGCATGAGGAACCCTTGGACCTCGAGCTCTGCGGTGACGGAGACGGTGCGGCCCTGCGGGTCATACACGCAGGCGATGCCATCGACGTCCCACAGCTGCACGGACGCGCGCACCCCGGGCAGGTTCAAGGTGCCGACCACCTGGACGTGCTCGGGGCGAAACACCTGCTTCGTCGCACCAGTCGCGTGGCGGGTCTGCTTCATCAGCCAGAGACCGGCCATCTTCGGGGCCGACAGGCCGTGGACGGTAACCACAGCCGTGAGCCCCAGCGAGAGGTAGAGCGGTGCGGAGTAGAGCAGCCCGACCGGGCCGAATCGGTTGGTGAAGATCAGCACGATGATCGCGGCGATCGCGATGCATCCGAGTTGCCAACCATCCATCCCCAGGACGATTCCCTGCCGCGAGCGGCCGGGAAGCCGGACGGGGCGCTCTTCGTTCGATGCAGCGGTCATGGCGTCTTCCTCTCAGGCCGCGGAGGTGCCGGTGTCGCCGACGGCGTGGGACGGGAGGCGGCTGGCGCGCTGCTTGCGGCAGGCTTCGCGCTCGGCGCAGTGCGGCTCCGGGCCGGGCTGCCGGCCCCGGCGGGACGCTGCGTGCTCGGGCGGGGTGCCTTCGCGGAGGTTGCGGATGCGGCGCCGCGGGCGGCTCCTGCCGTGGGAATGCCTGCGGGCATGCCAGCCAATCGTGACGGCATCCGACCGACCGAACGCGCCGCGCTCGTGGCGAACCGGCCCGCAGAGCTACCGATGCGGGAGCCGACGCTGTCGGTAGCCGATGCCCCGACGAAACTGAACAGGGCAAACACCGCCAGCGGCGCGAACGCGGCAAGGACCAGACCGACCAGGAGCGGCCAGGACTGTGGATCCCAGATACTCTCCACGTCCGCCAACCCATTCACGATCAGCGCGACGAACCCGTTCGTCAACGGCCCCGCCAGCAGCAGAGCGACCGTGGCCGAGACGTACCGGACGACCCACTGCGGACCGACGGTCTTCACCGGGAACAGCATCCAAGCGACCGGACCCACGGCGATCAACGCGGCCAGCGCGATGTTCCGGAATGCGAAGACGAGCATCAGCAGCAACATCGCCAACAGCAAGAGCCCGTGGATGAGGAAGGCGAAGAAGTAGTTGGCCTGTCCGCCGGCCCACATCACTTTCTGCAGGTCTTGGAACAGGGTGATCGGGCCGTCGCGGTTCATGATGTACCAGGTCAGGTCGTCGATCGCATTCAAGGAATGTCCGATGCTCCACAGGGTCAACGGGACGGCGGGGATGGCGATGAACGTGCGCACGATGGCGCCGACCAGCTCGTCACGATTGCCGGACACGATCGCGGCGCCGATCGCCCAGACCATCGCGCCGAAGAGTACGGCGAGGACTGCCCACTGCCAGAATGACCACTCGCCGACGGCGGCCGTCCACAGCACCGTGCTGGTGTCGAAGCGCATGTTCGCCGCGACCAGGAGCATGACCGCGGTTGTGGCCATGGCCATGCCGCGTCCTGCGTTTTCGAACGTCACGCAGACGACATCTCCGACGCTGCACCCGTACTCGACGACGAGCGCTTTCCCGCCGGCTTCTTGAATAGCTGCGACATGCCCTTCGTAGGTCGTGCACACTGTGGCGCGGTCGCTATCCATCAGAACGCCTCGGAAGCACTGTTGAGGCTTCACGTCGCTGCCGCTCGTGGGCGTGCAGGACACCTGTCCGGAGGTTTCCTTGCAGAGGACGGGGAAGTTGGGCGATGACCAGGATTGTCCGGTGACGGGAATCAGCGCGGTGCCGGGTGCTGCTTCGACGACGGTGGTCATTGGCTCAGGGGCCGATGCGTGAGCGGAGGTCAGCGCGCACACCGTTACGAGGAGTCCGAGGAGGACTCCGGTAATGGTCGTGCGCGCCCGGTGCATCAGAAGCCGAAATCGAAGTTGACGAACCAGGCGAACAGCCCATTGGCTGCGCCCAGCACGGCGGCGGCGATGAAGATCCACAAGATGTTTTCGCCCGCCCACGTGCGCACCCGGTCTGACGCCAGGCCTCGGAAGGCGAGCGCCGCTCCGGCGACGACCAGCATGATGAACACCACGATCATCGCGGCCGCGAGCACGTACGAGGCGATGACTTGGAACCCTTGGAAGAAGGGGGCGGAGAAGTCCGGGTTGATGTCTGGGACGTCGACGTCTGACGGATGGTTCACGATGATCTCTCTTTCGGTCTCACTTCAGTGGCAGGCCTAGTGCCGTCATGAACGGCTCAGGATCGATCGCGATCCCATCACGTTGGACTTCGTAGTGCAGATGGCAGCCGAAGGACCGGCCGGTGTTACCCTCGGATCCCAGAGGACTGCCTGCTGTCACGGGATCTCCCACGGACACCCGGAGCGACTCCCACTGCATATGCCCGTAGAGGCTCACGAGACCGCCGCCATGATCGACGCGGACGGTGTTCCCCCACCCGTAGAACTCGCCCGCCGTGATGACCGTTCCCGGACCCGCGGCATAAATCGTGCTCCCACACCCCTGCGCCATGTCGTAGCCCTCGTGGTCAGTCGAGCAGTACGAGCATCCGTTGACGGGGTTGTAGCCGTAACCACGGCCTTTGAAGTAGTCGCCGGCAAGCGGGTAGCCCCAATCTCCGCTGGCAGCCGGCAGGGAAGCCGTGGCCACCGCCGACGTCGGAGCCATGGAATAGCCGGCAAGAGCGAGGGGAACTATCGCCAGTGGAGCAAGTGCAAAAAAGGCCAGCAGCGTCACCGCAGCGAACAGCATCATCACGACCCGACGCGCGGTCCTCGATCGGGCGAGGGCCGTGATGGCGAAAGCAGGAACGCCCACGTCAGGGCTCCATCGGCTCCGGGAAGTAACGCACGATCTTGCAGTCGCCCGGCTGCTGCGGCGAATCCGGGGTCGGCACCGAACCGGCTCCACAGAGCACCTGAACGCTCACGCGCACCGTTTCGTCGTAACTGTGCTCAGAGCCATCGCCCGACGTTCGCACGAACGTCAGGGTCACGTTCGCCGTGCCGATGTGCATATCGCCGCTGGGATCTTCGGGCACGTCGACGTAGCCGAGATCACCGACGACGGATGCCGTCACACGCCCTTCTTCTTGAGCGAGTGAATCCCACTCAGGCTCCGGCAACACCACAGACTGGCGAAGCTCGAGCTGCGCGGCATCCATCTCGTCCAACTGGTCGGCCGGTGATGAGTAGCGGGTGTCCGGGGTGAACCACGTGTCGAGATAAGTCAGCCACTCGTCGCGCTCGCCCAACTGCGTGTCGAACGTGGAAGCTGCTTCGAGCGCCCGCCGGATATATAGCTCCGGATCGTCCGTAACCGGCTCAGGAACCCATCCCGAATCCGCGGCAGCCGGGTCGACGACATCGCCCTCCGATGTCGGTGGCGTCGTTTCGGTCGCAGCCGACGTGGGTGGTGAAGTCGGCGGGACCTCTGCCGTTTGGTTGAGGGCTGCGTTCACGAAGATGGCTATGAGGCCAGCAAGCAGGATAGCTCCACCGATCAGCGCCCACAGTAAGCCCCTTCGCGGCTTCCGCTCCCTCGCCATGATGGATCAGCCCTCCCGAAGTTTCAGGACGGCGGCGCTGCCGGTGCTGCACTGTACCGGCGAACGCCGCAGTGACGAACTGGACGTTACTCCGCTTCGCTTCCATGTGTCTATAGGCCGTATGGGGGACACGCGCGCGTGACATTCCCCTAATAGAGGGGAGGTTGACCGCGCTGTCCTGAACATGATGTGAACGGTACACCCGTTCACTCAAGAAGTAAACGGGTAATTGATTCGGTTTAGTTGTACTCGCGAACGCGCGGCGGGCACAATGGGTGCATGCCCAGATATGCGCGGCCGGTCGACGGTGAAGGAGCCGAGGGGCCGCTCGCTGTCCTGGGCAACATGGTCAAAGCCGGGATTATCCGGCAGGTGCGCCGCACGCCGAACGTGGGGCGGAAGGCAATCGCCGATGCGCTGGAGGTGGCTCCGACGACGATCGTCCCGTACCTCGGCGAGCTGGAGGCGGCGGGACTTCTGCTGGCGGATCCACCTAAGGCCGAGCGGAAGCGGGGCGAGTGGGTCGTGTATCGCGTCAACGACGAAGCCGTCACAGAGTTGTACCTCAGGCTGGGTCAGGAGATCGGGGAGATCTAGGTAGCGGTGACTTTTCGCACTGCCGGTCACGGCCATCACTAACAACGCATTCGCCGGCGGAAAGTGACGAAGTCACCTGCGTCGATCGCGAGACTGGTGTCAGGAGAATCGCGCAAGGACGAGCGAGAGCGCGGCCAGTGCGACGGCGATGAGCGCCATGGCTGAATAGGAGCCTGTTGCGACCGCGAGCAGTGGCCCGATGGCCGGTCCGATCGCGCTGGTGAGGGTGATGGGGGCGGCGAAGACGCCGTTGATGGCGCCGTAGTTTTGTATGCCCCAGCGGTCGGCGACGGCTGAGCCTTGGATGAGTGTCTGTGCGCCGCGGACGGCTCCGGCGGCGATGCCGATCGAGATGAGCAGCCACGGTGGGCCGGGAACGAGGGCAAGGAGAGCGAGGGATACGGCGCTGAGGCCGGCGGTGGCGGCGAGCGGGATCCACGGTGCCGCAATGTGCGGGATGGCGACGTAGAGGAGCCGGCCGATCACCTGTCCTGCGCCGAGGAGGCCGAGTGCCCAGGCGACGAGCTCGTAGCTCAGGCCCTTCTCGGTGAAGAGCGGGATGAGGGCGAGGGTGACGCTGTACAGCGCTGCCGCCAGGGCGAGCATGGACAGCTCGAGCATCCAGAAGCGTCGGGTGCGGATGACCGTGCTCACGGTGTGAGCCTGGATGGTGTCGTCGTGCGGGATGGGTGTCCACGCGCGCTCGAGGCTGAACCAGTGCAGGGGCACGGTGGTGACACGCAGGACTCCGGCGAGGAGCAGGAATGTCGTGCGCCAATCGGTGATGGTGAGAAGCCCGGCGACGATGGGGGCGAAGACTGTGGAGGCGAGGCCGCCGGCCAGGGTCAGGATCGTCATGGCGCCGCGGCGGCGAGGCCCGTACCTGTGGGCGATGACGGTGAACGCCGCCTGGTAGCGCACAGTCGCTTGTGCAAGGCCCGCGATGACCCACCCGATGGTGAACACCGCGAGGTTCGGCGCGATCACGACGACGATGAGCCCGGCGGGACCGACGATGCTGCCGATGGTCATGATGAGTCGTGGGCCGCGCGCATCGAGCCACCGACCGGCGAACACCCCCGCCGCGGCGGAGGCGATCAGCCCGGAGGAGAACGACAACGTGACCAGGGCGACCGATCAGCCCGTATCGGCTGCGATCGCCGGGGGCTTCCGAACCCCGCTGGTGGCGATGGATTCCCGGCGCTCGGCGAGTCGGCGGCGGCGGCCTCGATCTCGTATCGCATTCCTGACGACGTGTCCGAGCTCGCGGGGTCGCATGTTGTGGTCGTGGGTGCGGGGCACTCCGCCACGCATGCCGTGCTGCGCCTGAGCGAACTGGCCAGGCGATCGCCCGGCACCCAGGTCACGTGGGTGCCGCGTCGCGGGAGCGCCACGAATGTCTTCGGTGGTGGGCTCGGCGATGAACTCCCGGAGCGCGCCGCGCTCGGCTCTCGTGCCCGCAAGATGATCGATGAGGGTCTGGTGAACCTCGTGACCGGATTCCGCGTCGCGGAGTTCCGCCAAGATGGTGGTTCTCTGACGATCGTCGCCGAAGATGGTGCTGCGGTCACCGACGTCGCGCACGTCTTCGCCCTGACCGGGTTCCGACCGGACACGGAGATGCTGCGAGAGGTGCGCACTGACCTTGACCCTGCATTCGATGCGGTCGCGGGCATCGCCTCCGAGATCGACCCGAACATCCACTCCTGCGGATCAGTGTCCGCGACCGGCGCGAGGGAGCTCGCACAGCCGGAGCATGGGTTCTTCATCGTTGGGGTGAAGTCCTACGGCCGCGCGCCGACGTTCCTCGCCATGACAGGATACGAGCAGGTACGAAGCGTCACCGCGCACATCGCGGGAGATCACGAGGCCGCTGCACGTAACGAACTCGTCCTTCCCGACACCGGCGTGTGCGGCGGATCCGGCGACTTCGACGATAACGCGGGAAGCTGCTGTGCAGCCCCGGCTCCGGCCTTGGTGCAGATCGGGCTGCGTCCCGTCACCGTCAGCTGACACAACATCGCGGAGGGCGGGTCTCAGAGCGAGGCCCGCCTTTCACTGCATCAGCGGGTGAGACGCGCAGCGAGCTCGCGCACGCTCTCATCGACCGCATCGCGCAGCTCGCGCGCGCCGTCTGCTTCCCAGTTCGATGGATCGGGGAACGACCACTCGACAAGTTCTCCGCGCACCGGGCCTGGTAACGACAGGCCCGGCTTCATCAGCACCACGACATCAGCGGTGTCGAGATCTCCGGCCGTCACCGCACGCGGATGTGCGGCGCTCGTGTCGATGCCGAGTTCCTGCAGTGATGCCGCGACCGCCGGGTTGATCGCCTCGGCCGGGCTGATGCCCGCACTCGTCGCGACCAGGTGCTCGTCTCCGACGTGGGTGAGCAGGTGGGCGCCCAGCTGCGAACGTCCGGCGTTGTGTGTGCAGATGAACAGGACTGTCTTCGGCGGGGTCATCGTTTCACGGCTTTCTGGGTGTGCGGCGGACTTGCTGTGCTGGCATGATCCCCTTGGCAGGTGACGAGCAGGTGAACTCTCTGCCGCGAGGGTCGCACGTTGATTCGATCTGTGTCAATATAGACGCATGTCGAATCAAGCGGTCGAGCTGGTCATCATCGGATCCGGTCCTGCGGGCTACACCGCCGCGGTTTACGCCGCTCGTGCGGGACTGGCGCCGGTCGTGCTCGCGGGTTCCGTGACCGCGGGTGGCGCGCTGATGACGACGACTGAGGTGGAGAACTTTCCCGGGTTCGTCGATGGCGTGCAGGGGCCGGAGCTGATGGAGTCGATGCGAGCGCAAGCCGAGCGATTCGGCGCTCGCATCCTGCTTGACGACGCCACGAGCGTCGATCTCGACGGCCCGATCAAGATCGTCCGAACCGGCGCGGGCGAGACCTTCCGCGCCCGCGCCGTCATCCTCACGATGGGGTCCGCCTATCGAAAGCTCGGACTGCCTGAAGAGGACCGACTGACCGGCCACGGTCTCTCGTGGTGCGCGACCTGCGACGGGTTCTTCTTCCGGGAGCAGGAGATCGTCGTCGTCGGCGGTGGCGACTCCGCGATGGAGGAAGCACTGTTCCTGACGCGCTTCGCCTCGAAGGTCACCGTCGTGCACCGCCGGGATGAGTTCCGCGCTTCGAGGATCATGGCGCAGCGGGTGCTGGATCACCCGAAGATCGCTGTCGCGTGGAACAGCGAGGTCGCGGAGATCATCGGCGCCGAGAAGGTGCACGCGGTCACCCTCCGTGACACGATCACCGGAGCAGAACGCGAACTGTCGGCGACAGGCGTCTTCGTGGCCATCGGGCATGACCCGCGCTCCGAACTCGTCACCGGGGTCGTCGACACGGATGTCGACGGTTACGTGCTCGTCGAGCACCCCTCCACCCGCACGAACCTTCCCGGAGTGTTTGCCGCGGGAGACCTCGTCGATCACACCTACCGGCAGGCCATCACCGCTGCAGGTACCGGGTGCGCTGCCGCGCAGGACGCCCAGCACTACCTGTCCGCTCTTGACGAGAACACCACGATCGAACTCGAAACCGAGGAAGTGTTCGCATGAGCGCCCCCACACCTGTCACCGACTCCACATTCCAGGCCGAAGTCCTCAATTCCGACCTCCCCGTCGTCGTAGACATCTGGGCCACCTGGTGCGGCCCGTGCAAGCAGGTCGCGCCGCTGCTGGACCAGCTCGCAACCGAGTACGACGGACGAGTCAAGATCGTCAAGCTCGACGCGGACCAGAACCCGGAGACGGTGACGGCGGCCGGCGTCACCTCGATTCCCACCCTGGGCTTCTACAAGAACCGCGTGCGCACCGACATCCTCATCGGCGCGCACCCGAAGCCCGTCATCGCCGAGAAGATGGAAGCGCTGCTCGCATGAGTACCATCACCGCTCCGGCGCCCAGCTCGACGACACGACGCCTGTCCACCCTGGACCGCTGGCTGCCCCTGTGGATCGGGCTCTCCATGGTCGTCGGCATCCTCCTCGGCCGATTCGTTCCCGGCGTCTCCTCGCTGCTCGCGAGCCTCGAAGTCGGCGGGATTTCGATTCCGATCGCACTCGGCCTGCTGGTGATGATGTACCCAGTCCTGGCGAAGGTCCGCTACGACAAGATCGCAGCCGTCACCGGCGACAAGAAGCTGCTCATCTCCTCGCTCGTGCTGAACTGGCTGATCGGCCCCGCGCTGATGTTCGCCCTCGCCTGGATGTTCCTGCCCGACCTGCCCGAGTACCGCACCGGCCTCATCATCGTCGGACTCGCCCGATGCATCGCCATGGTCGTCATCTGGAACGACCTCGCCTGCGGCGACCGCGAAGCCGCCGCCGTGCTCGTCGCGATCAACTCGGTGTTCCAAGTCGTCGCCTTCTCGCTGCTCGGCTGGTTCTACCTCACCGTGCTGCCCGGATGGCTCGGCCTGGACACTCAGGGGCTCGACTTCTCCGTCGGAGCGATCGCCCTCAACGTCCTGATCTTCCTCGGCATCCCGCTGCTGGCCGGATTCGCATCCCGCTTCATCGGCGAACACCGCAAGGGCCGCGACTGGTACGAAGAGAAGTTCCTGCCCAAGATCGGCCCATGGGCCCTCTACGGACTGCTGTTCACCATCGTGCTGCTGTTCGCCCTACAGGGCGAACAGGTCACCTCCCGCCCGCTCGACGTGGCGCGGATCGCGCTGCCACTGCTGGTGTACTTCGCAGTCATGTGGTTCATCGGACTCTTCACCGGCAAGGCCCTCGGCCTCGGGTACGCGCGCTCATCGACGTTGGCGTTCACTGCAGCCGGCAACAACTTCGAGCTCGCGATCGCGGTGGCCATCGGCACGTTCGGGGCGACGTCGGGGCAGGCCCTCGCGGGCGTCGTCGGCCCGCTCATCGAGGTGCCTGTGCTCGTCGGGCTCGTGTACGTCTCGCTCTGGGCGGCCCGCAAGTGGTTTCACACCGATCCATACACCGACGTAAGGATGCCATCATGAACGTCACCCTGAATCCTGACGACACGTGCAGTCCTGTCACTTCGCACGCCATGGGGGAGGACGTGGCGTCATCCGTGGCCTCCACGATGAAGGCCCTCTCCGACCCGCTGCGGCTGAGGATGCTGTCCGCGATCGCCTCCGACCCCCGCGGGGAATCCTGCGTCTGCGATCTCGCTGAGCTCGCCGAGGTGTCACAGCCGACCGTGTCGCACCACCTCAAGGTTCTCAAGGACGTCGACGTGCTGACCTCTGAGCGCCGCGGCACCTGGGTCTGGTACAAGATCAACCCGAACCGCCGCCGTGCCGTCACCACACTGCTGGACTCCTTCGCGCCTGCGACTGTCGCCGCACCTTGGGCGGACGATGCCGCCGATGAGGCACGCCGGCCAGACTTCGACGCCCGCGTCACCCATCTCGCCGACGAGCTGGCCGAAGAGATACCGGAACTCGACTCAGCAACAGTCCTGACCATCGTGCGAGAGTCGTACACCGCTCTCGCCCGCACCGCTCGGGTGACGTCGGCGCTCATCCCGCTTACCGAGCGGTTCGCCAGGCAGCGGTTGAGTGACCTCACCCGTGACCGTGACACGGCCGTTCCGCAGGTGCTGTTCGTCTGCGTCGCCAACGCCGGCCGCTCACAGCTCGCCGCCGCACTCGTCAACCAGATCGCCGACGGCAAGATCATCGCCCGCTCGGCAGGATCCAGCCCCGCCGACGTCATCCACCCGCACGTGCGCTCACTGCTCACCGAGATCGAAGGCGACGAAGCCGCCGAACGGTTCCCGAAGCCCCTAACCGACGACGCCGTGAGAGCGGCTGATGTCGTCATCACGATGGGCTGCGGCGACGTCTGTCCGATCATCCCCGGCGTCCGCTACGACGACTGGGCCGTCGGCGACCCTGCCCTCGCGTCCCGCGAAGGCGTCGAAGCCATCCGCGACGACATCACCGCCCGCGTCCGCACCCTCGTCGACGACCTTCTCCACTGACCACTACTCACTACCTGGAGTCACCATGACTGACACAACGACCAAGCCCTCCGTCCTGTTCGTCTGCGTACACAACGCCGGCCGCTCCCAGATGGCCGCCGGATTCCTCCGCAACATCGCCGGCGACCGCATCGAGGTGCGCTCCGCCGGCTCCATGCCCGCCGACCAGATCAACCCCATCGCGGTCGACGCCATGGCCGAACTCGGCATCGACATCACCGCCGAAGCCCCGAAGGTACTCACCACCGAAGCCGTACAGGCCTCTGACGTCGTCATCACCATGGGCTGCGGCGACGCCTGCCCGTTCTTCCCCGGTAAGCGCTACGAAGACTGGGAGCTCGACGACCCGGCAGGTCAGGGCATCGACTCCGTGCGCCCCATTCGCGACGACATCCGTGGCCGCATCGAGCAGCTGGTCAGCGAGCTCGTCTGAGCTGAGACGCCGAGTGCGAGCCGTTTGGTGAAGACGTAGTCGCTGGGAGATTTTCCGGCGGCGTGCGCGTGGAAGATCTCTACCGCGGGATGCGATAGCGGTATCGATCTTGTGCCACGCCAGGATTTAGGGCTCTTTTTGGAGTACCCATCGGAGTGCGAACGTCCCACGTCGGTTCTCGGACAGCGCAGCGCACAGCAATCGGCAGTCTTTTCGGTATACCGAAATCTTGTTATTGTTTCGGCATGCCGAAATCTCTCAGAGATGAGACCCGACCGCCGCTTTCGAGAGCCCGTCGCAGGGCTGCGACGCCAGGTGGTGCCACTCGTCCGGATGCTGCGGGGCGAAAGCGACGGCGCAGTGCAGCATCAGTGGGACGCACTGCTTGGCTCATCGGTCCGGCGCTCGTCGCCGGCGTCGCGTACCTCGATCCGGGCAATGTCGCGAGCAATATGACGGCGGGGGCACGGTACGGATACATGCTCGTTTGGGTCGTGATACTCGCGAACGTGATGGCGTGGCTGATCCAGTACCTCTCCGCGAAGCTCGGCGTGGTGACCGGCGAGAGCCTGCCTGAGGTGTTGGGCCGACGTCTGCGCAATCAATGGGGACGGCGCGCATATTGGCTACAGGCGGAACTCGTCGCCATGGCGACGGACCTCGCTGAAGTCATCGGCGGTGCGGTGGCGCTCTATCTTCTGTTCGGCGTACCTCTCATTTGGGGTGGCCTGATCACCGGTGCGGTCTCTATCGCGCTGCTCATGATTCAGTCGCGGCACGGGCACCGCACGTTCGAGTTCGTCATCATCGGGCTCCTCATGATCATCACCGTGGGATTCACGGTCGGGGTCTTCGTCGCCCCACCCGACTCGGGAGAACTTCTGGCGGGAGTCGTGCCGCGTTTCGAGGGAGCGAACTCGGTGCTGCTTGCCGCGTCGATCCTGGGTGCGACGATCATGCCGCACGCGATCTATGCGCACTCGGCACTCAGCCGCGACCGATTCGTGACCCGGGAGGCCAGCCTTCCATCTGCCGTGGCGGCGAGTGCATCGGGCGGTTGGGGTCGCAAGATATTGTCGGCGCTCGTCGTTCGTGAAGGGCCGACCGAAGGCAGTGCGGATCGTCCAGTTCGCGAACCGGGAACCTCGACCGTCATGCCCACGGACACGCTGGTGCGCGCCACACGATGGGACGTTTCGATCGCGATGGCGATCGCCGGAACCGTAAACCTCTGCATCATGCTGCTTGCGGCGGTGAACCTCGTGGGGGTCGAAGGCACCGACAGCCTCGAAGGTGCCTATGCCGCTCTGGACGTCTCCCTCGGTCCAATGATCGCGACGCTCTTCGCCGTCGGTCTTCTCGCATCCGGTCTCGCCTCGACATCTGTCGGCGCATACGCCGGCGCCGAGATCATGCAGGGGTTGCTGCACGTGAGGATCCCACTCATCGTGCGGCGGCTTGTCACGCTGGTCCCTGCGATCGTAATCCTCTCGCTCGGCTTTGATCCGACCATTTCCCTCGTCCTGAGTCAGGTCGTCCTGTCTTTCGGTATCCCGTTCGCGCTCGTACCGCTGGTCGCTCTCACCGCCAAGAGGAGCGTGCTGGGCCGGTGGCGGAACCACTGGTCGACAACCGCCGCCGGCATCGCGGCATCCGTGTTCCTCATCACCCTCAACGGCGTGCTGCTCTGGCTGATCCTGAGCGGCGCGAGTTGAGCCCGCGGATACGCCAGGGACGATGCTATCTACCAGTCCTGCGATCGAGGACTATTTGAAGACGGTGTATGCGCACACCGAATGGCAGCCCAATCCCATCACTCCTAAGGCTCTCGCCGACCGCCTCGGGATCGCTCCTTCGTCGGTCACTGAGATGGTCAAGAGGATGTCCGTGCTGGGACTGGTCACTCATGTGCCGTACAAGGCGATACAGCTGACAGATGTCGGGCTCAACCGCGCACTCGCCGTCGTCCGGCGGCACCGGCTCATCGAGAGTTGGCTCGTCTCGGAGATGGGGTACGCGCGAGCACGTGTTGTCCGACCGGCTGCTCGAGGCGATCGATTCGCGTCTCGGCCGGCCGGTCCGTGATCCGCACGGGGACGCGATACCCCCGCCGTGGACGGGGAAGTAGTCGTCGAACCCGCCGTACGGCTCGACGAGGCGGCCACCGGACACGAGGGGCGGATCATTCGCATCAGCGATCGCGACCCGGCGGTCCTTCGAGAGCTTGCGGCTAGTGGCATCGGACTCGGCGAAATGCTCAGGGTCGTGGAGAGCGCAAAGGAGGCACCTCTGCTCGCGACCGCCCGCGGCCAGCGACTGTCGGTGCGCTGGGCAACCGCAGAGGCAATCTGGGTTTCCTCTTGATCTGAAGGCCTGCTTCTCTCGGGGAGACGTTGGCGCCCCCACGAGCGTATCGACCGCGTACTGGGGGTTCGATGGGTTCTTCGACCCGGGCGTGATTCTCATCGTCGTCGGCAGGGCTACGTTTCGGTTCGAGGCATCACGCGGACCGTCATACTCGCCGTCGAGCCGACGGTCTACGTGAGATCGCCGCCGGTCATACGAGCCTCGTGGTCTCTTTCCGCGGCCATCGGCAACGAAGTCACCTTCGTGCGTCTTCCCGCCGACGGCTTGTCTCTGCTCGCCGGACGAGTCGGGAGACTTGTCAGTGGTTTGCGGACGGCCTCAGCGCTCATCCATGTCGTCGGCCGTCCCTCGACTATCGCCTGCGTACCGGTCGAGGCCCGTACCCGGCGTCAGGATTGAGCGGATGGTGCACCCATTTCAGGCTGATCCGTCCTGACGTGGTAGCGGTTCAGGCTTGGCGATTAGTCAGCGTGAACTGTATAGTTCAGTCCATGCTGACTATTGCTTCACGCCTTGATGTCATGAACCGGCTCGGGCGGGCCATGGCGGATCCGACGCGTTCCCGGATTTTGATGACCCTGCTCGGCGGTCCGAGCTACCCGGCTGTGCTCTCTCGTGAGCTGGACTTGACGCGTTCGAACGTGTCGAACCATCTCACCTGCCTGCGTGACTGCGGGATCGTGGTCGCTGAGCCTGAGGGGCGCCAGACTCGTTACGAGATCGCGGATCCGCATCTTGCGGCTGCGCTCGTCGCGCTCGTGGACGTGACGCTGGCTGTCGATGAGCACGCACCTTGCGTGGACTCAGCGTGCACGGTGCCGGGCTGCTGCGGTACAGGGGCGGACGCGTGAGCGCGGCGTGTGGCTGCGAGCACGAGCCTGCCACTGCGGCGGATGATGAGACCGAAGAGGTGGAGCGGCCCTGGTGGAGGGACCGCGGGATCATGGTGCCGGTCTTCTCCGGTGTCGCATTCCTGGCCGGTCTGATCTTCGAATGGTCCGGCCTCGAGATCCCGGCGCTCGTGCTGTTCTGGATCGGCCTACTGCTGGGCGCGTCGACGTTCACGCCCGGCGCGATTCGGAAGCTGTTCAAGGGCAAGCTCGGCATTGGGCTGCTGATGACGATCAGCGCGATCGGCGCAGTCATCCTCGGCTACGTGGAGGAGGCTGCAGCGCTGGCGTTCTTGTACTCGATTGCTGAGGCGCTCGAGGACAAGGCGATGGACCGTGCCCGCGGCGGGCTGAGGGCGCTGCTGAAGCTCGTACCGGAGACAGCGACAGTGCTGCAGAGCGGCGTCTCTGCGCAGGTGCCGGCGAGAGAGCTGACGGTCGGCCAGGTCATGGTCGTCCGCCCGGGCGAGCGGATCGCGACCGATGGGATCGTCCGTTCTGGCCGCTCCAGCCTGGACACCTCGGCGATCACCGGGGAATCGATCCCCGCCGAGGTCGAGCCCGGCGATGCGGTGTCGGCCGGTGCGATCAACAGCGCCGGCGTGCTTGAGGTAGAGGCGACGGCCGCGGGTACCGACAACTCGCTCACCACGATCGTGGAGCTGGTGGAGAAGGCGCAGACGGAGAAGGGCGAGCGTGCGCGTCTCGCGGACAGGATCGCCCGCCCGCTGGTGCCCGGTGTGCTGATCCTCGCCGCGCTCGTCGCGGTCATCGGGTCGCTGCTGGGCGACCCGGAGGTGTGGATCACCCGCGCGCTTGTCGTGCTGGTCGCGGCCTCTCCGTGTGCGCTGGCGATCTCGGTTCCGCTGACGGTCGTCGCGGCGATCGGTGCGGCGAGCAAGTTCGGCGTGATCATCAAGTCCGGTGCCGTTTTCGAGCGCTTCGGGACGGTCCGCCACGTGGCGGTCGACAAGACCGGAACACTCACGCGTAACGAACCTGCGGTCACCGCCGTGCTCACCGCGAACGGCGTGACGGAGGCTCAGGCGTTGGCGTGGGCGGCTGCGTTGGAGCAGCACAGCACGCATCCTCTCGCATCAGCGATCACCGCCGCGGCTCCGGGGACACCGGCAGCTGCGGACGTGACCGAGCAGGCCGGGCATGGCATCGACGGCACCGTCGATGGATCGAGGATCACCGTCGGCAGTCCTCGATGGCTGGACGCCGGCGACCTCGGGGAGCGGGTCGCAAAGCTGGAGGAGCAGGGCATGACCGTCGTGATCGTGCACCGTGACGGGTCACCGGTGGCCGCGATCGGCGTTCGTGACGAACTGCGTCCTGAAGTCCCCGAAGTCGTCCGTACGCTCACCGGCCAGGGCGTCGGCGTAACGATGCTCACCGGAGACAACACCCGCACCGCTCGTGCACTGGCCGCGCAGGCCGGTATCAGCGACGTGCGCGCGGAACTGCGTCCCGAGGACAAGGCGACCGCAATCGGCGAGCTGTCAAAGGCGGGGCCGGTTGCGATGATCGGCGACGGCATCAACGACGCCCCGGCCCTCGCGTCCGCGGACATCGGCATCGCGATGGGAGCGACCGGATCCGACGCAGCGATCGAGTCCGCCGACGTGGCCTTCACCGGCCACGACCTCCGCCTGATCCCGCGGGCGTTCGATCACGCTAGGCGGGGCCGGCGGATCATCAACCAGAACATCATCCTGTCGCTGCTGATCATCACAGCACTGCTTCCGCTGGCGCTGTTCGGCTTGCTGGGGCTCGCGGCCGTCGTCCTGGTCCACGAGGTTGCCGAGGTCATCGTGATCCTCAACGGCCTGCGTGCCGCCCGCACCCGCACACCGCGAGTGGAAAGCTGATGCTCGCACCCATCGGATCAGCCACCGACATCGAGACATCGTCGCGCTCACTGTGCTGTTCCTCATTGGCTCGCACTGGTAGCGACGGTCGTAAGGCCGACGTCTAGGCTTGGACGTGCTGCCGGGGATTCAGTGGCACGAGCAACAATGACCATTGACCTGCCAAGGAGGCTCCGTGTCGGCTGACGCTATCCTTCCTTTCTTCCCTGACTGGTTCAGTTTCGACCCCAGTGGCGGGTCTCCGATTGTCGCGGTGGCGGCGATGTTGCTGTGCGCGTGGTACCTCCGTGGCGCAATCTGGCTGTGGTCGCACCGCAGGCGATGGTCAGTACCCAGGACGTTCTCCTTCGTCATCGGGTGTGTCGTGATGTTCGTCATCGCGACCTTCGGTGTGAACCGGTATGCGAGTGTTTCGCTCACCGCACTGATGTTCCAGCAGATCACCGCGATCACTGTCATCCCACCACTTCTCATCGTGGGCTCACCAGGACGCCTCCTGCTCCGCAGCACACCGCACCACCGAACCGGGCGGCTCATCCTGAAAGCCGCTCACGCCGGACTTCGGTCTCGATGGGCACGTTTGCTCCTGCACCCCCTCGTGCCGATCGTGATTGCGCTCGCGGTTTTCCCGGCTCTCTATCTGACGGATGCCATCAGCGTTGTGATGGCCACCCCGGTCGGAGCCGCCCTTCTCCTCGCGTTCTTCGTCGGGGCAGGCATTGTCGCAGCAGTGCCGCTCTGGTCCTCGGATCCGCTCCCGCGGGCGCCGTCGTTCCCGGCACGGCTGATCGACATCTTCGTCGAGATACAGATTCACGCGATCCTCGGACTCATCCTGATCCGAGCGGGTAAACCCCTGTTCGCGGGCTACTCGACCCCGCAGCAAGCAGTGGATCCCGCATACGACCAAGCGGTCGCCGGAATGCTGCTGTGGACTTACGCCGAGCTCCCGCTCCTCGTCGTACTCATCGTCTGCCTCTCCCGCTGGCACTCTCGCGATCGACGCCAGGCCCGCATGAATGAATCGCGGGAGGAAGCAGAACTGGAGGAGTACAACGCCTACCTTGAACGGATCGATCAAAAGAACCGGCATTGATGGCGTGACCTCCCCACACCGGTGGACGCCACGCAAAGAGGTCGATGAAGATCTGAGAATGTCGAGTGCGCTGGAGAGCCGAACCCGTATCGCGGAAGTTTCAATGCACGATAGCTACGCCAGTAGCAGCGCAACCGACCTCCGCTCCGCCCAAAGTCTCAGCGACCTTTACAGGCGACTAAGTGAAAGGGAAGTCGACTGAGGCTACGGCAGCCGCGTCAGCTGAAGAGTGCGGCTGCGCGCCCACACCTGGTGAACACGACTCCTTCTGGAAGAAGAATGTCAGTCGGCGTGAAGCCTTCGGCATCGGAATCCTCGGTATAGCCACTCTCGCCGCATTTCGCTGGTGTCAGAGCGGGAGGGGGACATTGATCACCACCTGCTGGAGCTGTGACATCAGCGCCGACCAAAGTCCCGTGACCATGAGCAACCCCAATGCGATGAGCATCGACCCGCCGATGATGTTCAGGAGGCGCACATGCCGACGAAGAAATGTCACGGACCGGGAAGCCCAGCCCCAGCCGGCCGCAAGGATGAGGAATGGGATGCCCAGGCCGAGGGAATAAGCGAGTCCTAGCAATCCCGCCCGCGCCGGGTCGCCGAGATTCCAGGACATCGAGATGATCGCCGCCAGGGTCGGGCCGATGCACGGAGTCCACCCGACGCCGAGCGCAAATCCGAGCAACGGCGCCCCGACCAACCCGACCCGGCCGTGTGTGCGGGGGCGGACAGTACGTTGAGCCGCGCCGAAAAGTCCGAGGAAGACGAGCCCGAGAACGATGATGACGACACCGAACACCCGCGTGAGGACGCTGGCGTACTGCAGCAAGGCGAGTCCGAACGTGCCGCCCAGAATCGTCACGGCGACGAACACCACGGTGAATCCGGCGATGAAGAGTGTGACCCCCAGCAGTAGCCTCGCCCGCTCATGGGCGAACGGCCCCGTTGCCCTTGGTTCTCGGGTCGGGCCGGACGTGGCACTGCCGAGATACCCGAGGTACCCGGGCACGAGCGGTAGGACGCACGGCGAGACGAAGGACACCAGCCCCGCAAGGATCGCGATCGGAATCGCCAGCCACAGGGCACCGTCGACGATCATCGATCCGGGATTCACGATGGGTTCTCCGCGAGTGCGTCGGCGACCAGGGTAGACAGGATAGAGGCGCCTGCCAACTGGCCGATGATCCGCGCGGCAACCCGCCCGCTGCGATCGATGACCAGTGTCGTCGGGGTGGCTTGAATCGGGGTGACCTGAGCGAAGGCGAGCTTGACCGATCCGTCATTCACGTCGATGACGCTCGGATATGTGATCCCGTTGTCTCGGGCGAATGACAGTGCGGTCGCAGGCTGGTCGTAGGTGTTCACGCCGAGGAAGGCCACGCCATCGTTCTGATAGTCCTTCCAGACCTGTTCGAGCATGGGCGCTTCGACAATGCACGGCCCGCAGGCGGCGTACCAGAAGTTCACCACGAGCACCTCGCCCCGATAGTCGTCGCTGGAGACGGCTTCTCCCGTTTCCGTGACACCATCGAAAACAACCGGCATGCCACGCTCCTCTTTCGGTAGCTCGATGACTTGGAAGTCACCGGCGATATAACCCTTGTCGTCGCCCTCGCGGTACTGCTCCGTGAGCGAATCGTTCGAGCACCCGGCGAAGAAGCCGGCGATGAGCATCACAGCGACGGTGGGAAGACCGACGCGGGTGGCAAGAGTTCGACGTCGCCGCGAGACAGGGGAGTGGATGCTGTCGGTGGGCGTGCGATCGGCGACGAGGCGCCTTGTCCGCTCAGGGTTCATGATGTGGGTCCTTGCATGTCTAGCAGTCTTGGTCGAAGAGGAGTTGGGCGCAGTCGGAACGGTTCTAGAGGCTTCAGGCGCAGCGACGGCATCGACTGAACGCAGCTTTTCTGGCAGTCGCTCAGCGCGATGCAAACCGCGTGTCGAAACAGACGCGAGCGGTTGCCGAATCAGCCCCGTGCGATCGACACAGTCCGGGTGGTGAACCTGGTCGACGGCTCCTGGAGTTCGGCGCGGAATGGTTGCTTGAAGCTCACGTGCTCGTTCCGAACCGACGAGGGAGGCTGCGCGGGAATCAGGTTCGCGACAAGCTCAGCTGCGTCAAGGAGAGCGCCGTCTCACGCGGCCGGAAGAAAGGCGTCGGAACAGATCGCAAGAGGACTGGTGCAAACCCGCGATCACGGAGTAGGGGTCGTCGCCACAGACCGTGTAAGAGGATCGTGAAGACCAGGCCGCACATGACACCAAGGACGCACAGCACAGAACTGACGAGGGTTGTGGACCTGGGTGACTCGCTCATCAAAGCGTTCTCAGCTTGGGGGTCGGCAGACAGGACTGTGCCGATATCGGGTTTGTCACTCGTGTGCGGGCTTTGGGATTGGACGCTCGAACGCGAAACAGAGGCACCGTCTGCGTTCTCATAGGTGGCGCAGGCTACGCCGATGGCGAAGAGCAACATTGAGCACAAGAAGATAACGAGACTCGTTATCAGGACCCGCTCAGGCGACCTCTCACGAGGGTGTGAGCGAACCAGCGAAGCCATCACTACCAGCATACCCGCGACACTCAGCTCGGATTCGGACGGCCCGAGCTGTCACGTATTGGAAGGCTCTGGTGAGCATCCAGTACTCGCCGGCGAGATACTAATCCGGTGACGACGAGGAGCACTAACGGTGTCACGGTAATAAGCCAAGACAGCCATGGCCCGAGGATGATTCCGGGGGTCAGCCCGGTACGCAGTGGAATGGTGGTGACCTTGGCGTCGGCGTCATCGACATCGATCGTGTCAATAGGTACGCCAGCTGGACTGATGACCTGGCTGGTGCCCACCGTGGAGACGTTGACCACGGCCCGTCCGGTCTCAATCGCACGCATGCGAGCGAATGCGAGTTGCTGCAGGTTCTCATCGGTGTCGCGGAAATCTGCGTTGTTGGTCTGGAACACGAACAGTTGCGCGCCGCCCTGTGCGCCGTCCCAGATTACGTCGTCGAAGATCACGTCGAAACAGATGGCGAGCCCTACACGCACCGATCCCACATTCACGACAGGGGCGATCGTGCCGGGGGTGTACTCGCGTCGGATGAGCCCGACCAGGTCTGGCGCGAGCTTCTCGTAGAACCAGCGATCTGGCACATACTCCCCGAACGGCACGGGGTGGACCTTGTCGTGTTTCTGCCGCTCGGCGGGGTCGGCTGTCCACAGCATCGTTGTGTTGAACGTGTTCTCGCCGCGCGTGGTGGCTGCGTTGGCCAGAACCGGAGCTCCAGCCGACGTAACGATTCGGTCCAACTCGTCTGCGGTTCCAGGCTCACGGAACGGGTCAGAGTCGACGGCGCCCTCGGGCCACACGAGCAAGTCCATCGGCTGTCCGGTGATCGATTCTGAGGTGGTGGAGTGAGCGTCGAGAATATCTCCCGGTTCTTTGGTGTCGAAGTACCCGGAAGGACCGTTGCCCTGCACCCACCCAACGGTGAAGGTCCCGACGCTCGCGGTCGGAAACTGAGGTGTCAAGGCAAGCGCGACGATCACGATGCCGGCGGGAAGCGCTCCCGGGAGGAATCGGACACCGGCGCGGAACCATTGCAGGAGCGCGGCGGAAGTGATCGCTACGAGGAACGACAGCCCGGTGACTCCGATCCAGGAAGCGACCTCAGGGAAGGGCCCGTTCACCTGCGTCATCCCCAGACGCACCCAGGGGAATCCGCCGTACGGCCACGAACCCATCACCACTTCGCGGGCCGTCCACAGCCCCGAGATCATGAGCGGCACAACGATCAACTGCCCGATACCTCGGCGACGGAACTGACTCGTCCACCGGTATGCAAGCGCAATCGGAATCGCACCGAGACCCAGGATCAGCGCCTGCAAGCCAGACAAGGCGATTCGGGGTAGCGGGCCGAGGAACTGGCCGACCCAAGCGAGATGGAGGACATAGAAACTGATACCGAAAACGAGTCCCACCATCAACGCGCCGCCGATGCTTCGACCCACCAGTGTCGCCAGAGCGAGGATGACGCTGAAGAAAGCGAGCGGCCACCAACCGACGTCGGGAGTGGCGAGATCGAGTGCTACGCCGGCGATGATGGCAACGGGCAGCGCTGCACGTATGGGAAGCATCGGTCTGTTGCGGGATCCGACGGTGCGACCCTCCGCGGTGCTCGTCGTCATCGTCAGAGTTCGGGGCGGTTTCGTGGCCATATCTCAGATGTCCTTCTTGCCCAGCTTCGAAAGGTATGCGTTATACGCGTCCAGCTCGCTCGTGCCGTGGGCGTCGGCGAATCGGTCGTCAGCCGCGGCGCGGGCCGTGTCGTCTCGAAACCAACGATGCATAACGTAAACGAGCATCAACAATGTGGGAGCTTCCCCGTACGACCATGCCAGACCACCGGCCACCCGTTGATCTTCGAGCGGGTCGATGCCGAGCGCCTCGGTCGAGGCGACGAACTGCGTGACGAGCATGGTGGTGGCCATCATCAGGAACACTCCGAAGAAGGCGTGAAGTGCGGCTTCGGCGAACACGTCGAGGGCGCGTCCACCATGGCTGATTCGCATCGGGAGCGGGTCGGAGCTGAGTATGGGGATGGTGAAGACGATCCCAGCAAGGAGGAACAGGACCTCCATAGCTACATGCCCGCCGGGGATCGAGAGGATGTCGTCAGCGAATCCTGCCAGATACAAACCGTAGAAGGACGCAAGGTATATCGGCAAAGCCACCCAGGGACTGAGCGCCCATCGAGCGGCCGCACAGCGAAGACCCCGATGAGCGGCGCGGAGGACGGCTTTCCCGGGTCCATGGTGCGGGGTGGCACGCAGGAGCAGCGTTCCGGGGGAGCCGAGCACCAGAAGCGGCGGGATGGCCATCATCAAAGTGAGCTGCTGGAACATGAACACCGACAACAGTGCATACCCATAGGCCTCCACACCCAAGCCTGTGGTTGCTGCGAGGGCACCGCATCCCACGAGGAAACTGACCGCGCGCCACACCGGCCAGCGACGACCCTGTCTCCACAATCGGATTGCTCCCACCAAATACGCAACTGCTAGTACCGTCGCGATGAGGGGCAGCAGAGGGAACGGACCCGGCAGCAAGCTGAAGAAGGCTGCGAGTGTCGGAGCAGTGTCAGGGATCCAAGCGCTCATCGAGCCGATTGCTCGCGGTGACTGATGACATGTCTGGGGCCGCCAGCCCCCGCAACGTGCCAGGCACGGCGGCCCCCACAATCGCGGCTGAGCGCACCTATGGGACGGTGAAGGCTCGTCATACGCGCTTCACCTTGACCAGGCCGCCGGCAACGAGGAAAACCACAGCTGCGACAGGCTGCGCACTGATCCAGACTGGGCCCTCGAAAGGCAACGGGAACACCGGGTTCCAGATGACTGCGACGGTGGCGAACACCGGAAGCCACCACCATTGTCGAGCCTGCAACGCGAACCATCCGACGATCACAGCAAGGATCGAGGTGACGAACAGGACAACTGGAGACCAGCTTCCGCTCAGCAGCACGGGCGCAAGAAACAATACGGCTGCGGCAAGCAAGCTGGGCGCGAGAGCATTGCGCTGATAGACAGAAGGGCGGCGCTCTTTCTGCGTCATGAAGGGCCCATCGGAGCCGTCTCAGACGGTGTCGGCGCGGAGACCGCCTCCTGCGAAGTCACACGGTGGGAGACCCAGAGCCCGACACCGAGGATGACGGCGCCGATGCCAAGAGCCACGTCGGCGAGATTACCGATGAACCAGTTCCCGTACGCGAGAAAATCAGTTACGTGCCCGCGCCCGAATCCAGGGGGCGAGAACAGCCGATCCAGCACGTTTCCTATTGCGCCGCCGAGGACGAACCCGATTCCAGTGGCATACCAAGTGGTGCGCGAGCGCTTCGCGGCGACGAACAGCGCCGCGATCACAGCTACGCCGAGCACGGTCAGCACCCAGGTCGCCCCGGAACCGAAAGACAGCATCGCACCAGGATTGAACGCAAGCTGCAGGCCGAGTAGGTCGCCCAGCAGCGGAATCCGTTCCGTTTCGCTGAGCCCCGCAAGTGCGACAGCTTTGCTCGCCTGATCGACGAGCACGATCAGTCCCGCCGCAATGAATGCGAAGGCATACCGTGGAGTCTTATTGTTCGTCACTTGGGTCCTCCTTTTTCACCGCAGCTTCGGCACGGTCTCGCCGACGTCGTTCGCGAGCGATCAGCAACGTTCCGACCGCTCCGGCGCTAAGAATGAATCCAAGTCCGGCAATGAAGACGACGCCGAGGAAGCCGAGATCGTCGCGCTCCGCGCCTTGTACGCCGAGCTTTTCCTCGTGCGGCCGCTCGGCGGTCTCGGAGGGCGTGGGAGACGGCGGTGGCGTGTTCGTGGGATCTGGCGTGGAGCTGGCTGACCAGGTGGAGGACGCCGCAGCGGTCTCGGTTCCGACGAATACGGCAGCGGTGCTGAGTGCGATGACCATGACGACCAGGACAAGCGTCAACGTCCGTCTGGACGGGAAGGAATGCGCCATCTGCGATTCGTGAGGTTCAGAGGTCGCAATCAAAGGTCGTTCCCGACACTGGGCCGGTCGGCATCTGGCAGGTCGAGGACGTCAACGGTGCATTTCATAAAGCTTTCCTTCGGATGAGGCTTCGGACGATGGGCGTGCGTCGAGATCGTCACGCGTGGGTCGCGTGTTCATCGGGGTGAGATCTGGGTTCGATCTGGAAGGTGGAATGCTCGACGCTGACGGCGAAATGTTCCGCGACGCAGTCCTGAAGGGATCGCAGCAGAGCCGCCGAGTCCTCCTGTGTCAGCTGATCGTCGACCACGACGTGCGCACTCAGAGTGGGCAGATCAGTGGAGATCTGCGAGGCGTGCAGGTCGTGCACCTCTACGACGTGAGGCAACTCCTGTAGGTGCCGGCGGACGTCATCGAGGTCAAGCCCAGGTGGGGTGGACTCCAGAAGTATGCTTCCGGACGCCCGCAGCAGGATGAGGGTGCGCGGGATGATCAACAGCGCGATCACGATGCCCGCGACCGCATCCGCTCGGTACCAGCCGAGCGTCGCGATCAGAATTGCGCTCGCGATCACCCCGACGGATCCGAGCGCGTCATTGACCACCTCGAGGAATGCTGCGCGCATGTTGAGGTTCGCCTTTCGTCCGCTCATCAGCACAAGCAGCGACGCGACGTTGGCGAGGAGCCCGACGATACCGAAGAACAGCAGGCTGCCGGACGCGATCTCCGGAGGTTCGAACAGGCGGCGCACACCCTCGACGAGTGCGAATATCCCGACGCCGAGAAGGAGTGCCGCTTGAGCGAGCGCGCCGAGGATTTCGGCCCTGCGCAGTCCCCAAGTATGCCGAGCGGAGGGTTCCCGGTTCATCAGGTGCGCCGCGGTGACAGCAAGGGCGAGGCCGATTACGTCGGTGAGCATGTGCGCGGAATCCACCAGCAAAGCAAGACTGCCTGTGATGATCGCTCCCACGACTTCGGTGATGAACACCAATGACGTGATCGCGAAAGCAATAAGCAGGCGTCGTCGAGGGGTCCCGACCGAGGCATGATCGTGCTGCGTTCCCATGAGCTTCTCCACTTTCCTCAGGGGCGGTTCAGGATGCGCCGCGCGATCGAGGCGGCGTCTCGCCGCACACCGGTGAAGCTGTCTGCGCCCGGTGTGCTGTACTTAGGGAATCCCGCCACGTACAAACCCGGTATCGAGGTCGTGCCGGGTCGTCGGTGGCGAGATTCCGAGTCCCGAACAACCTTCGGGAGCCAATCGTCGGCCGGCAGATATCCGGTGGCGAAGATCACAGACCGAGGTCTCACCTGCGCGCCATCCTCGAAGTTGATCTGTCGGCCGTCGGCACCTCGTGCGGGCGGAACTATCGACACTCCGTGTTGTTGCAACTCGGCATGCTCATCCTCATGCGGGAGCTCCGAACGCGGGTGTGCAGACCATGGCCAGCGGCGGACGCCCTTTCTGGGTTTCGGGTCCTGTCCGCGGCGTCGGACCGATAGCGTCACGGTGTGCGAGTGGGCGAGTTCCCTTGCGATCTGTGCGCCGCTGTGTCCTCCGCCGATTATCAGCACGTCGCCGGCGGGAATCTGTCGAGGGAACTGGTAATCGGCGCTGTGTATCGCCACGCCCGGCACGATGAGGTCTGCGGCCCACGGCGGTACCCAGGGCCGAGACGAAGCACCCGTCGCGCACACTACATTGCGGGTCTGCACCGGCCCCTCGTTCGTGGACAGCAAGAGAGACGAGCCGCTGCCGTACGGGCTCACGCCTGTGGCGCGCATCCCCCACATCACGGCAATACCGAGGGACGCTTCGACCGAGGCGAGGTACTCTTCCATCTCGTCCACACGCGGTCGCCGCGACTGATCGCCGGGAAGAGGTCGGCGGGCGATCGAACTGTGGTGAGCATCACTGAGAAGCGCCATGGAATGCCAACGTGAGGCCCAGGATCGTTGGCCGTTCATGTTCGCATCGATGACGGTGAAGTCGCTCTGCGGGACCAAGCCGGCGTTCCTGAGTGCGCCCGCGACTGCCAGTCCGGCCTGCCCTGCGCCGACGATGATCACACGACGGTGTGACAATCCTGGAACCGTCACCGGCCCTCCATCGCGGCGTTGATCGCATTCTCCAGATCATCGAATCTCTCCAGCTGAAGCTTTTCCCCATCAACGTAGAAAGTAGGAGTGCTGTTCACGCCCAGCGCCTGCCCGTCATTGAAGTCCACATCGATGCGTGCGGTCGTGGCGGGATCAGCGACGGCTTTGTCGTATGCCGGCATATCGAGGCCCAGTTGTTCAGCGAACCCGCGGAAGACATCGGCTCGCGACTCCTGGGCCTCGCCCCATTCCGCCTGTGTCTCGAACAGTTCGCGGTACATGTCATCGAGTCGTCCCTGCTGCGCGGCTGCTTCGGCGGCGAGGGCTGCGTTCCTCGAGTTCAGGTGGCCCGGGAGGGGAAAGTAGCGGATGACGTATGTGATCTCTCCGTCATACTTCTCCCGCAGATCCTCCACGACTGGGTAGAAGGCGCCGCAGGCTTCACACTCGAAATCAAGGAACTCGACCACAGTGACGGCGCCTTCGCCTGCATCATCGAGAACATGCGAGCTCTCCCGCACCACGGGAGCGGATGGGGAGCCGTCTGTGGCGGCGGGCGGCTCTTTCGAATTCTGATTGACGAGAACAAAGATCAATGCACCAACTATCAGCACCACAGCGATGGCGATCGTGATGATGGCGGTCTTTACAGCAGGCTTCATGGGGTACTCCAAACCAAGAGGGGACAGTCGACAGCACGAGCTCGGGCTCGTAGGAAGGCGCCATCAACACGGATGGCGCGTCGGTGTCAGGTTCGGGAAACGCCCAAGTGAATCAAAGACAGCGCTGTCGTGTGGGTGCGCGCACCGAACGCACCCAGCGGCGGTATTGCACTCCGTTTTGCGCAAAGAACGTGAGACATTCGCGGAGTCCAGAGGGGTCGCAACAACAAGACGATTGCAGTGAGTCCGCACAGGATGCCGAGAGCACAGACAGCTGCCCCTAGGAGCGCATTCGATCCATCAGAGATCGCGAACGGCTGTGTCGACCCGAGGTCGGGGATCTCGGCGCTGTCTGCGAAATCAACGACGCCTGAGGAAGTGAACTGCGCGGGCGTGATGCCTTCAGCGTCGCTGTGGCTGGTGGTGGCCATGCCGAAGAGTAGAAGCAGCGAAAGCGCAACAGTGATAATGAGGCGCATTATCAACAGCTGATCTTTCAAATCCCCGAATCGGCGGACCGGGAGACGAAGCATCACGTGAATTCTACCTCTTCGCATCCCGTCCATGATCAAGCAGCGTGATTGTTGGGATCCTGCGACTATTCCGATCGACGCTTTCGAACGCGACCGAGCCAGACGATGCCGATGATCAGCACAGCGAGCACGATGACTCCGGCCCCGATGCTGAGAACGACGACGAGATCACCGCCGGCGCTCGATTCTGCACCGCTGGATTCGGAAGGGGTAGGGCTGATTGATTCGCTCACGGGAGGTGTTGCACTAGCCGTGGGCACCGCTTCTGGCTGCATTCGAGCCTCGCCGCTGCCGCACGCAGGTAGATCCCATCCGAGCGCAGCCTGAGTACTCGCGTCCGGAGCGTACTCGAAGGTGAAACTCTCCGAGATCGGGTGTCCGTCACTGGACACCGCGTTCCATACGACCGTATAGGTTCCGGCTTCCCCGAGTGCGACGGGTGTCGTGAGCACGTTGAACTCAATCGTGGAACACGACGTCTCGTAGTAGAGGCCGTCTGGCCCCTGGACCTGGGCGAAGCTCGTCTGGTCAAAGTCGATCAGCTCACCACTGAATGTCATGGACACTGAGTCAAGGCTGGTGACCGTCGACCCGGCTGAAGGATCGGATTCGAGGAGGTTGTCGTGCGCGGAGGCTGGCGCAGCGACGAGGAGGGTTGCGACTACGCTCGCCGCGAGTGCGGTAACGGCAATACGTAGCGAGTGGACGATTTTCGATCTCATAGTTGGGTCCTTTCCCCTGTAGGTCACGGCTGCCTCACACGAACCCGGTGTGCGACTGCGACCGCGATGCCGACGCAGACGACGCCGAACGCCAGAATGATGCCAGCCATCCGCTGGTCGGCCAGGGGATCGAGACCCCAGGTGCGCCCCATGGCTCCGAACCAGTCGGCCGCGATGAGGCCGCCCTGGAACGCAACCCAGGCTGCCACGAGGACAGGTGCGAGCATCACCAGAAGTGCGGCAATCGTCCGGACGGTGCCCGAGCGGACGCGTCTTGGCCGTATGACAGAACTCATGACGAAACTGCCGGCGGTCAAGAGCAAGAAAATCCTCAGCTCGTGGGCCAACGGATCTGCGAGGGTCCAGCGCAGTACACCGGTCGCTGATGTCACCCAAAACGACCCAGCGAACAGACATGCGGCACCGAGCGGATGCGCGAAAAAACTCGCCGTTCGTGAGCGAGCGCCGGCCTGAAGCCATTCGCGGATGCCGCGGCTGCCGTCGGTACGGATCGTGATGGCGGACAGAGCGAGTCGATAGGGTGCGCCGAGTACCAGAAGCAGCGGCACCGCAGTGACGAGGAGTACTCGGCCGAGCGCGTCCATGCTGTGCAAGTAGTCCGAATACACCGCAACGGGCCCGGACGTCACCCAGACGAGCAGCAGCATGCCCGCCGTCCATGCGATGATGCGTGCGGGCGGCCAGTCTTCACCTCGTCGACGAAGCCGCCGCACTCCGGCGAGGTAGAAATAGATGCCGAAGACGGCGACGATGGCCCAGAGGAGATCGACATCCCAGCTGGTGAACCACCGGTCCAACGTGAGTTCGGCAGGCAACGGCGCCTCCGTGAGGATCTCGGTCGGCGTGGTGAGCTCGGGAGCGATTGCGTCGGCAGGGGAGGGTGTACGAGCCAAGGCAGCGGCCCCTCCACTGGCGAAGCCCATCACCGCCAATTCCAGCGCCACGAACGACCAGAACGCACTGCGTTCGCCGCGCTCCCGCCGGATGAACCACCGCCGATGGGCGACTCCGATCGTCCCGAGGACGACAAGAGCAACGATCTTGATCACGAGTACAGCGCCGTAAGCGCTGATCAGGTCACCGACACCGGTGATCGATGTCAGAGTGCGGGCGACGCCCGATACGGTGACGATGATGAACGCGATGAGAGCGAGCGTCGAATACCGTTCGACGATAGTCCGAAGCCTGGTTTCCTCCAGGAGGGGTCTCAGAATGACCACGGCGAGAAGGCCCCCGAGCCATACGGCCGCGCCCGTGATGTGGAGGACGAGTGCCATGACCGCAGCGTCGTGATTGGCGAGGCTACCCGAATGCCCCTGTGTTGCCATTGGAACAAGAGCCGCGAGCGAAAGCAGCCCGATGATCAGTGCGGCAGCCCACCCGCGGAAGGCGTACGCCAGAAGAGTGATCGTCGCGGCCGCGATGGTGGTGATCAGCCACGCCTGACCGAGTTCGGTCTCAAGCAGGAATCTGCCTAACTGCTGACCGAACTCCGATCCCAGCGACACCTGTGGATTGAAGGAGGACAAGAACGTGAGGAAGCCTGTCGTCCCGCTGCTGAGAGTGAGGATCGCGGCGCCGATCGAGGTCAAATCCAGCGCAGCGTTGAATTCCTTCTTTCCCGCACGGAGCGCAAAGAGCGCGAGGATCGCTGAGCCGGCCATCACACCGCCGGATAGGTTGACGAGGAGCTTGGTGGTCGGCAGACCCCAGCGGACGACTGCCCCGGGGTCGCTGATGAAGCGAGGCACTGCGCCGCCACCGATCATCAGACCCGCCAGAAGGGTGAGAACTCCAGCTACGAGGAGGATCGCCGGTCCCACCAGCCGCAGTTCCGCTGGTTTCACGGCGTATCCTCGGTTCCACCCGGTGTCGAGGCGTCCGTGTCTGGTGCTGTGCACGCCCCCGTCTTTGGCAACTTCTGCACGGCGGACGCGAGGGCGCCCAGTGCGGCGTCCGCTGACAGGCGACTGGTGTCAACGTACGCCTCGGCAGCAGGCGTACGTCCATACGTCGTCAGACGCAGGTTAGGTAGATCCGTGTCGTCGACGATCCAATCGACCGCGTTGATGGTGACGCACTGCAGGGTGGTCGGACCAGGTGGTTTGAGACCGCAGGTGAAGACAACCGCCGTCGGGTCGCCCCAAGCCGCGGTGGCCTGTGCGTCTGTCGTACGTAGGGAGAGCTCCTCAATGGCAGCAGGTAACCGAACCGTGACCTCTGCACATTCGGGGGCGTTGGCATTCTCAGCAGGGTTCAAGGTGACGGTGGGGGAGCATCCGGCCAAGACCGCAGACGCTCCCATGATGCAGGCCAGCGCGAAAAAGCCCCTCGCCATCTGGGCGAAGGTGATCATGCGGAACCGATGCTCATGACCGTGTCGGGGTTCGTCATTCGTTGTGCTCCAAGTCTTCAGCGACGCAGTAAGGGACCCCTCGGCAATGTCCGGCGAGGGTCGAAGGTGAACGGCTCAGACGCTCAGGTCCGAGAGATCCGCAACTGTGTCAGGGACAAGCGAATGGAAGGCCCGCCTGCATGCCCTGTGATTCTTGACGCTTGCCGCAAGAAAATGTTGCCCGGCGAACACGACACGAATAGACGGAGTCCGCGTACCCGCCACAGCACAGCAAGGGCGAACAGAACGCCTACGGCGCATATCGCAGTTCCGCCGAGATTCCCGGACGTGAAAGCGGGATCAGATTCCTGGACTGTCTGCGCGGTGGCCGACGGCTCGCTGAACGTCTCATGAACCGTGCCGCCGACTTCCGCATGTATCGATGAAGCCACACCGAACGCCAGGAGCAGCATCAATGCAACGCTGATAGCGAATATCATTATCAGTCGGTTCTCGCGACCACGTGAGGGATGACTGAATCGAACTGTGGGAACCATCTCCCACAACCTTATAGCTTGCGATCGGCCGGTCGTTCAGGACGTCCCTTGCCTGATCTGTGGCCGGTGGATCACATGGTCCTGACAGGGTAGATCCCGAACGGCAACCCGATGAACCGATGGCACGCCCTCGAAAGTCGTCCGTTTTGCATCGAGGGGAACGGGGGTCTCTTGCACCATTAACGTGAGCTCACGCGTTCAATTCTCGCGGTGCAACAGAATCGA
Organism: Microbacterium aerolatum; assembly: GCF_007988825.1. GTDB lineage: Bacteria > Actinomycetota > Actinomycetes > Actinomycetales > Microbacteriaceae > Microbacterium > Microbacterium aerolatum. The sequence goes on along the minus strand of NZ_BJUW01000007.1, from coordinate 23,089 downwards.
CTGTCGGTTCCGGCGCTGTCAGGCGAGTCGGTCCCGGATCGTGTCCTCGATTTGGCGCACCGACGGCAGTCCGGCGAGACCGGTGTCGGTCATGTAGACCCGGCATGCAAGGTCGGTCGTGGACCCACCTGAGGCGAACGCATCCTGCCCATCCAGCAGTATGGTCGGTGATCCGGCGAAGACCACTTCCGATGCCTCCTCCGGGGTGCGCAACAGCACATAGCCGACAGGCACGTCGACCATGCCGAGCGCATCAAGCGCAGCACGAACACGGTCACCAGCTGTGACCCAGTTGGGACAGTCATCGATGTGCACAACGTCGACCTTCACCCCTCTATTATCTCCCGTCAGCGCACCCACGGGCGCCCCAGCCATGGCCGCTCCGGAAGAACGCAAAAGGAAGAGTGCTATATGTTGTGCTCGGATCGGAGGTCGAGCATGCGCGTTGGACGCCGCGGATTACCCCCGCAGCTGTCGCTTCGCACATCGTGATCCTCCGAGAGCACGTTGTAGATATGGCGGAACTGCCTCCGGATCAGCTCGCGAGGTTTTGGGCAGATGCGCAACGCGCTGTGAGCGATCAAGTGTCCGAAAAGTGTCCGGAGTGTCCCGAGCGAAGCGATTCTGACGAGTATTCGAGTGTCTCCTGTGTGCAAGGTGCGCGAGCTCACGAGGCCGAGAACCCACAGAAACTCAGGCTTCTCAGCGGTTCCATGCCCACCATCCGCGCACGGTCCAAGGACAGCGTGAGGGCGCACACCACCCTGCTAAGGTGAAGCACCTCGCGACAGCACAGCCTCGGCACTTGCGGGAAGAATCAGGTCCCACAAATCACCCACGAATGCGCGGGAACCGACCGGATCGAATCCGCCTGAGTCGCGGCTGATGCCGACCTGAATCCGCGGAATTCCGGACTTCTGGGTCGAACAGGATCCAGAGATATCTCCGCGACTCGGGTTCAAATCCCACCGTCACCGCCACTGCGAAGGCCCCGACTCTCCTAGGAAACACTGGGAAGTCGGGGCCTTCGTCGTTCGCTCGTGAGGCGTGCTCGGTGAGCCACCGGTCGATCCTCTCAGCCTGAGACGAACGACTCATCGAGTACACGGCTCGCGCCGCACACGCGGAGTAGCCGGCCGCTTATTCAAGGATAGGCTTTGTAACCTTGAATATCTCGTGTCATAATCAAGCATGGAGTCCGCTGAACTCGCACGGGCGCCATGGCCGACCCACGATGTCGAGACGCTGCCGTGGCACCAGCAGACGCGTGGAGGGACGCGCGCAGATCGGATGCTGAGCTCCGTCGACGCAACCATCCCACCGATGATCGCGAGGCTGGACTACGTCCCGCCCATGCCGACGATCGTAGCTTCGGAGCACGCGCTGCTGGCAGTGGCCCAGGCCGACACGGAGGCCGAAGGGCACTCGGCTGCGATGAGCCGTTTCATGATGCGAACCGAGTCTGTCGCGTCATCGAAGATCGAGCGGATCACCGCCGATGCCGTCGACTTCGCCAAGGCTCTGGCCGGCAACCGCTCGAACACCTCGGCGACGAGCATGGTCGCCGCGAGCTCTGCGCTGCACAGCCTCGTCACCGTCGTCGGCGAACAAGGACGGTTTGAACTCGAGGACCTGCTCGCGGCGCATCGTGCGCTTATGCGGGACGACCCGCACGAAGCTTCCTACGCGGGGCGCCCGCGCGACATGCAGAACTGGATCGGCGGCAGCGATTACTCACCGCGTGACGCCCTGCACGTGCCTCCGGCGCCTGCGCGAGTACCTGCGCTGCTCGACGATCTCCTGTCCTACCTCAACCGCGATGACGTGCCCGTAATGACGCAGGCGGCGATCGGGCACGCTCAGTTCGAATCGATCCACGCCTTCACCGACGGCAACGGTCGTATCGGACGTGCCCTGGTGTCCGCGGTGTTCCGCCGTCGCGGGGTGACTCGCAACGCCGTCGTCCCACTGGCCAGCGGCCTTCTCGCCAAGCGCGAGGATTACTTCGCCGCTCTCGGAGCGTACCGCCGTGGCGAGCCGGCTCCACTTGTGGACCTGTTCGCTCGATCCGCGCAGGCAGCGGCGACCAGCTCCAGAGTGTCCATCATCCGCATCAAGGCTCTGCCCGAGGAATGGACGGCCGAGATTCAGCCCAGAGCAGGTTCGGCCGCACAGGCCCTCATCCCCGCGTTCTACGACCACCCGGTCATGACCGCCTCGGAGATCGAACAGAGGTCCGGGGCGTCTTCGCAGGCGACGTACACGGCGATCGAACGGCTCGCGCGCGCGGGGTTCATCCAAGAGATCACCGGGCGCAAGCGCGATCGCGTCTGGGTGGCAGCCGAACTGCTCGCCGAACTCGACGACCTCGACCGTCGCATCCAGGCTGTCATGCTGGCCTGACGACGCCGTCGACCTTCAAGTCTCGCCAAGACTTCGCGCTCGATCGGGCTCTCCCCGAACGCGACCCCGGACACTACGCTGAGGCTCGTGACGAAGACGCGCGACATGGTCCGCATCCCCGGCGGCACGTTCCTGATGGGATCCGAGGACTTCTATCCCGATGAACGACCGGCTCACGAACGGGAGGTCGCGTCGTTCTTCATCGACCGGTATGAGGTGACCAACGAGCAGTACGCCGAGTTCGTCGACGCGACCGGATACGTGACGGTCGCGGAGCGCCCGCTCGACCCGGCCGCATTCCCCGGCGCCGACCCCGCCGACCTCGTGCCCGGGTCGATGGTGTTCACGCCGACGCCCGGCCCGACCGATCTGCGCAACTGGCGCAACTGGTGGCGCTGGCAGGCTGGGGCGTTCTGGCGCAGCCCGTTCGGGCCCGATTCGTCGGTCGACGATCGGATGCAGCATCCGGTCGTGCACATCGCCTTCGAGGATGCCGTCGCCTACGCCGACTGGGCGGGGATGCGCCTGCCCACCGAGGCAGAGCACGAGTACGCTGCCCGCGGCGGATCGGAGGGAACACCCTTCGCGTGGGGCGACGAGCCCTATCCGGACGGTGTGGCCCAGGCGAACTCGTGGCTGGGGCGTTTCCCGTACGACAACCAGGGCGTCGGCGGCACGGCCCCCGTCGGCTCGTACCCGCCGAACGGCTACGGCCTCTACGACATGATCGCCAACGTCTGGGAGTGGACGACCGACTTCTACACCCCGCGGCACCTGCGGCTGTCGGACACCCCGGTCGATGCCGGTAAGCGGACGAACCTCCTCGCGGCCGCCAGCGCTCAGGAGGGCTTCCCTGACATTCCGCGGCGCGTCCTCAAGGGTGGGTCGCACCTCTGCTCGCCCGACTACTGCCTGCGGTTCCGGCCCGCCGCCAGGTCGCCGCAGGCCGAGGACACCGGCATGTCGCACATCGGATTCCGGCTCACCCGTTCCGAGTGAGAACCGCTGGGCTCCGACAGCGATCCCTGCTTGGCTTCCGCCGAGGGCATCCGCCCCGATCCGCGGTCGAACCAAGGAGCACTCATGGCTGCAGGGCCCAACATCCTCATCATCTGGGGCGATGACATCGGCATCACGAATCTCAGCACGTACTCCGACGGCCTGATGGGCTACCGGACGCCGAACATCGATCGGATCGCCACGGAGGGCGCGAAGTTCACCGACTACTACGGTGAACAGAGTTGCACCGCGGGCCGCGCCGCCTTCATCACCGGGCAGAACCCGTATCGCACGGGACTCACCAAAGTGGGAATGCCCGGCGCGAAGCTGGGCCTCCAGCCCGAGGACCCGACGATCGCCGACGCGCTCAAACACCACGGCTACGCCACCGGACAGTTCGGCAAGAACCACCTCGGCGACCGCGACGAACACCTTCCGACCGCTCACGGCTTCGACGAGTTCTTCGGGAACCTCTACCACCTCAATGCCGAAGAGGAGCCGGAGCATCCGGACTATCCCACCGACGAGGAGTTCCCCGGGTTCAACGAGAAGTTCCGCCCTCGCGGCGTCATCCACTCCTGGGCGAACGACGACGGCACGCAGCGCATCGAGGACACCGGCGCGCTGACGAAGAAGCGGATGGAAACGGTCGACGAGGAGTTCCGCGACGCGGCTACGGACTTCATCCGCCGGCAGGCCGACGACGACACTCCCTTCTTCGTCTGGTTCAACTCGACTCACATGCACTTCCGCACGCACACCAAGGAGGAGAGCAAGGGGCGTGCAGGGCGCTGGCAGTCGGAGTACCACGACACGATGCTCGATCACGACGACGTCGTGGGCAGCCTGCTGGATCTCCTCGACGAGCTGGGACTGGCCGAGGACACCATCGTCATGTACTCGACCGACAACGGGCCGCACATGAACAGCTGGCCGGATGCCGGCATGACACCGTTCCGCAACGAGAAGAACTCCAACTGGGAGGGCGCGTACCGCGTTCCCGCGATGCTCCGCTGGCCGGGACACATCCCTGCCGGGACGACGCTCAACGGCATCGTGAGCCACAACGACTGGTTCGTGACGCTGCTGGCCGCGGTCGGCGATGCCGACATCGCCGAGCGACTGAAGGCGGGCACCGAGCTGCACGGCACCGACTTCAAGGTGCACCTCGATGGACACAATCAGCTCGACTACATCACGGGAGCCGCCGAGCACAGCCCGCGCAGACACTTCTTCTACGTCTCGGACGACGGCGACCTGACGGCGCTGCGCTTCGAGAACTGGAAGCTCGTGTTCCTCGAGCAGCGCGCCACCGGAACGCTGCGCGTCTGGCAGGAGCCCTACGTCGAACTGCGCTTCCCGAAACTGTTCAACCTCCGCACCGACCCCTTCGAACGCGCGGACATCACCTCGAACACGTACTGGGACTGGGTGCTCGACCATGTCTTCCTGTTCGTGCCCGCGCAAGCCTACGTCGCGAAGATGCTGGGTACTCTCGCCGAGTTCCCGGCACGACAGGAGTCGGCATCGTTCACGATCAACCAGGTCATGTCGAAGCTGGAATCGACGGTCGGCAGCTCCTGACGCCGAGTCCGCTCAGGATCCTCCGAGGCGCTCCAGCGCCGAGCGGGCTGTGGCGACGGCGGCTTCCGCACTGCGGACGTCCTCTGCCGCCGCGGCCGCGCGGTCGGTCGCCTCGTCGACGGCCGCACGCGCCTTCTCGGCCCCGGCTCGTGCACGTGCGAGTTCGCCCTCGAGCTCTTCGACCTCGGCTTCGAACTGATCGGCACGGGATGCCGCGGACTCCCGCTCCTTGCCTGCCTTGGCGTGCGCGCGCTCGGTTCGTTCGAGATCCCGTTCCGCGGCGTGCACGGCCTTCTCCGCCTCCTTCTGCTCGCGCCGCGCGCGCACCTCATCCGCCGGCGGCGACGGCGGGGGAGTGCGCTCGGGCGTACCTCCGCCGACGGCCGCGTCGAAGTCGAGCGGGAACTCGCTCGACGGTTCGAGTTCGCGAACCAGCCGGCCGGAAGCGACAGCGGTCGCGGCATCCGGATCGAAGAACGCCGCCGTGATCGTCTGCTGCACAGCCTCCACCGTCGAGTCCGTGATCCGCGCACCGCGCGACGACGCGAGCGACGCAGCCTCGCGCGCAAGCTGACTCGTCAGCGCTCGACGATCGCGACCGAGCTTCGAGAGCGTCTTCGCATCGAGGTCTTCCTGCGCCTCGCGCAGCTCGGCGGCCAGCTGCAGCGCCTGCCCGAGCCGGTCGGCCCGCTCGCTGGCGAACAGGTTCACCACCCAGGCGGCGATCGAGGGTTTCCGTAGCGCCTTGATCTGCGCGGCGAGTTCGCGATCCTCCACCTGCTCGGAGCGCGCCTTCCGCTCCGCGATGAAGTCGGCCGGCGCGACGGCGTACAGCTCGGCAGCCACCTCGGCCAGGGACGGGTCAGCCATCGCTTCGCCAGTCGGATGCTGCGCACATGCTGGCGACCTTACGCGAGCGCCGCAGCCCGCGCACCGTCCCCACGTCTCAGACACTCCCGCCGTCGTCGACACCCTTGACACACCGCGGTGGCTCGCGTTCGAGTGGTGACATGGCAGCCGATGACGAAGCACTCGACCGGATCGATCGCTGGTGGCGGGCGGCGAACTACCTGAGCGTCGGACAGATCTACCTGCAGGGGGATGCGACGCTCGAGCGGCCGCTCTCCGCCGAAGACGTGAAACCCCGCCTGCTGGGCCACTTCGGAACCGTGCCAGGGCTGAACCTCGTCTACGCGCACCTGAACCGCGTGATCCTTGAGCGCGACGAGCCCGTACTCTTCATCGCCGGCCCAGGGCACGGCGGCCCGGCCACGAACGCGAACGCCTGGCTCGACGGCACCTATTCCGAGCTGTACCCCGACATCACGCGGGATGCCGCCGGTATGCGAAAGCTCTTCCAGCAGTTCTCGTATCCGGGCGGCGTGCCCAGCCACACCGCCCCCGAGACGCCGGGATCCATCCAGGAGGGCGGGGAGCTCGGCTACTCCCTGGCGCACGCCTTCGGTGCGGTCCTCGACGACCCCGATCTCACCGTCGTGTGCGTCGTCGGCGACGGCGAAGCGGAGTCAGGACCGCTGGCCGCGTCATGGCACGGCAACAGGTTCCTCGATCCGCGACGCGACGGCATGGTGCTGCCGATCCTGCACCTGAACGGCTGGAAGATCGCGAACCCGACCCTGCTCGCACGGATCCCGGAGCCCGAGCTCGCGGCGCTGATGACCGGCTACGGCTACGACCCGATCTTCGTCACGATCGACGCATCCGAACCGCACGCCGACGCGCACGAGCGCTTCGCCGCGGCGCTCGATCGCGCCTTCAGCGGCATCGACGAGGTGCGCCGTGCCGCCGCCGACGGCGCACGCGTGCCCTGGCCGATGATCGTGCTGCGCTCGCCGAAGGGCTGGACCGGCCCGGAAGAGGTCGACGGCGTGCCGGTCGAGGGAACGTGGCGCTCCCATCAGGTGCCCCTCGCCGACGTGCGCGGCGACGCAGACCACCTGAGGATGCTGGAGGAATGGCTGCGCGCCTATGGACCGGACGACCTGTTCGACGACGCCGGAGCGCCACGCCCGTCGACCGGCGACTGGGGGCCGCGGGGCACGCGGCGAATGAGTGCGATCCCGCAGGCGAACGGCATCCGGCGGGAACTGGACCTGCCGGGCATCGATGAGCACGTCGTCGACGTCGACGCGCCAGGCGGATCCGACGCCGGCGCGACCGAGGTGCTCGGCGGGTGGCTCGTGGATGTCATCGGCCGCAACCCCGAGACGTTCCGCATCTTCAGCCCCGACGAGCTCGAATCGAACCGCCTGGCTCCCGGCGTCTTCGAGGCGACCGAGAAGCAGTGGAACGCCGAAGTGGAGCCGGTGGACGAGCACCTCGCCCCGCACGGCCGCGTGATGGAAGTGCTCAGCGAGCACCTGTGCCAGGGCTGGCTCGAGGGCTACACCCTCACCGGCAGGCACGGCCTCTTCACTTCGTACGAGGCGTTCATCCACATCGTCGACTCGATGTTCAACCAGCATGCGAAGTGGCTGGAGGCCTGCGCGGAAGTGCCGTGGCGCGAACCCCTCCCCGCATTCACCTATTTGCTGTCCAGCCACGTGTGGCAGCAGGATCACAACGGCTTCACGCACCAGGATCCGGGGTTCATCGACCTCGTGATGAACAAGAGCGCCGACATCGTCCGCGTGTATCTGCCGTTCGACGCGAACACCCTGCTCGTCACCATGGCCGAGTGCATGGCCGCCACGGATCGCATCAACGTGGTCGTCGCCGGGAAGAAGCCCGCCCCGCAATGGCTCGACGCAGACGACGCGCGCGAGCACGTCCGGCGGGGAATCGGCGAGCTGCCCTGGGCGGGAAACACGCCGGACGGCGAAACCCCCGACGTGGTGCTCGCGGCCGCCGGCGACGTGCCGACGCAGGAGGTCATCGCCGCGGCCGAACTGCTGCGCGACGGCATCCCCGATCTGAAGGTGCGCGTCGTCAACGTCGTCGACCTCGCGACGCTGCAGTCGCCGGAGCAGCACCCGGCGGGCCTGGCCGACGCCGCCTTCGACGCACTGTTCACGACCGACCGACCGGTCGTGTTCGCCTACCACGGCTATCCGGCGCTCATCCACCGGCTCGCATACAAACGGAACGGGCACGAGAACCTGCACGTGCACGGCTATCGCGAGCGCGGCACCACCACGACGCCGTTCGACATGCTCATGCTCAACGACATCGACCGCTACCGCCTCGCGGTCGACGCGATCGATCGCGTGCCGGGTCTGGCGACGCAGGCTGCCGACGTGCGCGCCGAGCTCGTGACCGCACGCGAGCAGGCGCGTCGCCACACCCGCGAACACGGCGTCGACATCCCCGTCATCGCCGACTGGAGGTTCGCCGCGCGGAGCTGAGCCTGGGACGCGGTGCATCCCTGGGGTAGTCTCACGTGTCATGAGCACCGCAGTGACGCAGCCTCACAAGCGCGAGGCGTTCGGATCGCGCAACGTCTTCATCCTCTCGGCCATCGGCTCTGCCGTCGGCCTCGGGAACATCTGGCGATTCCCCTATGTCGCCTACGAGGGTGGCGGCGGTGCGTTCCTCATTCCGTATCTGTGCGCGCTGCTGACCGCCGGCATCCCGCTGCTGTTCTTCGACTACGCGATCGGGCACCGCTTCCGCGGTTCGGCGCCACTCGCGTTCCGCCGCATGCACCGTGCCGCGGAGCCGCTGGGCTGGTGGCAGGTGCTCATCTGCGTCATCATCTCCGTGTACTACGCCGTGATCATCGCGTGGGCGGCGATGTACACCTGGTTCTCGGCCCAGCTCACCTGGGGACCGGGCAACGAGAACGACTTCTTCTTCGGCGAGTTCCTGCAGATGGGCGATGTCGCCGGCGGCATCTCGCTCGAGTTCGTCCCGCAGGTCGGCATCCCGCTGCTGGTCGTCTGGGTCGTGACGATCGTGATCATGGGGTTCGGCGTCAAACGAGGCATCGGCGCCGCGAACACCGTGCTGCTGCCCCTGCTCACCGTCATGTTCATCGTGCTGGTGGTGCAGGCGCTGTTCCTCCCCGGCGCCATGGACGGACTGAACGCCTTCTTCACCCCGAACTGGCAGGCACTCGCCGATCCCGGCGTGTGGGCGTCGGCGTACGGGCACATCTTCTTCTCGCTGTCGGTCGCGTTCGGCATCATGGTCACCTACTCGTCGTACCTCAAGCGCAAGACCGACCTGACCGGCTCCGGCCTGGTCGTCGGCTTCGCGAACTCCGGTTTCGAGATCCTCGCCGGTATCGGGGTGTTCGCCGCCCTCGGGTTCATGGCGCAGGCGCAGTCCGCGCAGGTCTCCGACGTGGCATCCGCCGGCATCGGGCTCGCGTTCGTCGCGTTCCCGACGATCGTCTCGCAGGCGGCCGGCGGGCCGATCATCGGCGTCCTCTTCTTCGGAGCGCTGACGTTCGCCGGCCTCACCTCGATGATCTCCATCCTCGAGGTGATCGTGGCCGCCATCCAGGACAAGCTCGGCTGGGGGCGCGTGCGCGCGACCCTCACCGTGACGATCCCGCTCGCGGTCATCTCGATGGCGTTCTTCTCGACGACGACCGCGCTCGCCGTCCTCGACACGACGGATGCCTTCATCAACGCCTTCGGCATCATGGCGGTCGCGCTGGTCGCAGTCATCGCCGTCTCGTGGGTGCTGCACAAGCTGCCCGCCCTGCAGGAGCACCTCAACCGCCGTTCGAGCTTCCGCGTCGGCCTGATCTGGAAGCTGCTGGTCGGCCTCCTCGCACCGATCGTGCTCGGCTACCTGTTCATCAGCGAGCTGATCACGAAGATCTCCACGCCGTACGAGGGGTACCCCGATTGGTTCCTGTCGATCTTCGGGTGGGGGATGGTGATCTCGCTCGTGATCCTCGCGGTCGTCCTGTCGCTCATCCCGTGGAGCGGGCGCTCGCACGCGAAGGACGATCCGGAGTACGACGAGTTCCTCACCGAGGAGAGTTACGAGCCGGATGCCGAGACCGGCACGATCCGGGTGTCGCCGGCATCCTCGTCGAAGGGAACGGGAGCATGACCGCTGCAGCCATCGTCTTCATGATCATCGCCATGGTCACGGTTTGGGGCGGCCTTATCGCCGCCATCGTGAACCTGATGCGGCATCCCGAGATCGCCGAGAACGAGCCGGAGACGCTGCGCGTCGAACTCTGACCTCAGACCGGTGGTTCGACCGCCTCGTCGACGAGCGATATGCCTCCCGTGGAGCTCACCGAGTTCATCAGATCCTCGATCCATCTCGCGTTGAGGGCGGGCGGATCGGGCTGATCGAACACGAATCGCAGCGGAATCGACGGATGCAGCCAGATCGTGGCGCGACCGCCGGGTTCCTCCTCCGGATGCTGCCATGACAGCGTGAAGCTCTCATGCCTGCGCATCCGGGTCGCGATGACGACCTTCAGATGGGCGAGAGTCCGATCGTCGATGTGGATCGGGTCTCCGCAGCTGTCGTAGAAGAGAGTGCCCATGACTGAACGGTAGCGCTCGTCGCGCTGGATGTCAGAGGCATTTTCGAGCACCGGGCAGGTCGAGGCGCGCTGCGGCGATGTCAACCCCCGACCATGAATCGACCGCGGGGATGAGACTGAGGGTTCGCAACGAGCAGAGGAGGCATCATGTCCGAACCACGTGCGATTCCCGATGAGGAACGGCCCTTCATCCCCGAGGAGACCGTGCCGGCCAAGGAGAGCACCGACTTCGACGCCGAACCGGTAGAGGGCGAGGAGCCGGAGACCGACGCAGACGAGGGGAGCGGACATGAGTGACCATCGTCTCGTCGAACTTCTCGGGCGTCCCGGCCCCTGGACCTGCGCCTACGTGGACGGGCCAGGTGCGCTCCCGCAGCCGGAGGAGGATGCGCTTCGACGCTCTGTGCGCGATCGACTCACTCAGGCGGGCGCACCGGCCGAGGATGCCGCGGCGATCGAATCCGCGCTCGAGGACCGCAACGGCCTGCCGAGCCCGTCCGCGCGTGTCGTGCTCGCGAGGGACGGCGAGATCGAGCTGGATGAGGGCTTCGTCGGAGCCCGGATCGGTCCGGAACGGGTCGGCCACGGCCCCGTGCCGTCGCTCCTCCCGCTGCTGCGGCACTTGAGCGCGAGCACCCGATACCTCGTCGTGGAGACCAGTCGCGATGGCGCCGACATCCGGCTGGAAACCTCCGGTCATGGGCGCAGCGACGATAAGACCGAGATCGAGGGCGACACCGTCGACATCACCAAGGTGCAGGCGGGCGGCATGGCGCACGCCAGGTATCACCGGTACGCCGAGAACGTGTGGAAGCACAATCAGGATGACGTCGCCTCAGCGGTCAGCGCTCTGATCAGGGAACAGCATCCTGCCTTCGTCGCGGTCTCCGGCGACGTGCGCGCACGGCAGCTCCTCGGCGAGGCGCTGACCGACACGGAACGGGCTCTCGTCGTCGAAGTCAACGCGCACACGCGCGCCGACGGCGCCGACTCCACCGAACTCGACACGGCGCTGGCCGAGGCGATCGCCGAGCGGACGAGCGCCGCCATCGGCGACGTCCGCGACCGCGCGGCGGCGGACAGCGGCAGCGGAGGCGCAGAGGGCATCGCGGACGTCGTGGCCGCGCTTCAGCAGGCACGCGTGGACACGCTGCTGCTCGATGCGCGGATGCTCGGCGACGAGCAGACGCTCCTCGCCCTGGACGGCCCGCCGTGGGTCGCCGCCGACGAGTCCGAGCGACTGGGTTCCACGGTCCTCGCGGAGGCGTCCGCGGCCGAGGCGCTCGCACGCGCGGCCGTGCTCACCGACGCGCGCGTACTGGTCGAAGAGGACGAACCCATCGCCGACGACGCCCCCAGAGACGACCGACCGGCGCGGCAGCCGCTGGCCGCGCTGCGATGGGCGGACGACGTCGGAGCGGGCGACCAGAGCTGACGGCTACTCCGATTCCACGCTGCTCATGTGGTGCGGCATCCCCACGGGCTTGGACTCGCTCGAGCCGCGCTGGCGGAGGTAGATGGAGAAGGCGACCATGGCGCCCACGGCGAGGAACTCGGACTGCCAGTTCTGCAACGTGCGGTTCCAGAACTCGGCGGACAGGACGTAGTCGCCCCACGACAGCGGAGGCATCCCGTGCTGGGCGTTCTGCTCGTTCGCGACCACCTGGCCCGCGAGGGACTGGGCGAGCCATGAGAACAGGAACACCGCGCCCATGACGAGCAGCAGGGAGTTGGAATAGATCCAGAGGCGGATGCCGTCGGCCTTGGCCCACGAGGGCGAGTCGGGCCTGGCGTGCGAGCGCACATGCTGCTCCTCGTCGGTCCCGACTCCCTCGTCGCCCGCCTTCTTCGACTCCGGTGATCCGCGCTGGATCAGCCAGATCGTCGCCAGGATGAAGAGGAAGAACTGCAGGAACTCGGACTGCCAGTTCTCCGCGAGGTCGACGAGGAAGTCCGAAGACGTCACGAAGTCGAGATAGCCGACGGGCGGCTGGCCGTGCTGTGCGAGCTCTTCGTTGTTGTACGCGTGGCCGGCGACGGACTGCCCGATGACGGCGAGCACGAAGATGACCAGGAAGGCGAGACTGAGGCTCCCGTTGCGAAGGAATCGGCGCATCGCGGTCATCTCCCCGCCAGGGGCAGGACGATCATGAACGCGAGCCCGATGACGATGATCACCGTCCACGACCAGAACGCGGTGCGCATCGCACCCTTCGCCTCGCTGCTCTCCGACATGACGCCTCCCTCTTCCGACTGCTGGCACCGATCATCACCCACGAAGCACCGCACGGGAGCACCCTTGACAAGCCATCCGCCGGACGCACCGGAGAGTGCGCCGGGCCCTCACCGCAAGGGGGTACCGCCTGCGCGATCCGGGGAGCACACTGGGTTCGTCCAACACCCGAGCGTGAGGAGAAGCCATGTCGTACAAGGTCGGCTATTTCGTCGGAAGTCTTTCATCCACCTCGATCAACCGCGTGCTGTCCGAAGCGTTGATCCGCGTCGCACCGGACGACCTCGAGTTCACCGAGCTCCCGATCGGTGATCTGCCGCTGTACAGCCCCGATCACGATTCGGATTACCCCGCCGAGGCCCGTGCGCTGAAGGCGGCGATCGAGTCGAGCGACGCCGTGCTGTTCGTCACGCCGGAGTACAACCGATCGATCCCCGGTGCGCTGAAGAACGCCATCGACTGGGCATCCCGTCCCTGGGGCAAGAACTCGTTCGATCACCTTCCGGCGGCCGTTATCGGCGCCTCCATCGGCGTGATCGGCACCGCCGTCGCGCAACAGAGCCTCCGCGCCGTGCTGGCTTTCTGCAACGCCCGGCAGATGACAGCTCCCGAGGCATACATCCACTTCACGAAAGAGGTGTTCCAGGAAGACGGCACGATTACAAAGCAGGACACCGAGGAGTTCCTGCGCGCGTACATGAACGAGTTCCGCGAGCACATCGCCCGCGTGCTCACGGTGCTCCCGCGCCGCTGAAGTGCGCGGGTGCGGCTCAGTGTTCGCGGAGTTGCTCGATCAGGTCGGCCTTGCGCTTTCCGGAGTACCCGCTGAGACCGAGCTCCTTGGCGCGCTTGCGCAGTTCGTCGACGGTCCAGTCCTCGTAGTCGCCGGCCTTGCCGCCGCGCCGGCCGACCTCTGAGCGGCCCTTCTTGGTTCCGCCGGTCGCGTTCGAGATGCGGGCGGCTTTCTCCTTGGAGGCGCCGTCGTCGCGCAGCTCCTCGTACAGTTCCGGATCCTTGAGTCGTGAGTTCGCGCCGCGAGGCATGATCTTCTCCTTCTTCTCGTCGTTCGTCTCCTGTGTCAGACGGCGTCGGCCGTCTGCAGCGTGTCGAGGATCAGGCCGACCGCCGATGCGACGGTGGTGGCCATGACATCCTCGGGGGACCCGTCCAGCTCGAGCAGCCGATGGCCATGCGCACCCTCGGTCGCCCAGCCCAGGTACACGGTTCCCGCCGGATGCCCGTCTTCCGAATCCGGACCGCCCACACCGGTTGTCGCGACGCAGATGTCGGCGGCGAACAGGTCGCGCCCGCCGGCAGCCAGCTGCTCGGCGCACTCGGGCGAGGTCGGGTCGCTGCCTGCGGCGAGGCCGAGCAGCACCTCTTTGACCTCCGTCATGTAGGCGACGATCCCGCCCACGAACCATTCGGATGCGTCGGAGCCGGCTCCGACGGCGTGGGCCAACCCGCCCGAGGTCAACGATTCGACGACGGCGATGCGCAGACCGCGCCGACGGGCGATCTCGCCCAGGGCCGCCACATCATCCGTCGTCTGCGCCTCCGAGAGGCTCATGAGACTCCCTGCCGAGAGATCTCCTCCACGGTCGCGCCGGTGGTCTCGGGGCTCAGCGCGAGTGCGATGTCCGCCTGGCTGATGATCCCCACCAGCTGATGGTCTTCGATCACCGGCAGCCGCCGGATCTGATGCTCGCGCATCCGGTCGAGGGCGATGCCGATGTCGTCCGCTGCGTCGACGGTGACAGGCTTTCCTGCCGCGAGGGTGCGTGACGGCGTGCTCTCGGGGTCCAGGCCGTGGGCGACTGCCTTCACGACGATGTCGCGGTCGGTGAGCATCCCCTTGAGTCGTCGATCCTCGCCGCAGATCGGGAGTGCGCCGATGTCCAGTTCCGACATGACGGATGCCGCGATGCTGAGCGAGTCGTTCTCGCCGATGCACCGTGGTGCCGGCGTCATGATTTCACGAGTGATGGTCATGGTTCTCGTCCCTTCCTCGAGTACGGATGCGATGACGATAGGTGCGCGCTGGGCACCCGTGATGGGCCTTGACAGTCGACCGTGGGCCCGGCAAAGTCCGCCGGTCGGGTTCAGCCGTCTCTGACCTCGCTGCCGCCGCCCTCCGGCGCGCGCGCGTCATCGGAGTCGCGGTGCACACCCTCGGAGTAGTCGGGACGCTGGGGCTGCGGTGGCTGGTCGGACAGCTCGCCGCCGGTGCGGCCTCCGTACGGGCGGCCGTGGTCGGCGAACTCCTCGCGGCCGAAGACCAGCGTCCACGGGCCGGCGGTGAACCGCGCCCCGGTACGCAGGATCTCCGAGCGGCCACTCGCGCCGGTCTCGGCGGCGCTGGGAACGGCGTTCATCTCGCCCTCCCCGTGCAGGGTCAGCACATACTCGTCCTGATCATCGTGCTGGATCTCGGCGTGCACCGGGTCGGTGTCCGGCAGTTGCAGCTCGTTGCCCTCAGCGGCGCCGATGCGCACGGCATCCACGGTGAGGTTGAAGACGAACCTGTCGTCGTCGCGGGTGATCCTCAGGTGCGGATTGCCTGCGCCCCACTCGGCGTGGGTGGTCGTCGGCTTGTGCGGCTGTCGTTCGTCATGAGAGTTCATCTGCGCTGTCCTCCTCGCTCAGTGCCTCCCACGGTAGAACGGCGCAGACTTCGTCACGAGGGGGTTGACCCGCGCTCAGGGCTGTGTAGAGCCGCGAGGGTCCACCTGCTCGGGCACCAGCGAGATCCCGCCACTGGAATTGGCCGAGTTCGCCATCGCCGTGATCCACTCAGGCGACAGCGGCGGCGGCTCCGGTTCATCGAACACGAAGCGCAGCGGGATCGCGGGGTGCAGCCAGATCGTCGAACGGCCGGAGCCGTCGGGATGGCGCCACGAGAGCGTGAAACTCTCGTTGCGCCGCAGTTTCGTCGCGATCACCACTTTGAGGTGCGCGAGAGCACGATCCTCGATCCAGATCGGTTCGTTCGCGCCGCCGTAGAACATCAGGCCCATGGCACTACGCTACAGAGCATGGGCAAGTTCATCTACGAGGGCGGCGTCAAGGTCGAGATCGAAGACCGCGCACTGACGCACCTGCAGCTCGTCATCAGCGCGAAGCTTCGTCGCGGCGAGCCGTTCGCTTTCAGCTGGCGGGAGGATCCCAGCGTCGGAGGCGGCCGCACGACGGTGTGGGTGCACCCCGGGAGCTCGATCGTCTACAAGTACTACGGCGGGCGCCAGCCGTCGGTCAACCGGGCCTGGGTCGACGCCCTCGCGTTCACCGCGAACGCGCCGACCGGCCTATACCTCGTACCGGAGCCGGCCGAGTCCGCCGACGAGTCGGGCTCGCCTGAAGCGCACGCCTGATGCGCACCTGACGATCAGTCCAGCGCGAGGTCGAGCCTGCGCTCGGTGACGGAGTCGATGCCGGTAACGGTGACCCACCCGTCCGCGAGGTGTGCGGCGTCGCTGTCCGGAGTGGGGACGTTCGGCAGCTCCTCGACGGCGAGCCGCACGTAACTGTCGTCGCTCTCCGCCACGGTCATCTGCACGATGCCGAAGGGCGCGAGGGTCGACTCACGCACCCCTCGGGGCTGTTCGCTGTTCGGGACGTTCACGTTGATCACGGTGCCGGCCTCGCGTGCCAGGAGTTCGGGCATGAGGGCGATCGCGGCATCCGCTCCCGTTCGCCAGTGGAACCGATCGGGGTTCATGCCCACGTCGAGCGACACCGCCATCGCCCAGGCGCCGTTCAGCGCACCGGTCAGCGCGGCGCCGACCGTGCCGGAATGCAGGATCGCACGGCCGACGTTCGCGCCGTGATTGACACCCGAGAGGACGACCTCGGCCGGATCGCCGAACGCCCCTCGCGCGGCGATCAGGGCGATCAGGCCCGGTCCGCCCTGCACGGCGAACGCCTCGATCTCAGGCAGGTCGGGGAGGGTTCGCCGCTCGACGGCGATGCGCCCGTCGGACTCCGTGGCCATGATCGAGGCGCTCGAGCCGCTGGACTGCGCGGCCGGTGCGGCGACGGTGACGTCGAACCCGGCGCTGACGGCGGCCTGTGCCAGGACGCAGAGGCCGGGAGCATCGATGCCGTCGTCGTTCGTGATCAGCACGCGGGTCATGAGTCCTCCTCCGGGTCGGCCAGAGCGGCGAGGCCGTCGGGGCTCACCCTGCCCTCCTGCTCTCGGCCCTCGGCATCCCTCCGTGGCACTTCTCGGACCGTGACTTTGGTGCGCAGGCTGCCGATCAGGTCGGCATCCCCGGTTCCGAGACCGTGCCGGGTGACGTTGAGCGCACCGGCCGCCGCGCCCAGAGTGATGGCGTCGCGCAGCGGCTCGCCCCGCACCAGGCCGGCGATCACTCCGGCCGTCAGCGAATCGCCGGCACCGCGCGTTTCGTTCTCCTCGAACGGGGGAGGCGACACCGCGATCACCCGGTCGCCGTCCGTGAACAGCAGCGGGTCGCTCGCCCGCGTCACGATCACGGCGCCCGCGCCGTCCGCTCGCAGCCGCTGCATGGCGGCGATGATTTCATCGTCGGTCGTCACGGTCACGAGCCCGTCGGCCTTCAGCTCCTCATGGCTGACCTTCAGGACATCCACGCCGCCCTCGACGACGGCCCGCAGCCGCTCTCCCGAGAGATCCGCGACGACCGTCTTGCCGGCCGCGCGCAGATCGATCGCCAGGCGACGGTAGAAGTCCGCTGGGATGGTCTCCTCGCCGGCCGGGCCGCTCAGGACCACCACCTGCGAGTCCTCGCTGCTGCTCAGCATCGCACTGTAGAGATCGTCGAGATCATGGCGCCCGATCGGGTCGCCTCGCTCCTCGTCGATCACGATGCGCTCGCCGCCGCGACGGTCATGGACGTAGGCGGACCCGCGCCCGTCCCGGGTCAGCGCCTGGACGGTGATGTCCTCGTCCTCGAGCAGATGCTGCAGAGCTCTGCCCACCTCTCCGGTGAGCACGCAGCACATCGTCACCGGCACCTGGAGCCGGCGAAGCATCCGCGCCTGCCACACCCCCTGACCGCCGGCGTGCACGTGGATCTCGGACCCCTGGGGATGGTCTTCGACGGTCACCGTCAATGTCGGCGACGGCGCCAGGATCGTCACATCGCTCATCGGATGTCCCTTCGGTCGGCGTGTGGCTCAGTCTCCGATATCGCCGCCGGCAGCCCGCCCCCGTTGACAGCTCTCCGCCGTGACACTAAGTGGCACAACCTCGGCGTCAGAACCGCGCCTGCGCGATGCGCCCAAACGCCCGAAGTGTCAACCCCCTTGGGAGCCCTGCGGCTTAACGAGAAGGTGTCCTCACAACCTCGACCCCTTTCCCTCGAAGGAGCGATCCGCATGACCGACAGCACCGCAGATCCGCGCCACGCGCAGCACGACGGCGAGTTCCCCGGGCAGACGCAGAGCCAGCCGGGGCAGACGGAGCAGATGCGCCCCGAGCCCGACCACGGCGAGTCGAGCTACGTCGGGCACGGTCGCCTGGAGGGTCGCAGGGCATTGATCACAGGCGGCGATTCCGGCATCGGGCGCGCCGTGTCGATCGCATTCGCCCGGGAAGGCGCCGACGTCGCGATCGCGCACATGCCCGAGGAGCAGGCGGATGCCGACACCACGCTCGACCTGGTGCGGGATGCCGGGCGGACAGGCCTCAGCCTCGCGGGGGATCTGCGCAACGAGGACTTCGCGACCGAGGCGGTGCAGAAGACGCGCGACGGTCTCGGCGGCCTGGACACACTGGTTCTCAACGCCGGCTACCAGCACGACATCGACGGGTTCGCGAACCTGCGCACCGACGAGATGCGGCGGGTGTTCCAGACGAACCTCGAGGGACTGCTGTTCTCCGCACGGGCGGCGTTCCCGCTGCTCGAGGCAGGCGCGAGCATCATCGTCACGGCATCCATCCAGTCCTTCAACCCCTCGCCGGGCCTGATCGACTACGCCATGACGAAGGCGGCCCAGGTCGCGTTCGTGAAAGCGCTCGCCGAGGAGGGCGGTCCGCGCGGCATCCGCGTGAACGCCGTCGCCCCCGGCCCGATCTGGACGCCGTTGATCCCGGGCACGGGGTGGGACGAGGACAAGGTGCGCAAGTTCGGGCAGGACACTCCGCTCGGGCGTGCAGGTCAGCCGGCCGAACTCGCCGGCGCTTACGTGTATCTCGCGTCGGGCGAGTCGTCTTACACCTCGGGGACTGTCCTCGCGGTGACCGGGGGGAAGGCACTATGACCATGACAGCCCCGGAGCCTCCGCGACCGGCCTCAGTCTGGGAGGTCATTCCGATCGCCCGCACCGCCTGGCGGATCTGCGACGGCGCGCTCACCGAGACGGATGCCTCCCGCCTCGTCGCCTACGTCGACAAGAACGAGACCGGAACCTACGACGTGCTCTGGCTGCGCAGCCCGTGCCCGACGAGGTCCCGTTATCGCTCGCTCGACGAGCTGCTGGCCGACCTGGATGCCGCGGACGCCGCCCGGACGTCCTCGCGCGCCGACCGGCCGAGGCAGATCCCGCACTTCCCGCCCCGGCCGCTGCCGTGACGTCACGACTGCCGGGGCTCAGGCGAGGATCACGAGCTCGCGCGTGGACCTGGTCATCGCGACGTAGCGGTCCACCGCACCCTCGATGCCCTCGCCGAAGGACTCCGGTTCGACCAGGACCACGAGGTCGAACTCGAGGCCCTTCGACAGCTCGGGCGACAGCGAGCGCACCCGATCGGTCGCCGTGTACGTCGTGTCGCCGATGACGCACGCTGTGCCCTCGTCGTTGTCGGCGAGCCAGGCGTCGATGATCGTGTCGCGTTCGGCGAGCGGGGCGTGCCGCACCGGGATGCCGCTCGAGCGCACCGAGGTCGGCACATTGGCGTCCGGCAGCGCGGCACGGATCGCCGGCTCTGCCTCGGCCATGATCTCCTCCGGCGTGCGGTAGTTGACCGTCAGGGAGGCCACGGAGACGTCTCTGTGTCCGGCATCGGCGAGGCGCTCCTCCCACGTCTGCGTGAAGCCGTGCCTGGCCTGTGCGCGGTCGCCGACCACCGTGAAGTTGCGGGAAGGGCACCGGCTCAGCAGCATCCGCCACTCCGCGTCGGTGACCTCCTGCGCCTCGTCGACGATGATGTGCGCGAAGGGGCCCGCGAGCGCATCGTGGGCCACCCGAGGGAGAGCGTCGTCGTCATCCAGGCTGTTCAGCACGTCCTCGCCGCGGAGCATCGACATGAGGCCGAGGTCGTCGTCGGACGACTCCATCAGGTAGTCGGCGACGCTCGCGCGGTACTCGCGTTCGGCCGCTCGTGCGCGCTCGCGTTCGCGGCGGATGCGGCCGGCATCCGGGTCGCCGACGGCGCGGCGGGCCGCGTCCAGGAGCGGCAGGTCGGATGCCGTCCATGCGGCAGGGGCCTCGCGCTGCAGCATCCGCACCTCGTCAGCCGTCAGCCACGGAGCGCACCGTCTGAGGAAGCCGGGGTTGCTCCAGAACGCGGCGACGAGGGCCGCCGGATCCAGCAGCGGCCACGCGCGGTTGAACGTCTGGGTGAGAGCGTCGCTCCGGGCGAGGGCGCGACGCAGCTGTGCCCGGGGGATCTGTTCGGCGAAGCGGTCGAGCACGATGTCGAGGAGCGCGTCCCAGATCTCGTCTCGGGCCTCGTTGTGGGCGGCGCCGGTGTCGGTCTCGAAGGCGTCCTCCCAGTCGATCTCCCGCACGCGCAGATCCGCCCACGGCGTCTCGACGACGGTGCCGCGCTCGGGCGGTTGCTCGTAGAGGCGCACGGCCGCACCGACCGCGTCGATCAGCCGACCCGAGGTCTTGAGCAGTGCGACCGCTGGATTCGGCTCGACCGGCGCATCGCGGCCCTCGGGTACGAGGTCGCGCAGGGTGCAGGTCTGCACGCGGTCTTCACCGAGGCTCGGGAGCACGTCGTCGACGTAGGCGAGGTAGGGCTGGTGCGGGCCCACGACGAGCACCCCGCCGCCGCTGCCGCGCGAGATTCGCGAGTCGGAGTAGAGCAGGTACGCGGCGCGGTGCAGGGCGACGACGGTCTTTCCGGTGCCCGGGCCTCCGTCGACGACGAGGGTTCCCTCGGAACCGGCGCGGATGATGGCATCCTGATCGGCCTGGATGGTCGCCAGCACGTCGCGCATGTGCGCGGAGCGCGAGGTGCCGAGACTGGCGATGAATGACGACTGGTCATCGAGCGCGCCGCCGGCGCCGAGGGCCTCTGCCGTGAACGCCTCGTCCCAGTAATCGCTCACCCGCCCGCCCGACCAGCGGTAGCGGCGGCGGCTCACCAGGCCCATCGGCTCGGCGAGCGTCGCACCGAAGAACGGCTCCGCGGCGGGTGCTCGCCAGTCGACGAGCAGCTGACGGCCGTCCTCTCCGGCGAGGCCGAGGCGTCCGATGTAGATGTGCTCGTCGGCTTCGGTCACCATGCGGCCCAGGCACATGTCGATGCCGTATCGGCGCAGCATGGTCAGACGGGTGTTCAGTCGGTGGATCTCGAGGTCGCGCTCGACGGCAGCGCCGCCGACGCCGCTCGGTGCGGCGAGTGTGCGCTCGAGACGGGAGGATGCTTCGGCGATGCTGCCGCGGAGCGTGCCGGCGATGGCGGCGAACTGCTCGTCGTCGCGGGCGATGAGGTCGGGGCGGGCTTTGAAGGCGAGGGCGTCAGAGAGGTGGAAGGCGGTGAGGGCGTTGGTGTTCACGGGGCTCCGATTCCGGTGCGCATCTGCGGTTCTCGCTGCGCACGATCGACAAGTATGCGCCTCGCGGGGGCCCTTGCCGCAAGCCCCCATCCCGTCGGTAAACTGGAAGTGCGGGAAGATGGAGACATGGCTTCTCCCACCCCGCAGACGCAGCGCAACGCGCTTGCTCCTGGGCTCCTCGCCGCGATCGCGCTGTTCGTCTCTCCGCTGTTCACCGAGGGCCTCGGTGCGACGATCATCCTGTTCCTCGTCGCGATCCTCGCGCTCGTCGTGGCGTGGTTCGCCTGGCAGGCGCGGCAGTGGTGGTGGACGGTGGTGTTCGTCGCGATCGCGGTGATCTGGAACCCTGTCTATCCGTTCGGCTTCGCCGGGTGGGTGTGGATCGGAGCGCAGTTCGTCGCCGCGCTGGTCTTCATCGCCGCCGGCATCCTGATCAGGAACGAGCGCACCGCCGCCTGACGCGCCGCGCGCTGCTCGTGGCGCTCCAGAGGATTCCGGCGTAGCGTGCGGGTATGGACGATCATCGACCGGATCCCGCAGAGGAAAGCCGCCCCGAAGAGACCGCAGAGGACCTCGCCGGGGGCGGCGACGACGCGCCGCTGGGCGGCGACGACACGACCGAGGAGCAGCTCGACGCCGACAACGAGGTCGAGAAGGACATGCTCAGGACGCTCGACCCGGACGACTCGCCGGCCTGACGCTCTGCCGCATCGATGCTGGATGCATCCCGTCGGTCATGGTGCGCTCAGAACCGACGGAACGCATCCAGCACGCGCTGCGACCCGCGGGCGCCGCCCCCTGTCCCTCCGGCAGGTGAGATCCTTGAAGGATGAGCTCGTCCACGACCGCAGACGCTCCTCTCGCTGAGACCGACATCGCACGGCTCCGGGAGGATTTCCCGATCCTGCACACGCAGGTGAACGGGCATCCGCTCGTCTACCTCGACTCCGGCGCGACATCGCAGCGCCCGTTCGCAGTGCTGGATGCCGAACGCGAGTTCGCCGCGACCCTGAACGCCGCCGTCCACCGCGGCGCCCACACCCTTGCGGCCGAGGCGACCGAGGTGTTCGAGGATGCCCGCAGCACGCTCGCCCGGTTCATCGGGGCCGGCGACGACGAGATCGTCTGGACCTCGAACGCCACCGAGGCCATCAACCTCGTCGCGTACGCGTTCTCGAACGCCACCGTCGGACGCGGCGGTCCCGCCGCCGAGCGGTTCCGCCTCGGCCAGGGTGACGAGATCGTCACCACCGAGATGGAGCACCACGCCAACCTCATCCCGTGGCAGGAGCTCGCCGCCCGCACCGGCGCGACGCTGCGCGTCATCCCCCTCGATGACGACGGCGCCCTCCGCCTGGACGAGAGCCGGATCACAGACCGCACGAAGATCCTCGCCGTCACCCACGTCTCCAACGTGCTCGGCGTCATCAACCCGGTCGAGCAGCTGATCGCCGCAGCCCGCGAGGTCGGAGCGCTCGTGCTGCTGGATGCCTGCCAATCGGCACCCCACCTGCCGCTCGACGTGCGCGCGCTGGATGTCGACTTCGCGGTGCTCTCCGGCCACAAGATGCTCGGTCCCACCGGCATCGGTGCCCTGTACGGCCGCCGCGAACTGCTCGAGGCCATGCCGCCGTTCCTGACCGGCGGGTCCATGATCACCACGGTCACGACCACGCGGGCCGA
>NZ_BJUW01000006.1 GCF_007988825.1 Microbacterium aerolatum | reverse complement strand
GCGAACGCCGCAACGCGCTGCCCGGCTGGCTGCACTTCTACAATCATCACAGGCACCACTCCGCGATCGGAGCCTCGCCTGTCAGCAGACTCAACAACCTGCCTGGACATCACACCTAGACGCCGTGCAAGCGACCATTTGCGACCCCTGCGCTGAGACCCGACTCCGAGAGGGGTCACAAGTTGTCGCTAAGACCTCGCGCAGGCGACCATTTGCGACCCCTGCCGAAAGACCGGACCTCAGAAGAGGCAACGAGCTCAAGAGGGGTCGCAAGTTGTCGCCAGAACGCCGCGCAGGCGACCGTTTGCGACCCCTGCCGCGAGACCCAACTCCGGGAGGGGGCGCAAGTCGTCGCTAAGACCTCGCGCAGGCGACCACTTGCGACCCCTGCCGCGACAAACTCAGACTGCGCCGCCGATGGCCGCGCCACCTGCTACGCGATGACCGCGGCGGGCCTTCCCGCGCGACGCGCGCCCTCGCCGAGGGTCTCGAGCTTGGCCCAGGCGATGTCCGGGTGCACGCGGCCGCCGAGTCCGCAGTCGGTCGAGGCGATCACGCGGTCGGCGCCGACGATGTCCGTGTAGCGCTGAATCCGCTGCGCGACCAGGTCGGGGTGCTCGATCAGGTTCGTGGAGTGGCCGACGACTCCGGGCACCAGCACGAGGTCGTCGGGGATGAGGCCGTCGGCCGCGGCATCCGCCCACTGCGCCCACTCGTGCTCGTGACGGGCGTTCGCCGCCTCGAACGAGATCGATCCGACCTTCGCCTGCAGCACGACCGGAAGGATGTGGCGCACGTCGATGTCGGTGGAGTGCGGCCCGTGCCACGAACCCCAACAGAGGTGCAGGCGCACCTGCTCCTTCGGCAGCCCCTCGATCGCCCGGTTGATCGCCTCGATGCGGATGCTGGTGAACTGCTGGTACTCGGCGACGGTCGGCTCGGGCGTGATCTGGTCCCAGTTCTCGGCCAGCGACGGGTCGTCGAGCTGCAGGATCAGCCCGGCATCGGTGATCGCGCGGTACTCCTCGCGCAGCACGTCGGCCCATGCCTCGATGTGCGCCTCGTCGCTCGGGTAGTACTCGTTGCGCACGCGTGCAGCCGAACCCGGCGCGATCGCCGTGAGGAAGCCGGTCTCGCCCTCGCGCAGCGCACCTCGGAGGTGCGCGATGTCGGCGGCGACGGCATCCTGACCGCGGTACGAGAGCGCACCGGTCGTGGTCGGGAACGCAGTCGCGTTGCGGCCGGTGCCGATACCGGCCTCAGGGTCGGCGTAGGCGTCGGCGAACGCCTGCCGGTCGCGGCGATCGAGGAAGCTCGTCAGCACCACGTTCCCCGGCGAGGACTGCCGCGCCGGCTCGTTGAACGCGTTGACCTCGGTCAGCGACAGGCCGTTCACGCGCTGGAACGAGTATCCCCACCACGCGCCGTAGTCCACCGAGCTCGACGACGCCTTGCCGAACTCGCCGTCGCCGGGCTGCGTGATGCCCGCTCGACGCTGGCGCTCGACCACATCGGCCACGGCCTCTCCGACCAGCGACTCGAACTCGGGCGTCGACTCGAGCGTGAAGCCGTCTTCGGCGAACGTGCGCGACGCATTGGCGTCGAGTAGCGCGCTGGTTCGCGGGAGGCTACCGGCGGTCGTGGTCTGGATCTCGGACACGGGGAACTCCTTCACTGCGGGAGCTCCCAATCTACGAACACACCGGCAGCCGCACACATCTCGTGTCGCTCCGTGACGTCGGGCGGTGGGGTCGGGTGGACTGATGCCGTAGCCGGAGGTGGCGCTTGTTGTCGCTCAACCGGCGCCGAAGCGGCACGAAGCGACACCTCCCCGACAGGGTCGCACCGCCACCCACCCGGAGGTGTCGCCAGTTGTCGCTCAACCAGCGCTGCAGCGGCACGAAGCGACACCTCCCCGACAGGGCCACCGGAGGCAGCGCGCCGCCGCCGCCCGCAGGTGTCGCCAGTTGTCGCTCAGACCGTGTTGCAGCGGCAATTAGCGACACCTCCGGACCCGGCGTTCACTCGGCCGTAACGCCGAGCACCCAGGTCACGCCGAAGCGGTCGGTGAGCATGCCGAATCCGGCCGACCACGCTGATGCCGCAAGCGGCTCGATGATCGCGGCTCCCTCCGCGAGGCGCTCCCAGTACGTGGCGACCGCCTCGATCGAGCCGCTGTCGAGCGACTGGAAGAAGGTCCGGTCGGTGATCGTGACGCCGTTCTCTCGTCGCGTCGAACCCGCCGTCGCGGCGGCGTCCGCGTCGTCCTGACCCGGGATGTCGTACGCCATCAGGCGGATGCCGCCGACCCCGGCGAGCTTGCCGAAGACGACCTTGTCGGCGCCGGGCACGCCCGCAGGCATCCCGAAGTCGCCGTAGGTGGCGATCGTGAGGTCGCCGCCGAACACGGACTGATAGAACTCGAGCGCCTGCCGAGCGACGCCGCGGAAGTTGAGGTGAGTGGTGGTGGTGAGGGTCATGATTCTCTCCTGATGGGGAAGGCGTCCGACGGGCCGAGCGGCCGTCGAGAACCACGATCACAGCAGTAGAGGTCATTTTCGGTCCTCTACTCGGCGCAGAATGGATGCCATGACCGGAAGCTCCTCGCGCATGCTCGCGCTGCTGTCCCTGCTGCAGACGCAGCGCGACTGGCCCGGCCATGTGCTCGCCGAGCGCCTCGAGGTGAGCCCGCGCACGGTGCGGCGCGACGTCGATCGGCTCCGCGAACTCGGATACCGCATCGGCGCGATCAAGGGCCCCGACGGCGGCTACCGCCTCGCCGCGGGCTCCGAGTTGCCGCCACTGCTGTTCGACGACGACCAGGCCGTCGCGATCGCGGTCGCCCTGCAGACGGCATCCACCACCGGCGTCGACATTGGCGAATCCGCCGAGCGCGCCCTCGCCACCGTGCGACAGGTGATGCCCTCCCGCCTGCGGCATCGGATCGACGGCATCCGCTTCACCGGCGCGCAGAACGCGAGTGCCAAGGTCGATCCCGCCGTGCTCGAAGCCGTGAGCGCGACCGCCCGCGACCGGCAGGTCCTGCGATTCGACTACGGCGCGGACCACGACCGTCCGCCCCGCCGCACCGAGCCGCACGCGGTCGTCGCTCGCGAGGGCCGCTGGTATCTGCTCGCATGGGATCTCGAGGCAGACGACTGGCGCATCTTTCGGCTCGACCGGATGTCGCCGCGCATCCCGACCGGTCCGTCGTTCACCCCGCGCGCGCTGCCGGCGGTGGATGCCGAGACCTACCTCGCCGCGCGGGCGAAGGGCTCGGATGCCGAGGACCGCTGGCCCTGCGTCGGCGAAGTGGTCATCGACCTCCCCGCCCGCGAGATCATCCCGTGGATCGGCGACGGGACGCTCGAAGAGATCGACGCGGACTCGTGCCGCATCACGGTGGGCTCCTGGTCGTGGACCGGTGTGCTGGCGTCGATCGTGCGATTCGAGGCTCCCTTCACGATCGTCGGCCCCGAGCCGCTGCGAGAAGCGGCGGAAGCACTCGCCCGACGCCTCATCTCAGCCGCCCGCTGACCTGCCCCGCCAGACTGTCCGGCCGCGAGAATTCCGCACCACGGTGAGACTTGCCGTGCGAGCACGATTCTCATGCGGCAAGGCAATTCTCAGCGAGATCTACGGCCAGCCGACGCAAGTAGACTGAGACCGCCCCGCCAGCCCTCTCGCCACTTGGAGCGCGCGTGACCACCGCCCCCGAAGCATCCGCTCGTCAGCACGTCCCCGACTCCGTCGCCAACGCCGCGGCGACGCCCGAGAAGGAGCAGCCCTACGGCGCCCTCGGGCTGAAGGATGACGAGTACGCCCGCATCCGCGAGATCCTCGGCCGCCGCCCCACCTCGGGCGAGCTGGCTATGTACTCGGTGATGTGGTCAGAGCACTGCTCCTACAAGTCCTCCAAGAACTACCTGCGCCGCTTCGGCCAGAAGGTCTCCGACGAGATGCGCGAGCGCCTCATGGTCGGCATGGGCCAGAACGCGGGCGTCATCGACGTCGGCGAGGGCTGGGCCGTCACCTTCAAGGCCGAGTCGCACAACCACCCCTCCTTCATCGAGCCGTTCCAGGGCGCCGCGACCGGCGTGGGCGGCATCGTCCGCGACATCATCTCGATGGGTGCCCGCCCCGTCGCGGTGATGGATGCGCTCCGCTTCGGCGCGATCGACCATCCCGACACGGCCCGCGTCGTACACGGCGTCACCGCCGGCATCTCCTTCTACGGCAACTGCCTGGGCCTTCCCAACATCGGCGGCGAGACGGTGTTCGACTCCGTCTACCAGGCCAACCCGCTGGTGAACGCCCTCGCGGTGGGCGTGCTCCGCCACGAGGACCTCAAGCTCGCGAACGCCACCGGCGTCGGCAACAAGGTCGTCCTCTTCGGTGCGCGCACCGGCGGCGACGGCATCGGCGGCGCCAGCATCCTGGCCTCCGACTCCTTCGACTCGACCGGCCCGACCAAGCGTCCCGCCGTCCAGGTCGGCGACCCCTTCGCCGAGAAGGTGCTCATCGAGTGCTGCCTCGAGCTGTACAAGGGCGAGCTCGTCGAGGCCATCCAGGACCTCGGCGCCGCCGGGATTTCGTGCGCGACCAGCGAGCTCGCCGCCAACGGAAACTCCGGCATGCACGTCTCCCTCGACAACGTCCTGCTGCGCGACCCGTCGCTGACTGCCGAGGAGATCCTCATGTCGGAGTCGCAGGAGCGCATGATGGCCATCGTCGCTCCCGAGAAGCTCGACGCGTTCCTCGAGGTCGTGAACAAGTGGGACGTCGAGACCAGCGTGCTCGGCGAGGTCACCGGCGACGGCCGCCTCATCATCGACTGGCAGGGCGAGCGCATCGTCGACGTCGACCCGTCGACGGTCGCGGTCGACGGGCCGGTCTACGACCGTCCGGTCGCCTATCCGACATGGATCGACGCGCTCCAGGCGGATGCTGCGGAGCTCCTGCCCCGCTCGAACGACGGCGACGTGTTGCGCGAGCAGTTCCTGTCGCTGGTCGGCTCGCCGAACCTCGCCGACACCCGCTGGATCACCAACCAGTACGACTACTACGTGCTCGGCAACACAGCCCTCGCCTTCCCCGACGACGCCGGCATGATCCGCGCCGACGAGGAGTCGGGTCTCGGCTTCGCGATCTCCACCGACGCCAACGGCCGCTATTGCCAGCTCGACCCCTACGCGGGTGCACAACTCGCGCTCGCCGAGGCGTACCGCAACGTCGCCGTCACGGGCGCTGCGCCCACCGCGATCACCGACTGCCTGAACTTCGGCAGCCCGGAGAACCCCGAGGTCATGTGGCAGTTCGGGCAGACCGTCGACGGCCTGGCCGATGGATGCTACGAGCTCGGCACCCCGGTCACCGGCGGCAACGTCTCGTTCTACAACCAGACCGGCGACACCCCGATCCACCCGACTCCGCTGGTTGGCGTGCTCGGCATCATCGACGACGTCTCGCGCCGCATCCCGTCTGGCTGGCAGGACGAGGGACAGAACATCTACCTCCTCGGCACCACCGCGACCGAGCTCTCGGGTTCGGCCTGGGCCGACGTCGTGCACGGCCACCTCGGCGGCGTCCCGCCGAAGGTCGACCTCGCGGGTGAGAAGACGCTCGCCGGTCTCATCGGCGCGGCGCGCGACGAGTGGCTGATCTCGTCGGCTCACGACGTGTCCGAGGGTGGCCTCGCCCAGGCACTCGCCGAGGGTGTCATGCGCTTCGGCGTCGGCGCCCGCGTGTGGCTGACCGAGCTCATGGAGCGCGACGGGGTGGATGCGGCATCCGCTCTGTTCTCGGAGTCGACCGGTCGCGTCATCGTGACGGTTCCGCGCGAGGAGGACGTGAAGTTCCAGGGCCTGTGCGAGGGACGCGGTTACCCGGTGCTGCGCATCGGCGTGACCGACACCGTGCCCGACCTCGAGGTGACCGGGCTGTTCACGGTCTCGGCATCCGAGCTGCGTCAGACCTCTCAGGCGACGCTGCCGGCGGCCTTCGGCCCGACCGTCGCGGAGCCGGTCGCATGAGCGACGACCTGAGCGACGACTACGGCGACCTCGGCGAGCGCCGCAACCGCCGCATCCGTTTGATCGCCTGGGTGACGATCGGGGCGCTGATCCTGGTCGGCGGCGGCTCGACCGTGCTGAGCCTGCTGTTCGGCTGAGCCGCCTGGCGCGCTCGGCGCGACACCTGTCAGTCGATCTGCACGCCCGTCGGCCGAAGCACCCCCGTTTCCGCGATATGATCATTTCATCATGTCACTAAGTGAGGCCCATCGTCCGCTCTACGAGGTGAAGGCCAACCTCTTCAAGGGGCTCGCGCACCCTTTCCGCATCCGCATTCTCGAGCTCCTCTCGGACGCCGACGAGGTGAGCGTCGCCCGACTGGGCGAGGAGACCGGGCTGGAGGCATCACACCTCTCCCAGCACCTCTCCGTGCTGCGCCGGCATCGCCTGGTGACATCCGAACGCCGCGCCAGCCACGTCTACTACCGCCTGGCCGACCGGCGCACCGCAGAGATGCTCGCGGTCGCCCGCGCACTGCTGCTCGAGATCGTCCGAACCGACGGCGAGCGCATCGAACACGCCAACGCGCTGCCCGCGCTCACACAGGGCCCGCTGTGAGCACCTCAGCTCGCGTACGCGGCCTGATGCCGTCGCTCGACGATTACCGTGATCTCCGGCGCACCTGGAAGCGCGATGTAGTGGCGGGGCTGACCGTCGGAATCGTCGCGCTTCCCCTCGCGCTCGGGTTCGGAGTCAGCTCGGGCGTGAGCGCCGAGGCCGGACTCATCACCGCGATCATCGCGGGCGTCCTGGCCGCGATCTTCGGCGGTTCGAACGTGCAGATCTCCGGCCCGACCGGGGCGATGGTCGTCGTGCTGCTGCCGATCGTCGCCGAGCACGGAGTCGGCACGGTCGCCCTCGTCAGCATCATGGCCGGCGTCATCGTGCTCGCCGCCGGTGCACTACGGCTGGGCAAGGCGGTGGGCGTGATCCCGTGGCCGGTGATCGAGGGGTTCACGCTCGGCATCGCCGCGATCATCTTCTTGCAGCAGGTGCCGTCGCTCACGGTCGGCGGGGAGGCGGATGCCGCGAGCCACAGCTCCAACGCACTCATCGCAGCTGTGCAGGCGATCTCCGAGGCCGACTGGACCTACGTCCCCTGGGCAGTGGGCGCCGCCCTCATCGTGATCGGATTCATGCTGCTCGCGCAGCGCCTGCACCCCGGCATCCCGGGCTCCCTCATCGGGATCGCGGTCGTGACGCTCCTCTGCCTGATGATCGACAGTCCGCTCGCCGTCATCGGTGCACTGCCCGCCGGCCTCCCGATGCCCGCCCTCCCGACCATCACCCTCAGCGGGACGGCCGCCCTGCTGGCCCCGGCGTTCACGATCGCCGCGTTGGCCGCCATCGAGTCGCTGCTCTCTGCGCGCGTGGCCGCCTCCCTCGGCGACACGGGTTCGTACGACCCGGACCGCGAGCTGGTCGGCCAGGGGATCGCGTCCATCGGCTCCGGCCTGTTCGGCGGGATGCCGGCGACCGGAGCGATCGCACGCACCGCCGTCAACGTGCGCTCGGGCGGTCGCACTCGCCTCGCGTCGATCGTGCACGCCGTCGTACTGCTGCTGTTCGTGCTCGTGCTGTCGGGGCCGGTCGGGATGATCCCGCTCGCGGGTCTCGCCGGCGTGCTCATGCTCACCGCCGTCCGCATGGTTCGCGCAGCGACGATGCGCTCGATCCTGAAGTCGGCGCGGTCGGATGCCGCGGCGTTCATCGTGACCGCGATCATCACCGTCTCGTTCGACCTCATCGTCGCCGTCGTCATCGGCATCGTGTTCGCCGGCGTCTTCGCGATCCGCAACCTCTCGCGCAGCACGGGCGTGCAGCGCGAGGAGATCGCCGGGCCGCCCCAGCCCGGCGATGAGCGCATCGCGGTCGTGCGGATCGACGGGCCGCTGATCTTCGCCTCGGCAGAGCGGGTGTTCGAGGAGATCACGCGGATGCAGGGTGCGACCGTCGTCGTCCTGCGCATGTCGAAGCTCGAGCACGTCGACGCGAGCGGGGCGCACGCTCTGCAGGACATCGTGCAGTCCCTCGAGCGGCGCGGCGTGACCGTGCTCATCAAGGGGGTGCAGCCGGTGCACGAGGACCTCTTCCGCACCGTCGGCGTGCTGAACTCCCTCCGCCACCACCGTCACCTCTTCACGTCCCTCGACGACGCCGTCAGCCATGCACGCAGCCATATCGCACGTGGATCCGGCCGACCGGCATCCGCTCTCGCCTGATCTTGCAGACACCGGACGGACGCCGTCAGGCCTAAGGTGTGGGCATGAGCGACAACGAGCTGCGTCCTCTTCTCGACGCCCTGCGGCGCGAGGCGAACGATCGCACCGAGGCACTGACGGCAACACTGAACCAGCTCACTCACGACCGCAGCAGCCAGAGCGACGATGACGAGCACGACCCGGAGGGCGTTCCCCTGTCGGCCGAGTGGTCGCGGCTCAGCGGGCTGCTCGAGGGCGCCCGCGAGGAACTGCGGCAGGTCGACGAGGCGCTGGCGCGCATGGATGTCGGCACCTACGGGGTCTGCGCGAACTGCGGTCGCGGCATCCCGGTCGCCCGCCTGCGCGTGCGTCCGTTCGCGGAACTGTGCGTGCCGTGTGCGGAGAAGCTCGGGCGCTGACAACCTGGGAAGCTGGGACGCTGGGCGCACGGATTGTCAAGCCTCTGGCATCCGGTTCGGCGAACCATGATTCTTGACGGACCATGGCACTTCCATCGTTCGCGGCGTCGGACACGCATGAGTCGCCGCTCATGCCGGTTGCCGAAGCGCGTCTCCTCGAATGCGAGACGCTCGAAGATGCCGAACGGTACCACCGTGTTTTCGACGCCGGCTTCGGGCCGGAAGACTGATCCACCTAACAGAAGGAGCATGCCATGAGCGATCCGCGCACCGACGACCCGACCGAGTCCGGACTCGACAAGGGCACAGGCGACCCGAACGACGACCGCGCGTTCCTCGACGACTTGCCGCCGGCGCAGGTCGAGGATGATCTGGGCGAAGGCGCCGAAGACATCGATTCCGACGAGGCGGATGCCGACGCCTGAGCCCGGCGCCCCGCTCAAGCCGAGTCGGACTTGCGGCCCCCCGCCTCGAGCACGTCGCCGGCCGGAAGCTCCTTGTGCCCGCCGAACTGCAGTCGCATCGCCGAGAGCACCTGGTTGGCGAACTGGTCCTCGTCACGGGACGCGAACCGCTCGAACAGGGATGCCGCGAGCACGGGCACCGGCACCCCGACGTCGACCGCGGCCTTGACGGTCCAGCGACCCTCGCCGGAGTCCGAGACTCGGCCGGCGAGGCCGTCGAGCCTGGGGTTCTCGTGCAGCGCGGCCGCAGTGAGATCTAGCAGCCACGACGAGATCACCGATCCGCGACGCCAGAGCTCTGAGACTGCAGCCGTGTCGATCGGGAACTGGTAGAACTCCGGCTCCTCCAGCGGGGCGATCTCGGCGGAGTGCTCTGCCTCGCGCACTCCGGCATCCGCGTTGTGCAACAGGTTGAGGCCCTCGGCGAGCGCGGCCATGATGCCGTACTCGATGCCGTTGTGCACCATCTTGACGAAGTGTCCTGCGCCCGACGGTCCGCAGTGCAGGAAACCCTGCTCCTCGGGAGTGAGGTCGCCGCTGCGACCCGGCGTGCGCTCCACCTCGCCGACACCGGGCGCAACCGTGCGGAGGATCGGCTCGATGTGCGCGAACGCGGAATCCGACCCGCCGACCATGAGGCAGTAGCCCCGTTCGAGTCCGAACACCCCGCCGCTGGTGCCGATGTCGACGTACTCGATGCCCTTCTCTCGCAACGCCTTCGCGCGACGGACGTCGTCGCGGTAGTTCGAGTTGCCACCGTCGATGAGGATGTCGCCGGACTCGAGCACCGCCGCCGCCTCCTCGGCGACGGCGCCGGTGAGAGAAGCAGGAACCATCATCCAGACCACACGGGTCGGTTCGAGCTTCGCCGCGAGGTCGGCCATGCTGTCGGCACCAGTGGCGCCCTCCGCAACGAGAGCGGCGACGGCATCCTGATTCACGTCGTAGACGACGCATTCGTGCCCGTCGCGCATCAATCGCCGGACGATGTTCGCGCCCATCCTGCCGAGTCCGATCATGGCCAGTTGCATGTCTGCTCCTCTCCGTTCGGGCTCGCGGTGAGCCGAGTCGTGGGTCATCCTGGCACGGCATCCGGACCTTCACCACCCGGTTGCCAAGAACTGGAGCGGCGCGGCACGGGGCCGCATTAGGCTGAACGCATCATGGATGAGTTCCTCCAGGGCTTCTGGACCTTCGCGGGAAACTACTGGTGGCTGGTCTTCCCGATCATGGGGATGGCTGGTGGTGCTGCCAAGGCGTGGGAGCGGGGCGCGAAGCGCCGCCACGAGCGGCGGCTCGAGACCCTGCGGGTGAAGGGCGAGATCAAGGCCGCGCAGTACGCCGCGCGGGGCAAGCTGCTGCCCGCGACGGCCAAGGATGTCGCATCCGACTCGCAGCTCTCCTCGAAGGAGCTGCTCGAGCGCCTGTTCGCCGAGCACGACGAGATCACCGCCCGCTGGCTCGATTACGAGCTCGACGTCGCCAAGCTCATCGCCTTCCCCGCCATGAGCGACGGTCGGCAGCCGTTGACTGCCGCCTTCCTGCGGGCGAAGAAGACGGCGGACAATCTTCGGCCGTCCGCCGCGACCGCGAAGGTGAGCGAACAGCAGGTCAGCGAGTATCTGGATGCCGTCGGCAACGCCGCCGTCGCGTTCGAGATCGCCGAGAAGGAGGCCCGTCGCCTGCGCAACTCCACGTTCAGCGAGGCCGAGCGCAAGAAGCTCGATCGGGCGCAGAAGCTGCTCGAGGTCGCCGTCGACGAGTCGGCAACTCAGGCCGAGCGCAACATCGCGTACAAGCGCGTGCGCGAGGAGCTCGACGGGCTCATCGTCCTCAGCGACCAGGCCGTCGAGGTGCTCGAGAAGCAGGTCGCGCGGGAGATCACCGCCTCGGTCACACCGCCCGAGCCAGCGCCCGCGCCTGCGCCAGAACCGGAGCGCATGCCGCAGAAGCGACAGGACTGAGGCCGCCGCGGGTGCTGCGGGGGATGCCTGCACGACCCGGGAACGGATGCACGACCGTGGAGCCCGTTCGGTCGTGCAAATGTGCCCGGGTCGTGCAGGTGTACCGGCGCCACCGCCGCGCCGCGCGGACCGCACGGGCCGCAAGCCCCGGCTGGACCTACCGCAGCCCGACCGGGCCCATGACGGCGCGCCGGTCCTCCCGCACCCAGACCGCGCCGCTCTCGCGCTTCTCCTCGCGCGTCGTGAAACGGTAGCGGTACGACGCCGCTCGCACCCACAGCGGGCGCTCACCGTCGAACGGGTCGTGGCGCAGCATCTGCAGGGTGGGCTCGTCGGCCTCCAGCAGCCGCACCAGGAACGCCGTGAACCAGTCCTCCAGCGAACGGCCCAGCGGCAGGAACCACATCAGCCAGTCCAGCCGCAGATGGTACGGGGCGAACTGCCTCGGCACGCGGCGCACGTCCCCCGGCTTGCCCTTGAATTCGTACTCGCGCCAGTCCGCGGCATCCGGATCGGCCACCGTGGTGCCCTCCACGACGATCTCGATCCGCTCCTTCGTGACGGTGCCGAACGCGCCGTACGCGTTCGCGAGCTGCCACCGGTTGAAGCTCGCATTCATGAGCTGCCGCTTCGCGAACAGGTTCCGCAGCGCCGGCCAGCTGAGGACGATGTAGAGGATGCCGACGAGCGACGTGATCGCCACCCAGTAGACCGGGATGCTCGGCGACGCCGCGGCGCCGAACGGCAGCCCGATGGCGGAGAACGCGATCACGATCGTCGCCCAGTTCAGCCACGCGAAGTTGCCGGTGAGGACCAGCCACGCCTGGGTGAGGATGACGATCGCTCCGGCGACCGCGCCGACGATCGCGGCGATCTCGGCCGCTGAGCCTGTCGAAGCGTCCGGCACGAACAGCCCGAGGATCGGGGCGAACAGGAAGAACGGCACGACCAGCTGCGCGAAGTGATTGCCGAGCACCTCGCCCTTGTGGAACCACCGTGGCAGCAGGTGCGCCTGGCGGCTGAGCGGCCCCGGCATCGGCTGGGTCTCGTGGTGATAGGTCAGTGCGGTGAGGTCGCGCCACTCCCGCCCGCCGCGGATCTTGATCATGCCGGCGCCGAACTCCAGCCGGAACACCAGCCACCAGAACAGCACGATCACGAAGGTCGGCGGAGGTTCGTTGCGGGATCCGAGGAACGCCGCGAGGAAGCCCGCCTCCAGCAGCAGCATCTCCCAACCGAAGCCGTAGAACGTCTGGCCGATGCTCGAGATCGACATGTACCCGACCCACAGCAGCAGGAAACAGATCATCGGCACCCAGGGCGGGGCGAGCTGCGGGATGCCGGCGATCAGAGTCGCCGCGACGAGGATGCCCGCCCAGCACAGGGCGACCAGCCGCCGGTCGGTGTAGCGGATCCGCGTGAACAGGGTGGGGCGCAGCATCCGCTTGCGCGCCTTCGAGGTCGATGCCCATTCCAGAAGCTCCGGAGCGGGCAGGAGCCCACGCTCACCCAACAGCGGACGGAACTGGTTCAGCGTCGAGACGAACGCGACCAGGTACAGCGCTGCGATGCCGCGCTGGAGCATCTCCCGCGCGAACCCGAAGTCGACAGCCGCGAAACCGTCCATACGGCGACGCTACGCGGCATCCGCTCGCCCTCGCAGGGGTCTTGACACGCGGCGCGCCCGCATGACTCCGGAGTTTCGGTCGCGATCGGCAGCGGCTCGGGCGAGAGCACCCGGATCTGGGACGTTTCTCCTGAGTTGTGCGGGACAGCAAGTGCTCGCAGGTGGATGCAGAAGAAGGGGGCGCCGCAGCAGAAGCTGCGACGCCCCCTTCGTCAGAAGAGTGGATTTACTCGACGACCCAGTCGAACTGGTCGCCGTGCTCCTCGAGCCACTTGTCGATGGCCTCTGCCTCCTGGCCCTCGCCGAACTCGTTGACGACGAGGTCCTCGAGTGCGCCGTACTGGTCGTCGTCGAGCTTGATCTGCTCGACGAGCTCAGCGGCCTCGGGGAACTCCTCGGCGAAGCCCTTGTGCGCCATGAAGTTCAGCGTCTCGGCCTCGCCCATCGCGCCCAGCGGGTCTTCGAGGTCCTTGACGTCGTAGGTGCTGTTGGCCCAGAACGGACGCCACAGCGTGACGACGACGTCCTCCTCGTTGTCGATGGCCTCGCCGAGCACGGTGAGCATCGCGGCGGTCGACGAGGTCTCGAGCGTGTACTCGCCCTCGAGGCCGTACTCCGGCATCATCGAGTTCTGCGTCACGCCGGTCAGGCCGGCACCGGGCTCGATGCCGATGATCTTGCCGTCGAAGCGGTCGCCCGCACCCTTGAGGTCTTCGATCGAGTCGATGTCCATATAG
The DNA here is from genome assembly GCF_007988825.1 of Microbacterium aerolatum. GTDB lineage: Bacteria > Actinomycetota > Actinomycetes > Actinomycetales > Microbacteriaceae > Microbacterium > Microbacterium aerolatum. The sequence goes on along the minus strand of NZ_BJUW01000006.1, from coordinate 173,818 downwards.
CTGGGCACCGCGATCGTGAGCTTGGCGTTCTCGTAGTAGGCGCCGAGGTCCTCGAGGTCGTCGCCGTACGTCTTCATGTACTCCGCGTGCGTGACCTCGGGCCATGCCGACGGGAACATGTCGACGTCGCCCTGCGCGAGGCCGGTGTACAGCGGGCCAGCCTCGGTGAGCGTCTGCAGCTCGACCGTGTAACCGATCTTCTCGAGCTGGTCCTGCACGAGGTAGGCCATGCTCAGGCCGTCCGACCACGACGGGATGAACCCGAGCGTGATCGTTCCCTTGCTCTCCTCGCCACCGTCGCCTCCTGCGGTGTCGTTGCCGGTCGCGCAACCTGCGAGTGCGAGGGATGCCACTGCCCCCATGGCCACGGCGGCTGTGATGTGCCGGAACTTCTTCATGGTGCTTCCTTTCGTATGTTCTGCTGCGTTACGTATGGGTTCTTAGGGATGCTCAGAGCACTGCCCGACGCTGACCGGAAGCGTTGAGCTTCTCGGCCTCGGCCGATGCATCCTTCGCGGTGTTGGTCGTCTCGTTCCGCTGTGCGGCGCGCCGGCGGGACAGCATCCCGATCAGCGACGACGGGTATTCACCCGGCGTTCCGAGCGCCGCGGTCACGCGGTCCAGGAACACGGCGATCAACACGACGCCGAGACCCGCCTCGACCCCCTTGCCGATGTTCACGGTCGAGATCGCCTCGACGACCAGCTTTCCGAGTCCGTCGGCGCCGGCCATACCGGCGATGACGGCCATCGACAGGGCGAGCATGATGACCTGGTTGACACCTGCCATGATGGTCGGCATCGCCAGGGGCAGTTGGATGCCGCGCAGGATCTGTCCGGGCGTCGCGCCGAACGCGTGTCCGGCCTCGACGGTCTCGGAGTCCACTCCGCGGATGCCGAGCTCGGTCATGCGCACACCCGGGGGCAGCGCGAAGATGACCGTGGCCACCAGGCCGGGCACGACGCCGATGCTGAAGAACACGATCGCGGGGATCAGGTACACGAACGCCGGCATCGTCTGCATGAAGTCGAGGATGGGCTTGAGCACCGTGCGCACGGTGTCGTTGCGCGCCGACCAGATGCCGAGCGGGATCGCGATGACGACCGCGACGAGCGCCGCGACGATCACGAGCGACAGCGTCTGCATCGCCGCGACCCACAGTCCCATGCTGAGGATCAGCGCGAACGACACGACCGTTCCGATCGCCATCCAGATCGACCGCACGGCCCACGCGATGAGCGCGGCGATGATGATGACGACGACGATCGGCGTGCCGGTGAGGATGTCGGTCAGGCCATTGACGAGGAACTTGACGACGAACGCGATGAAGTCCAGGAGCCCCTCGAGGTTGTCCTTGATCCAGTCGACGCCGGCGGCGACCCACTCGCCCAGGGGGATGCGGAAACCGTCCATCAGCGCACCTCTCCTTCAACGGTCGGCGCTTCGGTCGCGGCGGCCGCTGTCGCAGCATCCGCCTCCCCGAGCACCGCGTCGATCTCGGCTTGCGGAACCGGCTGGTGCGGCAGGGTGATCTCCTCAGTGGAGTTGGGGCCGGGGCCGAGTGCGGCCAGCAGCGTGACGCGCGGGATGACCCCCGTCAGGCGCCCCTCGGCGTCGACGACGGCGAGGGGCAGCGGCGACTCGACAGCGGGAACGAACAGGTTCATGAGCACTTCGTCCTCGGTGACCGTCTGCGGGACGGGCTTGAGGATCGAGCTCAGTGCGGCATCGCCCTTGCGCACCAGCTTGACGGCATCCCGGTCGGTGACCATGCCGATGAGCTTGCGATCGCGCCCGGTGACATAGGCGGCCGACATGTACGCGTCGCGCATCTGGCGCAGCGCGGTGCGCGGGCCTGCGGTCTCGGCGACGACGGGGCGCGGACGCTCCATGACGTTGGAAGCTGTGAGCACCCGCGCACGGTCGACGTCCTGCACGAACTGCTCGACGTAGTCGTTGGCGGGGTCGGTGAGGATGTCCTCCGGCGTGCCGATCTGGACGATTCGGCCGTCGCGCATGACGGCGATGCGGTCGCCGAGGAACATGGCCTCGTTGAGGTCGTGCGTGATGAAGACGATGGTCTTCTGCAGCTTCTCCTGCAGCTCGACCAGCTGCTCCTGCATCTCGCGGCGGATCAGCGGGTCGAGGGCGCTGAACGCCTCGTCCATCAGCAGGATCTCGGTGTCGGCGGCGAGAGCGCGGGCGATACCGACGCGCTGCTGCATTCCGCCGGACAGCTGGCTGGGCAGCTTGTCGCCCCAGCCGTCGAGCCCGACCATCGAGAGCACCTCTTCGGCCTTCGCGAGGCGCTCGGTCTTGCCGACGCCCTTCAGCTCGAGCGGGTAGGCGACGTTCGCTGCGACCGTGCGGTGCGGCAGCAGCGCGAAGTGCTGGAAGACCATCGACACGTTCTCACGGCGGATCTCACGCAGGCGCGCCGCCGGGATGCCGGTGATGGTGTCGCCACCGATCGTCACGGTGCCGTCGGTGATGTCGTGCAGGCCGTTCAGCATACGGATGATGGTGGACTTGCCCGATCCGGACAGGCCCATGATGACGAAGATCTCGCCCTTGTTGACGGTGAAGCTGGCGTCGATGACGGCAGCGGTTCCGGCGTCCTGCACCTCGGTACGGGATGCTCCGGACTTCAGACGCTGGACGGCTTGCTTCGGATTCCGTCCGAAAACTTTGAAAAGATGGCGCGCTTCAAGAGCGGTTTCGGTCACGTTTCCCCCGCGGCTCCCGGCTTCGGGTGTCGGTGAGCCTGCTTCGGTTGCGCCCGGGTGATGCTCACACGGCCGTTTCGACATCGCTGCGCTGGCGGCACTGACGACGGGGGTCGGCCCCGCCGCAAAGAACATCGACCATACGCCCACGCCTCTTCGCAGCACAGCTTTTCGAAAGAAGGACGCGGTCGCGGACTGGTCTCAGACCAAAGGTCTACATTTCAACCTAACAAAAGTCGCCTAGCGTGTCGAATGTCGACAATCTGCGGCGCGGAATGGATTCAGCGTCGGATGCTGCGAGTCACCGTGAACTTCGGCGTGCGGCGGAGCTGCTCGGTGGGGCCGATCCGCCGCGTCAGTTCGGACTTGTAGCCGAGGTGCGAGTTGTAGACCGTGAGCAGCTCGCCGCCGGGTCTGAGGATGCGGGCGGCCGCGTCGAAGAGCCGCGTGGCGGCGCCGGTGTGGATGCTGGAGCCGAGGTGGAACGGCGGATTCAGCAGGACCAGATCTGCGCTGTGGTCGGGGATTTCAGAGCCGGCGTCGTCGTGGGTGACGGTGATACGGTCCTGGATGCCGTTCGCGATCATGGTGGCGCGGGCGGATGCCACGGCCGCCGCCGAGCGGTCGGTGGCGATGACGTGAGCTTCGGGGTGGGCGAGCGCGTAGGCCGCGGCGAGCGCGCCCGTGCCACAACCGAGGTCGACCACCGTCGGGGTCGAGGCTCCAGTTGCGGGTCGTTGAGCGGAGGCGCGCAGCGCCGAAGACGAAACGGGGTGAGCGACCGAAGGGAGTCGAAGCCTCTCCTCCCCCGAGAGCACCTCCAGCAGTACACGGGTGCCGATGTCGAGCCTGGCGCCGGCGAACGCGCCGCCGTGAGCGACAAGGGTCAGCGCTTCCACCCGTCCGGGCACTTCGACAGGCTCAGCGACCGGGTACGGCGGCTCGACCGGCACCTCCCGCGCCCCGCTCGCCACGATCAGCCGCGACTTCCGCTCGGCACGCTGCGGCTGCACGTTCTCGAAGCTCCGCCCGAGCACCTCGTTCTGTGCGAGCGTCATGTGCTTCACACGTCCGCCTGCGATGAGCGTGACATCCGGCGCGGCCCAGCGGGCGACGGCATCCGAGATCTCCTCGAGCTCTGCGAGCGACTTCGGCAGTTGCAGCAGCACCAGCCGCGCTCCGTCGAGCAGCGCCGGCTCGAGCTCGAGCGAGACGAAGCCTCCGAGCCCCGCCGCTGCGGCGTTGCGCGCGAGCGCGCGCCGCCCGGTCGCAAGGTCCTGGTGCACGCGGATTCCTTGCCGTCCGGCATCCGCCAGCGCCAGCGCGATCGCACCGTACTCGTCGCCGATGACCGCGATCTCTTCGCCCGTGACGCCCGCAGCGAGCGCGCGCTGCACGAGGAGCTCGTCGGTGGCATCCCAGGCCTGCAGGTTCGGCGCCTCCACATCCGGGAAGCGCCGAAGCGACGCATACGAGAAGTCCACCTCCCCAGCGTACGAGCGCTGCCCCTTGACGCCGGCTGAACAAACGTTTAGTGTGCTGTACATGCGTTCAGCATCCGACGATCTCACAGCCCGCGCCCGCATCCGAGACGCGGCCGTCGCGGCGTTCGCCTCCGGCGGGTTCGACGGTGTGAGCATGCGCACCATCGCGAGCGACGCGGGCGTGAGCCCGGCACTGATCGTGCACCACTTCGGCGACAAGGCGGCGCTTCGCACCGCCTGCGACGAGCATGTCGTCAGCGTCTTCACCGACGAGAACCATGAGCTCATCGACGCCCCGACCACCGATCGCATCCGCGCGGCACTGAACGACATCGAGCGCTATGGGCCGTACATCGACTACCTCGGCCGCATGCTCGTCGACGGCTCCCCCGCCGCGGATCGTCTGTTCGACGGCATCCTCGCGGGAACCAGGGCGACGTTGGACGAACAGCGTGACGCCGGCCTGCTCGTGCCGATGAGCGACCCCGACATGACCGCGCTGCTGATGGCGCTCATGGGACTCGGCCCGGTCGTGATGCGCGCGCAGATCGCCCGCGCGCTCGGCCAGGATCAGCTCAGCCCCGCCGGCCTCCTGCGCGCGACGCTGCCGACTATGGAGCTGCTCACACACGGCATCTACGCGACCGATGCGTTCCTCGAGGGGGCGCGTGCCGCGATGGCGGCGGACGCCGCGACCGCCGACACCGAGGAGGAGCGATGACCGACACGATCGAAGTCCGCGCGTTGCACAAGCGGTACGGCCGCAATGTCGCACTGCACGAGCTCGACCTCTACGTGCGGCCCGGGACGATCTTCGGCCTGATCGGGCCGAACGGTGCGGGCAAGACCACGACGCTGCGCACGCTGGTGGACATCATCCGCCCGTCGTCCGGAACCGTGCGCGTCCTCGGCGAAGAGCCGCGCCACGGCGGGGCGGCTCTGCGCCGGCGGATCGGCTACGTCCCGGGCGAGCTGCACCTCGAGGGCCGATCGAGCGGCCACCGCCTGCTCGCGTTCTACGCCGAGGTTTCCGGGCGCGCCGGCGAGGCGGCATCGGTCCTGCGCACCGCGCACGACCTGGCCGACCGCCTCGGCGTCGACCTCGACCGGCCGGTACGCACGCTGTCCAAGGGCAACAAGCAGAAGCTCGGACTGATCCAGGCGTTCATGCACCACCCGGAGCTGCTCATCCTCGACGAGCCGACCAGCGGACTCGACCCGCTCATGCAGCGCGAGTTCCTGCAGCTGGTCCGCGAGGCGAGGGATGCCGGCCAGACCGTGCTGCTGAGCTCGCACGTGCTCAGCGAGATCCAGCAGACCGCCGATGAGGTCGCGGTGCTCGCGAGCGGGCGCATCGTCGCCGAGGGCGACGTCGCGTCACTGCGACTCGGATCCGTGCGCCGCGTGCGCGTGCGCATCCGCGGGGCGGATGCCGCGGTCGCGCGTACCGCGTTCGAAAAGATCGCGGGGGTCGAAGGTCTGGATGTCGCCGCGACCGCTGCCCCTGCGGTGAGCGGCGACCCCGCGACGGGTGCTTCGACCACCGCCTCGGCGACCGGTGCGAGCGTCCACCTCTCCGCGACGATCGAGGGCGCGGTCGATCCGTTCGTGAAGGCGCTCGCACAGTACGAGGTGCTGGACCTGACGGTCGAAGAACCCGACCTCGAGGAGTCGGTGCTGCGGCTGTACGGCGATGCCACCGGAGCCGATACGTCGGCGCCCCCTCCTGCCGCCGACGCCCCCAGTAAACGACGTCGCCAGGTGGAGGCTTCGGCGGCAGACGGGGGCGTCGATGAGGACGCACCGCGGTCGCGCCGCTCGCGGAGCCACGGACGGGAGGGCGATCGTGCGTAGCCTCCTGCCGGTGTTCCGGCGCAGCATGCGCGAATCGTGGCGCAGCCTTCTCGGCTGGACACTCGGCATCGCCGCCGTCCTGTTCCTCTACCTGCCGCTGTATCCGAGCCTCGGCGCGAGTGCCGAACTGCAGAGCCTGATCGATTCGCTGCCGCAGGAGCTCATCGACACCCTCGGGTACGACCAGATCGCCAGCGGAGCCGGCTACACCGAGGCCACGTTCTACGGCCTGCTCGGATTCCTGCTGCTGACGATCGCAGCCGTGATCTGGGGTTCGTCGCTCGCCTCGGCCGAGGAGAGCGGGCGCGCCGAACTCGATCTCGCCCACGGCATCGGTCGCAGCCAGTACGCCCTGGAGACGGCACTGTCGGTGCTCGTGCGCCTGCTGTGGCTCGGCGTGTTCGCGGGCCTGGTGGTGTGGGCCATGAACGGGCCGGCCGAGCTCGAGCTGGAGCCCGCGCGGATCGTCGGCGCGAGCGTCTCGCTCGTCGGGCTGGCGTTCCTCGCGGCGGGCGCTGCGCTGCTCGCGGGTGCCGCGACCGGCCGCCGCATCTGGGCCACCGGCGTCGGTGCCGGCATCTCGGTGCTCGGGTACATCCTGCAGGCGCTGGCCAAGCAGTCCGGCGACCTCGAGTGGCTGAACGCGCTGTCGCCGTACGCCTGGGTGTACCGGCAGTCGCCGTTGGCGGAGGGCGTCGACCTCGGGGGCCTCGCCCTCACCTGGGCGGTCGCGGTGGTGCTGGCCGCGGCATCCGCACTGGCGCTGCGCGCCCGCGACCTTCGCGGCTGACGCCCGGCGGCGCGCGGCTCGCGACCCGCGACGCTCACTCCGCGCGGAAGCCGACCGACTTGTGCGTCCCGTCGCAGTACGGCTTGATCGTCGAGACTCCGCAGCGGCAGAGGGCGACGGTACGGCGCGTGCGCGGGACTGCCCTGCCCTCATCGTCCAGGATCTCGATGTCGCCGCGAACCAGGAGCGGACCGTTGGGGCAGGGGGTGATGCTGACCGGCGCGTCCGTCATGCTGCCACCGTTCGGTCGATCGAGCGCGCCGCTTCGGAGTCGCGCAGCGACGACTGACCGGCGTTCCAACGCTCGAGGATGAGGTCGCCGGCCCACCCCTCCACGGCGAGGCAGGCCGCGGCGCCGAACACGATGTCGCCCACGAGCTCCGGCTCATCCTCGGCCAGCGATCCGGCGAGATCGCGTCCGGCGATCTGCTCGTGCACGGCATCGGCTTCGACGTGCTCGTCGTAGTACGCGGCGACGTCGTCGCCGAAGCCGACGCGGCGGAGCCCCTCCGCGACGAAGCGGCACGGGATGGACGAGGTCATCTCGAACGCGGCGAGATGACCGACGGCGGCACCGCGAAGGCGCCGGTTCATGCCGAACATCGTCATGAGGTTGAACGCCGCCAGCGTGACCGCGGGAACCGCGTCGACGTAGCGGCCGTAGGTGTCGTCGAGTCCGGCACCGCGGAGGCTGCTCGCGTACATCACCTGATGCATCCGCTGGTGGCTTCCGCCGCCGTACTCGTCGGCCTGGATCTCGAGCAGCGCCGCCTTCGCCCGCCCAGTCAGCCGCGGGATGGCCCAGGAGTGCGCGTCCGCCTCGCGCAGCGTGTAGATGCTGTGCTGCGCCAGATACTCGCGCGCCTGAGCGGCATCAGCATGTCGCGCGATGTAGCGCGAGAGGCTCGGACCAGGGGTCGGCTTGGTCATCTCGAACAGAGCCTCGGCAACCTCGCCCGCGCGCGGCGCGGGTTCCACGAGTGGTCCGACCTGCCGCCGAACCGCCGCCTCGAAAGCACGCTCGAGGATCAGGCGGGCCTCGATCAGTCGCGTGTCCCATTCCCAGTCGGCTCCGTGCTGCGCGAGGGAGCCGTAGCAGAGCGCGTACAGCAGGAACAGCGACAGCTGAACGTCGTCGTCGCGTGCGGCATCCTCCACTTCCTCGGCCGCCGCGGCGAGCGCGGCGAGGTCGTCGGCGCGATTCGCGTCGCCGGTCAGGATGCCGAGGATCGCATCGCTGAGCGCACCTCGGGATTCGATTGAAACGGCCCCCAGTTCGTATGCCGAGGTCGCCGTCGCGGGCATCACGTCCGTCACTGTCTCCTGCTCCTTCTGCTGTGGGCGCGCAGGCGGCGCCATCGTCGGGGACGTTACGCGCCGGCACGACGATGCGCAGGGGTCTTGACGACCGTCCGCGCACGAGGCTAGGGCGAAACGGGTGTTGACACACACAGGGTTAGATGGTTACCTAGTCGAGTAAGTAACCAGCTGACCACCGGAGGCATCGTGATCGAAGAAGGCAAGGCGCTCTTCATCCAGATCGCCGAGCAGATCGAGGACCAGATTCTCGACGGCTCGCTGGAAGAGGAGTCCAAGGCGCCCTCGACCAACGAGCTCGCCGCCTTCTACCGCATCAACCCCGCCACCGCCGCGAAGGGAGTCGCCATGCTCACTGAGAAGGGCGTGCTGTACAAGCAGCGCGGAATCGGCATGTTCGTCGCCACCGGCGCCCGCGCGACGCTGCTCACCGAGCGGCGCTCCGCGTTCGCCGACCGCTACATCGATCCGCTCCTCGCCGAGGCCCGCACGCTCGGGCTCGGCGCCGAAGACCTGGCCGCCCTCCTGCGCGAACGCGCCGCCGCGGCATCCACCACCGCGTCCTCCGCGAAACCTGAAGGGAACCCCGCATGACCGCCGTCATCGAGGTGCACAACCTCACCAAGCACTACAAGGACAAGAACGCGCTCGACAACGTGTCGCTCGACATCGACGGCGGCGCGATCTACGGACTGCTCGGCCGCAACGGCGCGGGCAAGACCACGCTGATGTCGATCCTCACCGCGCAGAACTTCGCCTCCTCCGGCGAGGTGCGCGTGTTCGGCGAGCACCCGTACGAGAACACGCGGGTGCTCAGCCGGATGTGCTTCGTCCGCGAGAGCCAGAAGTACCCGGATGACGCGACACCGCGGCACGCGTTCAAGGCGGCCAGCCTGTTCTTCGAGAACTGGGACCAGGCCTTCGCCGACGAGCTCATCAAGGAGTTCCAGCTGCCGACGAAGCAGACCATCAAGAAGCTCTCGCGGGGCCAGCTCTCTGCCGTCGGCGTCATCATCGGGCTCGCCTCGCGCGCTGAGCTGACGTTCTTCGACGAGCCCTACCTCGGGCTCGACGCGGTCGCCAGGCAGATCTTCTACGACCGGCTGATCGAGGACTACGCGGAGCACCCGCGCACGATCATCCTCTCGTCGCACCTGATCGACGAAGTCGCCAACCTCATCGAGCGCGTGATCGTGATCGACAACGGGAGGATCCTGCTGAACGAGGAGACGGATGCCGTACGCGACCGCGCCGTGACCGTCATCGGAGACGCTGCCAAGGTCGACACCTGGGCCGCCGGCCGCGAGGTCCTGCACCGCGAGGCGCTGGGACGCGTGGCATCCGTGACCGTGCTCGGCACGCTCGGCGCGGACGAGCGGGCGGAGGTCGTGGCATCCGGCCTGGACCTCGCGCCGGTCTCCCTCCAGCAACTCATCGTCCGCCTCACGCAGAAGGCCCAAGCCAGCACAGAGACCGAGGAGGTCGCCTGATGTCCCGCATCCTGAACGTCGTCCGACTGCAGCTGATCAACAGGCAGACATTCATCTGGGTGCCGCTTATCATCCTCGGCGGCGCGCTGCTGGTCTCGATCGCCATCTACGCGATGATCCCGGTCGACGAGCCCAAGTACGGTGGCGGCAGCCAGGCTCCGCTCTGGTACTTCTTCGGCATCGGTATCGGCGCCCTGTCCTACACCTTCCCGTTCTCGCAGGCGCTCAGCATCACGCGGCGTGACTTCTTCCTCGGCACGATGCTCACGGCGGCCGCGGCGTCGGCGCTGCTCGCGGTCATCTTCATCGTCGGGGGCGCCATCGAGCTCGCCACGAACGGGTGGGGGATCAACGGCTACTTCTTCCACCTGCCGTGGGTGTGGGAAGCCGGTCCGCTCGGCGCCGGATTCACCTACTTCGTCGTCGCCCTGCTGTTCTTCGTGATCGGGTTCACCGCAACCACGGTGTTCAAGACCTGGGGAATGACCGTCCTCACGATCGTCTGGGTGTCCCTCGCCGTGCTGATGGTCGGCGTCGCCTTCCTCATCACCCGGCTTGAGCTGTGGGCGCGGGTGTGGGCGGGCGTCGTCGAGCTCGGCGCCGTCGGCCTCGCGGGCTGGATGCTGGTCGCGACAGTCGTGATGATCGTGATCTCGTTCTTCGTGATCCGGCGCGCGAAGCCGTAGTCCTGCTGTGATCTGAGGGGTGGATGCTGCGGCATCCGCCCCTCAAATCGTGTCGTCGGCCGCGATGATGTCGAGGGCCCAGAGGCGGTTCTCCGGATCGTCGGGGTCGTGCGCATCCTGCACTTCCTTCATGACCTCCTGAATCCGACGTTCGAGCTCCCGGAACTCCACCTCGGTCAGACGCAGGTTGCTCTGCGCGAACGTGCCGTGGATCTCGGCCGTCCGTCCCGACACGTACTCGGGCACCCAGGCCATGACGCGCCGGACGAGATCGATGTGGTCGTCGGCGAGCGCGGACATGAGCACCCCGCCGAGCACCTCATCTGCGACCGGATGCTCCGGAGAACCGATGTTCCACGCCCCCTCGACCGACTTCCAGACGCGATCGCGTCGGTCGCGGGCGAGTTCGGGAGCCTCTTCGATGAGTCCGGCCTCGGCGAGCACCCGCAGGTGGAAGCTCACGCTGTTCGCCGGAACGTCGAGGTCCGCCGCGACATCGGCCGCCCTGGCGTGCCCGCGCCCCGCGATCACCTTGGCGATGCGCCGCCGGAGCGGGTGCGCGTAGGCCTTGAGCATCTCGGTCGTCGCCTGCTTGGCGTCGGGATGCACCGGCTTCGGCCGCTCGTCGCTCATGGCCCGAGTCTACTCACAACAAAAGTTGCGCAATTACTATTGCGCAATGATCATTGCGGATCTACCATCGATCGCATGACCACCGCCACCGCTCCCCACAGCCTGACCCGCAACGGGCGCTACGCCGCCTGGCTGGTCAGCGACACGGCCAAGGGCCTGGCGAGCGCACTGTTCGGCTTCGCGATCCCGCTGATCGCCCTGTTCGTAACGAACGAACCCGCCCAGGCCGGGGCGATCAGCGCGGTCGGGATGACGATCCGTACGGTCACGACCGTGTTCGGCGGCGTGCTCGCCGACCGCCACCGCCGCATCGTGATGATGGTGATGGGCTCGCTCGTCGGCGTCGTCCTCTCGGTCGCGTTCACGGTGCTCGCGCTGACCGATGCGCTCACGTTTGTGACGCTGCTGATCATGGAGATCCTGCTGGCCGCCCGCACCGGACTGTTCGACATCGCCGGCGAGAGCGCGCTGAAGGAGATCGTGCCCGACGACGCGATGGGCAGGGCGCAGGCCGCGAACCAGGGCAGGGATGCCGTGCTGCAGCTGGCCGGTGGGCCGCTCGGCGGCGTGCTTCTGGCCGCCGGAGCATGGTTGATCGGCGCCGCGATGGCCGTGTGCCATCTGATCGCCGCCGTGACCGCGTGGTTGTTGCAGAGCTCGGCCGTGGCATCCACAGCCCCCGCCCGCTCGGAAAACGGGGACGAGTCGGCGCGTCGCCGGAGTGTCAATGCGCGACGCGCCGACGACACGCCAGATGATCCCGGTTTTCCGGATGAGGCCGCGGACAACGGGCAAGGGGCGGATGCCGCGGCATCCGACACCGGTCTCGTCGCCGCCGCCATCGCGGTCGGCAAACCCAACGCCCTGCGCGAGGTGCGCGAGGGGTTCGGGTGGCTGTTCTCCCGCGTCGACCTTCGCGGCGTGCTGTTCGTGGCGACGATCGTCAACCTCGGCTTCAGCAGCGCCCTGACCACCGTCATTTACGCGCTGCAGCAGCAGGGCCACACGCCGCTGACGATCGGACTGCTCGCGACCGGCGCCGGGGTGGCGATGCTCGTCGGCGCCCTGTTCGCGCCGCTGCTGGTCTCGCGCGTCCGCGCCGGAACGGTCATCATCGGCGGTCTGGCCGTGTCTGCGATCGGGGTGTTCGCGCTGATCCCGTTCCACTCGCCGCTGCTGCTCACGCTCGTGCTCGCCGGGATCGTCCTCTTCATCCCCGCGGTCAACGCCGCCCTGATGGGCTACTTCATGGTCGCCACGCCCACCGAGATGCTCGGCCGCGCCAACAGCGCCTCGGCTGTGCTCGGCATGGGCGCGATGCCGCTCGCGCCGCTGGTCGCCGGCATCGGCCTGTCGCTGATCGGCCGCGAGGCGACCCTCGTCGTCGGCGCCGTGATCTGCGCGATCGCCGTGCTGCTGGCGGTCTCGAACGCCGCTCTGCGGGCGCTCCCCGCCGAGTCCGGCTGGGCCGCGCACGCCGGGCAGTTCGCGATCCGGTAGCCCGATGCCGCACGCGATACTTGACCCTGACACTGTGGCAGGCAGGAGAACGGAAGCATGCTGTCCATCGGAGCGTTCGCGCAGATCGGCCAGGTGACCCACCGGATGCTGCGGCACTGGGACACCGCCGGGCTGCTCGAGCCCGCCCACGTGGACGAGTTCAGCGGCTACCGCTCCTACGATCCGTCACAGCTCGAGAGGCTGCACCGGATCGTGGCCCTGCGTCAGCTCGGCTTCGGCCTTGATGACATCTCCATGATCCTCGACCAGGGCGTCGATGCCGAGCGCATCGGCGGCCTGCTGCGCGTCCGCCGCGCAGAGGTCGAGGAAGAGCACCGGATCGCGGCCGAACGACTCGTCGACGTCGAGCGGAGGCTCCACCTCATTGAGAAGGAGAACCAGATGTCCCAGATCGAGATCATCGAAAAGCCCCTGCCCGCCGTCCGCCTGGCCGCCCGGCGGGCCGTCGTGACATCACAACCCGAGGTCGCAGGCGTCGTCGGCCCCGCGTTCGACGCCGTCGCCGGAATCATCGGCGGCGACCCAGGCACTCTTGAGACACCGATCGCGCAGTACGAGAACGTCGAGGACGGCATCTCTTTGGTCGTCGGGTACACGTACACGGGACCTGAGCGCGACGGAGTCGAGATCGTCGGGCTCCCGGCTGTGGATGCCGCCGTGTGCGGCATCCATCTGGGTTCGATGGACGGAATCGCCGAAAGCTGGCACGCGATCCACACGGAGATCGTCGCGCGCGGACTCGTCCCTGCGGGACCGTGTCGTGAGCTGTACGTGCGAGCCGTGTCCGATGATCAGTCCGACTGGGTCACCGAACTGCAGCAGCCGGTCGCGCGCGCCTGACGGCAGGCCGCTGGGCAGGCTGAAGGCTTCGACTCCGGCGCTGCGCGCCTGCGCTCAGCCCGGTCGATGACCCGCGGCGCCGGGCGGGCGGATGCCGCCGCTACAGCGCCCCGACGAGCGCGGCGATACCGGCGATGACCGAGACCAGAGCGAGCACCAGCGCGACCGCGATCAGCACCGCGTGCACCTTGAGGAACGCGGTGGCGCGGCCTTCGGCATCCCGGGCCCGCGGGTCGCGCGCGACCCGCTTGTAGAACTGGGGCCACACGACCGCATTGAAGGCGGCGTTGATGAAAAGGAGCACGGCGAGAGCGATCACCTCTCCAGAGTAGGCGCGTCATGTATCAGGAAACGCTTGCCGTGCTCCTGGTAGGTGTGAGCACAATGATCTTCATGACCGACCCTTCACCCGGGGGCGCTGTCAGTGACGGTTCGGCGCGGTGGGAGCGTGCGGCCGATCTGTTCGCCGACTGGCGTTCCGGAAACGGGCGCGCCATGGACGATCTGGTGCGCCTCATGACCCCTGTCCTGTGGCACGTCGTGCGCGCCTACGGCCTTGAGCGCACACTCGCCGAGGACGTCGTGCAGACCACCTGGCTCGCCCTCGTGCGCAGCCACGAGAAGATCTCCGACTTCCGGGCGATCTCCGGCTGGCTCACGATGACCGCTCGCCGCGAGGCGTGGAAGGTCTCGAAGAGCCACCGGCGAACGGATGCCACCTCCGACGAGGTGCTCGAGCCGATGCTCCCGACACAGGAATCCGCAGAGACCGAGGTCGCGGCATCCGACGAATCGCGCCGCATCTGGAAGGCCGTGGCGGCCCTGGATGAGCGCTGCCGGCGACTGCTGCGCGTGATCGCCTTCGACGACCGCCCCGACTACGCCGCGCTCGCCACCGAACTCGAGATGCCCGTCGGCAGCATCGGACCGACCCGCAGGCGTTGCCTGGTGAAACTGCGCACGCAACTCACCCACCGCGGCGACTTCGGCGAAGGGGGGCGCGATGACTGACACCGATGCGGAACTGCTCCCACGACTGCGCGCCGCAGCCGAGCAGCTCGACCCGCCGCCGTCCGATCTCGCCGAGCGCGTGATCGCGGCGATCGCGATGGCCGACATCTCACGCGAATACGCGCTGCTCACCCTGATCGACAACGCCGAAGCCGCCGTCCGCGGCAGCGACGGCGAGACGACGACGCTGCAGTTCAGCGACGGGTCGGCCAGCATCCTGCTGCACGTCAGCCACACCGAACGCGGCCGCCGCCGGGTGGACGGCTGGGTGGATGCCGGCGCCGTCGAAGTGCACCTCACCCAGGACGACCGCACCTTGACCACGACCCCCGACGACCAGGGACGCTTCGCGTTCGAGGACGTCGCTCCGGGCCTCTGTCGCGTGCGCCTGGTCGTCGGCGGCGATCAGAAGGATCTGCTCACGCCTCACTTCGAGGTGTGAGGACTGAAGCGTCGAACCGAGAGGGAGAGCGATGGCGCAGCCCGAGAACTGGAGTTGGCAGGACCGTGCGGAGGGGTCGATCCCCCGTGGAGCGGCCCTGGATCCGACCGTGGAGCCGGTTGACGGCATCCGCGCCTACCCCACCGCATACTTGCCGGATCGGATGCTGATCTCCGAGAACCTGGACGGTGAGAACGGCGCATACGATCGCGACCTGCGCGCCCTGACCCAGGCCGCCGACTCGTTCGGCTGGCAACTCGAAGTAGAGGACGACGATGTCGTGCGCGCAGGGCGCGGCAAGCAGATGCTGCCCGGCATCCCCGGCGTGCACCGCGCGGTGCTGACGACGCCGGAGATCCCACGCGAGGGCGAGTCACCCGTTCCGCCGGATGCCTGGCGGGTGTTGCAGCGGGCCCGCCGGATCGTCCGCGGCCCGATGCCGAGGGCGAGCCTCGAGCACGTGCTGGCGATCGATCCCGTGGGCCTCAACCCGTTCACGCGCACGAACCCGTTCACCAGGACCAACCCGTTCACCCGCACCAACCCGGTGCGCGGTGCGGGACCGGTCGGCAGCGACGACTACCTCGAGCCGGGCCGGGGCGGCAGGCAGCCGATCTCCTGGATCGGCGCGGCACCGGTTCGCGGCGACGTCGCGCGCAAGCAGCGGCGGGCGGTCGTGGCAGTGCTCGACACCGGGTGCGGGGAGCACGAGTGGCTGCCCGACTCGATCGTGACCAGGTCGATCGACCTCGACGGCCTGCCGATCGGGCTGACCGGCGATGACGACCCGGAGAAGTATCCCGACCTGTACGGCCAGCTCGACGATGAGATCGATGCGGTTGCTGGCCACGGCACGTTCATCGCGGGGCTGATCCGGCAGACGGCGCCGGATGCCGACATCCTCTCGATCCGCGTCTCCGGTTCGCTGGGCGTGGTGGATGAGAGCACGTTCCTGCAGGCCCTCGCGGCCGTGATCGAGCTGCAGCGGCGGTTCGTGAACGGCGAGGACGGTGGGCACCCGATCGACGTGCTGAACCTGTCGCTCGGGTACTACCACGAGACGCCGCTGGACGGACAGTTCTCGCTCGTGCTGCACGACCTGCTGCACACCGCGCGGTCGCTGGGGACGGTCGTGGTGTGCTCGGCGGGCAACGATGCGATCGACCGGCCGTCGTTCCCCGCATCGCTGTGGGCGTGGCCGGGCGCCGACAACGGGCTCGCACCCGACAAGGCCGTACCGCTGGTGTCGGTCGGGGCGCTGAACCCGTCGCGTCGGTCGCTGGCACTGTTCTCGAACGTCGGGCCGTGGGTGCGGACCTACGCACCCGGCGCCATGGTGGTCTCGACGACACCGGCATTCACCGGTGGCACTCAGGCGGCGACGCGGGCGGACTTCGGCGGGTTCGAACGGCAGACCGTCGACCCCGACGACTACCGCGGCGGATTCGTCGCGTGGAGCGGCACGTCGTTCGCCGCGCCGTACGTGGCGGGCAAGGTCGCAGCGCTGCTGGGGGCGCTGCCGGTGGATGCCGCGGCATCCGCGTCGGCCGCGAAGAAGGCCGTGGCTGAGGTGCTGGCGGTGCTTCCGCCGGACGCTCCGTTGGGTTGAGCGGTGCGGCTGGGGCAGGCTTCGACTCGCTGCGCTCGCTCACCCCGTTTCGTCTTCGGCGGCTGCGCCGCCTTCGCTCAACGACCCGCAGCAGCTGCCACCCACGGGTCGTTGAGCGAGCGCAGCGAGACGAAACGGGGTGAGCGACGAGCGCAGCGAGGAGTCGAAGCCTCCCCGCCCTTCCGCGAAAGCGGCGGACACGGCATCCTGAACGGATGGGGAATTCTGCGCGCGAGCTGTACGAGCGCGGACGCGCAGCATCCAACGCCCAGCGCTATTCCGAGGCGCGTCGTCTGCTCGGACGCGCGGCGGCGGCAGCGGCACCGGACGACGCCGACCTGCACGCGCGGATCGCGGGCACCACGGCGTACGTGATGGCGCAGACTGGCGAACCCGCCCGCGCCGAGGCCATCTGCCGCGAGGCCCTCGACCGAGAAGGTGTGGGCGAGGAGACCAGGGCGATCCTGGCCGGACAGCTCGGCGTGCTCTTCACCCGGGCAGGCCGGCTCGGCGAGGCCGAGGACATGCTAACCCGCGCCATCGACCACCTCGACGGTACGGCGCAGGCGAACTGCCTGCTGAACCGCTCACTCGTGCACATGCACCGCCGCGCGTTCGACGCCTGCACCGCCGACCTGGAGCGCGCCGTCACGATCTATGAGGCCGCGGGCGAACGCGAAGCGGCAGCCGAGGCGCGACACAATCTCGGCTATACCGCCCTCCTGCGCGGCGACCTCGTCGAGGCGCTCGACCTGATGGCGCAGTCCCGTCCGGTGATCGCGGCGGGCTCTCCGGTGAACGCCGCGATGAGCGATCTCGATCGCGCGGAGGTGCTGCGTGACGCCGGCCTGGTCGATGAGGCGGAGCACCTGCTCGAAGATGTCGCCGTCACGTTCGGCTCGGCCCGCATGCGGCAGGCTCGCGCCGAGGCCGAGTTCCACCTCGCCCGCTCGCTGCTGCAGCACGATCCGCAGCGCGCCCGGCAGGTGGCGAAGACCGCCGCCGCGCGGTTCCGGCGACTGGGCGCGGACAGCTGGGCCGCCCGCAGCGAGGCGATCCGCCTGGACGCCGAGCTGGATGCCGGCACCGCACCGCCTGAGGCCGTGTTCGCCGCGACGGCCGCCGAACTCGACCGGGCCGGGTTCCCGAGCGAGGCGACCGCCGTACGGCTGAGCGGCGCGCTGGCCGCGATCCGCCGCGGCGGGCAGAGCCGGCCGATCCGGGTGCCGCCGCACGCCCCGACCCCGCTCCGGCTTCGGGCGGCGGAGGTCCGTGCCGTCCGCGCGCTGTCGCGATCGCGGCTCGCCGAGTCGCGCCGCCATGCCGCCGACGGACTCGACCTGCTCTCGCAGTGGCAGCGATCGTTCGGGGCACTCGACCTGCAGGCGTCGCTCGCCATGCACGGCACGAACCTGGTGTTCGCCGGACTGTCCGCCGCTGCCGAGAGCCGCGACCCCGAGACGCTCTTCGACTGGTCGGAGCGCGCCCGGCACCTCAGCCAGCAGGTCGCCCCGGTGCGTCCGCCGCACGACGGCCGGCACGCCGCCGACCTCGGCGAGCTGCGGATGCTGCGCACCGAACTGTCCGGTCAGGAGTGGACGACGCATCCGCGGGTCCGTCTGCTGCGCGACCGCGTTCGCGAGCATCAGTGGACAGCGACCGGCGCCGGAGACAACCGTCCGCGCATCACGCTCGACCGGCTGCGCGAAGAACTGACCGGTGACGACGACACCACCGCCGCGCTGTCGTACGTCTACACGGGCGACCGGATGCTGTGCGTGATCACGACATCCGACAGCAGCACCGCGGTGACGCTCGATCATGCGGAGATCTTCCGTGCAACGGACGGGCTGCGCGCCGACCTCGACGTCTCGGCGTCGATCCGCTCCGGACCGATGGCGGCGGTCGTCGCCCGCGCGCTGGACGAGCGGTTGCGCCGACTCGACGAGGCGCTGCTCACACCGGTCCGCGATCGGCTCGGCGACCGCCGCGCGGTGCTGACCGTGCCCGGCATCCTGGCAGGCATCCCGTGGGCCATGCTCCCGACCATGACCGGTCGGCCCTTCACCCTGGCGACGTCGATGTCGCGATGGGTGCAGGATCGCCGCACCGGGCGCTCCCTGCAGAGGGCCGGGTTCGCGGCCGGCCCGCGGGTGCCGCGCGCCGCCGACGAGGTGCGCACCGCGGCTTCGGTGTGGGAGCGCGCGGTCGTGCTCACCGCGGACGACGTCCGAGTGGATGCCGTGACGGCACTCGCCGCCGACGTCGACGTTCTGCACATCGCCGCGCACGGCAGGCACGCGGCAGACAACCCGCTGTTCGCGGGCTTCGAGCTCGCCGACGGCACACTGTTCGGATACGACGTCGACCTCATCCCGCGCGTGCCGGACACGGTCGTGCTGTCGGCGTGCGAGCTCGGCAGATCCTCGGTGCGCTGGGGCGAGGAAGCGCTGGGAATGACGAGGGTCTGGCTGCATGCCGGTGCCCGCAGCGTGATCGCGGCGCCATCCGTCGTGCCGGACGACGTGGCGAGCGAGCTGCTCAGTGCCCTGCACACCGGGCTCAGCAGCGGCCGCTCCCCTGCGGAGGCGCTGGCGACGGCATCCGGGCAGACCGGGCTGCGCGCTCCGTTCCAATGCCACGGCGCCGGATTCTGAGGAATTTCTCCATTCGATGTATCAGGAGAGGGCCGACGCGCTCTTGATCATCGGAAGGTGTCACGCGGACGCCCCACAGGGGCAAGAGGGTGACGCGGTCGCGCTGGGGATGCGTGGGGGCGCAGCGACAGACACCGACTACTCAGGAGGGCGTCGCGGAATGCATCCGCGGCGCCCTCCGTTTCGTGACAGCGGCCTGGCTCGCGGGCCCGCGCATAGGATCGACGGCATGAGGATCCTCGTCATCGGCGCAACCGGACGCATCGGCAGCGTCGTCACCTCGGACTTCGAATCCCGCGGGCACGAAGTGCTGCGCGCCTCACGCAGCAGCCAGTGGAGCGTCGACATCACGGACCCCGCGTCTGTGCGTGACCTGTTCGACAGGGTCGGCGAGGTGGATGCCGTGGTCGCCGCCGCCGGATCCGTTCCGTTCGCGCACCTCACCGAGCTGCGCCGCGACGACTATCTGCAGGCGTTCATGTCCAAGGCGCTTCCGCAGATCGACATCGTGCGGTGCGCGCTGGACCACGTGCGCGATGGCGGCTCGATCACTCTGACCACGGGAGTGCTCGCCCGCGAGCCGATCGCGACGGGGGCTGCCGCTGCGGTCGCCAACGGCGCCGTGGAGTCGTTCGTGATCACGGCTGCGGCGGAGGCGCCGCGCGGCATCCGCATCAACGCCGTCTCGCCGAACGTGCTGGAGAGCTCGAGCGGGCAGCATGCGTTGTTCGCCGGCCAGCGGCCGGTGCCGGATGCCGAGATCGCACGCGCCTACACGCTCGCCGTGGAAGGCCTCGTGCGCGGGCGGATCCTGACTCTCTAGCGGCCCTCGGCCGCCTCGGTGTGATGGCGGATGACCTCGGCGACGATGAAGTTGAACCACTTCTCGGCGAACTCGGGGTCGAGGTGCGCCTCTTCGGCGAGCGCGCGCAGGCGCGCGACCTGCTGCTCCTCACGCGCCGGGTCCGAGGGCGGCATCGCGTGCTCGGCCTTGAGGACCCCGACCTGCTGGGTCGCGCGGAATCGCTCGGCGAGCATGTAGATCAGGGCGGCGTCGATGTTGTCGATCGTGCCGCGCAGGCGCAGCAGTTCGGCGCGGGGGTCGTCGGCGTCGGTCATGGCTCTCCCTGTTCGTCGGCGGTTAAGACGATATCGCGGGACCGGGCTCTAGAGTTGGCGCATGAGCAACGATCTGCCTCCCGCGACAGACGACGCCCGTCCGCAGGAGGACGCGCCGACCTCACGTGCGGAGGCCGCGACGCGTGCGGATGCCGCCTCGCGTGCGGATGCCGCGGCGAAGACCAAGAAGGCTCCGAAGGCCTCGAAGGCGAAGAAGCCGGAACCCGTCGACCCGGACATCACTCCGAAGCCCGTCGTCGAGCCGCAGCCCTCTTCGCGTTCGTTCTGGACGCGCATCGACCGGCCGTTCGTGTTCGGGTTCCTCGTCACCCTCGGCGCGCTCACCGCCATCCTGCTGGGGCTCGCGCTGTCGAACCTGTCGACGGTGATCATCTACATCGCACTGGCCCTGTTCGCGGCGCTCGGACTCGACCCCGCCGTGCGCTTCCTCGAGCGCCGTGGTCTCGGACGCGGGTGGGGTGTGCTGATCGTGCTCGTCGCGCTCATCGCCGTGCTCGCACTGATCCTCTGGACGATCATCCCGGTGGTCGTCGAGCAGATCACGATGTTCGTCAAGAGTGTGCCGGGCCTCGTCGGCGACTTCATGGCCAGCGACGTCTACGCCGCGCTCGAGGCGCAGTTCGGCGATCAGTTCGAAGACCTCGTCAGCGACGTGCAGGGGTTCCTGACCGATCCGGGCAACATCGCGGCCATCGGCGGCGGTGCGCTGCAGGTCGGCGCCTCGATCGCGAATGCCATCTCCGGTGTGGTGATCGTGCTCGTGCTCGTCATCTACTTCGTCGCCACTCTGCCGGGCATCAAGCAGGCGATGCTGCGCCTGGTGCCGGCACGCGACCGCGAGAACACCGAGATCATCACCGATCAGATCACCGACTCGGTCGGCGGGTACGTGATGGGAATGGTGACCCTCGCGTTCATCAACGCCCTGGTCGTGCTGCTGCTGTACACGGTGATGGGGCTGCCCTTCCCGCTGCTGCTGGCGGTGGTGGCGTTCCTCATCACGCTGATCCCGCTGGTCGGTTCGCTCATCTTCTGGGTGATCGGTACCGGCATCGCGCTGTTCGCCGACCCGATCCTCGCGCTCGTGTTCGCCGTGATCTACCTGGTGTACATGCAGGTGGAGTCGTACTTCCTCACCCCGCGCGTCATGAACCGGGCGATCTCGATCCCCGGCTCGCTGGTCGTGATCGGCGCCCTCGTCGGAGGAACCCTGCTCGGACTGCTCGGAGCGCTCGTGGCCGTGCCGGTGACGGCATCCATCCTCATCATCATCAAGAAGGTGTGGATCCCGCGGCAGGACTCCAGGGTCTAGAGATCGCCGTCGAACAGCCCGCCGTCGAGCAGCCAGTGGTTGCGTAGACGAAGGGCCCGCTCGGTGCTGGCCAGGAGGGTCGCCACCAGCAGCGAGATGTTCGCCCACGCAGGGAGCTGGACGGGTGACGTGAACTCGCCGATGTTCTCGGAGACCCATGGGATGTGCGTGATCTGCTCGACGATCTGCGGGATGCCGAGCACGACCGCCACGCCGAGCACGATGAACGACACCGCACCGATCGCGCGCCCCGTCGTGGGGTGCTCACGATCCAGCCGGGCGCGGCGCCCTTCGGCCGATGCTCGGTCCGGTGACAGTTGCGTCTCGGAGCCGTCTGCGGCGATGAAGTGGCATCGCTTCAAGCCGTACCCGCTCGCGACGACCTCGATCGTCCCGCCCGGCGCCGCGAATGCGGCGGGAAGCTTCGACACCGCCACGTTCACGCCGTCCCGGTAGAGCTGCGCGATCACTTCACCGTTCGAATCGCCCCAGAGCCGGACGTCGACGGACCACGTGTGCGGCAGCGCATCCTCCTCGACGATTCGGGTGTGGAACAGCGCGCGCGAGAACAGCTGCCACCAGCGGAAGCGCCGGAGAGCGTGCCCGTCGCCGGGCTTGACCTTCTTCGCCGCTCGCCGGCGCTTCCTGTCCGAAGCCACGTGGATCCGGTCCTTACTCGACGAGGCCCTTCTCGGCCAGCCATTCGGTGGCGATGTCCTCGGACGACATCTGGTCCACCGTGCTCTGCACGCCGAGTGCGACAAGGTCGTCGACCGACAGCTCGGCGCTCACGGCGTTGATGACGTCGGCGATCTCGTCGGCGATGTCGCTGGAGGCGATCGGCACGACGTTCGAGGCGAGGATCAGGCTCTCGGGGTCTTCCAGCGCGACGATGTCCTCGGTCTGGAATCGCGGATCGGCGGAGTAGATGTCTGCCACCTGGATCTCGCCGGCGATCAGGGACTCGAAGGTGGTGTCGCCGGTCGCCGAGAACGCGAGATCGAGCCCGTAGACCTCCTTGGCACCGGCGGGACCGTACGGACGCTGCTCCAGCTCGGGCGCACCGCCGAGCGTGACAGTGCCCTCGACGTTCGCGAGATCGGCGATCGAGGTGAGGCTGTTCGCATCGGCGAACTCCTGGGTGACCGTGTAGGTGTCCTGGTCGCTGGCCTCGGCGTAGTCGAGGGCCGTGAGTCCCTCCGGCAGCGCGTCCTGCAGCGCGGCGTAGACGTCGTCGGGGCTCGTGGCGTCAGCGGCGTCGTCGTAGAACTCCAGCAGGTTGCCGGTGTACTCCGGGAACAGGTCGATCGCGCCGGACTCGACGTCGGGGATGTATGCGTCGCGCTGCCCGATGTTGAACTGGCGGTCGACCGTGAAGCCGGCGCCCTCGAGCGCCTGCGCGTAGATCTCGGCGATGATCTCGTTCGAGTAGTACGCCTGTGAGCCGACGACGATCGTGTCGGAGCCGCCCTCTCCTGCGGTGTCGTCGGTGGGCGCGTCCAGCGGATTGCTGCTCGCGCAGCCGGCGAGCGCGAGGCCGGCTGCGAGTGCGACTCCGGTCGCGAGGGCGAGGCGTGACTTGCGTGCGGTGAACATGGTGTTCCTCTCTGGTGGGAAGTCAGGCGGATGCTGTGGCTGTGGCGGATGCCGCGCGGCGGGCCGCGCGCGGTGCGGGGCTGCCGGGCTTGGCGACCCGGATGCCGGCGGGAACCGCGGCACGCTGCGCGAGGGCGAGCAGCAGGTCGGCGATGAGGGCGAGGACGGCGACGAGGATCGCGCCGCCGAGCACCTGGTCGAAGCGCTGCAGCGGAATGCCCTGGATGATCGGCCAGCCGAGTCCGCCGAGATTGACGTAGGCGGCGATGGTGACCGTGGCGATGACCTGCAGTGTGGCCGAGCGGAGGCCGCCGACCAGCAGCGGCATGCCGAGCGGCACCTCGACCTTCCAGAACACCTGCCACTGGGTCATGCCGGTGGCGCGCGCGGCGTCGATCACGTGGCGGTCGATCGCCTCGAGTCCGGTGTATGCACCGGCGAGCAGGGACGGGATCGCGAGCAGCACGAACGTGATGGTGGCGGCCTCGGGCACGCGCAGCACGCCCAGCAGCAGCACGAGCAGCACCATCAGACCGAACGACGGCACTGCGCGCGCGGCACCCGAGACGGCGACGGCGACTTCGCGCCCGCGGCCGGTGTGCCCGATGAGCCAGCCGATCGGGACGGCGATCAGCGCGGCGATCAGTACCGAGACGACGGTGTAGAACAGGTGCTGGCCGAGCAGGACGGGCAGCGCGTACTGCCCCTCCAGCCGTTCCGGGGAGAACAGCCAGGCGAGGGCGTCGGCGAACAGGTTCATGCGGCCGCCCTCATCGGGAGGACCCGGCGACGCGTGCTCTTCACACCGGCGCTGCGCGTCCACGGCATGATCGCGCGACCGGCGAGCAGGAGCAGCAGGTCGATGATCAGTGCGATGACGACGACCGCGAGGACGCCCGCGAGCACCTCGGGGATGATGCGGCGCTGCAGCCCGTTCGTGAACAGGTAGCCGAGGTTGGTGACACCGACGAGGATGCCCACCGTGGCGAGCGAGATGGTGCTCACCGCTGCGACGCGGAGGCCGGCGAGGATCACGGGGCCGGCGAGGGGGAGGTCGACCGTCCAGAACCTCCGGCCGCCGCCGTAGCCCACCGCCGAGGCGGCCTGTCGCACGTCAGGGTCCACCGAGTCGAGGCCGTCGGCGACCGAGCGCACGAGGATCGCGACGGCGTAGATCGTGAGCCCCACGACGAGGTTGGCCTCGCTGCGGGCGGAGTAGCCGACCACAGAGGGAAGCAGGATGAGCAGCGCCAGCGAGGGGATCGTGTAGAGCAGCCCGGTGAGCACGATGACCGGGCCCCGCACGAGCCGGTACCGCCAGGCGATCCACCCCAGGGGCAGCGACAGGACGAAGCCGAGCACGATCGCGATCGCACTCTGGCGCAGGTGCACGAGGGTGAGCTCGAGGATCAGATCGAGGTTGTCGGTGACCCAGTTCACATCACCCGCCGTCCCCGACCACGTCGGCCGTGTCATCCAGCAGCGCCCCCTGGGTGCGCCCCTCGGAGTCGACGACGACGCGGCCGCGCGGGGTGTCCTTGATGCGCAGCGCACGGCGGCCGCGCTCGGCGCCGATGAAGGCGGAGACGAAGTCGTCGGCGGGGTTCTCGATGATCTCGCTCGGGCTGCCGACCTGCTTGATGCGCGCGGCCTTGTCGAGGATGACCACCTGATCGCCGAGCAGGAACGCCTCGTCGATGTCGTGCGTGACGAACACGACGGTCTTGTCGAGCTCGCGCTGCAGCCGGATGAGCTCCTGCTGCAGGTCGGCCCGCACGATGGGGTCGACGGCACCGAACGGCTCGTCCATCAGGAGGATGTTCGGGTCGGCTGCCAGGCCTCTGGCCACGCCGACGCGCTGCTGCTGGCCGCCGGAGAGCTGGCTCGGGTAGCGGTCGGCGAGTGCGCGGTCGAGTCCGACGGTGTCGATCAGGTCGAGAGCGCGCTCGTGCGCCCGCTTCTTCGGCGTGCCGTTCAGGCGCAGCACGGTCGCGACGTTGTCGATGACCGAGAAGTGCGGCATGAGCCCGGAGTTCTGCATGACGTAGCCGATGCTGCGGCGCAGGGTCACCGGGTTCTTACCGAGCACGCTCTCGCCGTCGATCTCGACGTCGCCGCCGGTCGGCTCGACCATGCGGTTGATCATGCGCAGCAGCGTCGTCTTGCCGCTGCCGGACGACCCGACGAACACGGTCGTCTTGCGCGAGGGCAGCACGAGGCTGAAGTCCTCGACGGCGAGCGTGCCGTCGGGGAATCGTTTGGATGCCGAGCGGAACTCGATCATGCGCGGGCGGGTCCCTTCGTTCGGGCTATGGTCCGACCTCCACGTCGGGCGAGAACGCGATGTGCCCGGAGATGTCCTTGCCGAGTCGCTCGAACGCCGTCGCGTACGGATTCGGGTAGCCCCATGCCGCATCGACGTGGGTCTCGCCGTCGACGACAGCGGAGTAGTACTG
Source organism: Microbacterium aerolatum (assembly GCF_007988825.1). GTDB lineage: Bacteria > Actinomycetota > Actinomycetes > Actinomycetales > Microbacteriaceae > Microbacterium > Microbacterium aerolatum. The sequence goes on along the minus strand of NZ_BJUW01000006.1, from coordinate 148,254 downwards.
CGCCTCGCCCTTCCAGGGGCACGTGTACGGGGTAGGGCTCTCGACGAGTACGCCCTCCTTCACGGACGACAACGGGAAGTACCAATTGCCCTCGATCGGGATGAGGTCGCTGTCGTCGGCCTCGGCGATGACGGTTCCTGCGAGTACAGCCTTCATGGTGATGCCTCCTCGGATTCGGTTTCGAGCGTATGGGATGCCTCGGACATGCGGGGCGGATTCAGCGGGCGTTGACACACATCAGGTGTTCGGAGCAGTGCCGCGACCGGATGGGGCTCACGCCGAGTCGCGGCCGTAAGCCTCGAGCATCCGCAGCCAGATCTCGCTGACGGTCGGGTAGGAGGGCACCGCGTGCCACAGTCGTGCGATAGGCACCTCGCCGACGACCGCGATGGTCGCCGCGTGGAGCAGGTCCGCGACGTCGGGACCGACGAACGTGACGCCGAGGATGACGTCGCGATCGGTGTCGACGATCATGCGCGCCTTTCCGCTGTAGCCGTCCTCACGCAGGCTCGCACCGGCGACGGAGCCGAGGTCGTAGTCGACCACGCGCGTCGTGTATCCGGCATCCTCGGCCGCCTGTGCGCTCAGGCCGACCGATGCGACCTCGGGTTCTGCGAACACGACCTGCGGGACCGCGGCGTGATCGGCGGTCGCGACGTGCCGGCCCCACGAGCCGTCGTCGACGTCCTCGCCCTTCGCGCGGGCCGCGATCACGTCACCGGCGGCGCGCGCCTGGTACTTGCCCTGGTGGGTGAGCAGCACGCGCCCGTTCACGTCGCCGACCGCGTACAGCCAGTCGGTGCCCGGCACCAGCAGGGTGTCGTCGGTCTCGATCGACTTCCCCGGTTCCAGCCCGACCGTCTCGAGGCCGATGTCTCCGCTGCGCGGGGTGCGACCGGTCGCGGCGAGCACCTCGGCCGCGACGATCTCCTCGTTGTCGCCGATCGTGATCGTCACGCCGTCGCCGTCGCGCCGCACGCGGGTCGTGGCAGTGTGAGTGCGCACATCGACGCCCTGTGTGCGCAGACCCTCCGCGACGAGTTCGCCGGCGAACGGGTCCATGCCGGAGAGCAGCTCGCCGCGCGCGATGAGCGTCACGGCGGAGCCGAGTCCCGAGTAGGCCGTGGCCATCTCGACGCCGACGACGCCTCCGCCGATGATGGCGAGGGATGCCGGGATCTCCTGCGCGCTCGTCGCCTCGCGGCTCGTCCAGGGCGCGGCATCCCTCAGTCCGTCGATCGGCGGAATCGTGGCATCCGTGCCGGTGCTTACGGCGACCGCGTGGCGCGCCTTCAGGACGCGGGCGGCGCCGTCGGCATCCGTGACCGTCACCTCGCGTTCGCCGCTGAGGCGGCCGTGTCCGCGCACCAGGTCGATGCCGGCGGAGTCGAGCCAGGCGACCTGGCCGTCGTCGGACCAGTCGCTCGTGAAGGAGTTGCGGCGGGCGAGAACGGCGCGCACGTCGAGCGGCCCTGTCACCGCCTCGGCCGCGCCGGCGACGTGCTGCGCCGCGCGCAGCGCCTGGGCCGAGCGCAGCAGCGCCTTCGACGGCATGCACGCCCAGTACGAGCATTCGCCGCCGACGAGCTCGCTCTCGACGATGACTGCGGTGAGGCCGGCTTGCACGGCACGGTCGGCGACGTTCTCGCCCACCGGCCCTCCGCCCAGGACGATCAGGTCGTATTCGTCTGTCGACATGGTGACGCCTTCTTCCGGTCGGACGTGGGAGAGCCAGTCTTCCCGAAGTGAAACCGTGTGTCACGGGGTTTGTTCCCCCTGCGATCTCGTTCGTGAAGATCCTGCCCGTCGATTCCCGCACAACTCAGGAGAGCGGAGGCGCCGTATCCGGACCGGACTTCACCCTGGGTGCCAGGACGACCGCCGCCGCCGCGAGCAGCGCGGCCAGTGCGAACACCGCGACGAACGCGAAACCCCCTGCCGCGAGCGCCGCGAAGAGCACGCCGGTGACCGCCAGCGCCAAGGCGGTACCGAACGAGTCGGCGACCGTCATTGCGGCGCTGTTGAACCCCTGGTCGTCCGGTGCCGACATCGCAAGCGTCAACGCGCTCAGCCGCGGGCTCGCCAGCCCCATTCCGCCACCGGCGAGCACCCATGCGGCCACCACCACGAGCGGAGAGAGTTCGAGCAGCGCGGTCGTGAGCACCGCAGTGACGCCGGTCAGTACGAGGACGGTGCCGATGCGCACGGCGCGTTCGCTGGCGAGCCGCATGCCCAGCTTCCCTTGCACGATGGAGGCCCCGGACCACGCCAAGGCGCCGCCGGTCAGAGCGAGACCCGCGAGCGTCGGGGTGAAGCCGTAGGCGCCCGTGAGCAGGTACGGCAGATAGATCTGCGTTGCGAAGAAGCCTGCTGCGAGAGCGCCGCGGACGAGGATGGCGGCAGGGAGCCCGCGTCGCGCGCGCAAGGTTCTCCTCGGCACCAGCGGACGCACCGCGACCAGGGCGACGACGACGGCGACGGCGGCCAGCGCCGGCCCCACGGCCGGAAGGTCAGCGACGAGGTTCAGCGCGAGCACGGCGATCGAGGCCAGCGCCGCCCATCCGAGTCGCCCGAAGGCCCACGGCGCGGCGCGTCCCGCGCCGCCGCGCTCGAGCCCTCGCAGCGCCGGGATGACCATGAGCAGCGCCGCCAGCACCAGCACGACGACGCCGAGGAACACCCAGTGCCAGCTGAAGAGCTCGGTCACCACACCGGCGACAGTCGGCCCGATCAGTGAGGGCACGACCCACGCTGCGGCGAATCCGGCGAAGATCGCCGGATGGAGTCGCTGCGGGTACACCCGCGCGACGACGACGTAGAGCGCGACGGTCAGCGCGCCGCTGCCGAGCCCTTGGATGAACCGGCCGACCACCAGGATCTCCATGGTGGGCGCGAGTCCCGCGATGAGCAGGCCGATGACGAAGACGGCGACGGACGTGTACAGCGGAGCCGTGGGTCCGCGACGGTCAGCCCAGTTGCCGGCGCCGACCATGCCGATGACTCCGGTGGCCAGCGGCCCGGCGAAGGCGAGCGCGTACAGTCGCTCGCCTTCGAGATCGGCGCTCACCACGGGCATCACGGTCGTCACCGCCAGCGATTCGAACGCCCCGAGGAAGACGAGCGCGCACGCGCCGATCGTGATCCATGCGTAGGCGCCGCTCATGATTCCCGGCGCGATGCCCTGCGGCGTCCGCACCTCACCCGTGTCCGTTGTCATGAGGATGAAGCTAGGACCTCAACTATGGTTGAGGTCAAGTCCGACGATCGGAGGAGACACCATGCCGCAGCTCGAGGGCGACAAGGACCGTCGCATCACGATCGGTGAACTGTCGCGGCGCAGTGGCGTCGCCGCATCCGCCCTGCACTTCTACGAACGCAACGGACTGATCGATTCCGAGCGCACGGACGGCAACCAGCGCCGCTATCGCCGCGACGCGCTGCGCCGGGTGGCGTTCATCCGGGTGTCGCAGCGGGTCGGCATCCCGCTCAAGGACATCCGCTCGGCTCTCGACTCTCTGCCTGACGGGCGCACGCCGACCAAGAAGGATTGGGCACGTCTGTCCCAGCGGTGGCGCGACGAGCTCGACGCCCGCATCCGCCAGCTCGAGCACCTGCGCGGAGATCTGGACGGATGCATCGGATGCGGCTGCCTGAGCCTGACCTCCTGCGGACTTCAGAACCCCGGTGACGTGCTCGGCCTGGAGGGCTCGGGGCCGATCAGGTGGACGGGGTCGCCGGCGGCGGAGTGAGCGCGCGCGTCGCGTGCACGACTTCGGACCTCGCAGCGGAAACGCCGGGCCGGAGGCGGATGCCGCGGCGTGTCGGCGGCCGGATCCGAAGTTGTGCGCGGGGTGGACAGCGGACGGGCAGGATGCTGGCGCCCGCAAGATCAGCGGGCGAGCAGGATGCTGGTGGGTGCCGGTGCCGCGGTGCGGTGGCGGATGCCGCGGGGCGCACCCGTGCGCTCGTCGAGGTCGAGGACGCTGATCTCGTCCGATCGCTGCCCGGCGACGAGCAGGGCGCCGTCGTGCACGAGGTGATGCCGCGGCCACTCCACGCCTGATTCGGCGAGCGCGAACGGCTCGACGATCTCGCCCGCGCCGCGCACACGCAGGGCGGCGATCGTGTTGCTGCCGCGAACGCCGGCGTAAAGCGTCTCGCCGTCGCGGGAGCGGGACAGCTCGGACGGGTAGTCGATGCCGACCTGCGCCGCCGGGCTCACGGTCGTGGCCGCGGCGAGGGCCCAGCGTCCGTCCGCGCCGGCGGCGAGCGTGAACACCTCGCAGGAGTACTCGGTGACCACGTGCAGGTTGCCGCTCGGGTGCACGACCATGTGCCGCGGGCCGACGCCGTGCGGCAGGACGACCTGGTGGTCGAGGACGAGCCCGGACCGGCCGGCTGCTGAGTCCGTCGAAGCACGCCAGATGCGCACGAGGTCGAAGCCGAGATCGGTGGTCGCGATTCGGCCGTCCGGCAGGAACGCCGCGGCGTGCGCATGCGAGGCGCGGGACGGGGCCTCGACGGGCTCGGGCTCTGGTTCGGGATCGGGTGTCGCGTTCAGCCCCAGGGCCTCGTCGAACAGCAGCAGTCCGGTGCGCGGCGCTTCGGGCTGCGGTTCCTTGAGCGATGCGAGCACCTCGGCGAAGTCGATCGCGCGCGGCTGGTTGGTGCCGGCATCCGTCCCGTAGGGGTCGGTCGCGGCATCCCCGGCCGAGGCCGCGCCCGGCCGGCCACCGGCATCCAGCGCGATGCGCACCACGCGTCCGTCGCCGTAACAGCTCGCCACGAGGTAGCCGCCGCTCGGGGCGACGGCGACATGGCAGACGCCGGAACCGGCCTCGACGGGGTCGCCGAGCGGCACCAGCGTCGACGGGCCGTTCCGCACGAATGCCTGCACCGTGCCGGAGCCCTCGAGTGCGGCATAGACGACGTCGAGACTCGGGTGCGCCGCAAGCCACGACGGCGAGGCCGCCGCCGCGACGACGCCGCGATAGGCGAGGGTGGCGGGTTCACGCCCCTCGTCTCCTTCGAGCAGGCCGATGCCGCCGGCATCCCCGTCCATGTCGGCGCCGTAACCGCCGATCCAGAACTGCGTCATGGGTGCATCCTCACGCTCGGGCCTCGCCGGGGGTCGCAAGTTGTCGCCACCGAGCCGTCGAGGCGACCATTTGCGCCACCTCCCGGACGGCGCCCCGCGGGAGGGGTCGCAAAATGCCGCACCGGACGCGGTTCAGCGACCATTCGCGCCACCTCCCGAACGCCGCACCTCGCGAACGCCGCACCTCCCGAACGCCGCGAAGCGTCACACGAGGTCGTGGCGGACGATCACCTGGTCGCGCTCGGGGCCGACGCCGATGACGGAGATCCGCGTCTTGCTCATCTTCTCGAGCGCGAGCACGTAGTCCTGCGCGGTCTGCGGCAGGTCCTCGAACGTGCGGGCGGTGGAGATGTCTTCCTTCCAGCCCGGGAAGTACTCCAGGATCGGCTTCGCGTGGTGGAAGTCGGTCTGGTTGACCGGCACGTCATCGAAGCGCGTGCCGTCGACGTCGTAGGCGACGCACACCGGGATCTGGTCGAGCCCGGTGAGGATGTCGAGCTTGGTGAGCACGAGGTCGGTGATGCCGTTGATGCGCGTGGCGTACCGCGTGATCGGGGCGTCGTACCAGCCGACCCGGCGCGGACGGCCGGTGGTCGTGCCGAACTCGAAGCCGGCCGAGCGCAGCCAGTCGCCCTGCTCGTCGAACAGCTCGGTCGGGAACGGACCGGAGCCGACGCGGGTCGTGTACGCCTTGACGATGCCGACGATGCGGTCCAGGCGCCCCGGTCCCACCCCGGAGCCGGATGCCGCACCCGCCGCCGTCGCGGTGGACGAGGTGACGAACGGGTAGGTGCCGTGGTCGATGTCGAGCATGGTCGCCTGACCGCCCTCGAACACGACGATGTCGCCGCGGTCGAGCGCCTCGTCGAGAAGGTGGCCAGTGTCGGCGACCATCGGGCGCAGCCGCTCGGCGTACGCGAGCAGGTCGTCGACGATCTCGTCGCACGTGACGGCGCGGCGGTTGAAGACCTTCACCAGCAGGTGGTTCTTCTGGTCGAGCGCGCCCTCGACCTTCTGGCGCAGGATGTTCTCGTCGAACAGGTCCTGCACGCGGATGCCGACGCGGTTGATCTTGTCGGCGTAGGCCGGGCCGATGCCGCGGCCGGTGGTGCCGATGTTGCGCTTGCCGAGGAAGCGCTCGGTGACCTTGTCGAGGGTGCGGTGGTACTGCGTGATGATGTGCGCGTTGGCGCTCACCTTGAGCTTGGAGACGTCGATGCCACGGGCGGACAGCGCGGTCAGCTCGTCGAAGAGCACCTCGAGGTCGATGACAACGCCGTTGCCGATCACCGGCGTGACGCCGGGGGACAGGATGCCGGACGGCAGCAGGTGCAGCGCGTACTTCTCGTTGCCGACCACGACCGTGTGGCCGGCGTTGTTGCCGCCGTTGAACTTCACGACCCAGTCGGTCCGGTCACCGAGCAGATCGGTTGCCTTTCCCTTGCCCTCGTCGCCCCACTGGACGCCGACGATCACGATTCCTGGCATGGGTGAACCCCCTGGGCTTTCGCCCGTGCTTCGCCGGGTTTGCACCGGCTGATGAGCTGGCCCGATTCGGGCGATTCCATCCTACCGAACGGCCTCTGCGGCACGTCGGGGCGCTAGCCTCGTGGGGTCCGCGCAGTCGAGGAGCACCGAGTTGACGACCATCACCGCCGAGGAATGGAACGACGTGCTGTTCGGCGCGGCCGACCTGGAGACCGGTCCCTCCGGCGGTCGGATGCCGCATCGGATTCCCGCGGGACTGCGGCGTCAGCTGGACGGCGACGCGATGTTCGAGTGGGTGGAGTCGTGCTCCGCCGGCGTGCGGATGCGGTTCCGCACGAGCGCCGACCGGATCGCGCTGACCGTGGCGAGCACGACGCTCGCCACGAACGGGGTGCATCCGCCCATCGCGCTCGTGGTGCGTCAGGGCGATGATCGATCGCTCGTGCCGCTCGGCGACCCCACCGTGGTCGAGATCGACGCGAAGCGGAGGGTCACCGGCATCCGTCCCGCCGCCCCGGAGACGGTGAGCGTCGCGGTCCGTCCCGAGCAGCCCGTCGAGATCCGCCTGCCGCACAATGCCCGTGTCGAGCTCATCTCGCTCACCGCCGACGGCACGATCGAGCCTGCGCCGCCGTCGGGACGGCGCTGGATCCACTACGGCAGCTCGATCAGTCAGGGCATGGATGCCGTCGCCGCCGATCGCACGGGCGCGCACGCGCGAGATCATCGCCGATGCCGTCGCTTCTCGCGGAGATGACGCGCTCACCTGCATCGACGGGCGCGAGCTGCTGGGCGCCCACGAGGCCGACCGGCTCTACGATCGCCTGCACCCGGATCAGCTCGGACTGGACCTCATCGCCGAGCGCTTCGTCGCGATGATGCGCTGAGGTGCGCCGGAGCCGTCATCGCGCTTCGTGCGACGATTACGCTGTTCCGAGGGAGGGCGCCGCGACCGTCCCGCATGCGAGGAGACAGCAATGAGTGAGCCGCACGCCCAGAGCACGGGGATGCCCGCAGCCCCGCCGCCCCCGCCCCGCCCGCCGGCGCCCGCCGCTCCGGTCGTGTCGCAGGTTCCGGGCCCTTCGACAGGCTCAGGGACCGGAACGAGCTCACGGGCCGGAATAGGCCCAGGGACCGGAACAGGCTCAGGGACCGGAACAGGCTCAGCGACCGGCAGCGCGGGCTCAGGCGCAGGCGGCGCCCCGACCGATGCCGAGATGGCACGGGCCGGCCAGATCCTCAAGGTCATCTCCAGCGCCTACTCGGCGAAGATGGTCGGCCAGGACCGCCTGCGCACCAGCCTGCTGATCTCGCTGATCGCGGGCGGCCACATCCTGCTCGAGTCCGTCCCAGGGCTCGCCAAGACGACTGCGGCATCGACCCTGGCCGACACGGTCAAGGCGACCTTCAAGCGCATCCAGTGCACGCCCGATCTGCTGCCCAGCGACATCACCGGCAACCAGATCTACGACGCCCAGACCGGCTCGTTCCGCACGGTGCTGGGTCCGGTGCATGCCAACTTCGTCCTCCTGGACGAGATCAACCGCTCGAGCGCGAAGACCCAGTCGGCGATGCTCGAGGCGATGCAGGAGCACCAGACCACGATCGGCGGCGAGGTGCATCACCTGCCGAAGCCGTTCCTCGTCATCGCGACCCAGAACCCGATCGAGCAGGAGGGCACCTACGAGCTGCCCGAGGCGCAGATGGACCGGTTCCTGCTCAAGGAGATCGTCGAGTACCCGAGCCCCGCCGAGGAGCTCGAGGTGCTCAGCCGCATCGACTCCGGCGTGCTCGATCCCGACCGGCACGTCGCCAGCGCCGTCTCGCTCGAGGATGTGCAGCTGCTGCAGGACGTCGCATCCCGCATCTACGTCGACGCCGCGATCCGCAACTACATCGTCTCGATCGCGTACGTGACCCGGAATCCTGCGCCGTACATCGGCGAGGAACGCGCACGGTTCATCAAGTACGGTGCGAGCCCCCGCGCGAGCATCGCATTCCTGCAGGCATCCCGCGCGCTCGCCCTGCTGAACGGCCGCGCGCACGTGCTGCCGGAGGACATCCGCACCCTCCGCCATGTCGTGCTCCGGCATCGCGTGCTGCTGACGTTCGAGGCGGATGCCGAAGGCATCCGGAGCGAGGAGATCATCGACCAGATCTTCGCCGCGGTGCCGACGCCGTAGCCCTTCGACAGGCTCAGGGACCCGATGGCAAGTCTGATCACGCAGGTGAAGAGCAAGCTCTTCATCCACTCGTCGCAGAAGTCGATGCACGCGCTCGACGGCGCCTACGCGTCGCTGCTGCACGGCCGCAGCCTCGACTTCGAGGACCTGCGCGCGTACGAGTACGGCGATCAGGTGCGCGACATCGACTGGCGGGCGACGGCGCGGATGGACGTGCCGATGGTCAAGCGGCATCGCGCCAACCGGATGCACACGGTCCTGTTCGTGGTCGACACCGGACTGTCGATGACCGCGCTCGCGCACGACGAGAAGCCGAAGAGAGACCTCGCGATCCTCGCCACCGGCGCCCTCGGCATCCTCGCTCTGCGGCATGGCGACGACTTCAGCGTCATCCATGGCGATGCACAGCGCATCCGCCGCCGTGCTCCCGGCCGCAGTGAGGGAGCGCTCGAGCACGCGCTGCGCACGATCGACCAGGAGATCGCGACCGCGAGCGCACCCAGCGACCGCGACGCGCTGCTCTCGTTCGTCGCGCGCACGATCGCGCGCCGCTGCATCGTCGTCATCGTCACGGACGAGGCGCCGGTCACCGACGAGACCGAGCGGATGCTGCGCCGGCTGCGCGTGCAGCATGACGTCGTCTGGGTGACGATCCGCGATGCCGACCCTGTGCTCGATCACGTCTCGCACGCCACGCGTGCCGACGTCGGCACGCGTTGGGCGATCCCGGATTTCGTGCACGGCGACCCGGAGGTGCGCGGCGAGATCGTCGCGCAGGCCGAGGCGGATGCCGCGCGGCGGGACGATCTGCTCGACCGGCTCGAGATCAGCAGGGCCGCCCTCGAGACCCAGGATGCCGCGGTGGGCGAACTGCTGCGCATGCTGAATCGGAGGACTCATGTCCGCAGCTGACGAGTTCTACCCGCCGGCGCAGTACGGCTGGGGCTGGATGCTGCTCGCGCTCGGCGTCATCGCGCTGCTGATCCTGCTGGGCTGGCTGCTCTTCTTCCTCACCCGTCCGAAGCGCAGCATCGTCCTGCCGGGTGCCGAGCAGATCACGCCACCGGCGGGCGATGTCCTTTCTATGCTCCGAACGGAATACAACGCCGAGATCGATCGCATCGAGGGTGCATACCGCTCTGGCGCCATCGATGCGCGGGCCGCCAACCTCGAGCTGAGCCGGGTCGTGCGCACCTTCGTGAACGAGTACAGCGGGCTGGAAGCACCTGTGCTGACCCTCGACGATCTCGTGCGCCAGGGCGTCCAGCCCGAACTCATCGACGCGGTGGGCCGGCACTACTACCCGAGCATCTTCCGCCGTGGATCCGCCATCGATCCGCATGCCGGTGCCGAGGCAGCGCGCCTGGTGGTGAAGACATGGCACTAGCGAACGGGTGGATCCTTCTCGTCGCGGTTGCCGTCGTCATCATCGCGATCGCCGTCGGGCTCGTGATCGGGCTCCGCCGCAGCGCGCGGCACCGTGCAACTCCCAGCGCGCCGATAGCGCGCGCCGAGCGCCTGCGCGCTCTGCCGTCGTTCCGCAGGGCTGTGCAGCGGCGGACCACGGCGCTGGCCGGCATCCTCGCCCTCGGAGTCATCGCCGCGGTGGTCGGCGGTGTCGTCGCCGCCCGGCCGATGTCGTCGCAGACCATCCAGCCGGTGAACACCAGCCGCGACATCATGCTGTGCCTGGATGTCTCCGGATCCATGAGCGATGTCGACGTCGAGGTGCTGACTGTGTTCGAGGACCTGCTCGACGGCTTCGAGGGCGAGCGGATCGGGCTGACGATCTTCAACAGCTCGCCGGTGCAGGTCTTCCCGTTGACCGACGACTACGACTTCATCCGCACGCATCTGGAGAGCATCCGGACGAGCTTCGACTTCATGGAGGACATCCCGGAGCACTGGGTCGGCACGCTCAACGGGCCTGGCGCCTCGCTGATCGGCGACGGGCTGGCCTCGTGCGCCATGCGATTCGATCACCTGGACGACGAGCGCAGCCGCTCCATCATCCTCGCCACCGACAACGAGCTCGCCGGTGCCTCGATCGTCACGCTGGAGGAGGCAGCGAACTATGCGGCATCCGTCGGTGTCCGCGTGTTCGCGCTGAACCCCGTGCAGGGCGTGAACAGCGAGATCAGCGAGGAGCTGGTGGCGGCGGCGCGCGCCACCGGCGGCGAGGCGTACGGGCTGCGTGAGACGACGACGGTCGCCGACATCGTCGCCGACGTGCAGGAGCAGGATGCCACGGAGCTGCGCGGCCAGGCGCAGGTGGTCTGGACCGACGCCCCGAACCTGTGGCTCGTCGCGCTGCTCGTGCTGACCCTCGGGTTCATCGTCCTGATGTGGAGGGTCCGCCTGTGATCTTCCAGCCCGTGCTCAACGTGTTCCTCCTCGTGCTGCTGTTCGCGCCCGTGGCGGGTCTGGCGGTGTGGATGCTGGTCCGCTCGGTGCGCCGCACCGCCGACGGTGCCTCCGGTGCCGGCCCCGTCATGTGGTCGCTGCGACTGGTGATGGTGCTCGCCTGCTTCGCGATGCTGCTGCGCCCCGGCATCCCGGGCGGAGCTGTACAGACGCTCGCGACCGACACCGACGTGGTCATCGTGCTCGACACCACGGCGAGCATCGTCGCCGAGGACTGGTACGGCGACCGGCCGCGGCTCGAGGGCGCGCGTGCGGATGTGCAGGCGATCGTCGACGAGTACCCGGGCGCGCGCTTCGCGCTCATCACCTTCGACGCGGCCGCCGAGCAGCGCCTTCCGCTCACGACCGACACCACGGCGCTGATGTCGTCGCTCGAGATCCTGCGTCCCGAGGTGACCGCGCAGTCGCGCGGCAGCTCGATCGGGATCGCGAACGCGATGCTGCAGGAGACGCTGGCCGCAGCGGCTCAGAGCGCACCGGACCGCTCGCGCATGGTGTTCTACCTCGGCGACGGCGAGCAGACGGCTGCCAGCGATCCGGAGTCGTTCAGCGGCAGCGCCCAGTTCGTCGACGGCGGTGCGGTGCTCGGCTACGGCACGGACGAGGGCGGCCCGATGCGGATCACGTCTGGCTCGTTCGAGGCCGGAGACCCCGGGTACATCGAGTACCAGGGCGCACCGGCGATGTCGGTGCGCGATGACGCCAACCTGCAGACCATCGGCGACGAGCTCGGCGTGCCGCTGCAGATCCGCGACGCGGCCGCTCCGATCGACCTGCCGACCGCGCCCGCGACCACGACGAACTACGCCGAGTCCGGCGAGGTCGGCAACGTGATCGAGCTGTACTGGGTGTTCGCGATGATCATGGTGCTGCTGCTGGGCGTCGAACTCGCGCGCGCGGCGATGCTCGCCGCGCAGCTGCGCGGTCTCGCGCTGCGAGGAGATGCTCGATGACGACTGCACCGGAACAGAACAGGCTTCGACTCCCTTCGGTCACTCAGCCCGTTTCGACTGCGGCTGCTGCGCAGCCTCCGCTCAACGACCCGCGTTCTGGCGGAGGTGACTCATGACCCCCGCTCCTTCGGATGCCGCGGCCGCTCTGCTCGCCGCGAATCGCCGGCGCCGCAGCATCCGTCGCTGGCTCGTGATCGGCACGCTGCCGATCACGCTGGCCGCGCTGCTGTTCGTCGGCAAGCTGCTGAGCATGTACGGGTTCGCGCACCAGGCGATCTCGACGTACGTCGTCGGCGACTACTCGGGGTCCACGAGCGCGGCACAGGGTCAGGAGTTCCTGAACTGGTTCGAGCCGTACAAGGCGCCGTACAACATCGGCACGGCCCGGGCCGGCGCGGAGGAGCTGGATGCCGCGCGCGGCAAGCTCGACGAGGCGCTCACACTGGCCTCCGGTCTCGAGGTCTGCGCTGTGCGGGTCAATCTCGCGCTCGTGATCGAGCGGCAGGGCGACGCGGCGCTGAGCGACGGCGACGGACCCGGTGCCGCCGAGCTGTACGGCGAGGCACTGCGCGTGACGGCCGAGACGCCGGAGGAGTGCAACAGCGAAGAGGCAGACTCGCAGTCGCCCGACCCCGATCGCAGCATGAGCGACACGCTCGAGGACCTCGAGAACCGGCTGCAGGAGAAGCAGCAGCAGAGCGACCAGAACCAGCAGCAGAATCCGGACGGCGGCGAGGACGGCGAGCAGCAGCCCCAGCCCGGTCAGGACGAACTCGACGAGCTGCAGAAGAAGCTCGAGCAGGGGGCGGAGGAGCGTCAGGAGAACCAGGGCGACGACACCCCCGGCGGCGGGACGGACAAGCCATGGTAGATCCGCAGCGCGCGCGCTATATCGCAGGCGTCGAGGGCGCCCCGCCCGTCCCTCCGCCCGGCGGTTACCACGGCGCGCGTCGCACGTCGGCGCCGACCGATGCGCCTTCGCCGATCGTCAGCTCGGCCACCGTGCCGAAGGACAAGCAGCCGGCGAACGCGATCGGCTGGGTCGCCCTGCTGAGCGCGATCCTGTTCGCACTGGTGCTGCTCAGCGCGCTGCTGGCCGGCGGCACGGAACTGCTCTACGGCGCGACGATGCTGGCGCTGCAGCTGATCGTACTCGGCGTCGTCGTGGCGGCGGTGCTCACCCCGCGCGGCCGGGTGCTCGGAGCATCCGCCCTGGTCATCACGCTGCTGCTGAACGTCGCCACGGTCGGAGCGGCGAGCGCGCTGCAGACCTCGGCATCCGGCAGCTACGACGGCCAGAAGTCGGCGGAGCAGAAGCACGAGGAGGCGTTCCCCGGCATCAAGGACATCTCGTCGAGCCAGATCCTCGCGCAGCCCTCGCTCGAACAGGTGCGCGCGCAGAGCGATGCGGCGCTGGCCGAGATCCGGGAGCGGCTGAGCGACCGGTACGGCTACACGTGGACAGAGGTCGGGCCGGAGGATCTGCGCCCCGAGCGCAACGGCTACGGCGGCGAGTCGATGCTGGTGCAGTACATCTCCGTGCCGTGGATGACGAACGAGCCCATCCAGGACTACGACCGCAAACTCGACGTGATGAGCGTCATCCAGGACGTGCTCGTCGAGTACGGCATGTACGGGATGTACTCGTTCAACGATCCGTCCTCGAACCTCGACGACGCGATCCTGCAGCGGTTCTACGGCTCGAACGACCCCCGCACGCAGCACACCTGGGAGTGGTACACCGACAACTATCCCGATCCGATGCGCTTCTACGCCGTGATGTACGACCTCTCCAACGACCCCGCCGGCGAGCTGCGCGCCGAGCGCGAGGCCGACAGCGCGAAGTCCGGCGAGCCTCTGGAGGGGCTGCAGATCTACTTCCTCGCGCCCGAGCTGCTCAGCGAGGCCGACCGCGCCGAGTTCGAACAGCGGCTGCAGGAGTACCCCGGGTTCTGATTCGCCCGGCCGGTTCGGAAAACCCGGACCATCTGGCGTGTCGGCGGCGTGTCAGGGCTCGACGCACCGTCGACACGCCGACTCGTCTGGGTTTTCCAACTCTGACCGACGCCGCTCAGGACGCCAGTGACAGCCCGGCGGCGAGCGCGAAGCCGAGGACCGTGGCGAGCCCCGTGGACTCCTTCGCCTTGGACTGGGCGTCGGGGACCATCGAGTCCACGAGCATGACGAGCAGCGCCCCGGCCGCGAAGCCGCTCGCCCCGGCCTGGAACTCGGGGCCGACGGCATCCGCCAGTGCGAAACCGGCGATCGTCGCGAGGGCGCACACGACGGCGACGCCTGCCCACAGCCCGAGCACGCGTGCGCGCTTCATGCCGCCGTCCAGCAGGTCGGCGGCGGATCCGATCGACTCGGGCAGGTTCGAGACGACGATCGCGATGACGAGGGCGACGCTGACGCCTTCTCCGGACGCGAGTCCGATGCCGAGGACGAGCTGTTCCGGGATGCCGTCGAGCAGCGCGCCGACGGCAAGCGGGCCTCCCGCCCCGTGCGAGGCGGATGCTCGCCGCTCCACGATCCGGTCGGCGACGTAGTACGTCAGCGCACCGGCGGCGACACCGACGACGAGCGGGATGGGACCGGCGAGATCCAGCCCCTCCTCCCACAGCTCGAAAGCGATCGACGCCATGAGCGCTCCGGCGCCGAAGCCGAGCACGATGCCGAGCAGGCGCGGTGGCCACTTCCGCAGCATCGCCAGCACCGCACCGACGAGCAGCGGCGCCGCCGCGACCGCGCCCCACAGGATCGCCTCGCCCATGCAGCCACCGTAGCGGCGGCATCCCGTCGGCCCCCAGGTGGAAAACAGACATCGACTGGCGTGTCGTCGGCGCGCCGGCCATCGACACTCCGGCGACACGCCAGATCGTCCGGGATTTCCAACGGCGGCAGCGGCCGAAGGGCTACGGCTGCAACCCCGCGATCGCCGGCTTGAAGCCCAGGCGCGGGTTCGCGCAGCATCCGCCCCTGCACACGTCGTACCAGGGCCCGATCTCGGTCTCGTTCAGGCGCTGCTCGACGGGGATGCCGGCGATCCGCTCCCGCACCAGATCGACGAGCGCCGCGACGAAGGCGGGGTGCGTGCCGGGGGTCGGCGTGCGCGCGAACCACAGGCCGTGCTCCTCCGCCGTCTCCCGAGCTTCCGTGTCGAGGTCCCACATGACCTCCATGTGGTCGCTCACGAACCCGAGCGGCACGACGATCACCGCGCTGCGGCCCTCGAGCGCCTCGGTCGTGTCGTTGATGTCGGGCTCGAGCCACGGCTGCGACGGCGGACCCGAACGCGACTGGAAGACGAGCTGCCAAGAGATCTCCGGCGCCGTCTTCGCGATGACCTCGCGTGCGACGGCCAGGTGCTGCGCGACGTAGCCGCCGCCGTCCACCCCCGTGAAGTCGGCGCCCCCGGAGAGCGCGGCGTCCTCGGTCGGGATGCTGTGCGTCGAGAACAGCACCTCGATGCGGGTGTCGTCGTGGCCGGCCTGCCGCGCCGCGGCGAGCGCGTCGCGCAGACCGTCGACGAACGGGCGGATGAAACCGGGATGCGAGAAGTACTGCCGCACCTTGTCGATCTGCACCTGGCTCTGAAGACCCGCGGCCTCCAGGGCGTCGGCCCAGTCCTCGCGGTACTGGCGGCATGACGAGTACGAGGAGTACGCGCTCGTCGGAATCGCGATCATGGTGCGGACGCCGTCGCCCGCCGCCTGAGCCAGCGCCTCGTCCAGGTAGGGCGCCCAGTTGCGGTTGCCCCAGTAGACGGGGAGGTCGATCCCTTCGCCGGCGAGCGCCGCCCGCAGCGCCCGCAGCAGTTCGCGGTTCTGTTCGTTGATCGGGCTCACACCGCCGAAGTGGCGGTAGTGGTGCGCCACCTCCTCGAGCCGTTCGTCCGGAATGCCGCGGCCGCGGGTGACGTTACGAAGGAACGGCAGCACATCCTCCTGCCCCTCCGGGCCGCCGAATCCGGACAGCAGGATGGCGTCGTAGACCATCGGCTGCGTGGCGTGCTCCGGCCCCTCCCGCGTCGCGGCGGTGGCGGAGGGGACGGCGGCGCCGTCCTCCACGTGCACGCCCGTGGCCGCGGGCGGCTTGGTCTCCCGCCGGGGTCGCGCGTTCATGTCGGTGCTCATCGTCCTCGCTCCTTTCCGTCCTTCTGCTCCGCCTCGTGCAGGATGCTGGCGGCCATGCCGTTGAAGATGATGCCGTGGAACGGCAGCAGCACGAGCCAGTACAGCCGGCCGCTGAGGCCCTTGGGGAAGTACACGGCGCGCTGACGATACGCGCTTCCTTCCTCGGCCTGTTCCACCCCGAGTTCCAGCCACCCGCGACCTGGCATCCTCATCTCGGCGCGCAAGCGCAGCATCCGCCCGCGCTCGATGGATTCCACCCGCCACACGTCGATGACGTCTCCGCTGTTCACTCGCGAGGGATGCCGGCGACCTCGCCGCATCCCGACCCCGCCGACCAGTCGGTCGATCCAGCCGCGGGCGGCCCACGCCAGCGGGAAAGAGTGCCAGCCCTTGTCGCCGCCGATCGCCTCGATCACGTCCCACACCGCGCCAGTGGATGCCGTGGTCCTGCGCTCACGCAGGTCAGTGAAGACCGTGTGCCCCGCCCAGTCCGGGTCGCTCGGCAGGGGGTCGCTCGGGGCGCCAGGCACCGTCGCGCTCTGCCAACTCGTCTCGACCTCGCCGTCGGCTTCACGACGCAGCGCCAGGCGTACGGCGGTGCGGTAGGGCAGCAGCCCCTCTTCGGGCGGCGGGATGTGGGCGTCGATGTCGTGCTCGATCATGACGCAGTCGTTCTGCAGCGACGCAATGATCGGAACCGCGATCTGCCGCGGGACAGGGCTCACCAGGCTCACCCACTGCGAGGCGAGCCACGGCGTGAGGACCGGGAGGGCTGCGATGTGACGCTGCGGAAGGCCGGCTTCAACCGCGTAGCCGTTCATCATCTGTCCGTACCGGAGGATGTCGGGGCCGCCGATGTCGAACGTGCGGTTGAGCGTTCCTTCGACATCGACGGCTCGAACGAGATAGCGCAGCACGTCGCGGACGGCGATGGGTTGCACCCGGTTTCGCACCCATCGCGGCGCCGGCATGTACGGCAGCACCTCGGTCAGGTGCCGGATCATCTCGAACGACGCCGACCCCGACCCGATCACGATCCCGGCTTGGAAGACGATGGCCGGAACGGGGCAGTCCAGGAACACCTGGCCGACCGCCGCGCGGGAGGCGAGGTGCTCCGACAGCTCGACGTCGTCGGGATGCAGTCCGCCCAGATACACGATGCGCTGCACGCCGGATGCCGTGGCGGCCTCGGCGAAGGTATCGGCGGCCTGCTTCTCGGCTGAGCGGAACCCGCGGCCGGCGCTCATGGCGTGCACGAGGTAGAAGGCGACGTCCGCTCCCCTCATCGCTCGTCGCGTCGCGACCGGGTCGGAGAGGTCTCCGGAGAAGACCTTCACCCGGCTCCGCCATGGCACGTCGCGCAGCTTCCATGTCGAGCGGACGTACACGCTCACCTCGAACCCGGCATCCAGCAACTGCGGCACGAGACGTCCGCCGATGTATCCGGTCGCACCGGTGACGAGCACGCGCGTCATGCGAACAGCCCCTCGATCGTGCAGACAATGAGCAGCATCGTGATCGCGAATCCCACCGCGTAGTTGATCGCGAGGAATCGGCGCCATGCACGGTTGGCCTCGGCCGAGTGCGCGTCGTCGATACGCAGGAACGGCGCGACGATCGCGATGTACGGCACCGCCGCGAGCGCGGCCAGGTTCGCCGGCCACGGGACGAAGAGCATGAGTACCCCGGCGAGCGCCCACAGCCCGACGGCGATCCGGACGGTCGTGGCAGCTCCGAACACCGTGGCGATGGATCCGATCCCGGCATCCCGATCGGGGACGATGTCCTGCACGGCGCCGAACGCGTGGCTGGCCATGCCCCAGCAGAAGAACGCGATCATCGTGATGACGATCGCCGGTGTGACGGTCGTGCCTGCAAGGGCGAGCGCGTACAGCGCCGGGGTGACGAAGTGCGTGCTCGAGGTGATCGAGTCGAGAACCGGGATCTCCTTGAACCGCAGACCTCGCACCGAGTAGGCGAGCACGGCGAACAGGCTGATCGCCAGCACGAGCCAGGACATCGGCCGGTCCGCGCCGAGCACGACCAGTGCGATCACGAACGGGATCGCGAGCACCGCGGCGGCGACCAGCGTCGTGCGGTGCAGCCTGGGCGGGAGCTTCGCGCCCTCCGCCCCGCCCTTGCGCGGGTTGGCGAGATCGGACTCGTAGTCGAACACATCGTTCACGCCGTACATCGCGAGGTTGTACGGCACGAGGAAGAAGAGGGTCCCCACGATCAGCACGACATCGATCGTCCCGATGGTCAGCAGGTAGACCGCGGCGAACGGGTACGCGGTGTTGATCCAGCTCAGCGGCCGGGAGGCGATGAACAGCGCCTTCGCGGTCTCAATCATGGCCGCCATCCCCTCTGCGGGAGCCGCCGAGCAGCTGCCAGACGCCCGACAGCAGTAGTGCCCCGACGATCGGATAGAGGAAGTCCTCGAGCGGCATCAGCCCCAGTCGCAGTCCCGAGATCTGCTCCGTGCCGTAGTCGAAGAAGCCGGCCATCATCATCACGTTGTCGAACACCGCCGTCAGGATCAGAAGCGCGCCCGTCGCCGCGGCCCACGACGAGAAGTAGCGGTCGGCGGTTCTGCGGCGGGTCGCGTGCAGCGCACCGAGGGCGAAGACGATGAGCCCCGCGCCGAGGAAGGGGAGCGACATGAGCAGGTAGGTCACCGGGCGTCCTGCCTCTCGCGCCGCGGTTCCTCGCGCCACCGTCGCCACCCGCTGAGCAGAATCAGCGTGAGATAGCAGAGGAACAGCAGGAAGAGCAGCTCCTCGAGGGGGAATTCAGGAGCGAGCAGGATGCCGGTGGCCCAGGACGAATCCAGATGGCGGAAGACTCCGAGCCCGATGCCGACGGCATCCCATGCGACGAAGAAGACCACCCCGATGGCGAGCGTCGCCGTCGCGATCAGCGGGCGTCGGCGGAAGACCAGCCCGAAGCGGACGTCGAGCAGCACCAGGCAGGCCGTGCTGACGACCAGCGAGACCGCGTAGACGGCACTCACGATTCCTCCAGGGGGCCCGGCGAGTGATCCCCGCGCACGTGCTTGAGCACGAGCTCCGCGCTGATCAGGCACATCGGGAGCCCGACGCCGGGAACGGAGGTCGCCCCCGCGTAGAACAGCCCGTCGACGCGACGCGACCGCGTCACCCCGCGGAAGAACGCGCTCTGGGCGAGGGTGTGCGCCGGCCCCAACGCGCTTCCCCGGAAGCTGTTGAACTGCGATGCGAAGTCGGCCGGGCCCACCGTGCGCCGCACGACGATACGCGAGGCGAGATCGGGGATGCCCGCCCACGCGGCGATCTGTGCGATCGCGGCATCCGCCACCTCGCCCACCGCCGCGTCGCCCGCGGAGCCGACGCCGCCGTGCCCGATCGAGGTGTCCGGCGGCAGCGGGACCAGCACGAACAGGTTCTCCGCTCCGGCCGGCGCGACGCCGTCATCGGTCGCACTCGGCTTGCAGACGTAGATCGACGGCGTCCCCGGAACCCGCGGCGACGGCCCGAAGATCGCGTCGAAGTTGTCGTGCCAGTCCTCGGAGAAGAACAGCGTGTGGTGCCGCAGTTCGGGCAGCGCGCCGTCGACGCCGAGCATGACGAGAACGGCGCTGGGCCCGGTGATCTGCTTCTGCCACCGTTTCGCCGGGTACGACCGGTCGGCCTCCTCGAGCAGCACGGTCTCGGTGTGGTGCTCGTCGATCGCCGAGACGATGATGTCGGCCTCGAGCCGGCTCCTGCGACCGTCGCGCTCGAACTCGACCGCGCGTGCGGCGCCGTTCTCGCTGCGGATCGCGGTGACATCGCTGCCGGTGAGCAACTCGACGCCCTGTGCGCGTGCGATCTCGACGAGCGAGTCGACGAAGGCGCGGAAGCCCCCACGCGGATACTGCACGCCGTCGACGAGATCCATATGGCTCATCAGGTGATAGAGCGCCGGCGCGTCGAACGGCGAGGTGCCCAGGAACACGGCCGGGTAGCCGAGGACCTTGCGCAGCAGCGGATCGCGGAACCGCCGGGCGACGAACGACCACAGCGATCGCACCAGCAGCGGGATCACCGCCGGAGCGGCCGTGAACACCGCGGGATTCGCGAAGTCGCGCCAGGAGGAGAACGGGTTGTAGAGGAACGAGGCGACCGACGCGCGGTAGGTCTTGGTCGCGGACGCCAGATAGCGACGCAGGCGGATGCCGGCGCCGGGCTCGCGGCGTTCGAAGAGCTCGGCGACGGCGTCGGCCCCCGTGCTGACGTCGATGTGCTCCGCGGCGGCCACCCCCGTCGGCTCGTCATAGACCCGGTAGCCGGGCTGCAGCGGCACCAGCTCGATCTGCTCGGCGGTCGTCGTGCCCATCAGCCGGTAGAAGTGCTCGAACACCTCGGGCATGAGATACCACGACGGGCCCGTGTCGAACGTGAATCCGTCCTGCTCCCAGGCGCCGGCCCTGCCGCCGAGTTCGGCGTTCTTCTCGAGCACCGTCACCCGGTGCCCGTCTCGTGCGAGCAGGCACGCCGTGGCGAGCCCGGTCACGCCGCCGCCGATGACGACGACCCGCGGAGCCGTCATCGTGCCGCCTTCATCCCCATGGCGCGCACGAGAATGCGCGCCTTCACGGGGTCGGGCACGCGCACGCGGGTGTGCGCCAGGACCGCCGCAGGAGTCGACTCGATGCGGTCGGTGAGATCGCGGAACATCGCCTGCGCGGCCCACACCGACGGGCGGCACGCTGTCGTCAGCAGAGGGATGGCGGCATCCGCCGCGCGCAGGTCTTCCCTGATGGACCGGACGATCTCGCCCTTCGCCTCTTCCGTGAGCTCTTTCGCCGTCCCGGGGAAGTACGTGCGGCCCAGCTCGTCGTGGTCCTCGGCGAAGTCGCGGAGGAAGTTGACCTTCTGGAACGCGGCACCCAGGCGGCGAGCGCCGTCGCGCAGCACGCGGCGCTCCTCCTCTCCTCGGACCCTGCCGGTCTCGAACACCGCGAGGCACATCAGGCCCACGACCTCGGCCGAGCCGTAGATGTACTCGTCGAGTCCTGCTTCGTCGAATGTCGCGTCGTCGAGGTCTCTCCGCATCGATGCGAAGAACGGGCCGCACAGGTCCATGCCGATCCCGTGCTGACGCGCGGTCAGGGCGAACGCGTGCACGATGAGGTTGGTGCTGAACCCCAGCTTGAGTGCCCTGGCGGTGTCGGCCTCGAGCTCGTCGAGCAGGATGCCGCGGGTGGCCTTGTCCACACCGGCGGCCTCGGCCGGACCGTCCACGAGCTCGTCGGCAAGACGCACGAGGGCGTAGATGTGCGCGACATGCTCGCGCATGGGAGCGGCCAGGAGCCTGCTCGCCCAGCCGAACGACGTCGAGTAGCGCCGGATGACCGTCGAGGCGCTGGCCTTCGCGGTCGCGTTGTAGAGCTCGATCCCCGTGTCGCTCATGCGTCCCGCGATCCGCAGGCGTGCGTGAGCGCCGCCAGCTGTTCCCTCAGGGCCGCGGGGATGTGCGCGTCCCCGATCAGCCGGTGGACATCGTCACAGCGTTCGGCGATGACGGATTCGACGGCGGCGAGCGCCCCCGACTCCTCGACCACCCGGCGAAGCCGCTGTCCGCCGATCTCGTCGAGCTGCTCGTCACCGAACAGGGCGGCGACCTCGGCCCACCCTGCCGAGGAGCGCGCGTACGCGACCAGGAGGGTCTCCTTCCCCTCTCGCAGGTCGCTGAGCGTCGACTTGCCGGTGCGCCGCTCATCGCCGAACAGACCGAGGACGTCGTCGCGCAACTGATAGATCACTCCGATGCGCCGGGCGATCTCGGTGAGCTCGTCGACGATCGGCTCGCCCGCGCCGGCGAGGATCGCCGCGAGCGCGAGCGGTGCCTGGAACGAGTACGCGGCGGTCTTCTGCTCCGCCATCCTCAGCACGTCATCGGGGCCTGCAGGATCGAGATGCAGGCTGAGCCACACGTCACGGTGCTCCCCCGCCGCGCTCTCGTACACGGCATCCTCGAAGGCGTCGAGCATCGCGGCGCGTCGATCGTCGTCGACATCGATCCGCGCGAGGATCGAGTGCGCCATCGTGAGCATCAGATCGCCGGCGAGGATCGAGGATGCCTCGCCCCAGGCCCGTGCGGCGTCGCGCTCTGCGCCGAGCAGCATCGCGTCCGTCGCGAACCTGCCCGTGATGTTCAGCTCACCCCTGCGCGTCAGATCCTGGTCGATCACGTCGTCATGGATCACCAGCGCGATGTGCAGAAGCTCCACCGCACATGCCGCGTCGATCGCCGCTCTCTCGTCGGTACCGCCCAGGGCCCGGTAGGCGTCGATCAGCATGCGCGGCCGGACCCGCTTGCCTCCGCGTGCGATGTGCTCAAGGGATTCCCAGAGCTGCTCGAACGGCGGCGCGAAGGATCGCGACCGAGCTCGTGCGGCCGTCAGCAGCTCGCCGAGACGCGCGTCTAAGGTGGGCACGAGCTGTGCGGTGGCGGTCATCTCAGACATCGGCGTTCTCGGTCATGCGCGCCAGGTGCGGTGCCAGCTCGTCGAGGTGGGAGACGAGCCAGGGGCTGAACGCCCAGGGTGCCGCGTCAACGGCGGTGGTCAGGGCCGACGGGGTGGTCCACTGGAACTCGGCGACCTCGTCGGGGTTCGGGGCGAGAGCGGACGCCGTCCTCGCGATGAACACCGGGCAGTGCTCGTTCTCCTCGATGCCGGATGCATCGCGGGCCGAGTAGCCGAAGTCGGGGATGACGCAGACGACGTCCGACACCTCAGAGCCCAGTTCGAACGCCACCCGGCGGCGCACCGCCTGTTCCAGCGACTCCCCCGGCCCTGGATGCCCGCACACCGCGTTCGTCCACACTCCCGGCCAGGTGCGCTTCGCGAGCGCCCGCCGAGTAACGAGCACCCGGCCGGCATCGTCCACGATGTGGCAGGAGAAGGCGAGGTGCCGAGGCGTGTTCGAGCCGTGCACGCTCTCCTTGCTCTGCGTTCCGACGGCTTCACCGCGGTCGTCGACCAGAATGACCATCTCCATGCGACGGCCTCCATTTCTCTAGCCTGGCGAACATTATGCCCAGCGTAACAGCTAGGATGTGATCATGCACAAGTCAACCCGAGGGCGGGCAGAAGAGAAAGAGATCCGGTACTTCGCAGCGGATTCCGATCTCATCGATCGCACCGGCCTCTCGGAAGGGGAGATCGACCAGTGCTACCGCGTCCTCGAGGCGCTGCGGGAATGGCAGGTCGCGTCGCGTACGTTGTCTGAGGCATCCAATCGCTACATGAAGCTCAACGAGAGCGACATGCGCGCGATCCGAATGATGATCCGCGCACAGGATCAGGACCAGCTCGTGACGCCGAAGGACATCGCGCGAGAAGTCGGCATCTCCAGCGCGTCGACGACGAAGCTCGTCGACCGGCTCGTCGCAGGGGGTCATGTCATCCGCGTGCCGCATCCGAACGACCGCCGCACCACCTGCCTCGAAGTGACGGAGGCCACCCGGCGATCCGCGCACGACACGATCGGGCGTCAGCACGCCAGGCGGTTCGCTGCCGTCGCCGCGATCAGCGCCGACGAGCGCGCTGCGGTGATCCGGTTCCTCCGCGGAATGGTGGACGCGGATGCTCCGCAGGGAGAGCTCGCCTCCTCCTGAGGAGCAGCCCGCAGGGCGACACGCCGCGCGCCGATAGACTGGACACCATGTCCAAGGTCCTGCAGTCCCTCCCCGTCGGCGAGCGCGTCGGCATCGCATTCTCCGGTGGTCTTGACACCTCCGTCGCCGTCGCGTGGATGCGCGACAAGGGAGCAGTCCCCTGCACCTACACCGGCGACCTCGGCCAGCCCGATGAGGACGACATCGAGTCGATCCCCGGGCGTGCGCTCGAGTACGGCGCCGAGATCGCCCGCATCGTCGACTGCAAGACCGCGCTCGTCGAAGAGGGCTTCGTCGCACTGCAGTGCGGCGCCTTCCACATCCGCTCGGGCGGAAAGACCTACTTCAACACCACCCCGCTGGGGCGTGCCGTCACCGGCACCATGCTCGTGCGCGCCATGAAGGAGGACGGCGTCGACATCTGGGGCGACGGCTCCACCTACAAGGGCAACGACATCGAGCGGTTCTACCGCTACGGTCTGCTCGCCAACCCGCGCCTGCGCGTGTACAAGCCCTGGCTGGACGCCGACTTCGTCACCGAGCTGGGCGGCCGCCAGGAGATGAGCGAATGGCTCGTCGAGCACGGCTTCCCGTACCGCGACTCGGCGGAGAAGGCCTACTCGACGGACGCCAACATCTGGGGCGCGACGCACGAGGCGAAGACCCTCGAGCACCTCGATGTCTCTCTCGAGACGGTCGACCCGATCATGGGCGTGAAGTACTGGGACCCGTCGGTCGAGATCGAGACCGAGGACATCACCCTGACGTTCGAGGCCGGTCGTCCCGTCGCCATCAACGGCGTCGAGTACACCGACCCGGTGGCCCTCGTCCTCGAGGCCAACGCGATCGGCGGCCGCCACGGCCTCGGCATGAGCGACCAGATCGAGAACCGCATCATCGAGGCGAAGTCGCGCGGCATCTACGAGGCGCCCGGCATGGCGCTGCTGTTCATCGCCTACGAGCGCCTGGTCAACGGCATCCTCAACGAGGACACCCTCGCCACCTATCACGAGCAGGGCCGGCGCCTCGGCCGCCTCATGTACGAGGGACGCTGGCTCGAGCCGCAGTCGCTCATGCTGCGCGAGTCGATCCAGCGCTGGGTGGGCCTCACGATCACCGGCAGCGTCACGATCCGCCTGCGCCGCGGCGACGACTGGACGATCCTCGACACCACCAGCCCGAACCTGTCGTACGGCCCCGAGAAGCTCTCGATGGAGCGCGTGGGAGATGCCGCCTTCGGCCCCGTCGACCGCATCGGCCAGCTCACCATGCGCAACCTCGACATCGCCGACTCGCGCTCGCGCCTCGAGCAGTACGCGGGCCTGGGACTGGTCGGCGGCGCCACGGGCGAGCTCGTCGGCCGCGTCACGGCGGGCGAGGCATCCGAGATCACTGATCGCGTCGAGGACTCGGTCTCCGACACGGACGAGAAGCTGGCGGATGCCGTGGACTGGGCGTCCGAGGCCGCCGCGTTCGACTCCGGCACGGACTGACCCCACCCTCCCCCTCGGCGGCTTCGACTCCGTCGTTGCGCGACTGCGCTCAACCCGTTTCGTCTGCGGCGCTCCGCGCCTTCGCTCAACGACCCGCAGGCGCTGTTCCCGCACGCGCTCTCTCCGCGGGTCGTTGAGCAAGCGGAGCGCGACGAAACGGGGTGAGCGAGCGCAGCGAGTCGAAGCCGTTCTGAGCATTCGCTGAACTAACTTGCACAGGACTGTGCAAGTTTCTAGAATGGTGCGGTGACACCGACCCCTCGACCACCCCGCGCCGACGCGCAGGCCAACCGCGAGAGCATCCTCTCGGCCGCTCGCGAAGTCCTGGCGCAGGATCCGCGCGCCTCCATCGACCTCATCGCGCGGACCGCCGGCCTCACGCGCCGAGCGCTTTACGGGCACTTCGAAGACCGCGCCGCACTCGTGAACGAACTCATCGTCACCGGCGCTCAGCGCTTCAACGACATCGCGGATGCTCCGGCCACCGGCGACGCGCGGCTCGATCTCGCCCGCCTCGCCTCACGGCTGTGGGATGCCGCCGCGCATATCCAGCTGGTTGCGGCCATGGCGCTGGACGATGACCACGTCGCCGCGACCGCGGCCGCCCTCGCACCGGTGCGCCGCATGCTCGCCGAGATCGTCGCGCGCGGCCAGGCGGACGCCTCGCTGCGCACCGACCTGAGCGCCGAGATGCTCGCCCGCCTCATCGAGGAGACCGCCCGCGCCGTCGTGAGCCGCGCACCCCTGTTCACCGAGAACCCGGCGAGCCGGCCCGGCTCGATCGCCGTGCGCGCCGTGCTCAGCATCGCAGGGCTCTCCTGGCGAGAGTCCGATGAGCTGCTGCGCACGAACGACGACCTGCTGACGGAGACGTCGCGATGAAGGTCGAGCTGCTGGGCATCTCGAAGGGGCGGCAGGGCCAGGCCCTGCCCGAGACGACCCTGGCGTACCGCACGGGGGAGGCCACTGTGGCCTTCGCCGAGACCGAGCAGCGCCCGACCGTGCTCGGACTCATCGCCAGTGGTCGCATGCGCCCGGACACCGGCAGCGTCACGATCGACGACGCGAAGGATGCCGCGCTGCTGCGCCGCCGCGTCGCGCTGTGCGACGCGCCAGACGTCAACGACCCGCACCCGGACGTCGCCGTCGCCGGAGTCGTCGCGGAGGAGCTCATGTTCGCCGGCCTCGGAGCCACTCCCCTGCACGCACGCCGCTGGCTGAAGCACATCGGCTATCCCGAACTCGCCGGCGTCCCGTTCAGCGCCGTCCCCACCGCGGCCCGGGTCCGGCTCCTGTGCGAGCTCGCCGTGCTGCGCGAGGGCGTCGAGGGTCTCGTACTCGCGCATCCCGATCGGCACGGCGGACGTCCGGAGTCCTGGTGGCCGATCGTCCAGGAGTTCGCCGATCGCGGCCTCGCGATGCTCGTGATCGTCGGGGGCGCGGCCGCCGCAGCGATCGAGCGGATGCCGGAGGCGCAACGATGAAGGTTCCCGCCATGGTCGCGGCCGAGCTGCGCCGGCTGACCTCGACGAAGATGGGCCTGATCGCGCTGATCGCGCTGATGCTGGTGCCCGTCCTGTACGGCGGGCTCTACCTCTGGGCCAATCAGGACCCGTACGCGAAGCTCAGCGAGGTGCCCGTCGCGCTCGTCGTCGACGATGCGGGTGCGCCGTCGGCATCCGATCCGGAAACGCAGATCAACTACGGCGAAGACGTCGCCGAGACGCTGATCGACGGCGCCGCATTCGACTGGCAGAGGATGGATGCCGGCCAAGCCGCCGACGCGCTGCAGGCCGGAGACGTCGACTTCGCCGTGACCATCCCCACCGACTTCTCGACCGCGCTCACGTCGGCATCCGGCACCGAGCCGCGCCAGGCTCTGCTGCAGCTCGCCACCAACGACGCCAACAACTACCTGGCCTCGAGCATGGGCGCCCAAGCCGTGGAGAAGATCCGCAGCACGGTCGCCGAGAAGGTCGGCACGGAGGCTGCCAGTCGCCTGCTCACCGGCCTCGCCGATGTGCGCGCCTCGCTGGTGGATGCCACAGACGGAGCATCCCAGCTGGCCGACGGCGCGGCATCCGCCCGAACGGGCGGCACCGAACTGGCCGACGGCACCGCGCAGCTCTCCGCGGGATCCGCACGCCTCGCCGACGGCTCGCGGCAGCTCTCCGACGGCGCTCGGCAGGTCGCAGAAGGCAACGCCCAGCTCGCCGCCGTCGCGCACCGCGTCAGCGGGGCAGCCCGCGACGTCGAGGACGCACTGCCGCAGGTGCGCTCGGACATCCGTGCCGCCCTCGTCGAGCGGGGACTGACGGGTGCCGAGATCGATGAGGTCATCGCCGCGCTGCAGCCGCTGGAGGATCGAGCCGAATCCGCAGCAGGACAGGCGCAGACCGCGATCGCCGACATCGACCGGCTCGCGGCCGGCGCGTCGACGCTGGCGTCGAGTGCGGCCACCCTGGCCGACGGCGCCGCGACCCTCGCCGAGGGTGCGGCCTCGGCGAACAGCGGTGCCGCCGCCCTGCGCGACGGGCTGAGCACGCTCGCCGACGGGACGGTGCAGCTGCGCGACGGACTCTCCTCCGGTGTCGAGCAGATCCCGGCATCCACGGCCGAGCAGCGCACGGCCCAGGCGAACACGATCGCCGATCCGGTGCGGGTGTCGACCGACGACGGCGCAGCCGCCGACGACTACGGCGCGGGCCTTGCTCCCTTCTTCGGGGCGCTGGCGGGCTGGATCGGCATCTATGCGCTGTTCCTCATCGTGAAGCCGGTCTCCCGTCGCGCCGTGACCGCCCTGCATTCACCGCTGCGCATCACGCTCGCCGGCTGGCTGACCCCGTCGCTGCTCGGGGCGCTGCAGATGGTGGCACTGATGGGCGTCCTGACGCTTGCGCTCGGCTTCCGGTTCGACAACTTCCTGGGCGCCCTCGGGATCCTCGTCGCGGCATCCGCCACCTTCACCGCGATCATCCTCGCGCTCAACGTCTGGCTGGGTTCGGTGGGCCAGTTCCTCGGGCTCGTCCTCATGGTGCTGCAACTGGTCACCGCCGGAGGCACGTTCCCCTGGCAGACGCTGCCAGGACCGCTCGCCGCACTGCATCACGTGCTGCCAATGGGGTTCGTGGTCGATGCGATGCGGCAGCTCATGTACGGCGGCGACATCGCACGGGCGTGGTCCGACCTCGGCATCCTGGCCATCTGGCTCATCGGCGCCCTCCTGCTCGCGGCGATCGGGGTGACCAGGATGACCCACCGGCGCACACTGCGGGATCTCCAGCCGAGCCTGATCGGATGACGGCACGGCGGCGAAACTCCTCCACAAGTCTTCGGACCGGAAATCCCCCGATCGGTTAGGCTTCGAGGGCGCGGACCCGAAACGCGCTCCGGGATTCGGTGACACCGAATCCCACCTGCGACCCTGAAAGCTGTGCCGATGACGACCGAATCCGTTGACCCTGCCCCCAGGCGCCTCGGCGCCAAGATCGGGAGGATCGCCTTCCTCGTCGTCGCAGGGCTCACCGTCATCGTGGTCGCTGCCGCGTTCTTCGTCGTCTGGACGATTCAGCGCTCCTTCCCGCAGACGTCCGGCGAGCTCCAGGTCGACGGCCTGCAGTCCCAGGTGACCGTGCAGCGCGACGCGCTGGACGTGCCGACCATCACGGCCGACTCGTCCGCCGACCTCTTCTACGCGCAGGGGTACGTGCACGCGCAGGACCGCTTCTTCGAGATGGACTTCCGCCGGCACGTCACCAGCGGCCGGGTCGCCGAGATGTTCGGCGAATCCCAGGCGGCGACGGACATGTTCCTGCGCACCCTGGGGTGGCGCGACATCGCCGAGCAGGAGGTCGAAGCCCTCGACGAGACCAGCCTGTCGTACTACCAGTCCTACGCGGACGGGGTGAACGCCTATCTCGCCGAGAATGACGGCGCCGACGTATCCCTCGAATATGCCGTTCTCGGCATGCAGAACGCTGACTACGAGATCGAGCCGTGGGAACCGGCGGATTCGGTCGCCTGGCTGAAGGCCATGGCCTGGGATCTCCGCACCAACATCGAGGACGAGACCGAGCGAGCGATGCTCGTCGCCGAGACCGGAGACACCGCGACGCCCGACGACAGCCTCGCCCTCCTCGAACAGCTGTACCCGGCCTACCCGTTCGACGAGAACCCCGTGATCGTCCCGAGGATCTCGACTGTGCCGGCGCTGGAGACCGACGCCGCCACGGCATCCTTCACCGACCCCGCTGACGACGCCGGAATCCAGAACGCCGTCACGACGATCGAGTGGGCCGAGGCCGACACCGTCATCGAGGCAGCGAGCATGCTCCTCGGGGATGCCGGCGAGGGCATCGGCTCCAACTCGTGGGTCGTCTCCGGCGAGCTGACCGAGAGCGGGATGCCGCTGCTGGCCAACGACCCGCACCTGGGCGCGGCGCTGCCGAGCGTCTGGTACCAGGTGCAGCTGCGCTGCTCGACGGTCAGCGAGGCGTGCCCGTTCGATGTAGGCGGCTTCTCGTTCTCGGGCATGCCGGGCGTCGTCATCGGCCACAACGACCGGGTCGCCTGGGGCTTCACGAACCTCACCACCGACGTGGCAGACCTGTATGTCGAGAAGGTCGACGGAGACGAGTACTGGCGCGACGGCGCTCTCGAGCCGCTCGACGTCCGCGAGGAGACCATCAAGGTGGCCGGTGGTGACGACATCGACCTCACGATCCGCTCCACCGTGCACGGCCCGATCATCTCCGGTCTCACCGACGACTTCACTGCCATCGCCGACGGCGAGGTCTGGGCCGACGGCACTGGCCTCAGCCAGGGCGAGACGGATGCCGCCGCCGGCATGTCCGGCGAGTACGCCGTGAGCCTGCGCTGGACCGCCCTGGACCCCGGCACGACCGCACGGGCGCTGTTCGCACTGAACACGGCGCGGGACTTCGACGGCTTCCGCAAGGCGGCGTCCCTGTTCGACGTCCCCGCTCAGAACCTCATCTACGCGGACGTCGACGGCAACATCGGCTATCAGGCACCGGGTCGGCTGCCCATCCGCGGCGCGGGCGACGGCTGGTTGCCGCAGCCCGGCTGGGACAGCGCGTACGACTGGACCGACTACATTCCCTTCGACGAGCTGCCGGTGTCGTACAACCCGAGCTCCGGCTACATCGTCACGGCGAACAACGCCATCGTCACCGACGACTACGACCACTTCCTCTCCCGCGACTGGGACTACGGCTACCGCGCCGCGCGTATCGCGCATCTGATCGAGCGCAAGGCCGCCGCCGGTCCCCTCACGGCCGCCGACCTGCGCGACATCCAGAACGACAACGAGATGTGGATCGGCAAGAAGCTCGCCACGGTGATGGGCGACGTCGAGGTAGAAGGCAAGGGGCCGCAGGAGGCGGTGGCGCTGCTGCGCACGTGGGACGCGCAGAACAACGCCGACTCCCCCGCCGCGGCGTACACCAACGTGCTCTGGTCGAACCTGGTGCTGAACCTTTTCGCCAACCGCGAGCAGCCGCTGCCGTACGGCGGCCAGGGCCGCCTGTTCACGGTGGTCGACGCGCTGCTCGACGACCCGGCCGATCCGCTGTGGACCAACGAGCAGATAGACGTGTCCGGCATGGAGGAGATGCTCGCCCTCTCTGCCGAGCAGGCCTATGACGAACTCGTGTCCCTGCAGGGCACCGCCGCCTCGCGCTGGAACTGGGGCGGCCTGCACGCGATCACCCTGACGAACGAGACGTTCGGCTCCTCCGGCATCGCCCCGATCGAGATGCTCTTCAACCGCGGCCCGTACCCGGTCGGCGGCGGCGCATCGGTCGTCAACGCGACAGGCTGGATGATCGGCGAGTCGTACGCGACCACGACGGTGCCCTCGATGCGCATGGTCATCGACCTGGCCGACTTCGACGCCTCATCGTGGAACCACCTCACCGGCGCGTCCGGCCACACCTTCCACCCGCACTACGTCGATCAGACCGAGAACTGGGCCGCCGGCATCCAGACCGTCTGGGCCTACACGCCGGATGCCGTGGACGAGGCGACCGTCGACACCCTGGTGCTGTCGCCGAAGAAGTGAGGGTCAGACCTCGTCGGTGAACTCGATCGGCGTCATGGTCGGGATCGCCTCGGTGACGGGGCGCTCGACCGTATCGACGTCCTCGTCCTCGCCGGTCAGCCGTGCGACGGCCTCGGCGAACTGCTGCTCGAGTGCCGCGAACGCCGCTGACGTGTCGCCTGCGGCGAGCGCGTCGAGCAGCTGACGGTACGTCTCCGAGATGGAACGTCGCACCGTGTAGCCGTTCGGATCGCTGAAGCTGGCGATGCGCGTCTCGATCACGAGCGTCGACATGTAGTGGCTCAGGCGGCGGCTGCCTGCGGAGTCGACGAGCAGCCGGTGGAACTCGATGTCGGCGTCACCGATGGCGACGGCATCCTCGCCCTTGCTGGCCTCGACCAGCGTCGCGTAGGCGCGCTCGATCGAGCCGATGACCGCCGAGGCACCGGTCTTGATGATCAGTCGCGCCGCCTGCGCCTCGATCGCGAGTCGGGCGTCGTAGACGTCGGCCACGTGCTCGGGTCCGATGACGCTGACCCGCATTCCCCGGCCGGGGGATGCCGTGAGCAGACCCTCCTGCACGAGGCGCTGCGTGGACTCCCGCAGCGGGCTCCGGCTGACGCCGAGCTGCGAGGACATCTCGACCTCGCCGATCGGACTGCCCACCGGCAGGGCTCCGGTGAAGATGGCCTTGCGCAGCTCGGCGGTGATCAGGTCGACGGTCGACGGGCGCGCCACGCGAACCATCGAGATCGGGGTCACCGAGCGCGGAGTGTGTGAGGCCATGTGCATCCCTTCAGCCCGTAGCCGCCGTCATGTCGTGCGCGAAACAGCGGACATCTCATTGTCGATGCTCCGCGTCCGGATGCGAAGTCGACTCGGCGATTCAGTCTGCCTCAAGATCACGTTTTTGTATACGTGTCGACAATCTGCGCGTCTGACTGTACATATCCTGACATATTCCTTAGTCTGGGGCACGGTCAACGGCCGCCTGCGGCGCGCCCGCGAACGCAACCCGATACGGAACGCGAGGACATCATGACGAAGAGAACGACACGGATCGGCATCGCCACGGCGGCGATCGGCACCCTGACCCTCGGCCTTCTGGCCGGGTGCGCATCGGGCGGCGGCGGGGACACCGAAGGCATGAACACGCTTGAGAAGGCACAGGAAGAGGGCACCATCACCCTCGCGGTCGCCTCCGAGCAGCCCTACTCCTGGGTCGAGGACGGCGAGGCCACCGGCGCCACGATCGCCATGCACAAGGAGATCTTCAGCAACCTCGGCATCGACAACCTCGAGATCGAAGAGGTCGACTGGAACTCCCTCATCCCCGGCCTCAACGCCGGACGCTGGGATGTCGTCAGCGCCGGCATGTCGATCCTCCCCGATCGCTGCGCAGAGGCTGCGTTCAGCGACCCCGAGATCATGTACACGACCGCCCTGGTCGTCCCCACCGGCAACCCGAAGAACCTGAGCGACCTCGACTCGATCGCCGCAGGCGGCGGAGACGTGACGCTCGCCGTGCAGTCAGGTGCGATCGAAGAGGGATACGCCTCCGACCTCGGCATCTCCAACGTCATTCAGGTCGACAGCGCGACCGCCGGCATCGAGGTCGTGCAGGCCGGCCGTGCCGACGCGTTCGCGCTCACCGCGGTCTCGATGAATTGGATGACCGAGAACATGGACGACGTCGAGACCACGGACGCGTTCGTGCAGGAGATCGACGGCGTCGAGCAGATCGGCGCGGGCGCCACGGTGTTCCGCCAGGACGACACCGAGCTGCTCGAGGCTTACAACGAGGAGCTCGCTAAGATCACCGCCGATGAGAGCACCTACCTCGGCCTGGTCGAAGAGTTCGGCTTCACCGCCGAGAACCTGCCCCCGGCAGATCTCACCACCGAGCAGCTCTGCTCGGGCGAGCTCGGCTGAGGCCTGATCCCGCACTGACGTGACTGAGAATCTCGAAGCGCTCGGGAGTGCGCTGCCCTATCTGCTTGAAGGGGTGTTCATCACCCTGCAGCTGACCGTGGGCGGCGCTCTCCTGGCGATCGTCGTCGCCATCGGGTTGGGCCTGCTGGCACGATTCGACAACATCATCCCGCGCGGGTTCGCGCGCATCGTCATCGAGCTGTTCCGCGGGACGTCGCTGCTGGTCCAGCTGTTCTTCTTCTTCTTCGTACTGCCGCTGCCGCCGTTCAACATCGAGCTGCCCGCCGTCTTCACCGGCATCCTGGCGCTCGGGCTGAACTACGGGGCCTACGGCGCCGAGATCGTGCGCGGGTCGATCAACTCCGTCGATGCCGGCCAGTGGGAGGCGACGACGGCGCTGAGCATGTCGCGCACGCAGCGCATGTGGCGCGTGATCTTCCCGCAGGCGTGGGCGCTGATGCTGCCCTCGCTGAACAACCTGCTGATCCAGCTGCTGAAGGGAACGGCGGTCGTCTACCTGATCACGATCGTCGACCTCACCGCCGAGCTGAACCGCCTCCGGGTGCAGACCGACGTCTTCTTCGCCTACGGGCTGGGACTGCTGATCTACTTCGCGATCGCCTACCTGCTCACGCTGGGCATGAACGCCCTTGAGACCCGCGCCAAGCACCGTCTCGGACAGGGCGGGAAGTGGCGCGACACCATCACCTCGACGCCGATTCCAGACGCCAAGGGGGCGGGCCAGTTCGGATGAACGACGACAACAGTTTCTGGAGCTGGGACCACGCCGCGGCGGCCTTCCCGGAGATCCTCGAGAAGTTCCTCACCGTCACGCTCGTCGTGACGATCATCGGCAGCATCATCGCCGCCGTGCTGGGCCTGGTCATCGCCCTCGGTCGCCGCACCACGCCGCGGCCGGTGAGCGCGGTGATCACGCTCGTGATGAACTTCATCCGGATGACCCCGCTGGTGGTGCAGCTGCTCTTCGCGTACTACGTCTTCACGACGGTGTCCCCGCTCATCCTCGGCACCATCATCATCGGCATCCACTACGCCACCTACATGGCCGAGGTCTACCGCGCCGGCATCGACGCGGTGCCGCCCGGCCAGTGGGAGGCGACGACCGCGCTCTCGATGTCACCGGGGCGCACCTGGACCGCCGTCATCATCCCTCAGGCGCTGCGTTCGACGCTCCCGGCGCTGGCCAACTACGTGATCTCGATGTTCAAGGACACCCCGTTCCTGATGGTCATCACGGTCGTCGAGATGGTGCGCCAGGCGCAGCTGTACGGCAGCAAGAACTTCCGCTTCGTCGAGGCGATCATCATCGCCGGCCTCATCTACCTGGTCGCGAGCCTGCTGAGCTCGCTGCTGGCCAGGCGATTGGAGAAACGTCTTGAATACACCACCGCTTGACACCCACACGGGTGCGATCACCCTCGATGACGGCGAGCTGCCGGCGATCCTCTTCAACAAGGTCGAGAAGCGCTTCGGCGACCACGTCGTGCTGCACGACCTCGACTTCACCGTGCGCAAGGGCGACCGGGTGACCCTCATCGGGCCCAGCGGCTCCGGCAAGACCACCATCCTTCGGCTCGTCATGACGCTGGAGGAGGCGAACGAGGGATACATCCTCATCGACGGCAAGCCTCTCACTCACTATGAGAAGGACGGCAAGCGGGTCGAGCTGAAGGAGAAGCACAAGAACGAGATGCGCAAGCGCATCGGGATGGTGTTCCAGCAGTTCAACCTGTTCCCCAACATGACGGTGATCGAGAACATCATCGAGGCGCCGGTGCACGTGCTGGGGCTCTCGAAGAAGGATGCCATCGAGCGCGGCCGCGCCCTGCTCGAGAAGGTCGGGCTGCCCGACAAGGAGAACGCGCACCCCACTCAGCTCTCCGGCGGACAGCAGCAGCGTGTGGCGATCGCGCGAGCGCTCGCTATGGAGCCCGAGATCCTGCTGCTCGATGAGGTCACCAGCGCCCTCGACCCCGAGGTGGTCGGCGAGGTGCTGAACATCCTGCGCGACATCGCCCGGGACACGGATGTGACGATGCTGATCGTGACGCACGAGATGCAGTTCGCGCGAGACGTGTCGAACCGGGTGCTGATGTTCGACAGCGGCCGCATCGTCGAGGAGGGCACCCCCGAGCAGATCTTCAGCGACCCGCAGGAGCAGCGCACCAGGGACTTCCTCTCGGCTGTGCTCTGACGCGAGTCCCGGCCGGGCGTGAGGTCGCGCCGCCGCTCAGTCGGCGATGCGCGGCTCCACGGCGGTCGTCGCGCGATGCGCGATCGCGGCGATGCCCAGCGCCGATCCGAGGAAGATGACGGCGAGGATGGCCCAGCCCGCGAACCCGAGTTCGATGGCGGTCGCGTTGACCAGGATCGGTGCCGCGAGCGCCGAGATGGAGAAGCCCATGCCGAAGACGCCCTGGTATGCGCCGGCGCGTTCAGGATCCGCCAACTCGAAGCTGAGCCCCCACGCCCCGGCCTGCGAGAGGACTTCGGCGAACGTGTGGCCGACGGCCGCGATGACGAGCACCACGATCGCGAACCACGCGGGCAGCCCTGCGGAGAGCGCATAGACGATGCATGCGGCGGCCATCAGCCAGCCGGCGAGCATCGTGACTCGGCCGGCGGTGCGGATGTCGTGGGTGCCGCGCGACATCGGCACCTGGAAGATCACCACCAGCGTGGTGTTCACGATCAGCAGGATCGCGACCATTACCTCCGGCGCGTTCGTGGCGGTGGTGATCCACAACGGCATCCCGACCTCCGCGACGCCGAACTGCATGCCGAAGATCGCCGAGAGCAGGGACAGCAGCAGGTAGCGCGGGTCGCGCCATGGCGAACGCCGATTCCAGTCGCGACGTGACGCCCGCGCGGCAGCCTTGTTCGCCGAGGTGTCGATCGATCCCGTCTCCGTGCGCACAGGTTCGACGATCGCGCGGGCGGGCGCGTCGACTCGTGCCGGCAGTCGCAGCAGCGCGAGCGCTCCGAGCACGCCCAGAGCGCCGGCCACGACGATGACCGCCCGATACGCCCATGCGGTCCCGCTCGCCAGCGCCACCGCCGCGATGCCTGCGCCGAGCGCGATGGAGAGGTTGGTGACGGTGCGCAGCACGGCCCTCGCGTGTACCCGCTTGTCGGGGGAGAAGCCGCGGGCGATGATCGCGGAGCGCGCGGAATGACCGATGGTGTCGAAGAAGTTCCCCGCGCACGCGATGACCAGCGCGCTGACGAAGTCGCCGACGAAGGCGTAGCCGATCAGGAACAGGCCTCCGAGCGCTTCGAACGCGAATGTCAGCCGTCGCGCGCTCCAGCGATCGGCCAGCCAGCCGCCGAGGAACGACGCAGCCACCCCGAAACCGCTCGCGGCGGCGAGGACGACAGCGGCCTGGGTGCCGCTGAGTCCGATGATCTGCGTGAAGAAGAGAACGGTGATCGCGAAGAACACGCCGCGGCCGATGCGTGACACGGCGGTTGCGGTGACGAGTGTCCGCAGGACCGGATCCGCCATGCTGGTTCGGACCCACACGCGTAGACGGGTGAGTGCGTCTGCTGATCGTGCCTTCTCGATCTGACTCTCATCGGCGGCGGAGTCTTCAGAAAGCACACGTCATCCTCGCATATCTTTGACCGCTGGTTCGTCGACTGCTGAGCTGTGCTGCTCGCGGCGGCGAGCGGCAGCTCGGCTACGCTCGGATTGTGCCGCCGTCTCGTCTCCTCGCCCCCGATGGCGCGGCGGCATCCGTGGTGAGCTTCCGCCATGGGAGCGCGTCGCTCGTCGCCGAATCGTTCGGCGAGGGCGAGCGCACGTACGTCCTGCTGCACGGGATCGGCATGGGGCGCAGCGTCTTCGTCGATCTCGCGTCGCGCCTGAGCGGACGTGTCATCGGCATCGACCTGGCCGGCTTCGGCGAGGCCCCCGAGCCAGAGGCACTGCTCAGCATGCCGGCGCACGCCGATCTGGTCGCCGCCTTCCTCGGCGCCCACGACATCCGGGATGCCGTGATCATCGGCCACTCGATGGGATGCCAGGTCGCGATGGAGATGGCGGTGCGAGCACCGGACCGGGTCGGCGCCCTCGTGCTCGCCGGTCCCACTGTCGACGCGAGCGCCCGCACGCTGCCTCAGCAGGCGTGGCGGATGCTGCGGGACGTCCTCCGCGAACGCTCGGTGGTGATCTGGCGCGGGCTGCGCGAGTACGTCCGCGGCGGCCCCCACGTCTTCGGCAAGATCCGAGCCATGCTCGATCATCGTCCGGAGGATCTCGGCCCTCGCATCCACGTCCCCGCGCTCGTCGTCCGCGGCTCGGACGATGAGGTCGTGCCCGAGCAGTGGGCTCGGCGGCTCACCGCCACCATGGAGCACGGCGCGTACGCCGAGATCCACGGTTTCCGCCACGAGACGATGATCTTCGACGCAGTGCCCGTCGTCGCCCTGATAGACGAGCTCGTCGACAATCTCTGACGCGGTGGCGGCTGCGCCGCACAGCTCAGGAGATCTGCTCGGTTTCCCTGCATCTGGGGCTTCGTTCCGGCCGCGGGCCGCGGATTCTCCTGAGTTATGCGGCGCGAGCACGACGCATCCGCCGACCACAGGTGTCAATGATTTCCGCGATCTGCTCCCGGACGACCGCGGAGTCGAACAGAATGTCCGACGCAAGCGGACGAACGGTGGTGTAGCCGAGGCGGGCGGCTGCAATATCTCTTCGGCGATCCTCCGTTTGCTTCTCCCACCCTTCGTGGAATTCCTTGCTGTCGCATTCGATGATGAGCCAGCCGTCAACGACGAAGTCCACTCGCCCGACACCCGGGATCGATACCCGCGTCGCGAAACGAACGCCGAGCGTACGGAGAATCAATCGCATGAACGTCTCCGGCCCGGACTCGGCTGACTGGTCGACTAGATCCAACAGGGTGCGCAGTCGGATCGGGAGGCTTCCGAAGAGCTCCTCCAACTGCGTCCGTGTGGCGAGTCGCAGATGAAGGATGCTGTCGAGGGTCGCGATCGCCGCTCGTGGTTCCTGGCAGAGGATCGACTGCCGGGCGGCATCCCTGATCGATACGACGTGTCGGTGGCCGCCCGCCAGTGTCCACCGCGACCAGTGCATCACTGTCGATGTCGACTGGCGGTCCCGAAGGCGCGACATACGGGGCGCGAGGTGCATGTGCAGCCCGGACGACTTCAGCACGAAGACGCCGAGCATCTGCAGCAGCGTCAGGCACGCCACTCTTCCCCCTATCCGCACCGCTTCGGCAACCTCCGGGTCCACGTCGGGGTACGCGTAGTGGTCTCGGCGCAGCCGCAAGAGTGCGCCGGCTCGCACCGCGCGAGTGATGTCGCCTCCCGTTGCACCGTCTCGAAGCAGATCGCCACGGGAGAACACCGTCGGGGCATAGGTCCGCGCAACTCGCTCAGCTGTCGTCTTCTTGTTCATCCTCCGAATCGTCGCGGGTCCGGGAGTCGCGCAAACGCCCAGAACCCGAGATCTGTGGGTAACCGGTGGCTCCGGGCTGCGGTGCAGAACGAGTGGGCGCGCCCGGTTCGCCCGCACAACTCAGGAGGTTTCGGCTGGATTCGCGACAACTCGGCAACCTGCGACTCCGTTTGGCCCGTTTCTCCGGAGTTGTGCGGGACAACGGGAGCGGACGGCGGGTTGCGGGAGTCGATGCGGCGGACGGCGTCAGCCGGCGGCGGGCGGGGTCTGCTTCGACTCGGCGAGCTCGTCGATCACGAGCGTCCGCTCCTCTGGCGTGCCGTTGCGGTACGCCTGACGGCCGACGATGTGAGCCGACAGCGGCGCAGTCGCGAACTGCATCAGTACGATCGGCGCCACCAGTGCGAGACCCAGCAGGATTCCGCCGACTGAACGCTGAGACAGCGCGACGGCCAGGCAGATCAGGACGACCCCGAGCACCTGAGGCTTGGTCGCAGCGTGCAGCCGCGACGGTACGGCACGGAAGTGAAGCAGCCCGACCGCGGCGGAAAGGCACAGCACCGCGCCGAGGAGGATCAGCACGAGCACCGCCACGTCGATGACGGCATTCGGGATCTCGAATCCGAGCACGTTCATGATGTCGTGTTGTCCCTCCTTGCGACATACCGCGCGACGGAGATGGATCCGAACACCCCGACCGCGGCGATGATCAGCAGCACGGGGATGCTGCGGGTGTGCCCGTTGATCGCCATCTCCGCTCCGAGCACGCACATGATCTCGGTGAGCAGCACGTCGGACGCCACGGCGCGGTCGAGGATCGACGGACCGCGGATGATGCGGACCACGGTCAGTATCGCCGCGACGCTGAACACGACGACGATCGCCAGCATCAACCAGTTCATCGCTCGCCTCCCGCCCGTTCGTCCGCCTTGAGCGCACGATACTGCGCCGGGCTGCCGAGCGCTCGGATGATCCGCCGCTCCCACCGCAGCACGGCCTGCCGCTGCTGCTCGACGTCGTCGAGATTGCGAACCCCGATGATGTGGAGATACAGGATGCCGCGATCCCGATCGGCCTCCACGACCAGCGACCCCGGGATCAGCGACGAAGTGATCGAGACGTGCGTCATGATGAGGTCGTCGGCGTATCTCAGAGGCACTCCGATGATCGCCGCTCCCGGCTGATGCCGGAAGTCGAAGACCTGAACGGTCACCGCCAGTGCACCACGAAGGACCGCCCAGAGGAACTGCGTCACGAACAGCGCGCCGTACCAGAGGTTGATCCGGCCGGAAAGCTCGACCGTCGGCAGTCGGAACACACGGGTGACGAAGATCGCGACGACCAGGCCCGTGACGAGCGCGAGCACCGTGAACTGGTTCCACACCAGCATCCACAGCACGATGAGCCAGGCGAGGAACGGCACCTGCAGAGCGATGTCGCGCATCAGGCCGCGGCGGGAGTCAGGACTCACGGGTCGACCTCCTCCTCGAGCTGGACGAGGTTGACCGGCTGCAGCAACGAGTCGCCGATGCTGGCGCACAGCGCGTACAGAGGCCCGGCGAACACCGTCAGCAGGACGGTCACCCCGACCATCCCACCGGTGGCGACGATCATGATCCGCGGGATGCGGCGACGCTCCTGCTGCTCGTCTGCGGCGGGCGCATTGCCGAGGTAGGCCGTGCGGACCTCGGTCTCTGTGGAGTCCTCCTCCTCGCGCCAGAAGGCGAGGTTCCACGCCCGCATGAGCGCGTACAGCGTGAGGAGGGAAGTGAGGATGCCGCCGAAGATCAGTACGATCATGACCGGCGTGCCGACCGATGCCGCGGCCTCGAAGAGCGCGAACTTGCCGATGAATCCCGAGAACGGCGGCAGGCCGCCGAGGTTGATCGCGGGGACGAAGTACAGCACGGCAAGGAGAGGTGCCGCTTTCAGGAGTCCCTTCACGCGCAGGATCGACGTGCTCCCCGCGCGACGCTCGATCAGTCCGACGGCGAGGAAGAGAGTCGTCTGCACGATGATGTGGTGGACGATGTAGTACACCGTCGCGCCGATCGCCGCGGGCGTCGCTATCGCGAGGCCGAAGATCATGTAGCCGACGTGACTGACCAGGGTGAACGACAGGATGCGTTTGAGTTCCGCCTGCGCCACCGCGCCGAGCACTCCGACGATCATGGTCGCGAGCGCGACGATCAGCAGCAGCAGGTTGATGTCGTTGCTGGCGAAGAGCTGGGTCTCGGTGCGGATCAGCGCGTACACGCCGACCTTGGTCAGCAGGCCGGCGAACACAGCAGTGACCGGCGCCGGCGCGGTCGGGTACGAGTCCGGCAGCCAGAACGAGACGGGGAAGATCGCGGCCTTGATGCCGAAGGCGACGACGAGCATGAGGTGCAGCACGAGCTGGGTGTCCTGCGGGAGCTCACTCATCCGCTCGGCGATCTGCGCCATGTTCACCGTGCCGAGCGCGCCGTAGACCATGGCGATCGCCGCGAGGAAGAGGATCGACGAGACCAGCGAGACCACGATGTACACCGCGCCGGTGCGGATGCGGGACTCGGTGCTGCCGAGCGTGATCAGCACGTACGAGGCGACCAGCAGGATCTCGAATCCGACGTACAGGTTGAACAGGTCGCCCGCGATGAACGCGTTGAAGATCCCCGCCGCCAGGATGAGGTATGACGGGTTGAAGATCGAGATCGGTGTCTCATCAGCTCCATCGGCTGCCCCCTGGCCGATCGAGAACAGCAGGACGGCGACGAGCACGATGCTCGAGATCATCACGAGCAGCGCGGCGAGCCGGTCGACGTAGAGAACGATGCCGAACGGCACGGGCCATCCGCCGACCGAGACGGCCAGCGGCGCCCCCTGGTCCACGGCGATCAGCATCACTGCGGCGATGATCGCCACCGCCGTGAGGCTCGCCACCGTCACGAAGACCTGCAACCTCGGGCTTCGCCCGAACATGAGCGCGATGGCCGCGCCGAGCAGGGGAATCGCGACGAGAAGAGGAACGAGAGCGCTCACGGGCGATCCTCCTCTTCGTCGTCTGATGTCGTGGAGCCGGACGCTGAGCCTGTCGAGGCGTCCGGTGACCACGCACGATCCACCGGAGCATCGTCGTGGATCGACGGGTGATCACGCATCTGGAGGACCGTGATCGGAGCCGTGCGCACGTCGACGAAGTCGGTCGTGGCGTCGTCGCCGCCGGTCTCGTCTTCGTCGTCCATGACGTCTTCGTCGGCGTCCGTGCGCGCGCGCAGCGCGATGTCGGCCTCGTCGTCCTCCACCGTGTCGGCCTGGCCCAGTTGCC
Source organism: Microbacterium aerolatum (assembly GCF_007988825.1). Lineage (GTDB taxonomy): Bacteria > Actinomycetota > Actinomycetes > Actinomycetales > Microbacteriaceae > Microbacterium > Microbacterium aerolatum. Next base: position 106,086 of record NZ_BJUW01000006.1, on the reverse strand, counting down.
ACGAACGGTAGATGAGCGCAAGGAGGAATGCCGTCACGGCGAAGGTGATGACGATCGCGGTGAGCGTCAGCGCCTGCGGGAGCGGATCGCTGACATCACTGAATCCGAAGAAGGGCGCGTTTCCCGGCACGCCCATGACGATCAGCAGGAGCAGGTTCGTGGCGTTGCCCAGCAGCATGAACCCGATGAGCACGCGCGTGAGACTGCGTTCGAGCATCGCATACACCCCGGCGGCGAACAGCACCGCCATCACGATGATCAGCGTGAGGGAGACGTCCATCAGATGCCCACCCCCCGCGTGCGGGTCTGCTGGGTCTGACGGTCGACCTCGGCACCGAGGCTGCGCAGCACATCCAGCACGAGACCGATCACCACGAGGTAGACGCCGATGTCGAAGATCGTGGAGGTGACGAACTCCATGTGCCCGATCCCGGGGATCTCCCACTCCCAGAAGGTGCTCGTCAGCGGCGCGAGGTCGAAGAACAGTGGCACCACCGCTGTGCCGACGGCGAGGATGAGACCGGACCCCAGCAGGCGGCCGGCATCGGTCGGAGCGGCGGCCCCGAGCTCCCAGCGCCCGCCGGCGATGTAGCGCATCACGAGCGCCATGCCCGCGACGAGCCCCCCGGCGAATCCACCGCCTGGCTGATTATGCCCGGCGAACAGCAGATAGATCGACACGACGATGATCGTGTGGAACAGGATGCGGACGATCACCTCGAGCAGGATCGAGCGGTTCTCGGGATTCATCTGCTGGCCGCCGATCAGCCAGGCACGAGGGCTGCTCCGATTGTCGGCGGTCTGGAATCGTACGCCCTCGGTCGTCTCAACCAGCGGCATGATCCGCGCCTTGCGGCGGACGCGCTTGGGGAGCGCTGGGCGCTGTCCGAGCATGTCCGAGCGATGGGTGACGAACACGAGAGAGGCTACGCCCGTGGCAGCGAGGACGAGAACGGACAGCTCACCCATGGTGTCCCAGCCGCGGAGGTCCACCAGTGCGACGTTGACCACGTTCTGCCCGTGCCCGATCTCATATGCGAGCTCGGGGAACGAGATCGAGATCGGGGCGGCGATCCGGGACTGCGTGGCGATGATCACGACGAAGGCCATGGTCAGGCCCACGCCGACCGCGAGGAGTGCGCGCGGGATGCGGGAGACCGAGGCGTTGTGCTCGCCCATGCGCGACGGCAGACGCCGCAGCACCAGCGCGAACGTCACCAGAGTCACCGTCTCCACGAGGATCTGCGTGAGGGCGAGATCGGGCGCACCGCTCGTCGCGAACAGGGCGACCATGCCGAGGCCGGTGACAGAGACCAGCACGACGCCGGTGTAGCGCTTGCGCGCCTGCACGGCGAAGACCGCCGCGACGGCCATGATCGGGGCGACCGCGATCTGGGTGGGGGTGTGCCAGGCCGACAGGTTTATCTGGTCCACGTCGCTGGCGAGCAGGGCGGTGACCTCGGCCGCCACCACGACGATGAAGATCGTGCCGACGTACACCGGCAGCGAACCGCGCTGGGTGAGCGTGGTGGTGATGACCGAGAGCCGGTCGACGCCGCGCATCACGAGGGCGTAGACGTCGGCGGCGGTGAACGGCAGCAGTCGCGGCCTGGCGTCCCAGCCGGTGCGGCGGGTCAGCAGGAACAGCCCGAAGCCGAGCAGCAGCGAGAGGGCGGAGATGCCGAGCGCCGGCTCGAATCCGTGCCAGAGCGCGAGGTGTCCTGGACCCTCCGTCGCGATTCCCTCCGCATCGAGCCCCGGTATCGCGGTGAGGGCATAGCCCTGCAGCGCGGTGTCGAGCGCGGGCGCGCCGATGCCCGCGGCGACCGTGACTCCGGCAAGGATGATGGGCGCCGACAGGAAGCCCACCGGCGGGTCGGGCCACGCGGTGTCCGGCACCCGCTCGCCGCTCTTGTCGCGCCTGCGCCAGAACGCTCCCCATAGGAAGCGGACGCCATATGCCGCGGTGAGCATGGATCCCAGCGCGATGCCGATAAGGGCGACCAGACCCCACACGGATCCGCCGATCGCGTCGTCCAGCAGCCCGGTGAGGGCGGACTCCTTCGCCACGAACCCGATCATCGGCGGGAGGCCGGCCATGGAGGCCACCGAGATGAATGCCGCTGTCGCCATGACGGGTGCCTGTCGGCCGACGCCGGACAGCTCGGTGATGTCTCGGGTGGAGAGCTGTCGGTCGATGATGCCGACGATGAGGAACAGCGCCGACTTGAACAGCGCGTGCGCGATCACCAGCGCGAGCCCCGCCAGCGCGGTCGCCTGGGTGCCGTAGCCGACCATGACGGTGAAGAAACCGAGCTGGCTCACCGTGCCGAAGGCGAGCACGCGCTTGAGGTCGGTCTCGCGCAGTGCCTGGATGCCGCCGAGCAGCATCGTGAACACCCCGAGCGAGATGATGATGGGGCGCCACGGCTCGGACAGCGCGAACACCGGCGCGAACCGCGCGATCAGGTAGATGCCGGCCTTGACCATCGCCGCCGCGTGCAAGTACGCGCTCACCGGGGTGGGTGCGGCCATGGCGCCGGGCAGCCAGAAGTGGAACGGGAAGATCGCGGACTTGCTGATCGCGCCGACCAGAAGCGCGACGATCGCGGCATTCACCATCGGACCGGTCGGCCCGAGGTCGATGATCTCGATGATGCTCGTCGTTCCGGCATCCACCGCCAGCAGGACGACGCCGACGAACATGACCAGGCCGCCGAGCGTGGTCACCAGCAGCGCCTGCAGGGCAGCGCGTCGGCTGGCCGCTCGGCGCCGGTAGTGCCCGATGAGCAGGTAGGACAGGATGCTGGTGACTTCCCAGAACATCACGAGCATGATGATGTCGTCTGTGAGCACCAGGCCGTACATGGCGCCGGCGAAGCCGAGCAGGACACCGGCGAACTGGCCGAGTTCGGTGGTGTCGTCGAAGAAGTACCAGCGGCAGTACAGCAGCACGAGCGCGCCGACGCCGGTCACGATGAGGGTGAGCACCCAGCCGAGCACGTCCATGTGCATGGAGAGGTTGAGTCCCAGCTGCGGGATCCACGAGACGGTCTCGAACGGAGACGGATCCGCTGCCAGGACCTGCGGCGTCATCATGAGCGCGTGGACGAATGCCGCTGCGGGAATGAGTGCGGCGATCGCGAACGCCTGGGCTCCGAGCCAGCGAACCAGAACGGGGAGAATCAGGGCCCCGATGAGGAACACAGCAAGGAGCACGATCATCGGCGGCTCCTCAATGGCTCGTCGGCCACGAAGGCGCAGGCGGGCAGGGTTTGTCCCAGTTTACCCGCCGGTGATCGTGCTGAGGTCCAGAATCGTCACGCCGCAGGCGCTGCCGTGGTCGTCCCGGCGCGGAATCGGCAGGTGAAATGCAGGGACGCCGCCGGCTCGCCGCGCAGCATGCGCGCCACCTGCTCCCCCGCGGCGCGGCCCTTCTCCATCGCCGGCTGCACCATCGTGGTCAGCACGTGCTCGCCGATGCCGTCGACGCGGATGCCGTCGAACCCGGCGACGCTGAGATCCTCCGGCACGCGCAGGCCGAGCTCCTCTGCGGCACGGATCACGCCCGCCGCGAGCAGGTCGCTCTGCGCGAGCACCGCGGTGGGCCTGGATGCCGGATCGCCCAGCAGCGCGCGTCCGGCGATCACGCCCTCGTCGATCGAGCTGGCAGCAGCCGAGACCGCCGGCGACTCGGGGTAGACGTCGCGGATCCCGGCGAGCCGATCGATCGTGACGTCGACCGTCGCGCTGGCGAGCCGGTCTGCGGAGATCAACCCGCGCTCACGCCGGCTGTCCGTCGCGAGGGTCACGGCCACGACCTCGGTGTGCCCGAGCAGCTGCACGTGCCTGGCCACTTCGGCGGCCGCCTCGCGGTTGTCGAGAGTGATGCGCGGGACGCCCTCCCCCGCGTCCCCCTCGATCACGACGACCGGCAGGCCCCGGCTGCGGAGCACGTCGAGGGATTCACGTGTGCGGACGGAGCATCCGATCAGCACGGCGGCGTCGACAGGAGCGGTCGTGAGCGCGGAGACCTCGTCGTCCGCCGGGTCGTCGCGCAGCAGCAGGACGCCGGCGCCGAGCGAAGCGATGCCGTCGGTGAGTCCGTCCATCATCGGGATCGTCACCGGGTCGAGGAACGCGGCGCGCAGCTGGCCCTCCAGCACGACCGCGACGATGCCGCTGCGGCCCCGGCGGAGGGACGCGGCCATCGGATCGGGCCCGGAGTAGCCGAGTGCGGCAGCCGCTTCGAGCACCCGGTCCCGCGTGGCATCCGAGACCTTCGTCTTGCCGCTGAAGACGACCGAGGCCGTCGACGTCGACACTCCGGCTTCGCGGGCGACGTCGGAGAGCGTCGCCCTGCGCGGTGCGGATGAAGCGGCCATAGTCCGAGGATAGCCGCACCGAGTTTCGCTGATCGAATCGATTCGATAGGCTCTGCGCATGGATTCAACGCTCACCCGCGCCCAGTACGTCCGCTGGCGCAACGCGATCTTCGCGATCTTCCTCGCCAGCGGCGTCTCGATCGCGACCTGGGCGTCGCGCGTGCCCGACATCAAGACCGCTCTCGACATCGACAACGCGCAGATCGGGCTGCTGCTGCTCGGCATGGGAATCGCCTCGATCATCGGCATCTCGACCGGACCCGCGGTGATGGCGCGCACGGGTGCGCGGCGCGGGATGCTCGTGACGATGATCATGGTCGCCACAGGGCTCGTGCTGATCGGCGTCGGCACCACGGTGCTCGCCTCGTTCCCGGTCGTGGTGGTCGGGCTCGTGCTCTTCGGCCTGGGCAACGGCGCACTCGACGTCATGATGAACGTCGAGGCCACCGCCATCGAGCAGGAGGCGGGCAAGACGATCCTGCCGCTGTTCCACGCGTTCTTCAGCTTCGGCACCGTGATCGGTGCAGGGCTCGGCTGGGCCGCTGCCCAGACCCACACCTCGGTGGTCGTGCACGCGTCGGGCGTGGGGACGGCGATCTTCATCGCCTCGTTCGTGTGCATCGCGAACGTACCGAACCGCGATGCCGTGCTCGATCCGCACGAGCCCGGCGAGAAGCCGCACTGGCGCAAGCGGATGCACGTCGCGCTGACGGCCTGGCGCGAGCCGCGCACCTACGCGCTCGGCGTCGTCATGCTCGGGATGTCGTTCGCCGAGGGTGGCGCGAACGACTGGCTCGCGCTCGGGACCGCAGAGGATCACGGCGGTGGCACCGCGATGGGCGCAGCCGCGCTGACCGTGTTCTCGGTGTGCATGACGGCGGTGCGCATCTTCGGCGGCCCGCTCGTGGACCGGTTCGGACGCGTGCTCGTGCTGCGCGTCCTGTCGGTGGCTGCTGCCGGCGGCATCCTGCTGTTCATCCTCGCGCCGTCGCTTCCGCTCGTGTTCGTCGGCGCCGCGCTGTGGGGCATCGGCGCCTCGCTCGGCTTCCCGCTCGGCATGTCGGCGGCTGCGGACGACCCGGCCAAGGCTGCGGCTCGCGTAAGCGCGGCCGCGACCATCGGGTACATCGCCTTCCTCGGCGGGCCCCCGGTCCTCGGCGTGATCAGCGAGCACATCGGCCTGCTGAACACCCTGTACATCCTGGTCGGTCTGGTCGTGGCATCCGGCCTCGCCTCCGGTGCCGCCAAGCCCCTGGTGAAGGAGAGCACCGCGCTCACGACGAAGTAGGCTCGTCGGGTGCGCCTCGTCATCGCCCGCTGCTCCGTCGATTACACGGGACGGCTCAACGCCCACCTGCCCCTCGCCACGCGTCTGCTCGTGCACAAGGGCGACGGCAGCCTGCTCGTGCACTCCGACGGCGGCAGCTACAAGCCGCTGAACTGGATGAGCCCGCCGTGCAGCCTCACCACCGAGGAGCCCGGCGAGGAAGAGTCGACCGCCGGCGTCATCGACGTGTGGCGCGTGACGCACAAGAAGACCGGCGACGCGCTGCGGGTGCAGATCTACGAGGTGCTGCACGACTCCGCGCATGAGCTCGGCATCGACCCCGGCCTGCAGAAGGACGGCGTCGAGGCCGATCTGCAGCGGCTGCTGGCCGAGCAGGTGGAGCTGATCGGCGAGGGCACGACGCTCGTGCGCCGCGAGTACCCGACGGCGATCGGCCCGGTGGACTTGATGGTTCGGGATGCCGCGGGCGCTGCCATCGCGATCGAGGTCAAGCGCCGCGGCGACATCGACGGCGTCGAGCAGCTCACCCGCTACCTCGAACTGCTGGGCCGCGACCCCCACCTCGCCCCGATCACGGGGATCTTCGCCGCCCAGGAGATCAAGCCGCAGGCGCGCGTGCTCGCCGAGGATCGCGGCATCCGCTGCCTCGTGCTCGACTACGACGACATGAAGGGCATCGAGTCCGGAGTGCCGCGATTGTTCTGAGCCCACCGGTCGCTGAACCCAAGACGGGTCGCTGATCCCAAGACCGGTCGCTGAACCTGTCGAAGCGCCCGGCACCCGCCGCAACCTAGGCTGGAACCATGCCCCACTCCCCCTATACCTGCGTGCTCTGGGACGTCGACGGCACGATCGCCGATGCGACGCCGGGCATCTTCCCGCGGCTGCTCGAGGTCTTCGCCTCGTTCGAGCTCGCAGCTCCCGACGCGTCCGAGCTGTCGCGCTGGGTGGGCCCGCCCATGTACGAGTCGTTCCAGACTCTCGCGGGGCTCAGCCCCGAGCAGGCGTCCGAGGCCCTCACCCGCTACCGCGCTCTCGCCGCACGCGACGGGTATGCGGCATCCGTCGACATCTATCCCGGCGTCCCCGACGTGATCCGCGCTGTGGCCGCGGCCGGCATCCCGCAGGCGACGGCGAGCACGAAGCCCGAGAATCAGGTGCGCGCCATTCTCGAGCACAACGACCTTCTCGGGCTGTTCACGGCGATCTCCGGCGCACGCAGCGGGGCGATCGGTCGCAGCGACAGCAAGCAGGACGTCATCGGCTGGGCGCTCGAGCGTCTGGAAGCCGCGGGCGTCGACACCTCGAGGCCGGTGCTGATCGGCGACCGCCACCACGACATCGAAGGGGCCGCCGCGTTCGGCATCCCGGTCATCTTCTCGGAGTGGGGCTTCGGCGACGCGTCCGAAGCTGAGCCTGCCGCGTTCCGCGCGGCGGACGCCGACGCACTGCGGTCACTGCTCCTGGTCGAGCAGGCCGCTTAACGCACAGCACTCCCCGTCGAGGCACGCGGGTGACGTGCTCTCGAGCGGGGAGTGCGTGTGTGTATCTGCCTCAGAGAGGGCGGATGTTCTCGGCCTGCAGGCCCTTTGGGCCCTGCGCCACTTCGAACTCGACGCGCTGGTTCTCGTCGAGGGAGCGGTAGCCGCTTGATTCGATGGCGGAGTAGTGCGCGAAGACGTCGGCGCCGCCGTCATCGGGGGAGATGAAGCCGAAGCCCTTCTCCGAGTTGAACCACTTGACCGTGCCTTGGGTGCTCATGTACTGCCGTTCTGCTGGAATGTCGCCGGGGTGCCCCGACGATGCCCACATTATCTGCGCAGGGTCTGAGCGGAATAGCTGTGACCAGAAGGTAACCCAAATGTTGCAAGAGGCCGCAGAACGTAAGCGGCCCTCACCGCGGGGGGAGCGATGAGGGCCAAAGACGACCGGAGGGTGCGTCAGAGACACCCTATCCCGATTCGGAAGCCTTTGTCCCCCATTTGGGGGACATTTTCTCGTCGGCGTGTCTCTTAACCGCGGGCTGCGTTCTTAGTCAACCCCTTCGCACGATCCGCACCGCCGTGCGACCGTATTGCACGGATCGCTTGATCCGTATTGTTCGGATCTTCTGATCCGCGACGAAAGGAATGGATCATGGGCATTGGAGACAAGGCGAAGCACACCGCTGAGGACATGGCCGGCCACATGAAGGAAGCCGCCGGCAAGGCCACAGACAACGAGAAGCTCGAGGCTGAGGGCAAGGTCGACCAGGCCAAGGCCGACTTCAAGAAGGCCGGAGACGACGTCAAGGACGCCTTCGACAAGTGACGTCGATCCTCTCCCTCGTCCGAGACGATCATCATGGCGCGTTTCGGAATCGAAGAGGAGTTCCAGCTCCTCGATGAGGACACACTCGTTCCCGTTCCGCTGGGCAGCGCCGCACGCGCGGTGCTGCCCAGCGGCGCGGGCGAGGTCAAGAAGGAGTTCCTGACCTCTCAGGTCGAATTCTCCACCTCTCCCGTCGGCACGCTCGCCGCAGCTCGTGAGGAGTTGACGGCGTTCCGTCGGGAGCTCGCATCGTTCGCGCGTGACCATGGCGCGGTCGCGATCGGCTCGGGCACGCCGTTCGGCGTCGGACCCGAGGCATCGGTCGTCGAGTCCGAGCGCTACGACACCGTGGCCGACTGGCTCGGACACATTGTCGACAGCCACCACGTCGACGCGCTTCATCTGCACGTCGAAGTGCCCGACGAAGAGGATCGCGTGCGCGCCCTCAACGCCGTGCGGCCCTGGATGCCGACGTTGCTGGCCGTCTCGGGCAACTCCCCCTTCGCCGACGGACACGACACCGGTCACGACAGTTGGCGGACGGTGATCATGCGGCGGCTCCCGCTCTCGGGCTGCCCGCCGCAGTTCCGCGACATGCATCACTACCGCACCGAGGTGGACCGCCTCATCGCCCAGCACGTCATCCCCGACGTCGGCTCGGTGTGCTGGGCGGCCCGCTTGTCGGCACAGTACCCGACGGTCGAGCTGCGTCTCTTCGACGCCCAGCTCAGCACGGATGATGCCCTGCTGGTCGCCGCTCTGGGCAGAGCCCTGGTGGAGACCGCCGTCGGAGCCGACGACCCGGTCCGCACCGGAGACGACATTCAGGCATCCCTCTGGTCTGCCGCCCGCCACGGAATGGAGGCCACACTCGTCCACCCGTCGAACGGAGAGCTGGTCGCGGCGCGAGATGCCGTCGGCCTGCTGGTGGAGACGATCGCCCCCGCCCTGAAGGCCAGCGGAGATCTCGCCTTCGTGGAGGATGCACTCGCTCGGGTGCTGCAGACGGGCACCGGTGCGCAGCGTCAGCGCGCCGCATACGCGGAGAGCGGGATAGAGGCCCTCCGCGCGCTGCACCGGTTCGCGTCAGACGGCGAAGTGCACGATGCCGCTCGCCAGCAGTGAGAGCGCCGTCGTCCAGCCGACGATCGCGACCGCCTGCCAGATGAGAATCCGGGCCTTGCCGACGCCGATCGCGGCGAGCATGGTCGCGGTGAACTGGGTCGGCAGCAGCAGCGGGCCGAGCAGGCTGACACCGGGGACCCCGTAGCGGTCCAGGGCGCTCTGGAACTTCTGCTTGCGTGCGGCCTTGCGTGCGCTCCCGTCTTCGACGAGGCCACCGTGGGACTCGGCATCCGGAATACCTCGCCCGTCGGCGCCGACCACAGCCTTCGCGCGACGGCGATTGACGACGGCCGCCCGCGCGCTGGAACTGGCGAGCACGAGAAGCGCGACGCAGAGGAAGTTGCCGACGATGGCGGCGATGGCCGCGATGATGGGCGGGATGCCGCCGAGGATGCCGATGGTCGCGGCTCCTTCGCCCTCGATGAAGGGGACGGCACCGGCGAGCGCGACGATGAGCGGCTGCACGAGCTCGGGCACCTGGGCGACGAGGTTCTGGAAGGTCTCGATGAGGTTCATGACTACAGTCCAGCCGGTCGCGCGGCACCCGGGAAGTGAGCCTGTGTCACCTCTCACAGGGCACTCTGCATGGCCGATGGGTGACATCTGTCACGCCCATAGGCTGGGGAGCATGAGCACTGTCCTGCCCGATGCGATCGGAGCGCGCCGCCTGAACCGGGGCATCACGGCGACCTGGTGGTACACGGTCTCCGGCGTCATGGTCTTCCAGGTGATGGTTGTGTTCATCTGGCTGAGCATCTTCGGCGGCATGAGCGTCGATCCCGTCACCCTCGCGACCGTCGGAATCGGCGGGCTCGTCTGGTGCGCGGCGAGCCTCCCGCTTCTGCTGCAGTACCGGCACCGCGACGACACCGCGGGGCCGGTCGCCGGCTGGCGCAGCACGCTCATCCCGCTCGCGATCGCCGTGGTCTTCGGGATCGTCAGCGGCGTCGTCAGCGGTCTCTGGCTCGTCGGCGCCGTGCCGCTCATCCAGTCTTTGGCGCTCCTGAACTGGCCGCGGGGCGTTCGCCTGCGGCTACTCGTCACCGCGATGGTGCTGCTCGCCGCGCTCTGGTTCATCGACTGGCGCACGGCGTTCCCCGATGCGGATGCCGAGATCTCCAGCGCGTGGGTCGTGTTCGGCGTCTTCGGTGTGGGCCTTCCCGCCATGACCGTGATGTCGCTGTGGTGGTGGGACGTGCTGGTCACGCTCGATCGGGCTCGCGTCGCCGAAGCGCGGCTGGGTGCGACGCAGGAGCGGCTGCGCGTCGCGACGGACGTGCACGATCTGCAGGGTCATCATCTGCAGGTGATCGCTCTGCAGCTCGAGCTGGCGGAGCGGCTGCTCGACAAGGATCCGGATGCCGCGCTCGAGCAGCTCCGCCTGGCACGAACGAGCGTGACCGAGGCTCGCCAGGGCACCCGCGACCTCGCGATGCGGTTCCGCGGCGTGCCGCTGCCCGACGAGATCGCCAACGCCGTCGATCTGCTGCGGGCGGCGGGGACGTCGGCGGATGCCGAGGTCTCCCCCGATGCGGCTGCGGCACCGGCATCCGTCCTGGGCCCGGTGATCCGCGAGACGACCACGAACGTGCTGCGGCACGGCGGCGGACGATGGGCCCGGCTGTCGCTCACGCGGCAGGGCGGGTCCGGCGAGCAGGGTGCGGCCTGGCGGTACGAGATCGTGAACGATGCGGCATCCGACCCTGCGTCCGGCGATGACGGCTCCGGGCTCGATGGGATCAGCCGGCGCGTGGCGGAGGCGGGCGGTGAGGTGCGTGTGGAACGGACCAAGACGGAGTTCCATGTGGTCGTGACCGTTCCGGACCGTGCGCCAGGGAAGGATGTGCGGCGATGATCCGCGTGCTGCTCGCCGACGACGAGGCGATGATCCGGTCGGCGCTCGCGGCGCTGCTGCGTCTCGAAGACGACATCGACGTGGTCGCCGAGTGCGCGGACGGACTGCAGGCGGTGGCCCTCGCGGAGAAGCTGCAGCCCGACATCTGCCTGCTCGATCTGGAGATGCCCGGCCTCGACGGCGTCGAGGTCGCCGAACGGCTGAACCGTTCGGTCGCCACCCGCTGCGTGGTGGTGACGAGGCATGCCCGCCCCGGCGTGCTGCGGCGAGCGCTGGCATCCGGAGTCGCCGGGTTCCTGCCGAAGTCGCGCGATGCGGATGAGGTGGCCGAGGTGATCCGTCGTGTCGCGGCAGGCGCGCGGTACGTCGATCCCGAGGTCGCGGCCGATGCGCTGAGCGATGAGCGCAGTCCGCTGACCGACCGTGAGCTGGACGTGCTGCGCGCCGGTCGGCGCGGTGAGACGACGGGTCAGGTCGCCAAGGCGCTGTCGCTCGCGCCGGGGACGGTGCGCAATCACATCTCGGCCGTGCTGGCGAAGCTGCACGTCGCCACCCGCCAGCAGGCGGTGCTTATGGCCGAGGAGCGCGGCTGGATCTGACCGCTACAGCGGCGGTTCTTCCAGGTGCTCGCGCCTGCGTCGTCCGCCGCTGAGGCCGAGCAGCACGAGCGCGATGACGATCGGGATGTAGACGAAGGCGTCGGCGACCGTGAGGATCTCGTCCAGAAGCAGGGAGGCGCCCAGCAACAGGACGGGCTCGAGGTAGGACAGCAGTCCGAACAGCGACAGCGGCAGCAGGCGCGAGGCGAGGATGTAACAGACCATCGCCACCGCGCTCAAGGTCGCCATGATCAGCATCGACGGCCACGTCGCAGGGATGCCGCGCCCAGGATCGGTCGCGTACGGGACCACGATCACCACGATGGCCGGGATGACGAGCAGCACGATCTCGATGAAGAACACCTGCATCGAGTCGATGCCCGCCCAGCGGCGGAGGGCGAAGTACACCGGGTAGAGTCCGGCGATGATCAGCACCGGCCAGTTCACTCCCCCGGCGATGACGGCCTGGGCGAGCACGCCGACGCCGGCCGCTGCCACGGCGGCCCACTGCAGCACGCGCAGCCGGTCGTGGAAGAACAGTCGCCCGACGAGCACCATCACCAGCGGCAGCAGGAAGTAGCCGAACGCGATGTCCTGGGCGTGCCCGTTGGCGGGGCCCCACATGAACACCCACAGCTGCACCCACATGATCGCGGTGTTCACGAGCACGATGACGATCAGCTTGGGGCTGCGCGCGATGCGCCGCGTGACGGTCTTCAGCCGGTCGCGCGGGCCGGCGGCCGCATGCACCGCACCGAGGGCGATCAGGAGGAACAGCGCCCGCCAGGAGGTGGTCTCCTCGGGCGTGAAGCCGTCGAGGTGCCCGCCGAGCAGGCTGATCGCGCCGAACAGGACGGATGCCAGGACGGATGCCGCGACCCCGCGGCCGGCGGTCTGGGGGAAGGCAGAACGTGAGATGGAGCGCTCCGGGGTGTGAGGGACGCTCCAAATCTAGCCGTGGGTGGCCGAGACGCGGTTTGCAGCATGAGACGGGCGCTGACACCACCCGTTTCGTGCAGCAGCACCCGTTTCACGACCAGACTGGATCGGACCGCAACTGTCGGGCGGCGGCAGCGCCCGGGCTTCAGGCTGGAATGCGAAGGGAGATCGTCGTGATCGCAGAGCTCAACCGGCTGCTCGAGGCCATCGAGGCGGAGCTGTCAGAGGACATCGACGTCGGAGCGCTTGCCGGTGGGTTCGGGACGACCGAGTACCACCTGCGCCGGATGTTCTCGTCGCTGGCGGGGATGCCGCTGTCGGAGTACATCCGGCGGCGACGCATGACCGTGGCGGCCGCGGACGTCGCCACCGACGGGCGGATGCTGGACATCGCCGTGCGCTACGGCTACGGCTCGACCGAGGCTTTCGGGCGGGCGTTCCGCGCAGTGCACGGGGCGAGCCCGGCCGAAGTGCGCGCTGACGGTGGTCCCCTTCGATCGCAACCGAAACTCAGGTTCCGCCTGACCGTCGAAGGGAACAGTTCCATGGACACCCGCATCACCCACCGACCCGACTTCCGACTCGTGGGGCTCGCCGCACGCGTGCCGCTCATCCACGAGGGCGTCAATCCGCACATCCAGGCGCATGTCGCCGGCATCCCGGCATCCGAGCATGCCCGCCTGAAGGCTCTTTCTAACACCGAGCCGGCGGGGCTGCTGCAGGTCAGCGCCGACGTCGATCCCGACTACGCCGAGGGCAGCGAGCTCACCTACCTGCACGGCGTGGCGGTGGATGCCCAGGCCGCGACGCCCGAGGGTCTCGACGCGATCGAGGTTCCCGCCGGCGACTGGGTCGTCTTCCGCACCTCCGGTGCCTACCCCGCGGCTCTCCAGGAGGCGTACGCCGCATCGGCGACGGACTGGTTCCCGTCGACCCCGTGGCGCCTTCGCCCCGGCCCATCGATCGTGGCCGTGCTCGAGCGCGCGGAGGACTTCAGCACCGCGACGACGGAGCTCTGGATGCCGATCGAGCGGGCATGATCCGCTGAGACGAGGTCTGCGGCATGAGACGGGTGCTGGTGCCGCCTGTCTCGTGCGGCAAACCTCGTCTCGCGGCAGATATGCGAATGGCCCCCGATCCTGGAAAACCCAGGTCGGGGGCCATTTCGCTCGCTGTGCGCGAGGGGGGACTTGAACCCCCACGTCCATAAGGACACTGGCACCTGAAGCCAGCGCGTCTACCATTCCGCCACTCGCGCGAGCGTCTTGTTCCGAAGAACTCAACTTCACGAGGATAGCACGGCAAAAGGGGGCGCTCGAATCGGGGTGAGGCTTCGACTCGCTGCGCTCGCTCAACCCGTTTCGTCTCGCCTTCGGCTCGCTCAACGACCCGGAGGAACCGCCTGCGAGCATCCGGAGGAGGGTGCTCGGAGACCCCCGAAGGGGCACATATTCAGCACACCTGGCTACGATGTTGCTACCGCCGCCATGCCAGAGGAGCCCAGTGGGACTACTTGACAGCTTTGAGAAGGGTCTTGAGCGCGCCGTAAACGGCGCCTTCGCCAAGACCTTCCGCAGCGGCATTCAGCCGGTGGAGATCGCATCGGCGCTCCGCCGCGAGGCCGACATCAAGGCCGCCGTCGTCAGCCGCGACCGCATCATCGTCCCGAACAGCTTCGTCGTGCGCCTCAGCGCCGATGACTACGACCGGATGCACGCACTCGGCGGTGCGCTCACCGACGAGCTGCACGCACTGCTGACCAAGCACTCCAAGGCGCAGGGCTACAGCTTCGCCGGCCCGGTCTCTATCGCGCTCGAGTCGGATGAGAAGGTCGCCACCGGCACGGTGCGCGTCAACTCCGGCACGATCGAGGGCCGCGTCAGCTGGCAGGCCGTCATCGATGTCGACGGGCGTCGCCATTCCCTCGCGCGCGCCCGCACCGTCATCGGCCGTGGCAGCGACGCCGACATCACGATCGCGGATGCCGGATCCAGCCGCAAGCACGTCGAGATCCTCTGGGATGGCGAGCGCGCCATGATGCGCGACCTCGGCTCGACCAACGGCACCAAGGTCAACGGTCAGAAGGTGCGCGAGGCGCCGCTGCCCAGCGACACCACGATCACGATCGGCCGCACCGACCTCGTCTTCCGCGTCGTCGCGGTCGCCGCCGAAGGGGCCGCCCGGTGAGCGAACTGGTCCTCCTGCTGCTGCGCATCGGCTTCCTGGTGCTGCTGTGGTTCTTCGTGTTCGGCGTCGTGTACTCGCTGCGCGCCGACCTGTTCGGCGTGAAGGTGCGAAAGCTCCCCGCCGAGGCAGCCACCGGTGCACCGGTCGCTGCGGCCCCTGCCCCGGCAACCAAGCCCAGGGCGGCGGCCCGAAACGGCAGCCCCGCCACGACCGCCACCGTCTCCAAGCTCGTCATCACCTCCGGCCCCAAGGCCGGTCTCGAGCTGCCGCTGGGCACCGAGCCGATGACGATCGGGCGCTCCAGCGAGTCCGGACTCGTCATCCGCGACGACTACACCTCCAGCCACCACGCGCGGCTCCTGCTGCGCGGCGACACCTGGACCATCCAGGATCTCGACTCGACCAACGGCACCTTCCTCTCCGGCAAGCGCCTGAACTCGAGCCCCGCCTCGATCAGCGTCGGCGACACGGTCAAGGTCGGCGCCACGACCTTCGAGCTGCGGGCCTGAACTCGGCATGGTCTTCGAAGGATCGAGCTCCGCGATCTCCCACACCGGGAAGGTCCGGTCCAACAACCAGGACTCCGGTTACGCCGGAGCGAACCTGTTCGCCGTCGCCGACGGCATGGGCGGGCACGCCGGCGGCGACGTGGCATCCACGATCGCCATCCAGCAGCTCGAGCAGCTCGACCAGGCGTTCGCGTCCACGGACGACGCGCAGGCGTCCCTCCAGGCCGCCACCACCACCGCGGCGAACCATCTCATCCGCGCCGCCAAAGAGCAGCCAGAGCTCGCCGGGCTCGGCACCACAGTCAGTGCGATCATCATGGTCGACGACCACGCCGTCATCGGCCACATCGGCGACTCGCGCATCTACCTGTACCGCGACGACGAGCTGACCCAGATCACGGCCGACCACACCTTCGTGCAGCGCCTGGTCGACTCCGGCCGCATCACGCCAGAAGAGGCGCGCTACCACCCCCGCCGATCCGTGCTGATGCGCGTGCTCAGCGACATGGACAACGACCCCGAGCTCGACATGTTCGTCATGCCGACGCTCCCCGGCGACCGCTGGCTGCTCTGCTCCGACGGTCTCTCCGGCGTCGTCGACGAGGCGCACATCCTCAAGGCCATGCGCATGAGCCTCCCCCCTGGCCGCACCGCCGACAACCTGCTCAAGCAGGCGCTCGACGGCGGCGCCCCCGACAACGTGACGATCGTGCTCGTCGAGGTCGGCGGGCTGCATCCGCTCTCCTCCGGCACCGCCACGATCGTCGGCGCGGCATCCACTCCGTCGGGCGTGCTGATCCCGGCGGCACGCGCCGCCCGCACCAGCTGGCTGCACCCGGTCCGCCAGGCGGCCAACGACCCGTCCCACTTCGAGCCGGCCGCCGATTACCTCGAAGAGCTCATCGAGGAGGATCGCCGCCGCGCCAAGCGCCGTCGCATCGGCTGGATCGCCGCCCTGCTCGTGGTCATCCTCGCGCTCACCGGCGCCGGATTCCTCGCCTACAACTGGACGCAGACGCGCTACTTCGTCGGCGCCGACGAGGACAGCGTCGTGATCTTCCAGGGCGTGCAGCAGAACATCGGCCCGATCTCGCTGTCCACCGAGATCGAGGACACCGGCATCCTGCTGGCGAACCTGCCGCCGTACCAGCGCTCCTCGGTCGAGCGCACGATCACGGCGCGGTCCCTCGCCGACGCCATGGCGATCGTCGACCGCCTGCGCGCCGGCGAGGTCGCGGTGACCGGTGAGACGCCCAGCCCGACTCCCACCCCCACGCCGGAGGGCGCTTCCGACGGCACCGACGGAGGAGGCGCATGACCACCGACGTCACCGCCGACACCGCGGTCATCAAGGCACTCAAGCGGATGCGGATGCCGCAGACGCAGCGCAACCGCGAGTTCTGGCTGCTGCTGTTCGCCTGCGCCATCAGCGGCGCAGCGCTCGCACTCGTGCAGCTCGGCGCGCTCGGGCTCATCGACCCGTTCATCCTCTTCATCGGCGGCGGCCTGGCCGTCCTCGCCTTCGCGCTGCACTTCGTGCTGCGCGCCGTGGCATCCGACGCCGACCCGTTCGTCCTCCCGATCGCGACCCTGCTGACCGGACTCGGCATCGCGATGATCTACCGGCTCGACATCGCCGACGGGAACACCGGCTGGGACGCGTACTCGACGAGGCAGCTGGCCTGGACGGCGATCTCGCTCGTCGGCGCCATCGCCGTCGTGATCCTGCTGCGCAACTACCGCGTCCTGTTCCGGTACACCTACCTGTTCGGCCTCGCCGGCATCCTGCTCCTTCTGCTGCCGTTCGTCCCGGGGCTCGGACGCACGGACGCCGGCGCCGACGTCTGGGTGTCGCTCGGCGGGGTCGTGTCGTTCCAGCCTGGTGAGATCGCCAAGATCTGCCTGGCGATCTTCTTCGCCGGCTACCTCGTGCGCACTCGCGAGAGCCTCACCTCGGTCGGCAAGCGGTTCCTCGGCATGACCTGGCCGCGGATGCGCGAGCTCGGGCCCGTGATCGTCGTCTGGCTGATCTCGCTCGGCATCATCGTCATCCAGCGCGACCTCGGCACCGGAATGCTGATCT
Organism: Microbacterium aerolatum; assembly: GCF_007988825.1. Classification (GTDB taxonomy): domain Bacteria; phylum Actinomycetota; class Actinomycetes; order Actinomycetales; family Microbacteriaceae; genus Microbacterium; species Microbacterium aerolatum. The sequence continues at coordinate 88,806 of NZ_BJUW01000006.1, read as the reverse complement.
TCGGCCTGTTCATCGCCATGCTCTACATCGCCACGGGAAAGACCAGCTGGGTACTCATCGGCCTCACGATGGTCGTCGCCGGCGTGCTCGCCGCGACCCAGATCCTCAGCTATGTGCAGGGGCGCTTCACGAACTGGCTGGATGCCTTCAACCCCGACGTGATCGCCGCGCAGAACGGCAGCTACCAGCTCGTGCAGGGCATCTTCGGCCTCGCGCACGGCGGACTCATCGGCACCGGACTCGGCCAGGGACGCCCGCAGATCACGCCGCTCGCCGAGAGCGACTACATCGTCCCCAGTCTCGGCGAGGAACTCGGCCTGATCGGCCTGTTCGCGATCCTCTGCCTGTACATGGTGTTCGTCAGCCGCGGCATCCGGATCGGCATCGCCGGGCAGGACGACTTCGGCAAGCTCCTCGCGAGCGGCCTCTCGTTCACGATCGCCCTGCAGGTGTTCATCATGGTCGGCGGCGTCACCCGCGTCATCCCGCTGACCGGTCTCACGACTCCGTTCCTCGCCGCCGGCGGCTCATCGCTGGTCGCGAACTGGCTGATCGTCGCGCTGCTGCTGCGGATCTCCGACGGCGTGCGCCGCCAGCCCAGGGTGGTGATCGGCTGATGACGAAAGAGATGCGCCGCCTCACCATCGTGATGCTGTTCATGTTCCTGTCGCTGTTCGTGGCGACCAGCTGGATCCAGGTCGTCGAGGCCGACAACCTCGCACAGGCCGACCGCAACACCCGGTCGCTGCTGGACAGCTACGAGATCCAGCGCGGATCGATCATCGCCGACGGCATCCCGATCGCGTCGTCGACGCCGTCCGACGACGAGTACCAGTACCAGCGCGAGTACCCCGACTCGGCGATGTGGTCGAGCGTTACGGGCTACTTCAACCCGGCGCTGCAGTCGGCCACCGGCATCGAGGCCGCACTGAACGGCGACCTGTCCGGCACCGGCGCCAGCGCGTTCCTCGCCGAGATCGAGCGGATCGTCTCGGGCCAGCCCCAGCGCGGCTTCAGCGTCGAACTGAGCCTGGATGCCGAGGCGCAGCGCGCCGCATACGAAGGGCTCGGCGACCTGCAGGGCGCGGCCGTCGCGATCGAACCGTCGACCGGGCGGATCCTGGCCATGGTCGCCAGCCCTGGTTTCGACGCGAACACGCTCGCCGTGCACAGCGCCTCACAGGCCCAATCGGCGTACGACGAACTCGACGCGCAGCGCCCCAATCCCCTGTTGAACCGCTCGATCAACGAGGTCAACCCTCCCGGCTCCACGTTCAAGGTGCTCGTCGCCGCCGCCGCGTACGCCACCGGCGAGTGGACACCCGAGTCGACGCTGCCGAACCCGGCCCGCTACACGCTCCCCGGTTCGAACTCGCAGGTCGCCAACGCCTGGCGCGGCACCTGCGGGTCCGGAGACACCGTGACCATCGCCGAAGCGCTGCGCCTGAGCTGCAACATCCCGATGGCCGAGCTGGCCGTCGAGCTGGGCGACGACACGATCCGCGAGATGGCCGAGAAGTTCGGCTTCAACCAGGAGTTCGAGACGCCGCTGCCGGTCACCGCATCCAGCTACCCGCGGGCGCTGGACGACGCGCAGACGGCACTGACCGGTTTCGGCCAGGGGAAGGTCACCTCGACGGCCCTCCAGGTCGCGATGATCTCGGCAGGCCTCGCCAACGACGGCCTGGTGATGAAGCCCCGTCTGGTGGATGCGGTGATCGGCAACGACCTGTCCACGGTCCGCGAGTACGCGAACGAGGAGTTCGGCCGCGCGACCGAGGCGGACGTCGCCGATGACGTCACGGCGGCCATGGTCGCCAGCGTCGCAAACGGTGCGGCGCAGGGTGCAAGAATAGACGGAATCGACGTTGCCGGTAAGACGGGAACGGCCGAGAACGGCGACGCTCCGCACACACTGTGGTTCACCGGTTTCGCACCGGCGAACGACCCGCAGATCGCTGTGGCGGTCGTCGTCGAGAACGGCGGCGGTTTGGGAAAGGCGGGATCCGGTGACACGCTCGCCGCCCCGATCGCGAAGAGGATCATTGAGGCGGTGCTTAACGGATGAGGCCGACGCAGGGTGTGTCGTTCGGTGGTCGATACGAGCTCCAGTCGCGTATTGCGATCGGTGGCATGGGTGAGGTCTGGGAAGCGACCGACCACGTCATCGGGCGAACCGTCGCGATCAAGATCCTCAAGGACGAGTACATGGGGGATCCCGGGTTCCTCGAGCGCTTCCGCGCGGAGGCCCGGCATGCCGCACTCGTCAACCACGAGGGCATCGCCAGCGTGTTCGACTACGGCGAGGAGAACGGCAGCGCCTTCCTCGTCATGGAGCTCGTTCCCGGCGAGGCCCTGTCCACCATCCTCGAGCGCGACGGCTCGCTGAGCGCCGACAAGACGCTCGACATCGTCGCCCAGACGGCATCCGCTCTGCAGGCCGCGCACGCCGCCGGCCTCGTGCACCGCGACATCAAGCCCGGAAACCTGCTGATCACCCCGGACGGCCGCGTCAAGATCACCGACTTCGGCATCGCCCGCATCGCCGACCAGGTTCCGCTCACCGCGACCGGCCAGGTCATGGGCACGGTCCAGTACCTCTCCCCCGAGCAGGCGTCCGGCCACCCGGCATCCCCCGCGACCGACACCTACTCGCTGGGAATCGTCGCCTACGAGAGCCTGGCGGGCAAGCGTCCGTTCACGGGCGAGTCGCAGGTCGCGATCGCGATGGCGCAGATCAACGAGCAGCCCCCGCCGCTGCCGGCGACCGTCCCGATCCCGGTGCAGAACCTCGTCATGGCGATGATCGCCAAGAAGCCCGCCGATCGGCCCTCGTCGTCCGCGACGGTGGCCCGTGCCGCGCAGGCGCTGCGCCGCGGCGACCTGAACTCCGCCGCCATCGCCGTTCCCGCCATCGCCGGCGGTGTGGGGGGCGACGATGCGACGCGCATCCTGACCACGGGCATCGACGACGGCGCCACGCGTGTGCTGCCGACCACCGCCCAGCTGGCCACCGACGAGGTGGCAGAGGAAGAGGCCGGCAAGAAGAAGAAGCGCAGCCCGTGGACGTGGCCGCTGATCGCGCTGATCGCGCTGCTGGCGATCGTCCTCGGTGGCACGATCTTCGCCCTGATGAACCAGGGCGAGCCGGATCCTGATCCGACCACGTCTTCTCCCCCGGCGACGTCTTCCGAACCGACTCCGACCGAGTCCGAGACGCCGGAAGCCGTGAACGTCGACTCCCTGAACCTCGTGGGCATGACCTGCGACCAGGCCACCGCTGCGCTCCAGGCCGAGGGACTCGAGGCGAACTGCGTCACCGGCGACCCGGCCCCGAAGGAGTCGGACCAGGGCGTGATCTACCGCGTGACCACCGGCGGCAACCAGCCGGTGGGCGCGACCATCGAGATGCTGTACTACGCCGAGCAGACAGCGCTGCCCGACCCCGCAGCGCCGAACCTGCCAGACACGGCCGAGTCCGGCAGCGAAGTCCAGGTCACCTGGACCGGATACAGCTGCCCGTCAGGGCAGGGCCAGGTCAGCGCCTATAACTTCACGGTCCGCGGCGGCGTGTTCACCGTGAACAATCAGGCCACCGCATCCTTCGGCACCGATGCGCGCACCGGAGCGATCCAGGTGACCGGCGCGGCAGGCGAGGCTCTCGTCGTCAGCTACACCGTCACGTGCTCCGGCGGCAGCGCCGGCGAGCGCACGACCGCGACCTCCCCCGAAGACGTCGCCTCGATCGAAGCGGGCTCCGTCGTCCCCGATCCGGGTGAAGGGATCACGCCTCCTCCCGCCGAGTGATCAGGTTGCAGCGGGTAATCTTGCAGGGCAATAGGAGTTGAACATCCAGGGGGACTGAACGTGTCGACAGAGCCGCGCATCATCGCTGAGCGATATCGCGTGGACGAGCTCATCGGGCACGGCGGGATGGCGAAGGTCTTCCGCGGCTACGACATCACGCTCGGCCGTGACATCGCCATCAAGATCCTCGACCCCTCGCTCGCCCGCGACACAGCGTTCCGCACGCGCTTCCGTCTCGAGGCCCAGGCGGCCTCGCGGATGTCGCACCCGTCGATCGTGCGCGTCTACGACGCCGGTGACCCCTCCTCGGCCGAGGGCGGACCGGTCGCCGGTGCTCCCGGCAGCGAGCCCTACATCATCATGGAGCTGGTGCAGGGGCGTCAGCTGAAGGACATCATCTCGGGCGGCCCCGTTCCCGTCGAGGATGCCGTGCGCTACGTCGACGGGATCCTCGAGGCGCTCGACTACTCCCACCGCGCCGGCGTCGTGCATCGCGACATCAAGCCGGGCAACGTGATGGTCACCGACAAGGGCCAGGTCAAGGTGATGGACTTCGGCATCGCGCGCGCGGTGTCCGATTCGTCATCGACCGTGGCCGAGACGACGCAGATCCTCGGCACGGCCGCCTACTTCTCGCCAGAGCAGGCCAAGGGCGAGCCGGTGGATGCCAGGGCCGACCTGTACTCGACGGGTGTCGTGCTCTACGAGCTCCTCACGGGTCGTCAGCCGTTCCGCGGCGATTCGCCGGTGGCGGTCGCCTACCAGCACGTCAGCGAGACGCCGCTGCCACCGACCGAGGTCAACGAGGATTCGCCGCGCTCCCTCGACCCGATCGTGCTGCGCGCGCTCGCGAAGGACCCGTACCAGCGGTACCCGGATGCCGCGTCCTTCCGGGTCGCGCTCGACGGCGCGGTCTCCGGCAAGGCCCCGACGAAGAAGCAGCTCGGCGCGCTCACCAGCGAGCTGTACGGCCCCAGCCCGCGTCAGGCGCAGGAGACGGCGCGTTCGCTGCGTCAGCTCAGCACCGACACGACGATGGCCCGGACGCAGTCCGGCCCCCCAGTGGCCTGGATCTGGGCTGGTGTCGCGCTGCTCGCCGTGCTGCTGATCTCAGTACTGCTCTGGGTGATCATGATGCCGCGCGGCGAGCAGATCCCGGCATCCTCCCGCATCGTGCCCGATCTCGTCGACGTGTCGTACGAGCGTGCGCAGGCCGATCTGCTGGAGATGGACCTTCTGTCGGAGGTGGTCTACGAGGCCAGCGCCGACGTCACCGAGGACAACGTGATCCGCACCGACCCGGTCGCAGGGCAGTCGGTGAAGATCGGTCAGACCGTGACCGTGTACGTGTCCAGCGGCGCGGAGACCGTCACAGTGCCCACGCTGGTCGGACTCTCGCAGACCGCGGCGGCCGAGGCCTTGAAGGATGCCGGGCTCGAGCTCGGCAGCGTGATCCAGCGCAACGATCCGCAGAGCGCGGCTGACACCGTGCTCGAGGTGACGAACGTCAAGGAGGACGACGAGGTGGCGCCCAAGACCGCTGTCGATCTCGTCGTCGCCTCGGGGCGCGTCACGCTTCCGGACGTCACCGGATGGACCGTGGATGCCGCGACCGCCAAGCTCGAGGAACTCGGTCTGACCGCGATCCCCGTCGAGTCGGCGGACTGCGCGGCGACGAACCCGGCCACGGTCGCGTCGATGTCGGCGGCGCCGGGCGATGTGGCCGTGCACTCCGAGGTCGAGATCCGGTACTGCGCGGGGGAGTAGTCGCGAGTGGCTGGGCGGGGCGGTTTCGACTCCGGCGCTACGCGTCTGCGCTCAACCCGTTTCGTCTGCGGCGCTCCGCGCCTCCGCTCAACGACCCGCAGTTTTCGCTTCCTGAACCCCTCCCGGACAATGCCGCAGGTCGTTGAGCGAGCGGGTGTGCCCCTTGCGGGTCGTTGAGCGAAGGCAGCGCAGCTGCCGGAGACGAAACGCGTTGAGCGAGCCGAAGGCGAGTCGAAACGTCCTCGCGTGCGAAGGCGAGTCGAAACGGTCCTACGGCCGAAGCTGCTCTGAGCGCTCCACGGCATCCGCCGAGCCGATCGACGCGAGCCAGTTCGCGAGCAGGCGGTAGCCGTGCTGGGTGAGCACGCTCTCCGGATGGAACTGGACGCCGAGGATCGGCAGCTCCCGGTGCGCGATCGCCATGACGGTTCCGGATGCCGTGCGAGCCGTGACCGCGATCTCGGCGGGCAGCTCGGCCTCCGCGAGCGCGAGCGAGTGGTAGCGGCCGACGTCGAAGGGCGAGGGGATGCCGTCGAAGAGTGCTGATCCGTCGTGCTCCACGGTCGAGACCATGCCGTGCATGAGCTCCCGCGCCTCGGAGACATCGGTGCCGAACGCCGCGCCGATCGACTGGTGTCCAAGACACACGCCGAGCAGCGGCATCCTCCGCTCGGCGCACAGCGCCACCACGTCGACGGAGGCGCCGGCATCCCGGGGGCTCCCGGGCCCTGGGGAGAGCAGCACGCCGTCGTAGCGGGGGATGAGGGCGGCGAAGCCGCCGCGATCCGCGGCATCCGCCTCGATCATGTCGACGACGGCACCGAGTTCGCGCAGGTAACCGGCGAGCGTGTGCACGAAGCTGTCGTGGTTGTCGACCACCAGCACCCGCACGCTCACTCCAGATCGACCTCGCCCGGGGCGATGAGCGGGCTCACCCACGGGAAGACGTAGAAGAACAGCCCATAGAGGACCGCCGCGACGGCGACCAGCAGGATCAGCACCCGCAGCCACCACGGGCCGGGAAGGATGCGCCACAGCGCTGCGTACATGTCAGGGCTCCTAGATGGACGGGGAAGCGACGTCGCCGACCGGTTCGAGGGAGTCGGGCGGGCCCTCGCTCCGGGGCTGGAACCCCTCGAAGACCGCGTAGCCGACGATGCGCTCTGCGAGCGAGTAGAGGGGAGAGCAAGCGGTCAGGGTGAGATAGCGTTCGCCGGTCTCCGCACCCGGCACCTGCGGCACATCCATCAGCACGTCGACGGAGTCGGGCGTGACGTACTCGAGCGTGCGGAAGCGATAGGTGAACCATCCCTCCTGCGTCTCGACGACGATCGCGTCGTTCAGGCGGAGCTTGTCCATGCGGTTCAGCGGGGCGCCCCAGGTGGTGCGGTGTCCTGCCACCGAGAAGTTGCCCACCTGGCCCGGCATATCGGACTGGTCGTAGACGCCGATCCAGCCGTTGTCGAGCGTGACGGGGCGCGTGGTGCCGCCGGCGATGGCGACGTTGTATTCGCCGCCGAAACGGGGGATGAGCATCTGGGCGAACTTCTCACCGTTGGCGGGATGCTCGAGCGCCGGCGGTTCGTACCAGATGTCGCCGTCCTCCTCTTCGACGGCGGGCGGCGGCTCGGGCGCCGGCAGCTGCGCCCACTCACGAGAGACGGCCTGACCCGCAGTGTTGCTCTGCGCGCCGATGATGATGTCGCCGATCCACATCTGCCACGCGACGAAGAGCATCACGAGCACCCCGGCGGTCAGCAGCAGCTCGCCCAGCACGCTGGTGAAGGTCGCTCGCGACCGCGCACGCTGAGGGCGTCGGCGTCGGGACGGCTGCGCGGCGGAGGCAGTCATAGCGCGATCCTATCCGGCGAACTTCTGCCATCATCCGGTGAATCGAATGGAGCGGGTACTCATGGGTAGAATGACGGCATGGCACGTGACCGAAGCAGCGAAGAGCCCGTCGTCGAGCGCGCGGAAGGCGAGCAGGCGCCCAACGCCGTGTGGTTCAAGCCGGTCATGCTCGGATTCATGCTGCTGGGCCTGGCCTGGATCCTCGTGTTCTACATCTCGGGCATGCAGTTCCCGATTCCGGGCATCGGCTCCTGGAACCTCGCCATCGGTCTCGGCATCGCGCTGATCGGGTTCCTGATGACCACGCGCTGGCGGTAATCCGTCCTCTGACTTCTCGAAGGCCTCCTCGCTCAGCGAGGGGGCCTTTCGTCTGCCCCGGCGGGAATCACTGATCCGGAGTTATCCACAGGTTTGTGCACAGGGTGGGGAGAATTACACCGGTGTTATTCACAGGGGTGGAGAACCCTGTTAACAACTGCTGACCGGGACTTGCAGAGTCAGGAGAGCAGGATCAGGGGCGGCACGAACGCGACCACCACGAGCAGCACAGCCACGACGGCGGCCAGCAGGAGGATCTGCCAGACGCGCTGCGAGCGCTTGCGGGTGCGCGTGAGGATGAAGGCCACTGCCGCCCCGACGATGGCGCCACCGAGGTGCGCCTGCCAGGCGATGCCGCCGACGAAGAACCCGAACGCGAAGTTGATGCCGAGCACGACGAGGATGCCGGTGACGTTCGCACCGATGTGACGCCCGATGATCAACAGGGCCGCCATGAGTCCGAAGACCGCGCCCGAAGCGCCGACGGTGGCCGTCGTGGGGGCGAGCACCGCGACCATGACTGATCCGCCCAGGCCGCTGATGAGATAGAGCGCGAGGTAGCGCGCCCGGCCGAGCATGGGTTCGAGGCTCTGGCCCAGCATCCACAGCGCCAGCATGTTCAGGGCCAGATGGATGAAGCCACCGTGCACGAACAGGGCGGTGAGCAGGCGCCACGGCTCGAAGATCCCGCCGTTGAGGTTCGGATACAGGTAAGGCGCGGCGAACCAGAGCGTGTTGTCGAGCTGATCACCGACCCCGGGGATCAGCTGCACCAGGCCGATGAACGACGTGATCGCGAGAAGCGCATAGGTGACGACCGGCTTGCCGGAGCGCACGGGCGTGGCGATGGCAGTCGAACGGCCGCCCCACCGCCGCTGTGCGCGCTTCTGCGCAGGGGTGCGATTCTGACGCTCGGCCTTCATGCACTCCGGGCAGATGACGCCGACCGCGGCCTGCGTCTGGCACTCGGGGCAGATGGTGCGCATGCAGCGCTGGCAGAGCACGAAGCTCTGCCGATCCGGATGGCGGTAACAGTAGTTGTCGCTGTTGCTCGCGAATTCAGAGGACGTCATCCGGATCGGCCAGGCTTACCGGGTCAGACCGCGGCGATCTCGACCGACTGCAGGACGACGTCCTCGACCGGGCGGTCGCCGGCACCGGTGCGCACGGCGGCGATCTCGTCGACGACCTTCTTGGAGGCGTCATCGGCGACCTCGCCGAAGATCGTGTGCTTGCCCATCAGCCACGGCGTCGGGTCGGTGGTGATGAAGAACTGCGAGCCGTTGGTGCCCTCGACCTCACCGGTGATGGCGTTGCGGCGGAGACCGGCGTTGGCCATCGCGAGGATGTAGGGCTCGTTGAAGTTCAGCTCGGGGTGGATCTCGTCGTTGAAGTTGTAACCGGGGCCGCCGACGCCCTGACCGAGCGGGTCGCCGCCCTGGATCATGAAGTTCGGGATGATGCGGTGGAAGATGACGTCCTTGTACAGGGGGCCCTCGCCCGGCTTGCCGGTGGCGGGGTGGGTCCAGTCCTGGGTGCCGTCGGAGAGACCGACGAAGTTCTTGACGGTCTTGGGGGCGTGGTCGCCGAACAGGTTGATGACGATGTCGCCGTGGTTGGTGTGCAGGGTTGCGACGTGTGAGTGCTGAGCCATGCGTCCATTCTCGCAGAGCTTGCCGGGAGCGGGCCGGAAGCGCGTCGGGACGATAGCGTGCCCGGCTCCGGATGACAAGGGCCCACATAATCAGTGCCCCTACACAGCCTCGTCTGGCAAGATGGGGAACCCGTACTCCACATCGACAGGAGAACAATCGTGAGCATGACCCGCAAGCGGAAGAAGGAACTGCGCCGTCTGCAGCACGACGCCACCGAACTCTGGGAGCACCAGCAGGAGCTCGTCGGCCACGCGGCCGGCGTCGCACGTGAGGCCGGCCGCCAGCTCGGCAATGTCGGCCGTGAGCAGGTTCTCCCTGTCGTGCAGGACACGTACAACCGTCGTGTCGCCCCGACTCTGGATCGCGGCGCGAAGCTCGGTCGCCACGTCGTCGACGACAAACTCGTCCCGATCGTGGGCGGCGTCGTGGGCAGCGCGCTGACCGCATGGGACGTCGCCAACGCCAAGCGTCAGGGCCTCACCTTCTCGCAGGGCCGCATCGTGAAGAAGAAGAAGGGCCCCGGCCTCGGCTCGGTCGTCGCGATCATTCTCGGCGCTGCCGCCGCCGCCGGCGTTCTCTACGCCGCATGGCAGGCGCTGCGCACGGACGACGAGCTCTGGGTTGCGGACGACCCGCTCTCCGCGCCGGACGCGTGACCGATTCCACTGCTTCGACCCCTGACGCCTCACACGGCTCAGGGGTCGAATCGTCTGGCCTCCAGCGCGTTCGGGATGCCGCCGCAGCGCATGGTCTCGAGATCGAGATCCGCGAACGGCCGGATGCCCGCAGCCTCCACGAGGCCGCGGAACTGCTCGGCATCCCGGCATCCGGCATCGTGAAGACCCTCGTCGTCAAGCGCTCCGACGACACCTACCTGTTCGCGCTGATCCCCGGCGGCCGCTCGATCTCGTGGCCCAAGCTGCGCGCCCTGGTGGGCGTGAACAAGCTGCGCCTTCCCGAGCCCGACCTCGCCCTGGCGGCGACCGGTTACGAACGCGGGACGATCGTGCCCATCGGCAGCACCACCGACTGGCCGATCTACGCCGACGAGACAATCGTCGGCCAGCGCATCGCGATGGGAGCCGGAGCCCACGGCTACAGCCTGTTCGTCGATGCCGACGCGCTGATCGCCGCCTACGGCGCGACGATCGCCGACATCTCGGTTCCGGAAGCGTAGACTCGGCGAGATCAGATGACTTCGGCCATGCGCAGCGCGATGTCGACGAGCTTGACGCGCTGCAGCTTCGCCACCTCGTCGAGCGTGAACCAGCCGGCCATGTCGGTGGAGCCGTCCTGCTCGAACTGAAGCGTCCCGCCGGTGACCTCGGCCGAATAGAGGATGCGCAGCGTGTGCAGCGGGGCATCCGCCTTGTGTGTGCGCCGACCCGTCGGGATCACCCGCGAATGGATGCCGAGCAGCTCCTGCAAGCGGACCGTGTAACCGGTCTCCTCGCGCACCTCGCGGCGGGCCGCATCCTCCGGATCCTCACCGGCCTCGAGCCCTCCGCCTGGCATCGTCCACGCGGCCCTGCGGCCCTCGGTCCAGCGCGCCAGCAGCACCCTGCCGTCATCGTCAGTGATGACCGCGTACGCCGCGACGCGCAGATCCATGGGTCAACCATAGTGCGGCGGGATTCGCGCGAATGACGCTGTGACTTCAATGCTGGGCTACTCAGCGGCCCATCGCGTCGAGCGCGGCCTCCAGGCGCGCGACGGTGCCGTCGACGTCGGCGAGCTTGTCGAGCCCGAACAGTCCGATGCGGAACGTGGAGAACCCGGCGGGCTCGTCGCAGTGCAGCGGTACGCCCGCGGCGATCTGCAGTCCCTGCTCCTTGAATGCCGAACCGGACTTCAACGCCGGATCGTCGGTGTGCACGACCACGACGCCGGGGGCCGCGAACTCCGCGGCGGCAACCGAAGGCAGCCCGCGCGACGCCAGCAGCTCGCGCACGCGCGCGCCGAGTTCGACCTGTGCGTCCCTGAGGGCAGCGAATCCCCGATCGCGCGTCTCGACCATCGCGGCGAGGTTGCGGATCAGCGCATCGGTCGGCATGGTCGCGTGATACGCGGGGCGCCCTGCGCGGTACTCGTCGGCGATCGCGAGCCACTTGGCGAGGTCGATCGCGAAGCTCGTCGACGGGCGAGTGGTGACGGCGTCCCGCCCGGCCTCGCTGAGCATCACGTAGCCGGCGGCGGGCGTTCCGCTCCAGCCCTTCTGCGGTGCGCTGAGCAGCACATCGACACCGAGCGCGTCCATGTCGACCCACATCGCGCCGGAGGCGATGCAGTCGAGCACCAGCAGACCGCCGACCTCGTGCACGGCATCCGCGAGCGTGCGCACATAGTCATCGGGGAGGATCATGCCCGAAGCGGTCTCCACGTGCGGGGCGAAGACGACCTCCGGCCGGCGCGCGCGGATCGCCGCGACGACATCGTCGAGCGGGGCGGGGGACCACGCTGACTGGGCGTCCTCGCTGTCGGGCCGCGCGGTCAGCACCGTGACGTCGTCGCTGATGCCGCCGACATCCAGGATCTGCGACCAACGGAACGAGAACAGTCCGTTGCGCACCACGAAGGTGCGGCGGCCCGTCGCCAGTTGGCGGGCCACGGCCTCCATGGCATAGGTGCCACCGCCGGGGACGATCGCCGAGGTGTGCGCGTTGTACGCCTCCTCGAGGATGCCGAGGATCTGCTGCATCGCGCCGACGAAGCGGGTGGACATGTGGTTGAGCGAGCGATCCGTGAACACCACGGAGTACTCGAGCAGGCCATCGGAATCGACGTCATCGTGCGGCAGTGCGGTCATGCGCCCAGCATCCCATACGGCACCGGATCGATCAGAAATCGAGAAGCGAACGGACTCGAGACCTTCGTAATCTGTGATCACGACGAAGGAGAGACAGATGAGCGAGAAGAACTTCACCGCCGAAGAGCGCGACGCCATGAAGGCGAAGCTGGCGGAGAGCAAGACCACGAAGTCCCGGGCCAAGAAGAGCCCGGAAGAGGCGCGAGCCGAGGGCACGGCCGAGATCAAGGCCAAGATCGCCGACATGCCGGACGAGGATCGGATGCTGGGCGAGAAGGTCTTCGCGATGGTCGCCGAGACCGCACCGCACCTGATGCCCAGAACCTACTACGGCATGCCGGCCTGGGCGAACGACGCGGGCAAGGTGGTCTGCTTCTTCAAGCCGAAGTCCAAGTTCAAGGTGCGATACGCGACGTTCGAGTTCGAGGCTCCGGCGAACCTCGACGACGGCAATGTCTGGCCGACCGCCTACGCCGTCACCGCGCTGACGGATGCCGACCTGACGTTCCTCGCGGAGCGAGTGCGACAGGCGGCGAACTGAGCGCCTGTCTCGACGACGGTCAGCGGTCCGTCTGCGATGGGGTAGGGTCGTTCGCATGACAACCCGTTGGTATGCGTATTTCGAGTCGGCTCTGGAGGGGCCGGCGCAGATGTAGCGCCTACTGACCTTCAGAGCCGACAAGCCAGAGCATTTGCTCTGGCTTTCGCCGTTTCGGCGGGCTCTGCATCCCGGGTCCGCCTTCACACAGGACAGGACCCATGAGCACCATTCACGCCACCGAGACCACCGCCGACCTGCACGTCGCGAGATTCACGACGCTGCCCGCACCCGGCGACATCGCCGACGAGCTTCCGATCGGCGAAGAGCGATCCGCTCTCGTCGCCCGCACGCGTGACGAGGTGCGGGCGATCATGGCGGGGGAGGACGACCGTCTGCTCGTCGTCGCGGGCCCCTGCTCGATTCACGACACGCAGGCAGGGCTCGAGTACGCCGGTCGTCTCGTGCGCGCGGCCGAAGAGCATCGCGATGACCTTCTGATCGTGATGCGCACCTACTTCGAGAAGCCGCGCACGACCGTGGGCTGGAAGGGTCTCATCAACGATCCGCACCTCGACGGCAGCCACGACATCGAGGCGGGCCTGCGGATGGCGCGCGGCTTCCTGCGCGACGTCACCGCGCTCGGGATGCCGTGTGCGACCGAGTTCCTCGAGCCGATCAGCCCGCAGTACACCGCCGACCTCATCACCTGGGGCGCCATCGGCGCGCGGACCACCGAGAGCCAGATCCACCGGCAGCTGGCGTCTGGCCTGTCGATGCCGATCGGTTTCAAGAACGGCACGGACGGCGGGCTCCAGGTGGCACTGGATGCTGCGGCCGCAGCATCCGCTCCGCAGGCGTTCCTCGGCATCGGCGCCGACGGGCGTGCGAGTCTCGTGTCGACGACCGGCAACCCCGACACCTCGGTGATCCTGCGCGGGGGAGCGGACGGTCCGAACTACGACGCCGCCCACGTGGCCGAGGCGGCCGCCCGTCTGGATGCCGCGGTGCTCACTCCGCGCGTGATCGTCGACGCGAGCCACGCCAACAGCGGCAAGGATCACGTTCGTCAGGCGGTCGTGGCGGCCGAGCTCGGTGCGCAGATCGCCACGGAAGGTGCCGCGATCGCCGGGGTCATGCTGGAGAGCAACCTCGTTGCTGGCGCGCAGAAGCTCGATGTGTCGGCCGGGCGGACGCGGCTGACCTACGGGCAGAGCGTGACGGATGCCTGCATGGACTGGGATGCCACGACCGGCGCGCTTGCTGCGCTGGCGGAGGGGGTGCGGCGGCGGCGCTGATCCGGCGCCCCCTCGCGGGCTACGCGCCGAGCAGCTCCGGCAACTCGTCCTCGAACTGATGGCCGCCCGTGGCGTGCGCCTCGACTCGGGCGCCGGGCAGCATCCGGGTGTTGAGAGCGAGGTGCGCGAAGGGGACCACGGTGTCATCGCGGCAGTGATGCAGGGTGAGCGACTGCGGCGGCTCGGGGCCGTCGAAGTCGTACTCCTCGACCTCCCAGCCGTCCGCTCCCCAGTTCGGCATCGCGAGCAGGTGCACCCGGCGCACGCGCCACGCGCGTTCGCCGAGGACCGTGAGGAGGATCGACCCGCCGAACGAATGCCCGGCGACGAGATCATCAGGGCCCAGGTCGGCGACGGCGCTGCGGATCGGCAGGGCCCAGCTCTCGACGGACATGTCCTCGTCCGACATTCTCGGCATCACGAGATCTGCGTCGATCGATGCGGCGAGCCTCGACGCGAGTGGACCGTCTTCGACGAATCCGCCGGCGCCGTGGAGGAACAGCAGCGTCGTGCGCGCTCGGGACCTTCCCTGGACCATGGGCTCAGAGTATTCCGTGTCAAGGGGCGGGCACATCCCCTGTCGCGGTCATATCGTCGGTATCGACGCCGCCGCAGCGGCCTTGAAGAAGGGAACGCGCATGAGCCTCAACAGCGACCGCAACGACATCAGCACCGAGCCATCGCCAGGGCCGGAGGAGAACGACAATCTCGGGGCGCAGGACGGCAAGGGCGATCCGCCCACTGTGCCGCCATCGGACGATGAGGACGACGACGTGGATGCCGAGGATCCCGGCGAGTGAAGCCGGCCCACTGACCGACGAAAGAAGCGCCGCCCCGATGGGGCGGCGCTTCTCGTTTCTGTGGAGCCTAGGAGATTCGAACTCCTGACATCCTGCTTGCAAAGCAGGCGCTCTACCAACTGAGCTAAGGCCCCGAACGGGTATTGAATTGGAGTGAAACGGTGGGGCTACCAGGACTTGAACCTGGGACCTCTTCATTATCAGTGAAGCGCTCTAACCGCCTGAGCTATAGCCCCGTCAACCTCCAAGACTTTACCGGAGATCGACGGAAAATCCGAATCGAGCGCGATCAGTCCGCAGCGCGCAGAATGGCGCTGCCGGCGGACACGGTCGCATCGATCGTGTACCGCGAGTCGCTCGACGTGTTGAGCCGGTTGTCGAGGGACCCCGCGCTGACGTTCTGCGTCAGGTCGTAGGCCTCATCCGGCAGCGTCAGCTCGAGCGATCCGGCGCTGACGTCGATCGTCACCGACCGGGGTGCGGTGTTCGCGAGCTCGGCGACGAGCTTGCCCGCCGAGACCGTGAAATCGGCCTCATCGACGTCGAACAGCGACAGATCCGCCCTGCCGGCGCTGATGTCGGCGTCAATCGACGACGCGGAACCCTCCATGCTGAGTCCGCCGGCACCCACCTCGATGTCGACCTCGCCGTAGGTGCCCTCGATGTCGAGGCTCCCTGCGCTCAGCGAGAAGTCGGCGTCGAGCTTGGCGTTCTGCAGGCTGTCCGGCAGGGTGAGCACGACGGTCTCGTCCTCGTTGAACCAGTTGCCGCCGAACCAGTCGCCGCCGAACCACCATCCGAATCCGCGCTGCGGGCTCCCCACGACCAGCTCGTCGCCGTCGCGCTCAAGGGTCCAGTTGCCGCTGCGGCCGCCGGTGACCTCGAGGGTCGCCTCCTCGACATCGCCGAAACGAGTGGTGACGTCGCTGGCGCCGACGTCGACGGAGAGGCTGTCGATGCCGTCAACCGCGAGGCTCTGCGTGTCGCCGCCCCGTTCGGCGTGTGCGACTGATCGGACATCGTGCACCGCGCCGAAGGCGGCGGTGCCGCCGGCGCCCAGCAGCACCACGCCGCCGAAGACGGCGATCGCGATGGCGGCGGCACGTGCACCGGAGCCCTGCGGCTCCGGGGGTGCGCCACCCCCTGAGGGTGCGCCGCCACCGGAAGCGGAGCCGGCGGATGCCGCGGGCGTCGCCGGCGGGGGAGTCAGGGGAACGTCGTGCCCACCCTGCGGACTCTGCGGTTCGGTGTTCATCGTGCTGCTCCTGTCATCGCTTTCGCTGCTCATTGCTGGGTGCCGGTCGGCGTCTGGCCGCCGGTGTTCTCGATGTGTGCCAGGGCCGCGAGCACGCGCCGGTTGCCCGACTCGTCCTGTTCGAAGCCCAGCTTCTGGAAGATGGAGGTGATGTTCTTCTCGACGCTGGCCGGTGAGAGGAACAGCAGTCCCGCGATCGCCTGGTTCGACTTGCCCTCGGCGATCAGTGCGAGCACGGTGCGCTCGCGCTCGGTGAGCCGCAGCATCCGATCGTCGCGATTCCGCCGGGTGAGCAGCTGCGCCACGACCTCGGGGTCGAGCACCGATGCGCCCTCCGCGATCCGCTCGACGGACGCGAGGAACTCGGCGACATCCGCGACCCTGTCCTTGAGCAGGTAGCCGAGCGGACCGCCCTGCGCCGCGATCAGATCGCTGGCGTAGCGCTCCTCGACGTACTGCGACAGCACCAGCAGCGGCAGCGACGGATGGGTCGTGCGGAGTCCGAGCGCCGCGCGGATCCCCTCGTCGGTGAACGTCGGAGGAAGACGCACGTCGAGGATGCAGAGCTCGGGCCTCGATGTCTCGACCGCTTCGGTCAGCCCCTCGGTGTCGGGGAGGGCCGCGACCACCTCGTGGCCGGCATCCTCGAGCAGACGCACCAGGCCTTCACGCAGCAGGACGGAGTCCTCACAGATCAGGATGCGCATGGCACGCTCACCTCCAGGGAAGTCGGACCGCCCTGCGGGCTGTCGATGCGGAACGTCCCGCCGGCGGCGAGCACGCGGTTCGAGATGCCGTCGAGGCCTCCGCCGGGCTGCACCTGCGCGCCGCCCATGCCGTTGTCCTCGACTCGCGCCCAGAGCACATTGCCCTCGCGCAGCCTCACGACCACGCGGCACTCACTGGCGCGGGAGTGCTTGGCCGCGTTCGTGAGCGACTCCGCGATGGAGAAGTACACGGCGGCCTCGGCGTCGCGGCTGCATCGGCCGTCCATCCGCACGTCGAGGTGCACCGGGATATGCGACCTGCTGGCGAGTGCCGACAGCGCAGCATCCAGTCCTCGGTCATCAAGGACGGAAGCGTGGATGCCGCGGGCGAGCTGGCGCAGCTCGGTGATGGCGGCTTTCGTCGAGGTGTGTGCCTCGGAGATGAGCTCCTTCGCGGCGGTCGGATCGTTGTCGATCTTCTGCTGTGCGAGCCCGAGAGTCATGCCGACCGAGACGAGCCGGGGCTGAACGCCGTCATGCAGGTCGCGCTCGATGCGCGTGCGCTCGACGTCGGCTGCGCGCACGGCGCCCTCGCGCTGCGCGGAGGTGGTGCGCACCCGCTCGGTGAGCTCCGCCTCGCGGTTCGGCACGATCAGTGCCCGCGAGATGGTGCGGTGCAGCAGCGCGAGACCGATGATGCCGGCCGCCGCGGCCACGACACCGAGGATGCCGAACAGCGGAGCCCATCCGGCGTCGATCAGGTTGCCGAACGGTGCGATGGTCTCCCCACCCGCGAACAGCGGGGTGAACGAGTAGATCGCCGACCACACCATGCCCCAGAAGAGCCGGATCACCAGGGCGCCGAAGATGCATGCGATGGCGAAATTCGCCAGGGCCCGCCACATGCGTCCGTCGATGCTCTGTCGCCCGAGCGACCGGATCCAACCGCCGAATCCCGGGGCCCGTCGACGTCGGGGCTGCAGGTCTGCGACGTCGAGGCCGTACAGTCCGCGGACGCGGACCACCTCGAACCAGCCGACGCCGTACAGCGCGTAGACGAGACCGACCAGGAAGACGATCCCGATGCCGAGGACGAACAGGAGGCCGACGCCCGTTCCGAACAGAGCGGCGAGGACGCCGATCACGCCGCCTCCGACGACACCGAGCGCGGCCAGGTGCAGGACGGTCATGAACAGACGCAACGGCGGCGCGGTGCGCGGCTTGTCAGCCGGTGCGGAAGGGACAGTCTGAGTGGTCATGCCTCAAACGTAGGCCGCACGCCCAGGCCGCCGACACCGAGTCAACCGGAGAGCTGGATTCGGGTTTTCCGTACTGTCACTTGGTTTCCGGGCCGCGGCACTTGTTCAATGTGCGTGGTTTGAGTCCACGTTCGATACTTGTACCTCACAGGGAGGCTGTGAACGCGGGCTGAGGGCGTTCGGCCGCCGGAGTAGGCGACTCGCGAGTTTGTCGTCGACAGCGTGATGTAGGTACCGGTAGCCGCGCGGAGCCTGCCCGCCCGCACGAGCGCTCTTGCCGCGGGTGACGTCGGCTCCGTGGTCTGGGGCGGATCCGCGGCCGTGGGCCCGTCATCCGCTGCCGTCGGCTGGCCAGCAGTCGGCCCACCGTGGATCGGGGCAGGTGCAAGTGATACGCGATCCGCTGCGGGCCGCATCGGCGGGAGAACGCAACGCGATGATCCGCCGCTCGGTTCTGTGCGCAAGCCGGTACGGCGAGACCAGTGGTCCCGAGCTGCGGTCCGTCAACGCCAACCCGGACCGATACCGATCTGCCCACCGCTTCGCCGTTGCCGGCGAGCACTGAAACTGCTCCGCAGCACGCCGCAACGGTCACCCCTCATGAACGATCAAGACATCGATACGACGACGCCCTCCGGTGTCAAGTCGCGTTAGCGGAATCACGAGGACTTCCATGGACTGGATGCGAGTGTGGTAACCCAGATCCTTCCCGGCGGCCTTCGCCTACCTCACCCGTTCACAACTGGCGGGGAAGTACGGCTAGCGGGCGCAGCCATTGGTGATGAACGACGAACTTCGGGGTTATGGCATGCGGCAGTGCGGTTGCCCACACACTCGCTCTCGGTCACATCGTCTCGAACAGAGCCGCAGCGCCTTGACCTCCGCCGACGCACATTGTGACGACTACCCGTTTGACGTCACGCCGACGAGCTTCCAAGAGCCCGTGACCCGCCATGCGTGCGCCAGAGCAACCGTACGGATGCCCCAGAGCTATCGCACCACCATTGACGTTGAGCAGCTCGTCAGCGATTCCCAACTCGTCCTGGCAATACAGCACCTGACTCGCGAAAGCTTCATTCAGTTCCCAAAGGTCGATGTCATCGACCGTGAGACCTGCGCGGTTCAGAAGTTTCGGCACCGCCAGAGCGGGGCCGATGCCCATCTCCTCCGGCGCGCATCCCGCAACCGCGAACCCCACGAATCGACCGAGGGGCTCAAGGCTTCGACGATGCGCTTCGCCTTCCTCCATCATGACGACGGCGGAAGCGCCGTCCGAGAATGGACTCGCCGTCCCGGCCGAGACCACGCCGCCGCGCAGCGCCGGGCGAATCACCGAAACCGCAGCGTACGTCGTGCCCTCTCGAATCGTCTCGTCACGCTCCACCCGTACGTCGCGGGTAATAAGAGCGCCGCTTTCAGGGTCAGTGATGCCCATCACGGTATCTACCGGAATGATCTCTTCGGCGAAGATTCCGTCTGCTTGCGCGCGGCTTGCGCGCTGTTGGCTGCGCACTCCGTACTCGTCCTGTCGTTGCTTGGAGATTCCGTAACGCTCAGCGACGACTTCTGCGGTCCTGAGCATCGGCCAGAAGAGGTCCGGCTGATTGCGCTCAAGCCATTGCTCGTGCGCCATCGTCGTATTGAGGGTGTTCTGGACGAGAGATATCGACTCCACGCCGCCGGCGACGACGACGTCGCATTCGTCGGCGATGATGCGTTGTGCCGCACTGACGAGAGCTTGGAGTCCGGAAGCGCAGAACCTGTTGACGGTCTGACCGGCCACCGAGATGGGCAACCCTGCTCGCAAGGCACTGGCTCGACCGATGTTGTTGCCACTGGCGCCCTCTGGTTGAGCGCACCCGAGTATGACGTCACCAACTTCGTCGGGCGAGACTTTCGCCCGGCGCACCGCGGCCTCGATCACCGCACCGCCGAGCGTGACGGGATTGGTCAGGTTGAAGCCGCCACGCCACGACTTTGCGAGGGCGGTACGGGCGGTTGAGACGATGACGGCATTACGCATTGATTTTGCTCCACTGTGCCAAGGGACCGTTGCCGTCAGCGAGCGCGACGATCAACGGGTGAGGTTGCCAGAATTCCGGATGCGACGGCACCGTCTCGTGTAACGTCCGCATGGTGCGAACGACGTTTCTCAGACCGACCTGGTCGGCCCAGAACATCGGACCGCCCTTCGATGCGGGGAACCCATAACCCTGCACCATCGCGACATCGATGTCGCTCGCCCGCATTGCAACGCCTTCTTCCAGTACATGCGCAGACTCGTTGACCAGAGCCAGCACACAGCGCTCGACGATCTCCTCGCTGGTGAACTCGCGCTGCTGAATTCGCAACTTCTCTGCGTGTGGACGAATCATGTTCGCGACTTCAGCGTCGGCCTCCGGAACTCCTCGCTCGTTGTAGCGGTACCAACCGCGCCCGGTCTTGCGGCCCAGGAGTCCACGCTCGACGAGAAGTTCAGCGACTGCCCAATCCTCGTCCATTCCACCGCCGCGAGCAGCTCGAGCCTGCGAAGGAATGTCGTTACCCACAAGATCCAGTACTCGGAACGGTCCCATACGGTATCCCCACGCCTCAAGAGCGGTGTCGACCTGCGCGGGAGTCGCGCCCTCGAGCACCATCTGCATGGCCTGTCGGGTGTACGCGTCCATGACGCGATTGCCGATGAAGCCGTCGCTGTTGCGAGCTACGACCGCGATCTTCTTCAGGCGCTTGCCCACGCTCAATGCAGTCGCGAGGGTTACCGCCGACGTCGACTTCGCCTGCACGATCTCGAGCAGACGCATCACGTTGGCGGGACTGAAGAAGTGCATGCCCACGACGTCATGGGGCCGGCCAGTGACTGCCGCGAGCGCGTCGACGTCGAGTGATGATGTGTTCGTCGCGAGAATCGCGCCGGGCTTCAGCGTCGCATCCAGAGTTCTGAATACTGCCTTCTTCACATCTAGGTCTTCGAAGACAGCCTCGACCACGAGGTCGACATCTGCGGCATCGTCAACGCTGTGCGTCGAGGAGATCAATTGCTGCCGCTGCGTCGTTTGATCAGCGGTGGCACGGCCGCGCGCGCGGTTCTTCTCCAGTTCGTCATGGATGATCTGCAGCGTGGCTGAGAGAACCTCAGCGTTCGGGTCGACCACGACGACGGGATAGTCCGCGTTGACGAAGGCCAGCGCGATGCCACGTCCCATCGTGCCCGCACCGACCACCGCCACCCGGTCGATCTGCTTTGGTTCAGCGCATGTGGCGGCTCCTCCACGTCCGGCCTTCTTAGTGGCGAAGAACTGGTATCGCGCTGCGCGTGCGG
The DNA here is from genome assembly GCF_007988825.1 of Microbacterium aerolatum. Taxonomy (GTDB): domain Bacteria; phylum Actinomycetota; class Actinomycetes; order Actinomycetales; family Microbacteriaceae; genus Microbacterium; species Microbacterium aerolatum. The sequence goes on along the minus strand of NZ_BJUW01000006.1, from coordinate 67,423 downwards.
GAGTGGCATCCGCCAGCTCTTTGAAGCGCGCGAATTCTACCTTGAGTCCGCGATGAAATGTGGAGGCCGTCATGCCCGCTGCCATCGACTCGATAGCTGCCGCCGCCCCCACGTGGCTCGTCTTCGATGAAGCGATCTTCTGCGCGGCAAAGGCCAAGTACGCTTCGCCATGCTCGTGCTCAATATCGCGGTCCTGCAGTCGGGGCAAGGGGCGGAGGTGTGCGATTTTCCGAGCGAACTCGACCGCGACGTCGCGAACATTCTCTTCTGTCCAAAGGTCAGCAATGTCGGTGTCTACAAGGTCGGTGCCTGCGAAGATCCCTCCGGTCGTGATCATGTTCAGGCCACGTTCGAGTCCGACGGCGCGCGGCAGCCGCTGCGTACCTCCCGCGCCCGGAATGAATCCGAACGTCGCTTCGGGCAGACCAAGACGGGCCCGTCGGGCGACGATTCGATAGTGGCAGCCCAGTGCGAGCTCAAGGCCGCCGCCCAGCGCATCACCGTCGATGGCGGCGATGACGGGCTTGGTCATCGCAGCGAGAATACGAAGGATCGTGTCGTGCAGCGATGGCTCGATCAGACCTATTCCGGTGTCAAACTCGTTGAGGTCCGCGCCGGCTGAGAACCTTTCACTCGCGCCGACGAGCACAACGGCATCTACTTGACAGTCCCGATCTGCCCGCTCCAGTTCGATGGCCAGAGCGGTTCTCACGTCATGCGCGAGCGCGTTCACCGGAGGATTCGAAAGCGTCAGAATCGCAACGGTTCCCTCCGTCGTGCGTAGCACTTTGTCCGTCCTCGAGGGATTTTCAGTGCGCATTCGCGGCTCGTCCTTCTCGCGTGATTCCATCAGATCTCCTTCGTCGCGGCCGTCTAAGGCGTCAGCCCTGGCAGAGGACGAAGCGCGTCACGACCATCCTCATCGTTGCACAAACTTGCTAGAAGTCTAATATAGTGGGCAGTCCCGACGCCTTCGAGAAAGGACGAGATCACGTGAGCGAACCCACATCTACCGTCTCCACACCCGGAGTTTCTGGCGTATCACTACTGAAGGTCCCGGTTTCGGATCTGCTGGCAAGTGCCGAATGGTATTCGCGAGTCTTCAGTGCCACCCGGCTCGCGCAGTTCGATCATTTCGACGAGCAAGGGCAGCTCTACGCTGTGATGCTCGCGGTACCCGGACTGACCTTCCCGATGCAATTACGCCTGGCCCCCCGCACAGCGCAGGCGATTGCCGGATTCGATCCCGTCGGATTCGCTGTGCCTACCCGCGACGATCTCGAGCAGTGGGAGAGCTTTCTCTCCGACCTCGGCATCGAGAACTCAAAGGTGCTTCGCGGACTCGTGGGATGGTTCCTGATCGTTCGTGATCCGGATGGCCTCTCTATCCGGCTCTTCAGTGACGAGCACCACGACGTCGACCCCGACAACGCCGTCACCGACTCACCATGGCTCGAGTACCCGGCCGAGAGCCACTAGAGACGCACCCCGACGAGATCGAGAGAGTGAGATGTATCTGAAATGACGACACACGCGACCCCGTCCGCCGACGAACGATTCCAGATCATGGACCTGAGCGCCCGCTATTCGTGGGCGCTCGACACGGGAGACACCGACGCTCTGCTTCGATGCTTCACCGAAGACGCCGACTTCGGCGACCTGGCGATCGGCGCCGAGGCGAAAGGCCACGACCAGATCCGCCGACTGGTGATGCAGCGGTACCACGGCAACCCGATCTTCCCCGGGCGCCAACACCAGATCGGTCAGACGCTCTTCACCCCCGATGAGAACGGGAGAACAGACCGCTGGCATTCCAAGTCGTTCGCCCAGGTGCTCGCACTTCGCGATATCGGACCGTACCTTTATTGGATCGGCTATTACCGCGACATCGTCGTCAAGGTGGATGGCGAGTGGCTCTTCGAGCAGCGAATGGCGAGCAAGTGGATGGGTGATGTACTGGGTGGGTTCCCCGCTGATTCGATCGCACCACTCATCATGGAACGCCCCCCGGGCTTCTTCGACCCGCTCAACTAGACGGAGGGAACACCCAGTTGATGGACGATCAACTCACTCGCCCCGACCTCTTCGTTTCTGCCATGCACGCTCAAGATCCCACGGCAGCGGCCCTGGGCATCCAACTCGCACATTGCGAAAGCGGGCTCGTGACGATTACACAGCCGGTAACGGATGAGATGCTCAATGCGAGCGGGATCGTGCACGGCGGATACCTCTTCCTGCTCGCCGATACCGCCTTGGCATACTGCTGCGCGTCAATGGGGCGGCGATCTGTAACCCGAAGCGCTGACATCTGTTTCATCGCCCCGGCACGCGTGGGCAATGAGCTCTCGGCCACCGCTCACCATAAGACCACCCATCGAAGAAACACGATCATCGACGTCAGTGTTTTCTCCGGCGAGCATTTGCTCGCAGAGTTCCGAGGCCACGGAGTGCTGGTCCCGCCCGCGACCGCACCGCTCGACGAGTAGAAAGCGAACCCCGCAATGCAGTCACCCCTGAAAGGCATACGCGTCCTTGACCTGAGCAGAGCAGTCGCCGGCCCTCTTTGCAGTTCACTGCTGTCAGACCTCGGTGCGGACGTCTTCAAAGTGGAAGGCGCCCCTCACGGAGACCCGGCACGCGCATGGGGTCCTTTCGACGACGACGTCAGTCTGTACTTCTCCTCCGTGAACCGTGGAAAGTCCTCCATCGCGTTGGACTTCCGAGCACCAGGAAGTATTGACCTCATCCGAGAACTGATCGCTCAAGTCGACGTTCTCATCGAGAACTTCCGCCCGGGCGTGATGGCCGAGATGGGTCTTGATCCTGAAGAACTGCGGCGCGAGCATCCTCAACTGATCATCTCCAGCGTGAGCGGTTACGGATCTATCGGCCCCGAGCGCAGCACTCCTGGCCTCGACCAAGTCGCGCAGGGCATGTCTGGCCTGATGTCCGTCACGGGACCGGATAAGAAATCGTTCTATCGCCTCGGAGTTCCAATCGTCGATGAACTCGCCGGCATGTTCAGCGCACTGGGCATCGTCGCTTCACTCGTCGGCCGCGAGCGCGGGGGAGAGGGCTCGCAGGTTCAGACGTCACTGCTAGAAGCGGGGATCTCGGCGATGATCTTTCAAGCCCAGCAGTATCTGAGTCTTGGAACCGTCCCCGAACCTCAGGGAAACCATCATCCCGTCATCAGCCCCTACGGCGCCTTCAAGGCCGCGGACATGCCACTGACGATCGCTGTCGGCACGGCAAAGCATTGGGTCCTGTTCTGCGAAATGCTTGGCGAGCCAGATCTTGCGACGCGCGAAGAGTACGCAACCGGTGCGCTGCGAAGCGCCAACGGCATCGCGCTGAGGGCCGACATCGAGCGCCTCCTCGGCGCGCAGACCGCCTCGCATTGGTTGAGCAGACTGCGCGAGATGGGCATCCCCTCAGGCCCGATCTACACCGTCGACCAGACATTCGCCGATCCGCAGGTGCAGGCTCTGGAGATGGTCCAGCATGTGGCGGACGACCAGGGAAGGACGGTGCCAGTTCTTCGTGGACCACTGTGGATCGACGGTGTCGCCACCGAGGTCCGCTCCGCTGCGCCGGGCCTCGGCAGCCAGGGTGAGGCTGTACTGCGGGAGTTCGGAATCGCGCAAGAGCGCATCGACGCGTTCATCGGCTCCGGCGTGCTGCATGTGCGCCCACGCCAGGAGACCACATGACCGGCGCGCCCAAAGCCGCAATCACCGTCGGAGTTGAGGATTCCGTCGCCACGCTGACACTGGTCAACCCCGGGCGACGCAATGCTCTGCCGCCATCGGTGTGGCTTGAGCTGGCGCGCAGCGTGGAACATCTCGCCATGCGTCCGGATGTGACCATTTTGGTCATCACCGGCCACGGCGACGATTTCTCGACGGGTCTAGACCTGCAGGACGCCGGGAAAGACGACGCTGATCAGCCTCAGGTGGGCAGCGACGGTGCCGTCGCCCTGGTCGAAGCGGCTCTCGCCGACTGCCCGAAGCCCGTCATTGCTGCGATCGGCGGATATTGCATAGGCGCGGGGATGGCCGTGGCGTTGGCCTGCGACCTGCGCATCGCCGCAGCCGATGCATCGTTCGCGATGACGCCGGCGAAGATCGGTGTCATCTATCCCGCGTCGTCCATTCAGCTTCTCCTGAACCAGGTCGGCCCGTCCATCACGAAGCGGATGCTTTTTACAGCGGAGTTCGTGGATGCGACGCAGGCGCTGCGGATCGGACTCGTGGAGGAGGTCGTCCCTGTTGAAGAACTTGCGGATAGCGCACTCGCACTCGCAACGGTGATCGGGAAACGATCCCAGCTCACTGTGCAGGCGACGAAGGACATCGTGCGCACACTGCTCTCAGATCCTCCCGCCGTCTCAGACCGCGAGAACTTCTGGGTGCAGGAATCCCTCGACGGCCCCGACCAGCGTGAAGGACTGCGCGCGTTCAGTGAGCGACGTGACCCGGTCTTCACGTGGCGCAGTCCGAGCAGTCGACGCTGACCATAACGTTTCGCTCGGGGTCGACGTCGAAACCGCTGCCACGGCGGCCTTCGACGCCATCGACGATGACCGCGAGAAAATGCGTTACGGAACTGACGCGTCCTCTTCTGGAGCGATCGTTGCATGGCGACCGGGCGAAAGATAGCCCTCACCTGCGCTATGGCGAAACGCCGGTGATGTCGACTGCACAATCGGGTATCACCAGCGTTTCGGTGTGAGGTGAGTTACGCCAGCTCTGAGCCACCTGCCATCGCGAGCCTGAGCTCACGCCGCTCTCGCTGAACGATGGGATCCGGTACGGGCGCTGCGGCGACAAGTTGCTTCGTGTACTGCTCACGCGGTGTGTCACACACTTCGGCCGGCGTGCCCTGCTCAACAAGTGCTCCCTTGCGCAGGACCAGCACTCGCTGGGCGAAATGTCGAACGACGGCGAGGTCGTGCGTGATGAACAAGTAGGCCAGCCCAAGTTGTTGCTGAAGTTCGCCGAGCAGCTCGAGCATCGTTGCCTGGGTCGATACATCAAGTGCGCTCGTGGGCTCGTCGCAAATGATGAGTTTCGGGCGCAGCACGAGCGCGCGTGCGATCGCAATCCGCTGGCGTTGACCTCCGGAGAACTTCGCCGGATAGCGCGTTGCGCTGTCTGCGGGAAGCCCAACGCGCTCAAGCATCGCCTGGATGGTCACCCTCGCCTGTGCATCGTCCATATGGCCCTGTGCGATCAACGGCTGTCGGAGAATGTCACCAATCTTCTTGGCAGGATTGAGTGAGCTGTACGGATCTTGAAAGACAACCTGCAGGTCGCGCGCGAGACGGCGCTGATCTCTGCGCGAGCGGAAGGTGACATCTCCGCCTTCGAAGGCGATGCGGCCGCCGGCGACCGGAGCGAGCCCCAGTATCGCGCGACCGATCGTGGATTTGCCCGATCCAGATTCCCCGACCAGGGCGAGCGTCTCCCCCTGCGCAATCGAGAAGCTCACCTTGTCAACGGCTGTGAAGCGCTGCCGTCGGTGACCCGCGACCGGGTACTCCACAGAGAGTTCGTTCACATCGAGAAGCTCAGACATGAGAATCCCCCAGTTCGATCAGGCTCGGCGTCGCATCCATGAGCTTCTTCGTGTACTCGTGACTCGGGTTCGTAAACAGCTCGTTGACCCCAGCGGTCTCGACAATCCTGCCCTTCTCCATGACGATCACGCGTTCGCAGATGTCTGCAACCACGCCCAGGTCATGCGTGACGAAGAGAATCGACATGCCGAACTTCTCCCGCAGAGAGCGCAGAAGGTCGAGGATGCCGGCCTGGACGGTGACGTCCAGCGCCGTCGTCGGCTCATCCGCGATCAGCAGGTCAGGTGAACCGGCAAGCGCGATGGCGATCGCGACACGCTGCGCCATACCCCCAGATAGCTGGAAGGGGTATCTGCGCATGACAGCATCCACATCGGGCAATCCAACCTCCGCAAGCAGTTCCATCGCCGTCTGCTTCGCTTCTGCGCGACTCAGGTTGCGATGGCGTCGCAGTGGCGCGGTGAGCTGAGCGGCAACGGTGAAGCACGGATCAAGCGCGACCATCGGCTCCTGCGAGATCATTCCGATGCGCTTGCCCCGCAGCTGAGCGAGAGCAGATTCAGGCAGCGGAACGAGATCCGCACCGTCGAAGATGATCTTTCCCTGCGAGACGAATCCCGGATAAGAGATAGCGCCGAGCACGGCCAGCGCCGTCATGGTCTTCCCGGATCCAGACTCCCCCACCAGACCGACGAACTCACCACGTGCGACATCGAAGTCGATGTTCCTGACGACGTCGACGTTCTCCTCCTCTGCAGGGAATGTGACCGTGAGCCCACGAACGCTCAAGAGCTGATTGTTACCGGCGTCTCCCTCTGCCTCTACGACAGGGGCGGGCTTGTCGATTCGGGATCGAACCTTGGACACCGAGTGATTGAGTGCGCGCCATAGCATGCTGAACCGATGACGCTTGCCGTCACCGTCGCGCAGTGCGTCGCCGATGAGGTTCGCTGCGGTGATGGTGAACACCAGTACCAGACCCGCGGGAATGAGAAGCCAAGGCTGCTGATTGAGGTACTTCGAGGCCTCAGAGATCATCGCGCCCCAGTCCGGACTGGGCGGGGGCGGGCCCAGTCCAAGGAATCCGAGGCTGGCTTGGATGAGAAGCGCGACGCCGAAGGTCAGACTGCTCTGGATGATCAGCGGGCCGACGACGTTCGGCAGGATGTCGCTGAACAGGATTCGGCGCTGCGAGAATCCTGCCACTCGCGCAGCATCCACATACAGTTCGTCACGCACGGCCCGCGTTGATGCCTGGGCGAGACGTAAGTATGACGCCGAGACGAGTATGCCGAACGTCGCCATCGACGCGGTGATGTTGCTGCCGAAGATGGCGGCGAAGGCGAGCAGGATGACCAGAGCAGGCAGCGAGAACAGTAGGTCGGCGAGCCGGCTCGCCAGAGCGTCGATCCAACCGCCTCGGTATCCGGCGATGATGCCGATCGTTCCGCCGAGTACCAAGGCGATCACCACCGCCTCAAGTGCCCCCAGCAGCGCTCCCTGACCACCCCAAAGAATTCGGGAGAGTACATCTCGTCCGAGCGAGTCGGTACCGAGTAGATGCTCAGCGGAAGGCAGTTTGAGCGCGTCTGAGAGATCCTGCTGGAGCGGATCTGCCAGCGGCAGAAGTGTCACGAGTGTACAGGCGAGGACGATCAGCACGAGCCAGATCAGACTGGCCAGGCTCAACGGATTCTTGTAGAGCGGCTTGAGGAATGCCCACCGTGATTCGGACTTCACAGACCGGATCGGCACCAACGACGTGCGAACGCCTGACCGGCGCTTTGCCAGAGACTGTCCGGCGCGGCCGGGGTTTTCCAACTGTTCAGACATTACATTCGCACCTTCGGGTTGAGCCACGCGTTGATGAGATCAACGACGAGGTTGACGATGATGATCATGATGGCGGTGACGAGAACGATGCCCTGTACGACAGGGATATCGCGCCCGCTGATCGCGGCGATCATGTACTGGCCGAGACCGGGAAGCGCGAACACCTGCTCGATCACGACCGCGCCGCCGACGACGTGGATGAACTGGAAGCTCAGCGTGGTCACTACCGGAATCGCAGCATTTCGCAGTGCATGCTTGAACACGATCGTTCGCCGTGGGGTCCCCGAAGCCAGCAGCGTTCGGATGTTGTCCTGTCCGAGAACCGTGAGCATCGACGCCCTGGTCTGTCGCGCAATCGCCGCCACTCCGGCGAGCGCGATCGCTGCCACCGGAAGGATCAACGAGTGCGCCCATCCCCACGGTGAAACCTCGAAGGGCACATATCCCGTCGCCGGAACGAGGCGAAACGTCAGGCTGAACACGAGCACCAGCAGAATACCGAGCCAGAAGTTGGGGATCGATGCGCCAAGCACGGAGACGACCTGTGCGGACTTGCCCAACCAGCCGCCCTTCAGCGCGCTGATGAGTCCGAACGTTCCGCCCACGACGAGGGTGACGGCGATCGACAGCAACGCCAGCGACAGCGTCACGGGAAGTCTGCTGAGGATCGTCTCGAGCACAGGGAGGCCTGTGCGGATCGAGTTTCCGAGGTCGCCTTGAACTGCGGCGATCATCCAGTTGAAGTACTGCACGTGCACCGGTGCGTTCAGGCCCAGATCTTCACGAACACGCTCGTACTGCTCGGGACTCGCGTCTGGACCGAGAATGCTTACGGCCGGGTCTCCTGGGATGAACTGCACCAGCAAGAATGTCAGGGTCGCGATCACGAAGAGCAGCGGGATCGCGCCTGCCAATCGTCGCCCTATCACTTTCAACATACGGGGGTATCTTTCTGGTTCTCGCGGAGCGGGAAACGTCGATGGAAGGGCGCGCACTCCGGTGTATGCCGGAGTGCGCGCCGTGACTTCAGCCTGTGGGTTGCATGCTGAAGATGGAGGGCTTCATATGCCCTGCTGGGCGTTCCAGATTCGTCACTTCGTCGTTGTAGAACGTGAAGCCGATCTCCTGGAGCACGACGACCATCCATGCGTTCTCAACGCTGATCTTAGAGATCTCCTGGAAGGTTTTGCGCCGCTCGTCCTCGGGCTGTTCCAGCGCCTCGGCGTAGAGCTCGTTGATCTTCGGATCCGACGCTCCTCGCGCATTGCGCGAACCGTTGGGCAACAGCAGCCCCTCGACATCCGGCACGGTGCTCTGGCTCGAGAGCGTCGTGACCGTGAGGGTGTTATTGCCTGCGATCGATGTCTGAACGAACTCAGCGAACGGCATGGTGTCGATCGTCAACGTCACTCCGACGTCGGCGAAGTATCCGGCCATCGCCGAGACGACGTTCGCCAGTCCGGGGAATGTTGTGGCAGTGAGCTCAAGACCATCGCCGTACCCGGCTTCGGCGAGCAGGTCCTTCGCCTTCTGCGGGTCGTATGTGTAATAGTCGTCGAGTTCGGGATCGTACGCCTCGGTGTCGGGCACGAAGACCTGACTCGTCGGGCGACCGGGCATGAGGTTCTCGGCGATCGCCTCACGGTCGATCGCGTAGTTCAGAGCACGGCGGACGAGAACGTTACCGAGTGCAGGCACATCGGCGCCCTGTTGGTCGACGAAGTACATCGCGACCGTCGGTCCACCGCCTTCGAAGACGTTCAGTCCAGCGGCTTCCGCAGCCTCGAGGTTCTCAGCACTGCCCCAGCTCACATCGACCTCGCCGGACTGCACCGCGCTGTACGCAGCCTGCGCGTCCTCGATGATCCGGAAGACCATTCGGTCATACGGCACCGAATCTGCGTCCCAGTAATCCTCATTCTTTTCGAATGTGAAGATGTTCTCGGCGATGGATTCCGAGACGATGTAAGCGTAGGGGCCGGCTCCCACCGGCTCGCTCTTGAGGATCTCCGGTGTGGCGAGTGCTTCCGGGCTGACCATCATTCCGATGTGCTGGCTGAACATAAACTGCAGATCGGGCATCGGCGCTGACCAGTGCAGTACGAGCTGGGTGTCGCTCACGACCTCGATATCATCCAGCGTCGCCAGTAGTGTTGCAGATCGGCCGTCCGATGCTTTGAAGTACTCGAGGTTCGCTTTGACCGCTTCAGCATTGAACTCCGCTCCGTCGGTGAATGTCACGCCTTCACGCAGCGTCATGCTGAACGTGCGGTTGTCGTCCCACCCCCACTCGGTGGCCAGCCCGGGGACAAACTTTCCGTCCGCGGTCGCATTCAGAAGGCTGGCGTATGCAGCCTGCTGTACCTGGCTGTACTTGCCCCAGGCCCAGCCTGCCGGATCCCATCCGCCGGGAGGCGTCAGGTCGACAGCGATCGTGAGTGAGTGAGATTGGTTCTCGTCTGCGTTCGGTGTTGTGCCGCCTCCACACGCCGTCAGGGCGAGACTTGCCGCCACGGCGAGGGCGAATATTTTCATGCGAGCGTGCAGTTTCATCATTGAAGCTCCGATCGGGAAAAGGTGCGTCGGGAGAACGTCTTCCACGTTACTAGAAGTCTAACCAACTACATGTTACGTTGTCTGTCAAGGACGATTCGGTTCCCGGAATCCGCGACTCTGCGGCACCGCGCGCCGAAGCGCTTCGCTCGTTCACCTTCGACCTAATGTGTGAGAGATGACCGCTCAGGAAACTGAAAATGATGCCGTTGACGCCAAGTCATTCGATGAACTCACGCGTCAAGCGAGCGTTGAAATGCAGCCGGATGCCGATCTTGAAGCGATGGAGTTCGGCCTCACCCTGGTGAGAGCCGGCAACCGCCTCCAACAGGATCTCGAGAATCACGTTCACCGCCCGGCCGGGATGACATGGGCGTCATTCCGCGTGCTTTTCGTGATCCGCTCCGCTGGCACGACGTCTCCTCGCCAAGTCGCTCGACTGTCGAGCATCTCTTCGGCGAGCGCATCCAGCGTGCTCAATACGCTGGAGCGCTACGGCATGATCCTTCGCACGCGCAATGAGAACGACGGCCGAGGCATCACGCTCTCGCTCACCCCAAAGGGCGAACAGGCAGTCGCCGAGCTCTTCATCCGCAACAATGAACGCGCTGCCGAATGGGCAACCCTGTTCACTCAAGAAGAAAAGAAGCATCTCGCCTCTCTCCTGCACCGCGTTCTCAACGCGGAAGCCCCGCAGGCGGAGCCGGCCCCCATCACGCCGATCATGCCCAAGGCACCGCGTGCGCGGCGAACACAACCGACGCCCGACGATGCGCAATGACAATCGGCTCCTCCGCCAGCCACACCCGGCGTCTCTCGTCACACGTCGCAGAGTTCCCCACTGCTGATACACCCGCGGCCGTCATCCATGCTGCGAAACGCAGCCTGCTCGATGGCATAGGTGTCTCACTCGCCGCCAGCAGCCTCGCACGGCAGGTGGAGCCCTTCATCGGGCTCGCTCGTGAAGGACACACGCGTGGAGGAACGCCCGTCATCGGCTGCGGATTCGATACCGCGCCGACGCTGGCCGCCACAGTGAACGGTGCGCTCGCGCACGCACTGGATTTCGAAGACACCCATGACGCGGCCATCGTACATCCCTATGCCGCAGCGATTCCTGCCGCGCTGTCCGCCATGAACCGTATTGATAAGATCGCCGGACGAGAGCTTCTCGCCAGTCTCGCCCATGGGGCCAATCTCGTGTGCCGGGTGTCTCTTGGCTTCACGAACAACTCCGAGACCGACGGATGGTTTCTGCACCCGATCCTGAACTCGCTGGCCGCAGCGGCCACCGCTTCACGCGTCTATGGCGCCACGAGCGCACAGGTCGAGCAGGCCCTGTCGTTCGCCTTCAGCCAGTCCACAAGCTCTGCCGCCGCCAAAGACCAGGCGGACAGCGACTACCGCACTATCCGAGAGGCGTTCAATGCGCACGCCGGTGTGGTCGGGGCATCCCTGGCAAGAGATGGACTCATTGGATTCTCCCGAGTCTTCGACGGCCCGTACGGCATCTATGGGCTGTACGGGGGCGGATCCGTTGATGCCGCGGCACTCACCGGTGATCTCGAGACACGCTGGGAGAACACCGCCGTCAGCTTCAAGCCGTGGCCATCATGTCGCGGAACCCATGCCTTCGTGGACTGTGCGCTGCAGATCATGCAGGACCCGCTGTTCTCTGCCGACGAGATCTCCGACATCGAGATTCGCGTCAGCCCGTTCTACCAGAGCCTGTGCGAACCGACCGCAGAGAAATCACGGCCGACAACGGCAAGCGCCGCGAAATTCTCGATCCCGTTCGTTTTGGCTGCGACGGTGCGTAGCGGCGAACTTACTCTCAAGCAGTTCGACGAGTGGGCACTGGCAGATGAGCAAACCATTCGGCTCGCCGAACGGATCCGCGTGGGTGTGGATCGCTCATTGGACATGCGCTCCGCGATGAACGGCGGCGTGAAAATCACGCTTGCGGATGGCACCGTGCTTCGCGCCGATGTCGAAGAACCTCGTGGCGGCTCGACCCGCCCTATGGATGACGCCGAGCTCATCGCCAAGTTCCGTGCCTGCGCAGAGCTTGCTCTGCATCCGCCGCGCGACATCGCCGCGTTTGTGGATCTCGTGATGAACTTCGAACAGGAACCGGATGCCCACTCTTTGCTGGTCGCACTCCGCGCCGACAGCTGACGCGTCGAAGAACGCCGACCGGTCACTGCTGGCGCGCTCGCTACCCTCCGTGATCGCCTGCGGGCCACGCGGCGCAGCGCCGCGGGGCCTCGCAGGTGAACGGGTTCTGTTACGCGTTCACCTTGAAATAGTGAATGCGGTTTCCGTTGCCATCGGGCAGCTTTCGTCCGACGCCGACGAACGTGCTGCGCGTCAGCCAGTCATGCTTGCCGGCAGGCGTATCGAACACCGGTGACGTGCGAAGATCGAACGCCTCGGTGTCGATGACCAGTGCCGGGTCGACTCCGGCCTTGACCTGGGGAGAACCGTCACGAATTCCAGGGTTGTACAGCGAGATCATCGTGCCGTCATCTTCCTGCAGGATGTAGCGCGCCCCCACCACGACAAGACCATCGGGGCGCGTCAACGATGGGTCGCCGCCTCCCGGAAGGACCTTGCCGCGAAGCAATGGCCCTTCGAAGCTGCCGCCGGTGACGCTGATCCAGCCGTGCTGGGCTCCACCCAACATCATCGGAGTCTTGAAGCGGTTGTCGAACTGGAGCGTGATCGTTAAGACGTGGTCGAGCGTGGGCGATGGCATATCTGCGGCCAATGAAGATACTTCGCTCATGATTTCCTTTGTGTTCGCGTTGACGTGAGAAAGCTCGATCAACCGAGCTTGATGTTGATCTGCTTCACCTGAGTGAACGCTTCGATAGTGCCCTCAAGCGAGTTCTCCCGGCCGATGCCGCTGTTCTTGTATCCGCCATAGGTCTGGCCGAGCATCTGGCCACCACCCTGATTGACCTGGATCCATCCCGCATCGATACGGTTGGCTGTCTGAACTGCGTCATCCAGGTTCTGCGTCCAAATGTAGGCGGCGAGTCCGTAGTGAGTTTCGTTGGCAAGTCTGATCGCATCCTCGCGGTCCTTCCACGGAATAGCCACCAGCACAGGGCCGAAGATCTCCTCCTGCGCGATGCGCCAAGAGTTGTCGACTGCGCCGAAGATCGTCGGGGAGAGGTAGAAGCCCTCCTGCCCTCCCGGCGAAACCGCCTCACCGCGCAGCGGCACTTGGATGCCCTTCTGCGCGTTGCCCTCATCCATATAGGAGAGAACGCGATCGAACTGCTTCTTATTGATGATCGCGCCCATGTCCGTCGCCTCATCGAGAGGATCGCCGACCTTCAGTGCGCTCACCCTGTCGACGAGTCCGTTCATTACATCGTCGTACACAGACTCGTGCACAAGGAGTCGCGAACCCGCAGTGCAGCTCTGGCCCTGACGGGTGAAGCGCATCGCTCCGAGGATGCCGTTGAGAGTCTCATCGTTCACGGCATCCGGGAAGACAATGTTCGGGCTCTTGCCGCCGAGCTCAAGCGAGTAGTGCGCCAGGCGACTTCCGGCCGCTTCCGCAATGTGCGTACCGACAGCCGAGGACCCTGTGAACGACACCTTCGCCACACCCGGGTGCTGCACGAGTGCCTCACCGATCTCGGCGCCGTAGCCGCTGACGACGTTGACCACTCCGGCAGGCAGGTGCTCAGCGACGATCTCACCAAGACGCAACACAGCAAGCGGTGCATCCTCGGCCGTCTTGAGCACGAGGGTGTTGCCCGCCACGATTGCCGAGACGATCTTGACGATCGCGATGATCAGCGGCGAGTTCCACGGAATGATCGCGGCCACCACACCGAGCGGCTCGCGCTGGGTGTAGCTGAGCTGACCGGCACCTGCAGGAAGGGTCAACCCCTTGAATTCACCGGCGACACCGGCGTAATAGCGGGTGATCGCCGCCAGCGCCATCGCTTCACCGCGAGACTGGGTGCGCAGTGCATTTCCGGTCTCCCACGACACGAGCACGGCCAGCTCCTCAGCCGCAGCCTGCAGTGCGTCCGCAATGGCCAGCAGCGGGCGGGAACGATCGTTGAAGTGACGACCGCTCCACTCGGGGAATGCCGCACGCGCGGCGGCAACCGCACGGTCAGCGTCAACGGCATTGCCTCGTGGAACACGCGCGAGCACAGTTCCCTTATGGCCAGGGCTGTGCACTTCGATCCACTCGTCCGAGTCACTGCCGGTACGCGAACCGCCGATCAGGAAGGGGATGTCAGGGACAGTGCCCTCAAAGGGCAAAGGTGCATGGCTCATAAGTGGATCTCCTTTTCAATAAGGGGGAAGTTGGGGAGTGGGTCACGCAGATTCGGCGTCAATGCTTCCTTCGACGACTTTGACGAGTGCAGAGCAGTCCAGATGCCCCATTCCGCGAGTGAGCAGTTCATTCAGCTGGGCAAGTGCGACTTCAGCCAATGGAACATCGAGCCCGACGGCGCTTGCCGCCGTCACACCGAGGCCGACGTCTTTCGCCATAAGGCTCGCGGCGAAACCCGGCTTGAAGTCGTTGTTCACGGCAGCGCCTTCAACGACACCGGCGATCGGATACGTCATCCGAAGTGCCCAGCTGTCGCCAGTGGAGACGGTGGCCAGATCGTGGAACGTTTTGGCGTTGATTCCCAGACGCTCGGCGAGCACCGCGCCCTCGCACATGGCGGCGAGATTCATGCCGGCGATGGTGTTGTTGACGATCTTCGCCGCCTGCCCCTGGCCCACGGGGCCGATGTGGAAGATGCGCCCTGCCAGCACTTCGATGATGGGGCGAATGCTCGCGATATCTTCCTCCGCTCCGCCGATCATGAAAGTCAGGCTTCCGGCGACCGCGCCGGGGACGCCGCCGGAGACAGGCGCGTCGACGAATCGCAAACCTCGATCCTTGCTCAGATCGCTGAGCCGGGTGGTGGTTTCGACATCGATTGTGGAGCTGTCGATGAAGATCGCATCCTTGCCAGCGTTGGCAAGCACACCCTCCGGACCATCGGCAACGTCGAGCACGAGCTTGCCGTTGGGCAGCATCGTGAAGATGATGTCGGCGTCGCGAACAGCATCCGCCACCGAAGCGGTGCGAGCCACACCTCTCTCCGCGGCAGCGCTCATCGCCGCCTCGCTGACGTCGAACCCGACGACCTCATGACCGGCGGCGGCCAAGTTGGCCGACATGGGGCTGCCCATGTTGCCGAGTCCGATCCACGCAATTCTCATTTCAATCCTCTTTCTCGTTCTGAACGGTGCAACCAGCGTGACCGCTGATTCGAATCTGTTCTCGGGCGGAGATTAATTGACCGGCCCGAGGCCGTAGATCATCGGGATGATGTGACCGACCGGAGTCTGCAATCCCTCGACCTCGTCGCCGTTGTAGAAGGTGTAGCTCGTGGCCTGGGCGATACCGACGAACCAGGCGTCATCAAGGACGATCTGAGCGATCTTGTGATATTCGCTCGCACGATCTTCCGGCGACATCGAGGCGGCTACGTCATAGAGACGCGTGATCTCGGGGTCCTCACTGCCGCGCGAGTTCTTTCCGCCATCGGGAAGCAGGAGGTTCTGGATATCGATCGACGCACTCTGCGAAACGTTCGGTGCGAGGATCGTCGGGTATGTCCCTGCGATCCCATCTGACACGAACTCAGCCACCGTTGGCTGCACGATGATCTCCAGCGTCACACCCACATCAGCCAGGTAGCCGGCAATGGCCTGCGCTACGGTTTGCATGAGCGGGTGGTTGTTCATCTTGAAGGTGAATCCATCTTCATACCCGGCCTCTTTCAACAGCCGCTTGGCCTCTTCGGGGTCATAGGGGTAATAGTCCTCCAGCGACGGATCGTACGCCTCACCCGCGGAGTGCCATACCTGCGGCGTCGCGCGTCCCGGCTGCAGGCTCTCGACGATCGCGTCGCGGTCAATCGCGTAGTTCAGGGCCTGGCGCACACGCACATCGCCGAGTGCCGGAACTTCGTCTCCGGCCATATCCACGATCTGGATGTTCACGAGCGTTCCCGGTGCCTCATCGATGCTGAGCCCGGTCCCAGTGGCCGCTTCGAGGTTCTCCGAGGTGCCGAAAGTCAGATCCACCTGACCGGACTGCAGAGCGTTGAAAGCCGCCTGACCGTCCGAGAAGATCTTGAACACCATCGTGTCGAACTCGATCGCGTCTGCATTCCAGTAGTGCGGGTTCTTGGTGAACGTGTACGTATCGTCTGTCACTGACCTTGCAGCATCGAGGATGTACGGGCCCGCTCCCACAGGTTCGGTGAGGAGCTGATCCGGAGATGCGATGGCAGCGGGACTGATCATCATCCCCATGTTCTGCGACAGAATGAGCGGCATATCCGGCTGCGGTTCAGCCAGGTGGATGGCGATCTCGTACTCGCCGACAACTTCGACGGATTCGATCGGCTGAAGCTGCGCCGCCGAACGACCCTGCGCCACCTTGTAATGCTCGAGGTTTGTCTTGACAGCCTCGGCGTCGAACACCTCGCCGTCGGTGAAGGTGGCACCCTCGCGCAGCGAAAGGGTGAACAGCTCAGGACTCTCCCATCCCCACTCGGTGGCGAGTGCGGGGTCGAAACCACCGTCGGTGTTCGCATGAAGGAGAGTTTCGTATGCGGCCTGTTCGATCGGAGCGTATGTGGTGTACGCCCAGTTACCCGGGTCGAAACCGCCGACGGGTGACTGCTGGAGACCGTAGATCAGCTCGGTGGGCGCGGTCTCGTCTCCCGGTGAACCCCCGGAACTCGGCGAGCAGCCCGAGATGACGAGGCTGACTACTGCAGCCGTGGCGACGGCGGCGACTTTTGCATACTTAGTCTTCACTGACTTCTCCATTCGCGCAGCTTCATCGCAGCTCTGCGTGATCGCTTAGACTTCTAACTAACTACGTTTCGGACCGCATGTCAAACACGAATCGAACACGTCGTCCGAACACTCGATTTGGACAACAGCTAGTTTTCTAACTATTAGAGTGTTGCACGTGCACAGCTCTCGAGATGGCCGACCAGATCGCCCGGATGATGGACGGTGGCGGATCTTCGCGGTGTGCGTCGCTGCCGCGATTCTGACAGTTCTCGATCTGTCGAAAGTGAACGTGGGGCTGCCTTCAATCGAGCATTCACTCGATGCCGATGCCGCCGCGCTGCAGCTGATCGTCGCCGCGTATGCACTCGCGTACGGTCTCGCTCTCGTACCGGCCGGGCGTCTGGGAGACATCCATTCCCGCAAGCTGATGTTCGTCATCGGACTTGCCGCGTTCACCGCAACCAGCATCTTCTGCGCCCTCGCCTCGGATGCGCAAATGCTCGTGCTCGCGCGGGTTCTACAGGGCTTCGCCGGGGGACTCCTTCCTCCACAGGTGCTCGGTATCATCCAGCACCAGTTCCAGGGCACCGAACGGGGTAAAGCGCTCGGCATTTTTGGCGCGATGACCGGTATCGCCACTGCGGCAGGCCCGGCGCTGGGCGGGCTTCTCGTCGAGGTTGGAACGCCCACCGATGGCTGGCGCCTACTGTTCTGGATGAACGTTCCTGTGGGAGCAGTTGCGATACTGCTGGCGCTGCGACTGCTGCCGCGCAGCGACCGACTGCAACGCCTTCCCGTCAGCCTCGACATCACCGGCATCACCCTGCTCGCCATCAGCACACTCGCCCTGATGCTGCCACTGGTCCAGACGACAGGTGCATCCAGCGACAATCCGTGGCGCTGGATGTGGCTCGGTCTCGCCGCTATCGCTGGCGTAGCCTTCGTGCTCTGGGAACGACATTACAAGAGCGCAGGACGATCACCCGCCGTCGATCTTGAACTGTTTCGAAGCACGGGATTTCGCAACGGCCTGCTCGTGGCGACCTCATATCTGGCCGTTCTGCCCGCCGTCTTCCTGCTGGCCATGCTCTATCTGCAGGATGGCTTGGGGCTGACGGCTCTTTGGGCAGGAATCGTGGCAGTACCTTTTGCCGCATCCGCTACCGTTACCGCCTGGGTGAGCGGGCGCCTGGTTGCCGCGTACGGCCGAGCAGTGGTGGTCTTCGGGCTCTGCGTCGTCGGCGTCGGATTCGTGTCATCGATTGTGGCTGTGAGTTTCCTTCCCACCGACACCATTCCCTGGGGATTAGGTGCCACACTCTTCATCTCGGGAATCGGCAGTGGATTGGTGATCGCGCCCAATCTCACTCTCACCCTCAGCGACGTTCCCATCAACCAGGCAGGCGTAGCTGGATCCGTAACCCAGGTCGGCCAGCGCATCGGAAACGCTGTCGGCGTCGCCCTGGCAACGTCAATCTACTTCGCAATCCTGCACGACGCGAGATCCTCGGATCGCGAACAGCGCTACGACGACGCATTCGTCGGCGCGCTCATGGTCGCCATCGCCGGATTGTGTACGGCGTTGTGCGTTGCGATCGTAGATCTGCGTCAGCGACGAGGAGACCCGCAAGAGTGAGCACGCGTGCTGCGACTAGCGGGTGAGAGCCTGGGTACGTGTGGCCAGCTCAGCCACGACCCCCTCGATCCATTCGGCAGCGGCCTCAACCGCATCGATCGCACCACCCGCATCATGACGCCCGTATTCACCGACGCGCATCGCTCCGAGATCTGACAGAGCCTCCGCCAACAACTCGCTGCCGCGCGAGTACGTCTTGGCGTAGCTGCGATCTCCCATGCCAAATACAGCGAAGGTGAGCGCATTCAGGTTCGGTCGCTCGGTGCGCAGTGCATCGAGCAGAGGCCGCACTCCGGTGGGCAACTCGCCGTCGCCATAGGTCGAGCACACAACGACCAGCATCCGCGAACTGTCGATGTCTTCAGGACCGATCTCCGCCAGATCCGCGATCTTGACATCCGCCCGCTCTCCGAAACGGCGACCCAGGTCTTCGGCGACGAGCTCGGCACCTCCCGACTCGGTGCCGTAGGCGATCGTGATGGGCACGGCCAACACCGACGACGTGAGATCGATGTCGGATACAGAATCGTTGAGCACGAGGGTGAGGTCTGCGGCTGTCACCAGAAGCTCCGAGTGCGTGCGCAACTTGGCACGCACTCGCCCCGGTGCCGCTCCCATCGTCTCGCGCAGATCAATGCGGCGCCAGCCGTCGAAATCGACAACACCGGGCACGCTCGGCAAAGCGTCGCGTCCTGGTCGGTTCATGGTCACGGCACCGCTGGTGATGTCGTCCAGCAGCAGCCGGGCAAGCTCGCGTGCGTCGTTGCGCTGATCAGGAATCGTTCCCCGTGGTCCTCTGCGCAACCAACCCGCGGCGTAAAGGCCCGGCATGATCCGACCATCGTCGTGTGCACCTGCCGCCACCGGAGTGTCATCGCCTGCCGTGAAACCCACCGCGGTGATTACGCTGTCCGCTCGAAGTGTCACGCTCTGACCTGACCGGTTGGAGAACTGCACCGACTGCACAGACCCGCCCTCCTCCCGCACGGCAGCCGGAGTCAACCCGAACCACCACCGCACCCGGACCCGCGGTTCAGGTTCCGCACGCGCTCCGAGGTCACGAATCGCGTCTACGCGGGCATCCTTGCCCGCGGGGGTCTCTAGATCTTCGAGCCCATGCACGACGTGCTCAACGCCCGAAAGGGCCGCGAGCTCTCGGACCATCACCGGGTCGAACTTCGCCGACGCGGGCGACGACCTGCCCACAATATGCACGACACGCAGATCCTTCACCATCCGCTCGCGCACAGCATCGTCGATGTCGCTGCCGTCGAACGCGTTGTGGTCGGCAACGAGGAGGCGAACCACATCGACTGCGACGTTGCCGTGGCCAACGACGACCACATCTGCACCCAACGATCGCACCTCATCAGTCTCATCCGGATGTCCGTTGAGGACACGCGTAACTCGTCCCGCTCCCATCAGCCCCGCAGCCGCCGCGCCCGGAATGCTCAACTCCGCATCTTCGCGAAGTCCCGTCGACAGGACCACCGCATCATGCGTTTCGCGAAGCACGTCCAGTTCAAGGTCTGTGCCGATAGTGACATTCCCATGGAATCGCACATTCTCACGGGTGAACAGTCGATCGAACTGCCGAGTGACCGACTTCGTGCCCTGATGGTCAGCAGCAACACCGAATCGCACAAGGCCGTAGGGCACCGGCAACCTGTCGAAGACATCGATCTGCGCATCGGGCATGAGTCGGCGCACTGCCTGAGCGGTGAAGCAACCGGCCGGCCCCGCACCGACGATCGCTACTGTCGGTGCGGGGCTCGTCGATTCCCCGGCCCCCGACAAGACGGTAGCCGCGCCTGAAACTCTCGACAAGACCTCGGATCCGTCGTGGGCTGTCTCTGCCTCCGACCAGGTGATCGGCATGCTCAGCATTCCGCGGAACACCCATCCGCCGATCTCTGCCGGTCGCTGCGGTATCAGATCAAGACCACGCAAGCGGCTGAACAGTGCGGGAAGACCCACGGTGGCGACTTCCGCCTTGGCCACCCAGGCACCCAGACACACGTGCACGCCCTTACTGAAGGAAAGATGCGGCTTCACTTCACGACGTAGGTCGAACGCTGCCGCATCCGCCCAAACATTCTCATCGCGGTTGGCCGAAAGAATACAGATCCCCAGCTTCGCGCCGGCAGGCAACTCGCGACCGGCAAGCACGGTGTCTCTGGTCACCTGTCGTGAATATAGACCGATGGGAGCGATCCAACGGATGGCCTCATCGAAGACCGTTGGCCACAACGATGGGTCCTGCTCCACGGAACGACGCTGTTCAGGGTGTTCCAGCAGGGCCCAGGCGGCAACGCCAAGCGCATCCCTGGGCTCATTCAGCCCTCCGCCGATGGTCATCTTGATGTTCGCTCGAATCTTCTCGATCGGCATCTGGTAATCCGGGATACGCAGCAGGGTTGAGATGAGCGAATGGTCAGGATGGGCGAGATGCCACTTGAGCATCTCATCGAGCGCGGTGTCGACTTCGTCGAATGATCTTTTTCCCTCTGCCCAGACATCGGGGTCGTCAGCATAATTACCCGTCGCCGAGATCATCGTCTGCGACCAGCGCTGCAGATCCTGTTGTGTGGCGTTGTGAAAACCGAGGATCTCGCGGAGGTTCTCCGCGGCGTACGGGGCGGCGAAGTCCCAGATGAGATCGGCGCCCGGTCCCTTCTCGATGAGCTCATCGAGATAGCGATTCGCGTTGCGTTGAAAAACTGAGGTCCAGGTCCGCTTGACCACGCCGGGGCGCAGAACCGGTTGCCACGCCTTTCGCTCGGCGTAGTGTTCCGGATCATCGCGGCGCAGCATCGAATGACCCATCGCCCGGATCTGCAGAGAGCCCTCTTCATTGGCAGAGAAGGTCTCCTGGTCGAACTCCGTCGTGTGCACCGCGTCGTAAGAGGTGATCAAGTAGCGCCCCACCGCGGGCACCCAGTGCACGCCGCCTTCGGCGCGTAGTCGGTCGTAGATCGGAAACGGATCCCGATAGAGATCAGCGATTGTGACCCAGTCCGCGACCGGGGCGGGAGTACCGGCGCTCTCAACGCGTGCATCGATCATGATTCGACTCCTTTGTGCGAACAGCCCCATGACGTAAGGGCCTTGCTCCACTCTGCGCCAGATCCTAAGCTGGCAAAAGTTCACAAGTTAGTGGAAGGACAACGGTTATTCCGAATTTTCACGAGGACGTCGTACCGGAGTTCACGCTGCGCCAACTGTCTTATCTGATCGCCGCTGCCGACGCGGGAACGATCGCATCGGCATCCCGACATCTGCACGTGTCCTCTTCTGCGCTCTCAGATGCGATCACCGAATTGGAACGCAGCCTTGACGTCAAGCTCGCCGTGCGGCGCAAGGCCCACGGTCTCACACTCACCTCTGC
This sequence comes from Microbacterium aerolatum, assembly GCF_007988825.1. Taxonomy (GTDB): domain Bacteria; phylum Actinomycetota; class Actinomycetes; order Actinomycetales; family Microbacteriaceae; genus Microbacterium; species Microbacterium aerolatum. The sequence continues at coordinate 45,586 of NZ_BJUW01000006.1, read as the reverse complement.
CGGGGAACGCATCGTCGCCGACGCTCGCCATCTGCTGCGCAGCGCTCGTGAACTGCGGATGGCGATAAAGGCGGAACCGGGCGAATTGGTCGGCCCGATCACGATCGGCTGCTATCCGACCCTGGTGCCGACTGTCTTGCCCCACCTGCTGCGCGGATTTGAGGAGCGCCATCCCAAGATCGACCTGGTGATTCTCGAGATCACCCACGAACGACTCGACGAGCGTCTCGCGGCAGGGGAGATCGATGCCGCCTTCATCTACGACGCGCTTGTTCCCGGGCATCCGTTTCGCGAGCATCTGTACGCGCTACCGCAACACATTCTTCTGGCTGCCGATCACCCACTTGCCCATCGTGAATCGATCCGACTGGAGGAGATGATCAATGACGATCTGATCCTGCTCGACATCCCGCCCTCAAGTGAGAACACCCTAAATCTGTTCACCTCACGCGGAATAGCGCCACGAGTACGTCACCGCACCGCAAGCTACGAAGCAGTGCGCACACTCGTCGGCCGTGGGCTCGGATACGGCATACTCATGCACCGCCCGGTGAACCCCGCAAGCTATGAAGGGCTGCCCGTAATCATGAAGAACATCTCCCCTCCCGTGGAACCGGTCGCCGTTGATGTGATCTGGTCCGTCGAGCTCGAACCGCCACAACGCGTGCGTGCGCTGATCGACTTCGCCAAGCGTGTCGCGTGGCCGACTCTTGCTGATGCTTCGACGTTGGAGAGCGAATGATGACGCACGGGTCGCGAATGCAGGCGCCCGCGTTTCACCTGCGCTGGGGGATCAAAAAATCGCTCATCGACTATGTCACTGCGTTGCGCGACGGCACACGGAAGCTCTCCGACAGCGCAGACGAATCGACCACCGGCGAGTTCCAGTTCTCACTTGCTGACATCAGCCGGTTTGACCTGGCGAGTCACACAGGCGTGGTTCAGTTTCGCGGGCGGGTCGAGTTTGGCGGACACATGGGAATGCTCTACGTCTGCATCAGCGATCCGTGGTTGCATATGAGCGCCGGTAGCGTCGAGTTGACGGTCGCCGACGGAGATTTCGGCGACCGCTTGTCACTCATAGTCCAACACGATGGCGTTGAAGTTTCTCGCAACAGCACGTATCAGCAGCTCGTGATCCGACAGCCGAAGCTGACCGAATCCGGCACCGCGGTTTTCGGCGAGGTCTATGAAACGAACGACGTCTTCGACGAGATGCGCGTCACACTCCCGCTACCGGAAACTCGCTGACAGTTCGCTAGTTCGACATGAAGCCGACGAGCAGACCGCCGGTCACCTTCACGGCGAGGTTGTAGATGCCGGCCACGACGGCGCCGAGCACGGTGACCACGATGAGGTTCAGGATCGACACCACCGCCGCGAAGGCCATCACCTGGGGCAGGCCCAGCAGGGCCTGCAGGTCCACGGCGTTGTCAGTGATCTGTCCGACGAAGTCGGCGGCGCCCGCGATCAGGCCGGTGGCCTGCAGCACGAGGTAGACCAGGAAGAACGACACCATGGTCACGATCGCGAGTGCGACGGCACCAAGGAAGGAGAGCTTCACGGCCGACCAGAAGTCGACATAGACCAGGCGCAGACGGACCTGCTTGCCGCCGGTCTTGCGCGTGGACTTCTTCGCCAGCTTGTCGGCTACTGTGCTCATGCGTCTGTTTCCTCAGCTTCAGGGTTCGAATCAGGGGCCGTGGCTGCCTCGGGGGCGCTGGATTCCGCCGCCGCCTCGTCTTCTTCGAGGCCCCGCTCTTCGTTGCGGGCGATCGCGAGGATCCGGTCCTTCTCGGACGTCCGGGCGAACACCACTCCCATGGTGTCTCGGCCCTTCGCGGGCACCTCGGCCACGGCAGAGCGTACCACTTTGCCGCTGGAGAGAACCACCAAGACCTCGTCGTCCTCGCTCACGATCAGACCGCCCGCGAGGACGCCCCGATCGTCGTTGAGCTTGGCGACCTTGATGCCGAATCCACCGCGGTTCTGCACGCGGTATTCCTCGACCGCAGTGCGCTTCGCGTACCCTCCGTCGGTGACGGTGAACACGAACTCGCCGGGTGCGGCGACGGATGCCGACAGCAGGCGGTCTTCGCCCTTGAACTTCATTCCGGTGACGCCGGCGGTTGCGCGGCCCATCGGGCGCAGTGCCTCGTCGGTGGCCTGGAAGCGCACCGACATTCCCTTGCGGGAGACGAGCAGGATGTCGTCGCTGGCGTTGACGATCATCGCGCTGACGAGCTCGTCGTCCTCGCGGAGGCGGATGGCGATGACGCCGCCCTGGCGGTTGGTGTCGTACTCGGTCAGGCGGGTCTTCTTCACCAGGCCGTCACGCGTGGCGAGCACGAGGTAGTCGGCGACGTCGTAGTCGCGCATCGCGAGGATCTGGGCGATGCCCTCGTCCGGCTGCAGTGCGAGCAGGTTCGCGACGTGCGTGCCCTTCGCGTCGCGACCGGCCTCCGGCACCTCGTACGTCTTGGTCCGGTACACCCGGCCCTTGTCGGTGAAGACGAGCAGCCAGTGGTGGGTGGTCGTGACGAAGAAGTGCTCGACGATGTCATCAGCGCGCAGCTGCGCGCCCTTGATGCCCTTCCCACCGCGGTGCTGCGACCGGTAGTTGTCGCTGCGGGTGCGCTTGATGTAACCGTCGCGGGTGACGGTGACGACCATGTCCTCCTGCGCGATGAGGTCTTCCATCGACACGTCGCCGTCGAAGCCGTGCAGGATGTGCGTGCGGCGATCGTCGCCGAAGCGCTCGACGATCTCGGTGAGCTCTTCGCGGATGAGGTCGCGCTGGCGCGACTCCTTCGCCAGGATGTCCTTGAAGTCGGCGATCTTCGCCTCGAGCTCGGTGGCCTCGTCGACGATCTTCTGACGTTCCAGCGCTGCCAGGCGGCGCAGCTGCATCTGCAGGATCGCGTCCGCCTGCACCTCGTCGATGTCGAGCAGTCGCTGCAGACCCTCGTTCGCCTCCTGAGGAGTAGGCGAGCGGCGGATCAGCGCGATGACCTCGTCCAGCGCATCCAGTGCCTTGAGGTACGCGCGCAGGATGTGCATGCGCTCCTCGGCCTTGCGCAGCCGGAAGATCGTCCGGCGCACGATCACGTCGATCTGGTGCGTGATCCAGTTGCTGATGAATCCGTCCAGGGCCAGCGTGCGCGGCACGCCGTCGACGATCGCGAGCATGTTCGCGCCGAAGTTGTCCTGCAGCTGGGTGTGCTTGTACAGGTTGTTCAGCACGACCTTGGCGACGGCATCCCGCTTGAGGACGACGACGATCCGCTGACCGGTGCGGTCGCTGGTCTCGTCGCGGATGTCGGCGATGCCGGTGATCTTGCCGTCGCGGGCCAGGTCGCCGATCTTCACCGCGAGGTTGTCGGGGTTGACCTGGTACGGCAGCTCGGTGATCACCAGGCAGTTGCGTCCCTGGATCTCCTCGACGTTGACGACCGCGCGCATCGTGATCGATCCGCGACCGGTGCGGTACGCCTCCTGGATGCCCTTGGTGCCCAGGACCTGTGCCCCGGTCGGGAAGTCGGGGCCGGGAATCCGCTTGATGAGGCCGTCGAGGAGCTGTTCACGCGGAAGCTCGGGGTTGTCGAGCGCCCAGAGCGCGGCATCCGCCACCTCACGCAGGTTGTGCGGCGGGATGTTGGTCGCCATGCCGACCGCGATGCCGACAGAACCGTTGACGAGCAGGTTCGGGAAGCGGGCGGGGAGGACCACCGGCTCCTGGGTCTGCCCGTCGTAGTTGTCCTGGAAGTCGACGGTCTCCTCTTCGATGTCGCGCACCATCTCGAGCGCGAGCGGAGCCATTTTGGTCTCGGTGTACCTCGGGGCGGCGGCACCCATGTTGCCGGGGGAGCCGAAGTTGCCCTGCCCGAGAGCGAGCGGGTAGCGCAGCGACCACGGCTGCACGAGACGGACGAGGGCGTCGTAGATCGCCGAGTCGCCGTGCGGGTGGTACTGACCCATGACCTCGCCGACGACGCGCGCGCACTTCGAGAACGACTTGTCGGGGCGGAAGCCGCCGTCGTACATGCCGTAGATGACACGGCGGTGCACGGGCTTGAGGCCGTCCCGGACGTCGGGCAGCGCACGGCCGACGATGACGGCCATGGCGTAGTCGAGATAGCTGCGCTGCATCTCCGACTGCAGGTCGACCTGGTCGATCTTGCCGTGTTCGTGAACCGGCTCGGGGCGTTCTTCGTCAGTCATGTGTTTCTTTCAGTGTCTGCGTGTCGTCTCGGCGCGCTCGTCGATGTCGAGGCGTCAGATGTCGAGGAAGCGGACATCCTTCGCGTTGCGCTGGATGAAACCGCGGCGGGACTCGACGTCCTCGCCCATCAGGACGCTGAAGATCTCGTCCGCGCTGGCGGCGTCCTCGATGGTGACCTGACGCAGGGTGCGCGTGGTGTGGTCCATCGTGGTCTCCCACAGCTCCTTGGCGTTCATCTCGCCGAGACCCTTGTAGCGCTGCACGCCGGAGTCCTTCGGGAGGCGCTTGCCGTTGGCGAGGCCGTGCGCCATCAGTGCGTCGCGCTCGGCGTCCGAGTACACGTACTCGTGGGGCTGGTTCGACCACTTCAGGCGGTACAGCGGCGGCATGGCGAGGTAGACGAATCCGGCCTCGATCAGCCCGCGCATGTAGCGGAACAGCAGCGTCAGCAGCAGCGTGGTGATGTGCTGGCCGTCGACGTCGGCATCCGCCATCAGAACGATCTTGTGGTAGCGGGCCTTCTCGATGTCGAAGTCCTCGCCGATGCCGGTGCCGAAGGCCTGGATCATCGCCTGGACCTCTTTGTTGGCCAGTGCCTTGTCGAGGCGTGCACGCTCGACGTTGAGGATCTTGCCGCGCAGCGCGAGGATCGCCTGGGTGTGCGGGTCGCGACCCTGCACCGCCGAGCCGCCGGCCGAGTCACCCTCGACGAGGAAGATCTCGCTGATCGACGGGTCCTTGCTGGTGCAGTCCTTGAGCTTGTCGGGCATCGCCGCCGACTCGAAGACGCTCTTGCGGCGGGCGGTCTCGCGGGCCTTGCGGGCTGCGAGCCGCGCGGTGGCCGCGTCGATTGCCTTGCGGATGACGTTCTTCGCCTGCGTGGGGTTGCGCTCGAACCAGTCGCCGAGCTGATCGCCGACGACCTTCTGCACGAACGCCTTCGCCTCGGTGTTGCCGAGCTTGGTCTTCGTCTGACCCTCGAACTGCGGTTCGCCCAGCTTGATGGAGATGACGGCCGTGAGTCCCTCGCGGACGTCGTCGCCGGAGAGGTTGTCGTCCTTCTCCTTGAGGAGGTTGTTCGCGCGGGCGTACTTGTTGACGAGTGTCGTCAGCGCCGCGCGGAAGCCCTCTTCGTGCGTGCCACCCTCGTGGGTGTTGATCGTGTTCGCGTAGGTGTAGACGTTCTCGGAGTAGCCGGTCGTCCACTGCATCGCGATCTCGAGCGAGATCTTGCGCTCGACGTCTTCAGCCTCGAAGTCGATGATCTCCTCGGTGACGACCTCGGCGTGACGCACCTTGTTGAGGTACTCGACGTAGTCGACGAGACCGCGCTCGTAGAGGAACACGTCGGCACGCTGCTTCGTGACGGTCGTGCCCTCTTCTTCGATCTCGTAGGTCGCGCCCTCGCGCTCGTCGCGCAGCTCGATGCGCAGACCCTTGTTGAGGAAGGCCATCTGCTGGAACCGGGTGCGGAGAACGTCGTACTCGAACTCGACGGACTCGGTGAAGATCTCGGGGTCCGGCCAGAAGGTGATGTCGGTGCCGGTCTCGTCGGTCGGCTCGCCCTTCTCGAGCTTCTGCTGCGGCGTGCCGCCGTTCGCGAAGCTGTGGTGCCAGGCGAAGCCCTTCTGCTTGACCGTGACGTCGAAGCGGGTGGACAGCGCGTTCACGACGGACGAACCCACGCCGTGCAGACCGCCGGAGACCGCATAGGCGCCGCCGCCGAACTTTCCGCCGGCGTGCAGGATCGTCAGCACGACCTCGACCGTCGACTTGTTGGGGTCGGACGAGTGCGGGTCGGTCGGGATGCCGCGGCCGTTGTCGACGACGCGCACGCCGCCGTCGGCGAGCAGCGTCACGACGATGGTGTCTGCGTGGCCCGCGAGCGCCTCGTCGACCGAGTTGTCGACGATCTCGTAGACCAGGTGGTGGAGGCCGCGGGGTCCGGTGGAACCGATGTACATACCCGGGCGCTTGCGCACTGCCTCGAGGCCTTCGAGGATCTGGATCTGGTCGGCGCCGTAGTCGCCGGACTGCTTCTTCGCGGGAGTGATCCCGGGCGTGGATTCAGGCTCGTCAGCAGGATTTTCAGGCGTCATCAGAGGGCATTCTCCACATCGATATCTCGAATACCCAGTCTACCCTCATCGAGGCCCCTTTACCTCGCTGAACGGCCGTGTGTGGCCCTGAAATCGATCCGGACCCCCTCGATGGTGTCCTACCCGTAGGTATCGCGCGGACCCCGCCCTGGGACGGCTCTGGGCCCCCATTTCCAAGAAGGGACGTCCGGGCCGATGAAGCGGAGGTTGTCCACACCCGCCTGCGGATAGCGTCTGCCGATCTCGGTGAGGATGGTCGCGCGCATGAACTGCAGGTTCTTCGCCCATGCCGTCGAATCGCATTTCACGGTCAGCATCCCGTTCTCCAGCGAGACCGGTTCGGAGTGCTTCGCGGTGTCGTGCCCGGCGAGATCCGCCCACTGCCGCACGAGATCTTCACGGGCGAGGGTGATCTCCCAGCCGGATTCGCGGCTGAGCTTGTCGAGGACGGCGCCGAGGGCCCCGGGGTCGCGCCCAGGAGTGAACGGTGCGTTGTCGTCATCGTCCTGGATGCGGCGCTTGCGCTTCCAGCTCTTGGAACTGGGCTTCAGACCGCGCAGGCGCAGGTAGGTGGCGACGGTCTCGGGGGTGTCGGCGTCTGTCATTCGGCGGCCTTCCCCTCGTCGTCGGTGTCGCGCTCGTCGCTGATCGTACCCGCGTGGATCCTGACGACGTGCCGGTGGAGGGGCTCGGGGATGTCCTCTTCGACAGCGGCCGTGACGATGACCTGCTCGTACCCGGAGGTCAGGGTTGCCAGTCGCTGACGGCGATCGGCATCGAGTTCGGCGAAAACGTCGTCGAGGATCAGTACCGGGTCGCCGGCTGGGGACTCCGCGCGCAGCAGTTCAGCGGAAGCCAGACGCAGGGCGAGTGCGACCGACCAGGATTCGCCGTGGGAGGCGTACCCCTTCACCGGGAGATCGCGCACGCGCAGCAGCAGATCGTCGCGGTGCGGACCGACGAGCGTGAGTCCGCGGTCGAGCTCCTGGGTGCGCTTGGCCTGCAGTGCGGCGCGGAACATGTCGGCAAGGCCCCCGCGACTGTCATCGGCGCCGACCTCGCCCTCTTCGGGATCTCCGCCCTTGACCGACAGCGCCCATTCGAGCTCAGGACTGTGATCGGCGCCGGCGATCGCCGTGTAGGCGGATGCCAGCGGATGCTGCAACGCGGATGCCAGGCGGAGGCGGGCGTCGATGATCTCGGAGCCGAGTGCCACGAGCTTGTCGTCCCAGACCTCGAGGGTCGTCAGCGCTTCTCCGCGGATGCCGCGGGCACGGGCCGATTTCAGCAGAGCTGTGCGCTGCTTCAGCACGCGGTCGTAGTCGCCGAGGACCGCCGCCATTCGCGGTGTGCGCTGAATCAGCAGCTGATCTGCGAATCTTCTACGCGAAGACGGGTCGCCGCGCACGATCTGGAGGTCTTCGGGGGCGAAGAGCACGACGTGCGCGTACCGGGGGAGCTCGCTCGTCTTGGACGGGGAGCCGTTGATGCGCGCCTTGTTCGAACCCTGCCGGTTGATCTGCACCTCGGTGAGCACGCGTCGCTCGCCGACCGAGAGTCTGGCGCGGATGACGGCGAACTCCTTGCCGTCGCGGACCATCGGCGCATCCGACGACACCCGGTGCGATCCGAGCGTCGCGAGGAAGACGACGGCTTCGGCGAGGTTCGTCTTTCCCTGACCGTTGCGCCCGACGAGCACGTTCGGGCCGGGAAGGAGACTGAGATCGGCGGTCGCGTAGTTGCGGAAGTCGACCAGGTTCAGGTGCTCCACAATCACGACTTCAGCCTACTTCGGGGTGGGGACAGTGACGGCGACGGTATCGCTACGCGATGGATGCCGTCGTCGGGACATGCCCTCGCTCGGCCTTCGGCCGTGCTCCCGCCAGACCCGGTGCCAGCCCGTCGACGGCATCCATCGCTTCGCTTGGAAACTCGCGCGGTGTTTGGCGTCGAGCGGGGCGTTGATAGCTCGCGGGTCGTTGAGCGAAGGCGCGCAGCGCCGAAGACGAAACGGGGTGAGCGAGCGAAGCGAGTCGAAGCCTTGTGCAGGTCGAGGTCGGTCTCAGCGGAGGAGCAGGTTCGGCTGGAGCAGGTACTTGAACGAATCCGAACCCGCCTGGTCGACCGAGGTCTGGCTCGTGATGAGCACCGGGCTCAGCTTGTTCGCGTTGTCGCTCGACGTGAACGTCACTCGGACGAACTCGCTCTTGACCGCGCTCAGTGCCTCGGTCAGATACTGCGGGTTCAGGCCGAGGGTCACATCCGCGCCACCGGTGAGGTGCGCGTCGACGGACTCCGATGCGCGAGCCTGCTCGCTGCCCGAAGCATCCATCGTCACGCTGTCCGAGGTGAACGTGAATCGCAGCGGAGCTGCGCGATCGAGGACGAGGGCGACACGGCGGACGGCCTCGATGAGGTCAGCGGTGTTGACGACCGCGTAGTGGTCGGTCTGCTCGGGGAACAGGCGGCGCACGGGCGGGAAATTGCCCTTGATCAGCAACGACGTCACGGTCTTGTTGCCGGCGGTGAAGGCGATGATCTCGCGATCGCCGCTGCCGGAGAACGCGACCTGGATGGTGCCGGCGTGCCCGAAAGTCTTGCCGACCTCGGTGAGGGTGCGGGCGGGGACCAGCGCGGTCTGCTCGGACGCTTCGCCATCCCACGGAACATCGCGCAGCGAGACGCGGTAGCGGTCGGTGGCGACGAGACTGAGATTCTGGCCGGACACCTCGAGCTGCACACCGGTCAGCACCGGGGTCACATCGTCGCGGGAAGCGGCGAAACCGACCTGCGCGATCGCGGTGCCGAAGTCATCGGCCGGGACGACGCCGGATGAGCCGGACACCTCGGGGATCGACGGGTACTCCTCGACAGGCATCGCGGCCAGGGTGAATCGCGCCGAACCACAGGTGACGGCGATGCCGCCGTCTTCCTCGACGGCGATCTCGATGGGGGCGTTCGGCAGCCGGCTGGCGATGTCCGAGAGCAGCCGACCGTGCACCAGGATCGTGCCGGCGGTCTCGACGGTTGCGTCGATGGTCGTTCGAGCAGATGCCTCGTAGTCGAACGCGGAGAGTGTCAGTCCGTCATCCCCGGCTTCGATGAGCACGCCGGCCAGGATCGGCTGGGGGTTGCGCTGCGGCAGCAGTTTGACGACGAAGGACACTGCTTCGCTGAAGACATCGCGATTGACCTGGAACCTCACTGGCGCTCCCTCGTCGTGAATTACAAGACCTGCGAGGCATGGAGCCACCTCAGGGGTTCCCATCGTATCCCCACAGCGACAATGCGCCATACGCCGGCTTCCCACACCTTCGAGGTGATCGGATGCCGTCTTCAGAGGATTAACTTCTTAACGGTGTTAACAGCTGTGGATACTGTGGATAACTCGGTGGATATCAGGCGCGAGTAGGGAACTACAGTCGTGTGAGATGTGGAATCCCTGCGGAAACCGCGTGAACATGCGGAAGTCTCAACGGCACCTCTTCGAGGAGTTATCCACAGTATGCCGCGATTCGCACACATTCGTCCCGAACCCGAGTCGCATTCATCCACAAGTTATCCACATGTGCAAAGCGGCATTCAAAGGGATGCCGAGGACACCTGTCAAGCTCGGATCCGACGCGGGCGCGTCGCGTTTCGGGGTCAGCGACGGCCGAGCTGCGTGGTGATCTCGGTGACCTGGTTGTAGATGGAGCGACGCTCCTTCATGAGGTCGCTGATCTTCTTGTACGCGTACATCACGGTGGTGTGGTCGCGATTGCCGAAGAGCTGCCCGATCTTGGGAAGCGACAGGTTGGTCCGCTCACGGCACAGGTACATGGCGATCTGACGTGCGGTCGCGATCTGCTGTGACCGACTGGACCCGTATAGGTCGTCCACCGTGAGCTTGAAGTACTGAGCTGTCGCGGTGATGATGTCGGTCGGCGAGATGATGTTGTCCTCCGCTGTGTCGACGATGTCGCGGAGCACGGTCTGTGCGAGCGAGATGTCGAGGGAGGATCGGTTCAGGCTCGCGAACGCCGACACCCGGATGAGGGCGCCTTCGAGTTCACGGATGTTCGAGGAGACGATCGTGGCGATGTATTCGAGCACCTCGTCGGGGATGTGCAGCGCCTCGCTCTGCGCCTTCTTCCGGAGGATGGCGATGCGGGTCTCGAGGTCGGGCGCCTGGACGTCGGTGATCAGACCCCACTCGAAGCGGCTGCGCATACGGTCTTCGAAACCGGTCAGATGCTTTGGGGCCACGTCGCTGGTGATCACGATCTGCTTGTTGTGATCGTGCAGCGTGTTGAAGGTGTGGAAGAACGTTTCCTGCGTCTCGGCCCGGCCCTGCAGGAACTGGATGTCGTCGATGAGGAGGATGTCGACGTCGCGGTAGCGCGCCTGGAACGCTGACCCGCGGTTGTTCGCGATCGAGTTGATGAAGTCGTTGGTGAACTCTTCGCTCGATACGTAGCGAACCTTCACGCCCGTGTAGAGCGACTGGGCGTAGTCGCCGATCGCGTGGAGCAGGTGCGTCTTGCCGAGTCCGGAGTCGCCGTAGATGAACAGCGGGTTGTATGCCTTAGCCGGAGCTTCGGCCACGGCGACCGCCGCAGCGTGTGCGAAGCGGTTGGACTGACCGATGACGAAGTTGTCGAACGTGTACTTCGGGTTCAGTCGCGACTCGTGTCGCATCGGGGTGGGCTGCTCGATGGGAAGGTCTGTGCGCGGCGACTCGGGGCGGCCGAAGTCCGCGACGGCGATCGGGGCGGTCGGCTGCTCGGCGAGCTCGTGATTGACCACGACGCGGAACGATGTGACCTCGTCGCCCAAGCGTGCGAGGCCTTCCATGAGCGGCACCCGCAGACGCTTGTTGATCTGCGCCGCGGTGAGGTCGTTCGGGACGTCGAGGTACAGAGTGGCACCCATGACACCGGCGGGAACGGCGAGGCTCAGGAAACCCTGCAGCTGCGGGGTGACGCGGTCGTCCTGATCGAGCAGGTCCAGAACCTGTGCCCAGATAGGAACGTCGGGCTGGGCAGGAGAGGACATGGTGCTCCGGGCAAGGGGTCGCGGAGGACGGGCCGTTGCCGCGTTCTCCCTGTGGATAACTTCGGATGCCACGCTAGTCATCGTTGCTGTCCGGGGCAACCTGCCTGTGGAAAACCAGGGGTGTGTCCTGCTCGCCGCGTGTGTCGTGCTTGTGGATAATTGGTGTTCGAAGCGGCGGACGAACCGAGGACAGCGCGCGAGCAATTTGCTCTCCGCGCCGCCAAGACGTACCCTTAGTCGGTTGACTTATGCCCGATTCCGGGCAGTTCCCCATGTCTCCGGTCGTACTCATCCGGTGACACCATTTCCGGAGTGATTCCATGAGCAAGCGTACGTTCCAGCCCAACAACCGTCGTCGCGCCAAGAAGCACGGCTTCCGCGCCCGCATGCGCACGCGCGCCGGCCGCAGCATCCTGTCGGCTCGCCGCGCGAAGGGCCGCACCGAGCTCTCGGCGTAAGCCTCGTGCTCGCCCGTCCGTTCCGACTGACGCGAGGCACTGACTACAGGTCGGTCGTCCGTCGCGGTGTCCGGTGCGGGGGCGCCCGAGTCGTCACCTCCATGATGACGACCGGGGAAGCGCGTGAACCGCGGTTCGGGTTCATCATCAGTAAGCAGGTGGGTACCGCTGTGATCCGCAACACCGTGCGCCGTCGGCTCAAAGCCGTGTGCGCGGAAGCGATCTCAGATGTTCCTCAGGGCACGGATGTCGTCATCCGTGCCCTTCCTGCGTCTGCCACGGCGACCTTCGCAGAGCTCAAAGCCGATGTCACGCGCTGTCTGGCAAGGCTCGACCGCACCAAGGCGCGAACATGAGTGCGCTGCCGTCCTATGCCATGGGCACCGGACACCTGCATGCCGGCGACCTGGCGCGCAGCATCCCTCTGATCCCTCGGAATCTCGCACTGGGATTCCTCACCGCGTACCGCGCCGTGATCTCTCCGGTGTACGGGGACGTGTGTGCGTACTACCCGTCCTGCTCCGCTTACGCTGTAGGTGCGGTGCAGCAGCACGGTGCGCTCAAGGGAGCAGCTCTCTCGGCCTGGCGCATCCTGCGATGCAATCCCTGGAGCAAAGGCGGCGTCGATGATGTCCGCCCTCATGACCATTTCCGACACGACCTGACCGCGCGAGGTTTCGTCGTACCTTCCCGAAAGGACTGATCAGTGGGTCTTGACCTTCTGCTCGCCTCTGCGACGCCCACCCCGGACTCCGGCGGTGGTGGATTCGATCTCCTCGGCACGATCCTGTGGCCGCTGAAGTGGGCTGTCGAGCTCATCCTCGTCGCCTGGCACTGGCTGTTCACGACCGTCGGCCTCCCCGCGGCATCCGGTATCACCTGGATCCTCTCCATCATCGGCCTCGTCATCGTGGTCCGGGCCTCGGTATTTCCCCTGTTTGTGCGGCAAATCAAGAGCCAGCGCAAGATGATGGAAATCGCTCCTCAGATGAAGAAGATCCAGGAGAAGTACCGCGGCAAGAAGGATCAGCTCTCGCGCGAAGCCATGAGTCGCGAGACCATGGCGCTGTACAAGAACCACGGCACCTCGCCGATGTCGAGCTGTCTGCCGCTCATCGTGCAGATGCCGATCTTCTTCGCGCTGTTCAGCGTGCTCAACGACGTCACCAAGCATGCGGACGCTGGCATCGGCGGCGTGGGACTGTTGAGCGCAGAGCTGACCAAGGAGTTCTACGACGCCACGATCTTCGGCACTGTCTCACTGCACGGCACCCTTGGTAGCGCAGTCGAGACGCAGAACACCGTCGCGATCGTGCTGCTCGTGATCCTCGTCGTGCTGATGATCGCATCGCAGTTCTTCACGCAGCTGCAGATCATCTCGAAGAACCTCTCGCCGGAGGCCAAGACCGGCCAGGCGTACCAGATGCAGAAGATCATGCTCTACGTGCTGCCGCTGGGATTCATCTTCTCGGGTGTGTTCTTCCCGCTCGGTGTCGTCGTTTACTGGTTCATCTCGAACCTGTGGACCATGGCTCAGCAGTTCCTCGTGATCCGCGAGATGCCTACGCCCGGTTCTGAAGCCGCGAAGGCGCGTGAAGAGCGCCTCGCCCGTAAGGGCAAAGCGATCGACTCGTCCGGCAAGGTCGTCCCGATGGCCACCTACGAGGCTGAGCAGCAGCGTCTGCTGGATGAGGCAGAAAAGGCCAAGGAGCAGGCTCCCAAGCGCCAGCAGCCGGTGAGCAAGAAGCGCGCCAAGAAGAAGGGCACGAACTGATGACGACCGAGAACATCGCAGAGCGCTCGGAGCCCACGGTGGAGCAGCTCGAGCAGGAGGGCGACGTCGCCGCGGACTTCATCGAAGGCCTGCTCGACATCGCCGACATCGACGGTGACCTGAACCTCGACGTCCGTCAGGGACGCGCGTACGTCTCGGTGGAGTCGGAGGATGAGAGCCTCTCTGTCCTCTCCGAGCCCGACACTGTGCAGGCACTCCAGGAGATCACGCGCCTGGCGGTGCAGAGCACGACCGGTTCGTTCTCGCGGCTGATCCTCGACATCGGGGGATCGCGGGACGCGCGCCGTCGTCAGCTCGAGAAGCTCGTGGATGCCGCGGTCGTCAAGCTTGACGAGGGCGCATCGCAGGCATCGCTGCCGTCCATGTCCAGCTACGAGCGCAAGCTTGTGCACGACATCGTCGCTGATCGGGAGCTTGTCTCCGAGTCGTACGGCGAGGGTGCCGATCGCCACACCGTCATTCGCCGGCGCTGATGTTTCACGTGAAACATCGCGTGGAACTCGTGCAGTCATGACTGTCGAGGTCGAGCCTGATGTCGCGCCGTCACTGTTCGGCGATCGCATCGATCTCGCACGCGCATTCACCGCGAACCTTGCCGCAGAGGGGGAGGAGCGCGGCCTGATCGGTCCGCTCGAGCTTCCGCGCCTGTGGACTCGGCACGTGCTCAACAGTGCGATCGCCGCTCCTCTCTTCCATGGCTCGACTGCTGACATCGGCTCCGGGGCCGGGCTGCCCGGAATCGTACTGGCTATCGCACGGCCTGACGTCGGCTTCACACTTGTGGAACCGATGGAGCGTCGCGTCGCATGGCTTACTGAACAGGTCGAGGAACTTGGGCTCGGCAATGTGACCGTCCTGCGTGCGCGTGCCGAGGATGTCGAGCCGAAGCAGTTCGACGTCGTCACAGCTCGAGCAGTCAGTGCTCTGCGCACGCTGCTACCGTTCACCGCGCCGCTGGTGCGCGACGGGGGCGAGCTGGCACTGCTCAAGGGCAAGAACGCCGAAGCGGAGATCGACGCCGCAGCGAAGCAGTTGAAGAAGTACCGACTCAGTGATGTTCGGGTCGAGGTGCTCGGCGAGGGATTGATCGCCGAGACGACCCGGGTGGTTCGAGCCACCGTTCGCTGACTTCCGTTCACGTGAAACATCCCCCGGGAGCCCTAGCCGACGGTCGTTGAATGGAGGGCGGAGCCTGGAGTCGAAAGGCACTGAGTGAGCGAATCGAATCGAAGTGGCCTGCACGGAAGTACGTTACGGTTCGCCTTCGGCTCACTCAACGCGTTTCGTCTCGCTGCGCTCGCTCAGCGACCCGCGGGGAGAGTGCCCTGCACTGTCCGGACGGGATGTTTCACGTGAAACATTGCCATGCAATCCCGGTGGTGGGTCGTTGAGCGGAGGGCGGAGTCCGCAGACGAAACGCACTGAGTGAGCGGAGCGATTCGAAGTGGCCTGCGCGAGAGTTCGTTTCGAGTCGCCTACGGCTCACTCAACTCGTTTCGTCTTGCTACGCTCGCTCAACGCCTCGCAAGGAGAGTGCCTTGAATCGTAGGTCCGGGCGGACGTTTCACGTGAAACATCGCCCAGAATCCCGAGTTGCGGGTCGTTGAGTGGAGGGCGCAGCCCGGAGTCGAAACGCACTGAGCGAGCGGAGCGAATCGAAGTGGTCTGCACGGAAGTTCGTTTCGGGTCGCCTTCGGCTCACTCAACGCGTTTCGTCTCGCTGCGCTCGCTCAACGACCCGCGGGGAGTGGGTCAACCTTCGGGCGGGGTCCCTCGAGATTGTCGCGCTGGATCACGTTTCACGTGAAACATCGCTCATGACCCCAGCGCCGGCGTTGTTGAACCGAGTGCGGAGCCCGCAGACGAAACGCACTGAGTGAGCGGAGCGAGTCGAAGTGGTCTGCACGGAAGTTCATCTCGATTCGCCTGCGGCTCACTCAACGCGTTTCGTCTCGCTACGCTCGCTCAACGACCCGCGGGGAGCGTGCCCTGGATTGTGCGAGTCCCGGGACGTTTCACGTGAAACATCCCATATGGCAGCCAGCTGCGGATCGTTGAGTGGAGGACGGAGCCCGCAGACGAAACGCACTGAGTGAGCGGAGCGATCCGAAATGTTTCTCTAGATGAGATACGTCGGCTCGCGCAACGACCCGCAGGGGGCCGGGGGAGTGCAAGCAAGGTCCGCGGTAGCGATTAGAGTGGAACGCGGCCATCGAGAGGAGTGGATGTTTCACGTGAAACAGTCCGAGCAGACTACGCCGAACGAGGCTTTCGGGGTCGACACACCCCTGGCGCGAGAGATCGCTGATCTGAGCGCACGACGGCGCAACCTCGAGGACGTCGAACTCCACTTCACAGGTACTACCCGCGTCCTCACGGTGTCGAACCAGAAGGGCGGCGTCGGCAAGACGACGACAGCCGTCAACGTGGCATCCGCGCTGGCATCCTTCGGCGCCAAGGTCTTGGTCATCGACCTGGATCCGCAGGGGAACGCCTCCACCGCACTCGGCGTCCCGCACAACGCGGAGACCGCGAGCATCTATGACGTGCTGATCGACGACGTGCCGCTCGCCGAGGTCGTCCAGCAGAGCCCCGAGTCGGGGAACCTCCTCTGCGCTCCGAGCACGATCCATCTCGCCGGCGCAGAGATCGAGCTCGTCTCGCAGGTCGCGCGCGAGCACCGTCTCCGCCGCGCCCTGGACCAGTACATCGAGGACAACGCCGTCGACTTCGTCATCATCGACTGCCCGCCGTCGCTCGGACTGCTCACGATCAACGCGTTCACCGCGGCATCCGAGGTGTTCATCCCGATCCAGTGCGAGTACTACGCGCTCGAGGGCCTGAGCCAGTTGCTGGGCAGTATCCAGATGATCCAGAAGCACCTCAATCCTGAGCTTCACCTCTCCACGATCCTGCTCACGATGTACGACGCACGCACCCGTCTCGCCCAGCAGGTCGCAGATGAGGTGCGCACCCACTTCCCCGCACAGGTGCTGAACACGGTGATCCCGCGTTCGGTCCGAGTGTCGGAGGCCCCAAGCTTCGGCCAGACGGTGATCGCCTACGACGGAACCTCCGCCGGCGCGATCGCCTATCGCGAGGCTGCTGTCGAGATCGCGTCCCAGAAGGCGCGGAGCAAGGAGAACTGATGGCGAAGCGCACTGGATTGGGCCGTGGAATCGGCGCCCTCATCCCCGTTGCAGACCAGGCGGCACGCCCGGTCGACGTGTTCTTCCCCGGGGGATCGATCCGTCCGGCAGCAGAGGAACCGGCTGATCAGACCGTGGATGCCGCCGAGGCCGAGGCCGAAGCCGAACTCGAATCGGTTCCCGGCATCCACCTGACGCAGGTCGATCCCAACAAGATCGTCCCCAACCCGCGCCAGCCGCGCACGCATTTCGACTCCGAGGATCTCGCCGAGCTCGTCCACAGCGTCCGTGAGTTCGGCGTGCTGCAGCCCGTCGTCGTTCGCAAGAACGAGGACGGCGACTACGAGCTGATCATGGGGGAGCGGCGCACCAGAGCCGCCCGTGAAGCCGGCCTCGATGCGATCCCCGCGATCGTGCGCGACACCGCTGATGAGAACCTCCTCCGCGACGCCCTCCTCGAGAACCTGCACCGATCCGAGCTGAACCCGCTGGAAGAGGCATCCGCCTACCAGCAGCTGCTCGAGGACTTCGGCATCACGCAGGAGGAACTCGCGACCCGCATCGGCCGCTCCCGACCGCAGATCAGCAACACGATCCGGCTCCTCAAGCTGCCCGTTCCCGTGCAGCAGCGCGTCGCTGCCGGTGTGCTCTCCGCCGGTCACGCTCGTGCGCTCCTCTCCCTTGAGAGCCCGGAGCAGATCCAGAAGCTCGCCGACAAGGTCGTCAACGAAGACCTCTCGGTTCGCGCCACCGAGCAGGCGGCAAAGACGCTTCCGGCATCCGGCACCAAGAGCGTGAAGCCGCAGCCAGGCGCCCGTCGCGCCTACCTCGACGAGGTCTCCGGCAAGCTCGGCGACCGCCTCAACACGCGCGTGAAGATCACACTCGGCGCACGAAAAGGCCAGGTCGCCATTGAATTCGCGTCGATTCAGGACCTCAATCGCATCCTCGCCGAACTCGGCGAAGAGCAGTACGGATCCTGACCCGCACCGCCGGTCTCTCGCCGCGACAAACGTCCGGCTCCTAGAGTGAACACCAACGGGGGAGGGCACATGTCCCAGGACAAGAGCAAAGCCGGGCGCTTCAGCGCCCGAGTCATCGGCATCAGCATCGCCGCCGCACTCGGCGGATTCCTGTTCGGATTCGACACCGCGGTCATCAACGGTGCGGTGGATGCCCTGGCCGGAGCGTTCGAGCTCGGACCAGGTCTGCAGGGCTTCGCCGTGTCGTCGGCGCTCCTCGGCTGTGCGGCGGGCGCGTGGTTCGCCGGCAGCCTGGCCAACAAGCTCGGCCGCATCCCGGTCATGGTGATCGCGGCGATCCTGTTCCTCATGTCGGCGATCGGCTCCGGTCTGGCGTTCGGCGTGATCGACCTCATCGTCTGGCGTGTGATCGGCGGACTGGGCGTGGGCGCGGCATCCGTCATCGCCCCGGCCTACATCGCGGAGGTCTCACCGGCCAAGGTGCGCGGCCGGCTCGGCTCCCTCCAGCAGCTCGCCATCGTCACCGGTATCTTCACGGCGCTGCTGTCCAACGCCCTCCTTGCGAACATCGCCGGGTCTGCGGCGAACGTCCTCTGGTTCGGGATCGACGCCTGGCGCTGGATGTTCATGGTCGAGGCGATCCCCGCCGTCGTCTACGGCCTCATGGCGCTGCGTCTGCCGGAGTCCCCCCGCTTCCTCGTCGCCCGCGGCAAGGTCGACAAGGCGTCTCAGGTGCTGCTCGACTTCACCGGCGAGACCGACGTGAACCTCAAGATCGAGGAGATCCGCAAGACCCTGAACGTCGAGCAGAAGGAGTCGCTGAAGGACCTGCGCGGCGACAAGTTCGGCCTGAAGCCCATCGTGTGGGTCGGCATCCTGCTCAGCGTCTTCCAGCAGTTCGTCGGCATCAACGTGATCTTCTACTACTCGACGACGCTGTGGCTCTCGGTCGGCTTCGAGGAGTCGCAGGCCCTGCTCACCTCGGTCATCACATCGATCACGAACATCGTCGTCACGATCGTCGCGATCCTGCTCGTCGACAAGGTCGGGCGCCGCCCGATGCTCCTGACCGGATCAATCGGCATGGCCGTGACGCTGGGCATGATGGCCGTCGCTTTCTCGTTCGGCACCCTGCAGGACGGCGCTGTCGTGCTGCCGCAGCCGTGGTCGCTGATCGCCCTGATCTGCGCCAACGGGTTCGTGGTCTTCTTCGGAGCGACCTGGGGGCCGCTGGTCTGGGTGCTGCTGGGAGAGATGTTCCCGAACAGCATCCGCGCAGGCGCCCTCGCCGTGGCCGCCGCTGCGCAGTGGATCGCGAACTTCATCATCTCCACGACCTTCCCGGCGTTCGCTGAGATCGGCCTCACCTTCGCTTACGGGTTCTACGCGTTCTTCGCGATCGTGTCGTTCTTCTTCGTGTACTTCCAGGTTCCCGAGACGAAGGGCCGGGAGCTCGAGACGATGACGGATGTCGTGAACCTCCCGCGCCGCGGAGGCAGGAAGCGCGCGTAGGCTGGAAGCATGTCGGAAGCCGTTCCACGCCGCGCCAGCCTCGAAGTGCTGCGCGCCGAGGCCTCAGACGAACTGGCCGTGCTCATCCAGGAACGGCTGCTGAGCGGCGAGGATCCGTGGGACTTCATGGAGGACCTCCCCAGCGTCGACGAGCTCGTCGTCTACCTGCTGCGCGCCGACAACATCACCGCGAACGACGGTGTGCGTCCGAACGCCGCGCGCAACTACCGGGTCATGCGCCAGATCGCACTGGAGTATCCCGAGCTCACGACGGCCGTCTGGGGCCTTCTGGACGAGGGGTCCCGTCACCGCAAGTGGGATGCCACGATCGCCGACGCCTCGTAGCATCCCGAATCGAATCCGGACACGAAAGAGCCCGCCCCTCCGGAAGGAGAGACGGGCTCTGAAGCTTTTCGGATCAGCCGATGAAAGCGGCCAGATCCTGCTCGAGCGCGGGCTTCGGCTTGGCGCCGATGATGGTCGTCTTGACCTCGCCGCCCTGGAAGACCTTCATCGCCGGGATCGACGTGATCTGGTACTTCATCGCCAGCTCGGGGTTCTCGTCGACGTTGAGCTTCATGATGGTGATCTTGTCGGGGTGCTCGGCCTGGATCTGGTCCAGGACCGGCGCGACCATGCGACACGGTCCACACCACTCGGCCCAGAAGTCCACGAGGACGGGTCCATCAGCCTGCAGCACGTCCTGTTCGAACGTCGCCTGGCTCGTTACCTTGGCAGTCATCTGCTTCTCCTGGTTCCTTGTTGATCGAACTGATCGAAGTTCACCGTCTGCAACAGCAGAGGTGCGAAAAGTGTTCCCTACGCGATGACCTCGGCCGCCTCAGCCGCCGGGACCTCGACCGATGAATCCTCAAGATCCGCGAGGAAGTGCTCGGCGTCGAGGGCTGCGACCGTTCCGGAACCGGCAGCCGTGATGGCCTGGCGGTAGGTCGGGTCGATCACGTCGCCGGCGGCGAAGACGCCAGGAACCGACGTCTTGGACGAACGGCCGTCGACCCAGATCGTCCCGGCGTCGGTGAGCTCGAGCTTGTCGTGCACCAGGTGCGTGCGCGGGTCGTTGCCGATCGCGACGAACAGGCCGGTCAGCGGCAGCTCGCTGGTGGAGCCGTCCACCGTCGAACGCAGGGCGACACCGGTGACGGCATCCCCGCCCTGGATCTCGGTGACCTCGCTGTTCCAGATGAACTCGATCTTCTCGTTCGCGAACGCGCGCTCCTGCATGATCTTCGATGCACGCAGGGTGTCCTTGCGGTGGATCACGTAGACCTTGTCGGCGAAGCGGGTGAGGAACGTGGCCTCCTCCATCGCGGAGTCGCCGCCGCCGACCACGGCGATGGTCTTCTCGCGGAAGAAGAAGCCGTCGCAGGTCGCGCACCACGAGACGCCGTAGCCGGAAAGGCGCTCTTCGCCCTCGATGTGGAGCTTGCGGTACGCCGAGCCCGTCGCGTAGATGATCGACTGCGCCTCGTGCTCTGCGCCGCTGCCGAGGGTGACCTTCTTGACGGTGCCGTCGAGGTCGAGCGAGGTGACGTCGTCGTAGACGACCTCGGTGCCGAACTTCTCGGCCTGCGCCTGGAACTTCGCCATCAGGTCGGGGCCCTGGATGCCGTCCGGGAAGCCGGGGTAGTTCTCGACCTCGGTGGTGTTCATCAGCTCACCGCCGACCTCGACCGAGCTCGCGATGAGAAGCGGCTCGAGGTTCGCACGGGCCGCGTAGATGGCGGCGGTGAATCCGGCCGGACCGGAGCCGATGATGATGACCTTGCGCATGTGCTCTCTCTTCTCGCGTGCCCGCAGCGTGCCTGCGTGCACCCACTGCTAGGAACCAATCGTAACCGCGCGGCATTCCCCGGCAGGGTTCGTGTCAGGGCGTCGGCTCGGATTCGCCGGACGGAGCGGGCACAGCATCCGATTCGTCGGCCTGATCGTCCTTGCGGCGCCGGACGATGGTGCGGATGATGCCCAGGATGAGCAGCAGCCCGATGACGCCGCCGAGGATGCCGAGACCGATGCCCTCCCATTCGGCGCGTACGGTCACCGTCGCCGTCTGGTCCGGTCCGATGGCCACGCCGGTGGGGGAGAGGAGACCGAACCGCACCGAGAGCTCGCCGCTTCCCACGCGCGCCTCGACCGGGACCTTCACTCGGGTGTTGCTGGCGGGTTGCGCCTCGACCGGCGTGCGCGGCTGGATGCCAAGGCGTGCGTCCGAGGGCTCGGAGGTGAGAGTGACCGTGACCGGCCAGGGAAGATCGTTGTGCACCCAGACCGGCAGGGGCGCTGCGGCGGTGAACAGCTGGATGGGACTCGGCTGCTGCACGCCCACGGAGTTCAGCGTCCCCGTGGTGTCGGCGCGGTGTGTGGCGGAGTCCACCGCGAACGTCTCGGCTTTGCCGACCCCGATCAGCCGCATGATCGCGAGCCGCTCGGGGGCGAGGAGCACGAGGGGGTCCGCCAGGATCGACGAGAACGACGTCAGCCGGCCCTCGTCCGCGAGGAGGTTCTTCAGCGCGGTCGCGCGGTCTTCCGAGCTTTCGCTGTCGAGCGTGGCGGATGCCGGCGCTGACGCCCGCAGATCCTCGAAGCTCGTCGGTTGACCGATCGAGGAGACTGACAGGATCGCCTCGCGCAGCGCATCGGCGGAGCGAGTCTCGTCGCGGTCGAGGCCGATCAGGAGCGACGCCTGATCGGCGAAGCTGAGCTGTGCCATCGCCTCGGCGATCTCGCGCTCGCGTGCCAGGTCGTCGGTCGTGGCTGCGGCGGTCGACAGGCTCGCAGATGCGTCGGCATCCGTCACGAGCACGCGGTGGCCGTCGACCTCGACGACCGCGTCCGGAGTCGCGGCGAGCGAGCTGGACGGCAGGATCGTGGTGGCATCGGTGCCGAGATACGCGTCGAACGTCGCCAGATCCGCGCCCCGGGCGTCGCCGAGAGGCCAAAGGATGCCGGGCTGCGCGCCGGATACCGCCGTGAGCTCTTCCGTGGTGGGAAGTGTGGGCTCGGCAGGCGAGCCGGACGGCGAGGGCGAGGGCGTCGGTGAAGGAGTCGGCGTCGTTTCCGTCGCCACGAAGTTCTCGGGAGTGAGCACGGAGGTCAGCGGCAGGGGCGTGAGCAGCTCCGTGAGACCCGCGCGTGCCTGCACCGTGGCATCCGCATCGCCGGCCTGCAGGGCGAAACGCTCGTTCGAGAGCGCCTCCAACCGGGTCAGCCAGGTGACCGCGCTGACCGGTGCGGCAGTGCCGAGGGCGCGGATCGATGCGGGGATGAGGGGGTCGATCGCGAGAACGGCGGAGGTCCCCGTGACGCCGTCCAACTGCGCAGTGAGCGCGCCGTCGGGATCGGTGAGCTCGGTGAGCTCCTCGGCGGTGAGCAGGGCGCCGTCCGCCGGGGTCGCCGTGATCGGCACGAGCACTGCGACCTGCGGGGCGCTCCCGGCGTCGAGGACGAGGACGCTGGTCGCGGTGAGCGGTGCATCGTCGCCGGTCAGGCTCGCGCGGATCGGGTACACGCCGGCGTCGAGATCGTCCAGGGCGCTCGAGCTCGCGCTGACGAATGCCGTCGAGGTCTCGGATGCCGGGACGGCAAGCGACTCCTCGGAGCCGAGAGCGGAGAACGTGCCCTCCGCCTCCTCGGCGTCGAGCCAGGCGGCCAGCGCCGAGGCGTCGTCGAGCGGCGTCTTGTTGATCTCGATGCTGATGACGCCCGGGGTGAGCGCCTCGTCGCTGCCGTTGTCGATGATCACCGAGGTGGTGAGCGGGGTGTCGGGCTGTACGACGCCATGCACGCCGGCCGACAGCGACAGGCGTGCCGTGCCCTCATCCTCGGGCTCAGGTGTCGCGGTTGCGGACGCGGTCGTCGCAGTGAGGTGGGGCGCGGCGATCAGCCCGAACGCGAGCGCGAACACCGCGGCGACGCGTGCGAAGCGGTGCGCGCGGGCACCGCTTCCGACTCGGGAGCTGATCAACGTCTCTGGTCTTCCTCGGGCGCCGCTGCGGCGAACCCGTGAGTTGGGACGCCGTAATTCTAGGCGGGCGCGTTCAGGGATGCCTGAAGGCGCGTAGAGTGACGGCCGTGTCAGACGCCCTTCCGCCCGTCCCCGATCCCGCTCATGTCGCCGCGCTCGCCGCCGATCTGGACGCGGCCGATTACCGCTCCGAACCGCTGCGGCGGCTGTGGGGAGAAGAGGCGGATGACGCCCTGGGGCGCGGCGTACGCGAGCCCCTGCTGCGTGCGATCGCAGGCGATGACGGTGTGCTCGCGACGCTCGGCCGCCTTCTCATGCTCGGGATGCCCCAGCGCGCCGACGCGGTCGCGGACGCCTTGCCGCGCCTCGGTGCCGACGGTCTCGTCGCGTTGGGTCTCGCGCGTGTCGACGGTGCGGATGCCGTGCCCACGGCGCTGCTGCGTCCGCAGTCGTTCGTCGATGCCGACGGGGTCGGCGAGTGGTGGATCGCCAGCGATCTCGACGAGCTGGCGCTGGGAACCGAGCTGCCCGCCGATCACGTGCTCGGAGTGGGCGGAGCATCCCGCACGCTGGCCGAGCTGATCGTGCCCGTTCCCGTTTCGCGGGCCCTCGATCTCGGCACCGGGTGCGGGATTCAGGCGCTGCTGGTCTCTCGCCACGCCGGGGAGGTCGTTGCCACGGATGTTTCGACCCGCGCACTCGCCTTCGCCGCGCTGAACGCTCGGCTCAACGGCGTGAGCAACATCACGTTCCGTCAGGGGAGCATGTTCGAGCCCGTCGTCGGCGAGGCGTTCGATCTCATCGTCTCGAACCCGCCGTTCGTCATCACACCGCGGGTGGACGGGGTCACGGCGTACGAGTACCGCGACGGCGGCCTCATCGGCGATGCGCTCGTCGAGCAGTTCGTGCGTGAGGCGCCGGCGCACCTCACACCGGGTGGCATCGCGCAGTTGCTCGGCAACTGGGAGTCGCTCGATTCGGTCGGGGGCCTTGAGCGCCTGGAGTCATGGATCGGGGCCGGGCTCGACGCGTGGGTCATCCAGCGGGAAGAGCTCACGCCGCTGGCATACGCCGAGCTGTGGATCCGCGACGGCGGTACGACGCCGCGCGAGGCGGCGTTCGGGCGGATGCTGGAAGCCTGGCTGGATGACTTCTCTGCACGAGGCGTCACGGCGATCGGTTTCGGGTACGTGCTGCTGCGCCGCGCGGCGGACGGCCTCGATCCGCTGCGCAGGTTCGAGACGCTGTCCCAGCCGTTATCGGCTCCGGGGCGCGCATTGCGTGACGGGCTGGCCGCGCATGACGTGCTCGGTGCCGGCATCCCGCAGACGCTGGTGACGGCATCCGATGTCACA
Source organism: Microbacterium aerolatum (assembly GCF_007988825.1). Taxonomy (GTDB): domain Bacteria; phylum Actinomycetota; class Actinomycetes; order Actinomycetales; family Microbacteriaceae; genus Microbacterium; species Microbacterium aerolatum. The sequence continues at coordinate 20,994 of NZ_BJUW01000006.1, read as the reverse complement.
GAGGCGCGGCATTACATGCCGGGCAATGACGATCCGAGCGTGATCGAACTGCGGCAGGGCGGCGGATTCGGGCGCATTGTCGCAGCGGATTCTGCGCTTGCCGGGTTCGTCGGAGCCTGCGACGGAGAGCTCACCGTGGCGCAGATCGCCGCGGCGCTCGCCGACCTGTTCGAGGTGCCGCTGGCAGAGCTGTGGAACGAGCTGGAGCCCCGCATCCGCGAGCTGGTGCGGGACGGGTTCCTCGTCGCGGGGGAATAGTCACCGGCATCCATTCGGTTGCATAAGAGCATGAAGGCTTTCGGATTTCTCTCGTTCGGGCACTACGCGCCCGTGCCCGGGTCGGGCACCCGCACCGCCGGCGACATGCTGCACCAGACCATCGACCTCACCGTCGGGGCAGATGAGATCGGAGTGAACGGCGCCTACGTGCGCGTGCACCACTTCGCGCGCCAGGCCGCGTCTCCCATGCCGCTCCTGGCGGCGATGGCGGCGAAGACCGAGCGGATCGAGGTCGGCACCGGTGTGATCGACATGCGGTACGAGAATCCGCTGCAGTTCGCTGAGGAGGCCGCCGCTCTCGACCTGATCGCCCGCGGCCGCATCGCGCTCGGCGTGAGCCGAGGTTCACCCGAGACGGCGCTGCGCGGCTACGAGGCGTTCGGATATGTCGGGTCGGAGGACCCGCGCGGAGGCGACCTCGCCCGTGACAAGTTCGAGCTGTTCCTCGAGGCGATCGATGGGGCGGGTGTCGTGCAGGGCGACCCGCAGCAGGTCGGCGAGGGCCGGTACCTGGCGATCGAACCACGATCCGAGACGCTGCGCGACCACATCTGGTGGGGCTCCGGGTCGCGGGCGACCGCAGAGGAGACCGGACGCAAGGGCCTCAACCTCATGAGCTCGACCCTGCTGACCGAGGCGACCGGGGTGCCGTTCCACGAACTGCAGCGCGAGCAGATCGACCAGTACCGCGCCGCATACAAGGCGGCGGGCCACACCGGTACCCCGCGAGTGTCGGTGAGCCGCAGCGTCTTCCCGCTCGTGTCCGACATGGATCGCGCCTACTTCGGTCTGCGCAGCGCCGAGAACGGCGACCAGATCGGCATCATCGACGGCTTCCGCTCGACATTCGGCAAGACGTACGCGGCTGAGCCGGATGTCCTGATCTCACAGCTGAAGCAGGACGAGGCAGTGATGGCCGCCGACACCCTCATGCTGACGATCCCGAACCAGCTGGGAGTCGACTACAACCTGCACGTGCTGCAGGCGTTCGCCGAACACGTCGCGCCCGCGCTCGGGTGGAAGCCGAACACCGAGGGGCCGGTGCAGGGCGACCCGGTCTGAGCGCCCTACTGCGGCGGTCGCGCGCGGGACACGACATCGAAGACCGCGTCCACCGCGAAGGCCAGAGACCTGGTCTCGTCCTCAAGGCGCTGATCGCTGGGCGGCAGTGCGCGCGCGATCGACAGTCCGTCGATGAAAGTGAGCAGGAAATCAGACCGCGTGGCGTTGTCGCCGGGCGGCAGTGCCCCTTCCTCCTCGAGAATCGCGAGCCAGGCACTGATCCGACGCTCGGCCTCGCCCACCAGCACCTGGTAGCCGGCACGAGTCTTCGGGTCGGCTTCGGCTTCCGCGAACATGCGAAGCAGATTCGTCCACACCTCGCGCGCCTCAGCCGGCTCAGCGAACGGGTCCAGCAGCCGACGGAGGCATTCCCGAAGCCGCTCGCGCGCAGGCATCGACGTGTCGCGGATGCGCTCGTCAGGCATGGCTGCGTCGTACGTGGCGGTGAGCGCGGCATTGATCAGATCGCGCTGCGTGGGGAAGTGGTGACGGAGTGTGCTCGCACCGACGCCGGCGCGTGCTGCGACGGCCCGGACGCTCAGTCGGGGCGCGCCCTCCTGCATCATCTCCGTCGCTGCAGCGATGATCCGATCCCGTGTGCTCATCGATCCTCCTGTCGTCGATCCTAGACGACTAGCACACTGTACCGGCACAGTGTGCTAGTATCGACTCATGACCGACGACAGCATCCGCTCCCAGCGCACTCGCACGCTGATCACCGAGGATCTTCTCCTCGTGCTGTTTCAACCCGACTCGGGCACGATCGCGGGCGAGAACACGCTCTTCTACGTACTCGGCGCGGGTGCGTTGACCGATCTCGCTCAGCGCGGTCACGTCAGGATCGAGGATGCCGGAATCCGCGGCACCCGGATCCATGCAGACGGTGAACCGCCCGAAGACGAACTGCTCCGTCCGATGTGGGACTACATCAGCCAGAAGCCGCGGGACGTTCAGACTGTTCTCGCGGCGAGCGGGCCGACGTTGCGCACGCCAGTGCTCGAACGCCTCATGGAGCGTGGTCACCTCTGTAGGCAGAAGCGGCGCGCGCTCGGACTGTTCCCGACGACGGCCATCGTCGAGGGGAACAGCGGCCGACGCGCGGAGTTCGTCGCAGACATGCGCTCCGTGCTCGTCGACGGCGCACAGCCCAGCGACCACATCGCTGCTCTCACAGCTCTCGTCTCCGCCAGCGGGTCTCTTCCGGTTCTGCATCGAGAGATCCCGTGGTCCGGAGCGACTGCCACGAGGGCGAAGAGCCTGGAGCAGGGCGACTGGGCGGCAGGAGCAGCCGCAGCCGCCGTCACCCGCACAATGGTCGCCATTGTCGCGAACTCTCTCATCGTCAGCGCGGTCGTAGCGAACCGCTGACACACCCCATCTTCCGTTCCCGCCGTACCCGGCGGTGTTCGGAGTGTTCACAGACCCCAAAAGGAAAGAACATGAACATCATCGAATTCCTGCAGAACCTGATGTCGCAGGTGCCGTTCTTCGTGCAGCCGCTCATCGTCGCCGTCGCAGCAGCGATCCCGTTCCTCGAGGCCGAGCTGGCTTCGGTGCTCGGAGTCTGGGCGGGCCTGAACCCGTTCGTCTCAGCGGGCGCTGCCATGGCGGGCAACTTCGCCTCCGTTTTCGTCGTCGTCGTCTTCGGCGCTCGCATCCGCGCGCTGATCGTCGCGCGACGTGCGCAGCGAGCCGAGCTCGTCGCCGTCGGTGCCTCCGCGTCGGGCGGCGCGAATTCGTCGGGTTACCTCGCCGAGCCCAAGCCCGAGTCGAAGGGCGTGCGTCGCTTCAAGAAGTTCCTCGTGCGCTTCGGCGTGCCAGGGGCCAGCATCCTGGGCCCGCTCGCCATCCCGACCCAGTTCACCTCTGCCCTGCTGGTATCCACCGGGGTGTCCAAGAGCTGGGTGCTGCTGTGGCAGGGAATCGCGATCTTCCTCTGGACGACCATGACCACCCTCATCGCGACCGGAGTGCTCGCGCTCATCACGGGCTGAGATCTGAAGCACGATGCGCCGCCCCGGCCGAGTCCAGGGCGGCGCATCGTCGTTCGGGCGATCTCACCGACCGCTGAGCACTCGCTTCGCCACCTCGTCCGGGTCGGGCTGATCTGCGACGAGCCGGACGATCGGACCCAGCACCGACCGCACCGTCATCAACCGCATCGCGGTCTCCCGCAGCCACGCGATGACCCGTCCGCGACGGAACATCAGTTTCGCCAGCATCCGCGAGTTCGACTGCGCCGATTCCACCCGCGGCTTCTGCACCCGCTCCCATTCGGTCAGCAATGCGGCGAGGTTCGTGCGGTCGGCGTGTGCGAGCATCCTCCCCAGCATCCATGCCGATTCCATCGCCATCCCGGCGCCGATTCCTGCGGTGGGGAGGAATCCGGATGCGGCGTCGCCGAGAAGCACGGTGTGCCTGTCTGTGTCGACCCATCGCTCGGCTCGGACGTCGGTGAGTGGCCACAGGTACGGCTCGGGGTCGGCGGTGACGGCATCCAATGCCGATCGCAGGCGGGGGCCGATCTCGGGAGCCGCGTCGCGCACGCGCGCGGCGAACGCGGCCGGCCCGATGTCCAGTTCGTCGACCGGTCCGCCCAGGAAGATGCCGAGCCGGTCCTTCACGGGGTACGCGCCGAGGAAGAAGCCGTCGCCCCACAGCTCCTCGCCGAGCGCCGGATCGTCTCCGAGCGCGTCCGACCACGTGACCCAGCCCGCCCAGCCGGTGTCGAGCGTTGCGACCTCCCCGACGTCGAGCAGATCGCGCGTGCGGGAGTGGATGCCGTCGGCGGCGACGACCAGGTCGAAGGACGCCCGCTCTCCGGAGCTGAACCAGACTTCGTGGTCGATAGCGGTGACCGTCGTGTCGAACGACACCGGGCACCCACCGCTGGTGAGCACCTCGCTGAGCGCCCCGCGGTCGATGCCCTGATAGTCGCCGTGGATCTGGAGCATCGCGCCGAGGTCGTCGGTGCGCAGCGTCCTGCCGCGGTGGGAGCGGAACGAGTAGCGGGCGAGGGGCGCGCTGCGCGCGAGATACTCGTCGTGCACACCGAGATCGTTCAAGGCCGGATCGACCGTCGGCATGAGTGCCAGCATGTAACCGGGATGCTCCATGCGTGGCATCCGCTCGATGAGCACAGGATGCAGACCCTGCTTCCGCAGGAGCGCCGCCAGCGTGAGTCCCGCGACGCCGGCTCCGGCGATCAGCGCTCGCAGGCGATCCTCCCGCTGCGCGTCGAGCTGATCCTGCAGCTTGGTGGCGATGAGCATGGCAAACCTCCTGACTGGACCGGGTGGTCCACAGTCTAGACCCGCGTGGACCGGGTGGTCCAGTATGATCGCGACATGGACGAATCCACCCGGCTGACGCCCGAGCGTCGCAGCGCGCTCGCCGAGGCGACCGTGACGGAGTTCGCGCGCGCCGGGTACGAAGGCGCGTCCCTGAACCGCATCATCCGCGCCGCCGGCATGAGCAAGAGCTCGTTCTATCACTTCGTCGGGTCCAAGGACGAGCTGTTCGACACGGTCGTGCGGATGCTGATCGCCGACGTCGCCGCGCTCTGGACGGCACCGGCGCCGGCCGAGTTCGCCGAGTTCGGTGCGCGGGCGTTCTGGAGGCACGTCGATGAACTTCTCGAGCAGTTCGCGGCACTGTCCGCGACACCCGCGCTCCAGCACCTGGGACGGATCTTCTATCTGCCGGGGACTGCCGTTTCCGCATCTGGGGCGCGCGCCGAGCTGCTGGGGACCGTGCGCGCCTGGGTGGAAGGGATGCTGAGGACAGGACGTACCTCGCGCGCGGTGCGCGACGACCTCCCGCTCGACCTGCAGGCGGACATCGTCTTCGCGGCACTGCGCGCGATCGACGAGTGGGCGCTCGCCGACGGTGCCATCACCGCCGAGCGGGCCGCGGTCGCGGCATCCGCCCCCGGCCTTGTGCTGCGCCGGCTGCTCGCGACGTGATCGGGCCTTCCGCCTGGCACAACTTCGGATCTTGGGGCGGACACGCCGAAAGCCGGGCGGGATGCCGCGGCGCGTCGCCACTGGGATCCGAATCTGTGCCCGGCGAATGTGTGCGCGGGGTGCTGTGCCGGCAGGCGCGACCGTGACCGCGACCGCACGCCCGGTAACCTGGAACCCATGCTGAACATGGCCGAGGGGCTCGCACGCCTGCGCGCGCTCGCCGAAGGACCGGTCGTCTCTGCGGTCGCCGACGCATTCCAGACGGCAGGGTTCGAACTCGCTGTCGTCGGCGGCCCGGTGCGCGATGCGCTGCTCGGCCGCGACGTGCACGATCTCGACTTCACGACGAACGCGTCACCCGACGAGATCCTGAAGATCGTCACTCCGATCTCGACCGCGCAGTGGGACATCGGCCGCGCGTTCGGCACGATCGGTGCCAGGGTGCGCGGCGAGCAGGTCGAGATCACGACCTACCGCGCCGACAGCTATGACGGCGTCACCCGCAAGCCCACCGTCGAGTTCGGCGACACGATCGACGGCGACCTCGTGCGCCGTGACTTCCGGGTGAATGCCATGGCGCTGCAGGTCGCGTCACCGGCGCAGCAACCGGAACAGGAACGGACCTTCAAGCTCGTCGACCCGACCGGCGGCGTGGAGGATCTCGTCGCCGGCATCCTGCGCACCCCGACCGACCCGAACGTGAGTTTCGGCGACGACCCGCTCCGGATGCTGCGCGCCGCCCGCTTCAGCGCGCAGCTCGGCTTCGAGATCGCCGATGACACCCGCGACGCCATCACGCGTCTGCGCGAGACCCTGAAGATCGTCAGCCCGGAGCGCATCCAGGGCGAGCTCGTGCGGCTCATGCAGACCGACGACCCGGTCCGCGGCATCCGCGTCCTCGTCGACACCGGACTCATCGACGAGTTCATGCCCGAGGTCAGCGCGCTGCGCCTCGAGGTCGACGAGCACCACCACCACAAGGACGTCTACGAACACTCGCTGACCGTGCTGCAGCAGGCGATCGAGCTGGAGCACTCCCGTCACCCCGGCGAGGCGCCCGATGTGCCGCTGCGCATCGCCGCCCTGCTGCACGACATCGGCAAGCCCCGCACCCGCAAGCTCGAGGACGGGGGAGCGGTGACGTTCCATCACCACGATGTGGTCGGCTCGCGCATGGCGCGCAAGCGCCTGCAGGCCCTGCGCTTCGACGGCGAGACGACGGATGCCGTCGCCACTCTCATCGAGTTGCACCTGCGCTTCTTCGGCTACGCCGAGGGTGCGTGGACGGATGCCGCGGTTCGTCGCTACGTGCGCGATGCCGGCGACCTGCTCGAGCGCCTGCACATCCTCACCCGTGCGGACGTGACAACGCGCAACCGGCGCAAGGCCTCGCGTCTGTCATCCGCCTACGACGACATCGAGAAGCGCATCGCCGATCTGCGTGAGCAGGAGGAGCTCGACTCCATGCGCCCCGAGCTCGACGGCAACCGCATCCAGGAGGTGCTGGGCATCAAGCCCGGACGCGAGGTGGGCGAGGCGTACAAGTTCTTGCTCGACCTGCGCCTGGACGAGGGCGTGATCGGGCCGGATGCCGCCGAGCAGCGCCTGCGCGACTGGTGGGCCGCCCGGGGCTGAGCGCTCGGCTGTTCGACTGTTCGGCGCCGGATGGGTCGCGGATGGTCGCTACTCCGCGTCGATGGCGACCACTTGCGACCCCTCCCCGGTTGGGAATGGTTTCCGGCGACGGTTGGTTGCATCTGCAAGTAAATACTTCGGAGGAGCCAGCATGACCACGACCCACACCCAGGTGCAGACGAGATGACGCTGCACGCGATCGTCTCCGAGAACTGGGCGGAGCAGGCCGACATCGTCGCCGTCTTCCTGCACGGCTACGGCTCGAACGAGCAGGATCTCACCGCGCTGACATCCGCGCTTCCGGAGGGGATGCCGTGGGCTTCGCTGCGCGCACCGATCGAAGTCATGCCGGGCGGGTACGCCTGGTTCCGGATCGTGACGCCGGGGCATCCGGATCAGCAGGCACTGGATGCTGCGACCGACGCTGTCTTGGCGTGGGCGGATGCCGCGCTGCCGACCGGCGCCCGCATCGTCCCCATCGGCTTCTCGCAGGGCGGGCTCATGGCGACGCAGTTGCTGCGCACCGTGCCCGATCGCGTTCTTGCCCCTGTCGTGCTCGGCGGGTTCGTCGCCGCTGGCGAGCAGAAGGCGGATGCCGTGCTGCGGGAGACCCGGCCGGCGATGTTCCTCGGCCGCGGAACAGAGGACCGCGTCATCCACCCGGATGCGATCGCTCGCACCGACGTGTGGGCGCCGGCGCACACCACTCTCACCGACCGGCGCTACCCCGGACTCGGGCATGGGATCAGTGCAGAGGAGCTGGCAGACGTCCGCGAGTTCCTAGCTTTGCAGCTTCGCGAGACGGGGATTCTGGCATGAGACCAGTGTCAGGCACCCCCGTTTCGCGCAGCAATCCCCGTCTCGCCGGCGGCACGCCGTTCGAGATCGGCATCTTCACGTTCGGCGAACTGAACCGCACCCCCGATGGCGCGTTCACCGACCCGGCAGCGCGCCTCAAGCAGATCCTGGAGTGGGCGCGGGCCGCCGATCAGGCTGGCCTCGACGTCTTCGGGGTCGGCGAGCACCACCGCCCGGACTTCGCCGTCTCCTCCCCGCAGATGGTGCTGGCCGCCGCGGCGCGTGAGACCGAGCGCATCCGCCTCACGAGCACCGTCTCCGTGCTCTCGAGCGCAGACCCGGTCCGGCTGCACGAGGAGTTCGCGACGCTCGACCTGCTCAGCGGCGGGCGGGCGGAGATCACCGCCGGGCGCGGCGCGTACATCGAGTCGTTCCCGCTGTTCGGTCAGGACCTCGGCCGGTACGACGAATACTTCGAGGACCGGCTCGGCCTGCTGCTCGCCGCCCGCGAGAGCGGCGAGGTCACCTGGTCCGGGTCGACCCGTGCGCCGCTTCGGGATGCCGGCATCTATCCGCGCCCGCAGCAGGAGAAGCTGCCCGTCTGGGTCGCCGTCGGTGGCACCCCGACATCCGCCGCGCGCGCCGGCGCACTCGGCCTGCCGATGTACCTGGCGATCCTCGGCGCTCCGACCAGGTTCCGCGCGCTCGCGGCTCTCCACCGGGAGTCCGCGACGGCCGCTGGACACGCAGCGCCGCAGCTGGGCGTCACCTCCCACTTCCACGCGGCCGAGACCACGCAGGCCGCGCGCGACGCGTTCTTCCCGCACTACGCCGCCTACTTCGCCGAGAACATGCCGCGGGGCGGGCAGCTCGACCGTGACACGCTCGACACATGGGCGAACCCCGGGGGAGCGCTGTTCGCGGGAAGCTCGGCCGAGATCGTCGACAAGATCCTGTGGGAGCACGAGATGCTCGGACACACCCGCTTCCTCGCCCAGGTCGGTCTCGGCGGGATCAGCCAGCGGGACACGCTGCGCTCGATCGAGCTGCTCGCGACCGAGGTGCTGCCGGAGGTGCGCAGGGCACTCGCCTGAACGCGCCTCCCGTGAGACGGGGTTTCTGGCACGAGACGGGCGTCCACAACCGCGGTTTCGTGCGGGAAACTCCGTCTCGCAGGCCAACTCAGCGGATCGCCTGCAGCACCATCCAGCCGACGGCGAACACCACCACGATGGCGACCGTGATCCAGGAGCCGCCGCGCTTCAGCCGCCGACCCTGCTTCGCGACGCCGGGCGGCGGCTGAAGCATCCCGGCCGGCGGGGCGAACGGAAGCGCATGCGATCCCGGTGCGGCATCGGTGAACGAACGTGCGGGTGATGCGGCTGCCAGCCGGTCATCGCGCCACCGCGCCCACTGGTCGAGCTTCGTGATCAGCGCGCCGACGGCGCCGAACAGCCACGCCCAGGTCGACGGGTCCAGCGTCGACGCCTCGCGCTTGGTGTACAGGAACAGCCAGTCGTCCACGATCTCGACGTCGAGCTCAGCGGCGTTGTCCACGAAGCGCGCCATGATGTCGGGCGTGAACAGATAGAGGGCGTGCTGCTCGTAGCCCTCGGGGCAGTACAGGGTGAAGTACTTGTCGAAGTCGCCCTCGAGAGAGAGGCGCTGGTCCCGGCGGAACGAGGCCGGCAGGTTCGAGCCGAACCCGTTGTTGCCGAGCGCGTCCAGCACGATGTTCGGCAGCGGAACGTCGAGCTTCACGGCGACGTATCCCCACCGATACGTCGTGGAGTTCTTGCCGGACTTCACCGTGTACTGGTAGTTGCCGAACTCGACGAACCGCGGCGAGTGACCGCGGACCAGTTGCTTCGCGTGACGCGACCGGCCGATGCTGAAGATCATGCCGGGCAGCGGCGGGTCGTCGACCCGATCCTCGTAGGTCATGCCGTTGGCGGACGCGAACCGGTTCAGTCGATAGCGGGTCACGCGGCTGCGCCGGTACCCGAAGAACAGCACGACACCGACGATGACGATCACGACGAGGATCAGCAGGAATGGCAGGCCGACGACGGGCGCCCCGCTGCGGACGCCGGCGATGATCCCGAGCGCCACCATCGGCACCGCGATGACGAGCATGAGCGAGATCACGATGATCGCGATCACCGTGCCCGCCGAGACGCCGCCGCCCTTGCGTGCTCGCATCTCGCGCGCGAACGCCGTGACGTCTTTCGGATCGACGGGTTCGGTGAGCGGACGGGCGTCGAACGAGAGGGGAGTGGGCGTCGTCACGCCTCCACGCTAACCGGTCACCTGGCGTTAACGTCCGGATGCCAGCATCGGGGCCCATGCACGCCGCCAGAGTCACCGCGATCCTTCCCGCGAAGGATGCCGCGCCGTACATCGGCACGACGCTCGAGACCCTGCTGCGCCAGTTCGACGACCGCTCGGCCCTCAAGCTCGTGGCGATCGACGACGGTTCGAGTGACGGCACGGGCGACATCATGCGGGAGTACGCCGAACGGTTCGCGCACGTCGAGGTGCTCGTCAACCCGCGGGCCCGCGGACTCGCCACGGCCCGCAACCAGGGACTCGCGCACGTCGACGGCGATGCGTTCTGCTTCATCGACGGCGACGACTGGATGCAGCCGCACCGGCTGCAGGTTCTCACCGAGCGGCTGGGGCAGCTGGAGTGCGACTTCCTGCGCACCGACCACGTCCGGGTGAGCGACCAGGACCGCAGGCTCATCCGCGCCCCGCACCCGTGGCGCGGCATCCCCACAGCTCCGCGCGACGCGATCCTCCCCGCTGACGACAAGACCATGGTCGACTACCCGTTCGCGTGGGCGGGCATTTTCCACCGCCGCGTCATCGACGAGGGTCTCGCGGCGTTTCCGGACGGGCTGTTCACCGCCGAGGACCGACCGTGGATCTGGCGGCTGCATCTGCAGGCTCGCCGGTTCGCCGTCGTGGACGCGCCTGCTCTGCTGTACCGGCGCGGCGTCACGACCTCGCTCACTCAGGCCCGGGACCGTCGGCAGCTGGACTTCACGGCGGCCATGTCGCAGGCGCTGGATCTCGTACAACAGGATGCCGAGGCGGAGCGCTTCCTCCCCAAGGTGGTGCAGACGGTGTTGGCGTTGAGCTCGCACCACATTGTGCGCTCGCGGCAGATGGACGGCGGGCTGCGCCGTGAGATGCGGGACGGCATCCGCCTGCTCCTCGCCCGTCTTCCCTCCGACGAGGCCGGCCGAGCGCTGCAGCGACTCGACGGCCCGCGACGGCGCGTGCTCGCGCGGTCGCTGCGGAAGGCGGGTCGCACGACATGACCACACTGTTCGCGCTGCACAGCGGCTATGGACTGACGACCGCCGCGGCCGGGATCGACGAAGGCCTGTTCGACGGACGAGGCGAGCGAGTGCTCGTCCCGTTCAACTCCGCTCGGGTTCCTGAGACGACGGTCGGCATCGATGCGCACGCGCAGCTGGCGCCGCTGAGGGCCCGGTTCGACCGGATCGAATCGCTCGACGCGCTGCTGCAGCCGCGGCATCCGAGTTCCTGGGATCCGGACGAGGAGGAGCTCCCGGTGCTGCGCCGCCTCATCGAACGGGCTTGGCGGCTCGACGACGACCTCGAACTCTGCATCCAGAGCCCTCAGGTCGCGCCCGCTCGAACGCTGATGTCGCTCTTCCCGAACGCCCGCCTCACGGTCATCGGCGACGGCCTCATGACCTATTCGCCGATCCGCGTCGCACTGCCGCGCGGAGTCGTCGCCCGCATCGGCCGCGTCGTGTACGCCGACGTCGTGCCCGGCGTCGAACCGCTCGTGTTCCGCGAGTCTGGTGCGACGCGGATGCCGGTGCCCACCGATCGTTTCGCCGCCGCACTGGCCGAGACGGGAGGAGACGACCCCGCGCTCGCCGCCCTCGCGGACGGCACCCCGACCGCGCTCGTCCTCGGTCAGTACCTCGCCGCCCTCGGACTCGTCGAGCCGGACGAGGAGATCCGGATGCAGCAGCAGATGATCGACCGCGCCCTGGACTGGAGCCCCGCCCGCGTCGTGTTCAAGCCGCATCCCTCGGCGCCGCCCGCGCTCACCGACGCGGTGCGCGAACGGGCGGAGCGCAGGGGCGTCGAGTTCGTCGTCTACCGCGGACCGGTGCCGGCAGAGATCGTGGCCGAGCGCGTGGATGCCGTCGGCGTCGTCGCCGGGTTCTCCACCGCGCTGCCGACGATCCGCGCACTGTACGGGCGGCCGATCGCGGCGGTCGGCACCCGCACGATGATGCGGCGACTGACCCCGTTCGAGAACAGCAACCGGGTGCCGGTCACGATCGTGGATGCTCTCACCCGAGCCGATTCGCCGTACGCCGAACCTGAACGGCTGCAGCTGCTGATCGACGCCGTCGGCTACGCGATGCAGCCGAAGATCGCGGAGTCGTTGCGTCCGCGCGCCGAGGAGCTGCTGCGGTCGATGCCAGCCGCCGAGCGCGACAGGTACTTCGACCCCGCGCGGTCGGCGCGACTGCAGCTGCCGGGCGCGCCTTCGGAGAGCCTGCCGCGACGCGTGCTGCGGTCGGCCGGGGGAGTGGGTCGAGTCGAGGAATTGCGGCTGACGCTGCACGGCGCGCGCCGACGCGCTGCACGAGCGTGGAAGGTGGTGCGGGGACTATGAGCCGATGTGACGACACGTCGCGCTTCGGGCTCGGAAGGTGGCGCAAATCGTCGCTTCCCGGCGGTTGGGGCGACAACTCGCGACCCCTCCCCGGACTGGACCGGTGCGCTGCGGTGCGGAGGTGTCGCAAATGGTCGCTTCCCGGCGGTTCGGGCGACAACATGCGACCCCTCCCGCCGAAGACCACGCCGAAATACACGCGACCCCTGAGGAGAACGACGTGACCCGCGACCACGACTCCCGCGCCGACGGCCTGACCGTCGCGATCATTCCGGCACGCGGGGGGTCGAAGGGCGTCCCGCGCAAGAACCTCCGTCGCGTCGGCGGCGTCCCGCTCATCGAGCGCGCCGTGAGGTCGGCGGCCGCGGCATCCGCGATCGATCTCGTCGTCGTCACGACCGATGACGACGAGATCGCCGAGCTCAGCGAGGCATCCGGAGCACGCGTCATCCGCCGCCCTGCCGAGCTCTCCGGCGACGCCGCGTCGTCCGAGAGCGCACTGCTGCACGCCATGGACGAACTCGAGGCGAACGGAGACACCGTCGGCACAGTCGTGTTCATGCAGGCGACGTCTCCGTTCATCGCCGGTCAGAGGATCGACGAGGCCGTCGCGCACATCACGCACGACCGCTTCGACAGCGTGTTCTCCGCGCACGAGACCTACGGGTTCCTCTGGCGCCGCGCCGAGGACGATCACGCTGAAGCGATCAACCACGCCGCCGACCACCGCCCGCGCCGCCAGGACCGCGAGCCGCACTACCTCGAGACCGGCGCGTTCTACGCGTTCTCCGCTGGCGGATTCCGTGCGGCTCGGCACCGGTTCTTCGGCCGCATCGGGATCGTCGAGGTCCCGGAGCAGACTGCCATGGAGATCGACGACGAGCAGCAGCTCGCCGTGGCATCCGCCGTCGCGACCCTCCTCGACCGGCCGAGCGCGATCGACGTCGTGGCCGTCGTCACGGACTTCGACGGGGTGCACACCGACGACACCGTGCTCATCGACAGTGATGGCCACGAGCACGTGCGCGTCAGCCGGGAGGACGGCATGGGCGTCTCGCGCCTGCGCCGCGCCGGCATCCCGATGCTGATCCTCTCCACCGAGACGAACACGGTCGTCGGCGCGCGTGGCAGGAAGCTGCAGGTGCCGGTGCTGCAGGCGATCGATGACAAGGCGCAGGCGCTCGCCGAGTGGGCTGCGGAGCAGGGCATCGCGCTCAGCGACATCGCCTATCTCGGCAACGACGTCAACGACCTCGGTGCGATGCGCGCGGTCGGATGGCCGATCGCCGTCGCGGACGCGCACCCGCTCGTGCGCGCACAGGCGCGCGTCGTGCTCACGCGAGGCGGCGGAGACGGTGCCGTGCGCGAGCTCATCGAACGCGTTCTGTCAGCCGACCGACGCCGGTAACCTCCGCGATGCGCCATGTTCACTGTCGCGGCGTACCCAGGAAGGAGGGGACGCGCCACGACAGGAGGACGACATGACCGTCAGCATCGGATCGCATGTGGTCGGCGGTGGATCGTCCGCGTACGTGATCGCGGAGATCGGCCTGAACCACAACGGCGATGTCGAGATCGCCAAGCGCCTGATCGACGTCGCGGCGCGCGCGGGCGCGAACGCGGTGAAGTTCCAGAAGCGCACCCCCGAGATCTCCACGCCGGAGCACATGCGCGACGTCCCACGCGAGACGCCGTGGGGCACGATGACCTATCTCGACTACCGCCGTCGGGTGGAGTTCGACCGGGGCCAGTACATCGAGGTCGGCGACTATGCGACGCTGCACGGGCTCGATTGGTTCGCGTCGCCGTGGGATGTGCCGAGCGTCGACTTCCTCGAAGACCTGAACGTGGTCGCGCACAAGGTCGCCTCGGCGAGCCTCACCGACACCGAGCTGCTCGAGGCGATCCGTGAGACCGGCAAGCCCGTCATCCTCTCCACGGGCATGTCCACGATGGAGCAGATCGACCGCGCGATGGGTGTGCTGAACACCGACCGCGTCATCCTGCTGCACGCCACCTCCACCTATCCGATGGAGCCGGAGGAGGCCAACCTCCGCATGATCTCCACGCTCCGCGATCGCTACGCGGGCGTGCCGGTCGGCTACTCGGGTCACGAACGCGGTCTCCAGATCTCTCTCGCCGCTGTCGCGCTCGGCGCGGTTGCCGTCGAGAGGCACATCACACTGGACCGCACGATGTGGGGCTCCGACCATGCCGCGTCCCTTGAGCCCGCCGGACTCGAGCACCTCGTGCGCGATATCCGCGTCATCGAAGCGGCACTCGGCGACGGCGTGAAGCGCGTCTTCCCGGGCGAACAGGCTCCGATGGCGAAGCTGCGTCGGGTGGGCGCCTGACCCCATGAGCAGCGAACTGCGCGTCGTCGCGATCGCGGATGCCGACTCCTTCGTGAAGTGGTCGGCGGCGCTGCTCGACGCGGTACCGGGTATCCGTCGGCACATGCTGCTCGTGCGCACACCCCTGACGGTGAGCCGCGAGCAGGAGAATATGGCGCTCGCCGGCACGATCATCGGAGACGGAGCCGTCACCCGTGTCGGCTTCGACGAAGTCGCCGGATGGCTGCAGGGGCACCTGCCCGACGTCGTGGTGCTCGCCGGCCGAGGGCATTTCGTGCGCCTGATCGCCCGCGTGATCGATCGGTTGAAGCAGCGACCGGTCGTCGTCAGCGGCCTGCCCGGGATGTCGATCCCCGCTCTGCGAGGAACACTGGAGTACCGGCGCGAATCCGACCTGCTCGTGCTGCACTCGCACCGCGAGATCCGCGCATACGAGGCGCTCGGCGACCGACTCGGGATCGCCGTGCCGATGGCGCTCGCGACCCTGCCGTATGCGCGCCGGGCTTCCCAGGTCGTCACCGCCTCTCGCATGCGTGCGGGGGCGGCGGATGCCGTCGGCGCCGCAGATGCGCAGGGCGGAGGGGTCGCCGTGGTCGAGCGGGAACGCCGCGGCACCGATCTCGTCTTCGCCGCGCAGGCTCTCGTCCCTGCCGAACGGGATGAGCGCGAGACTCTCGTCGACATCCTCCGCCGCGCCGCCGCCGCGCGACCGAACCGCCGCGTCGTGGTGAAGCTGCGATCGCGCCCCGGCGAGGCCGAGACGCATCTCGAGCGCGACGCATACACTGAGCTGCTCGCGAACCGGCCGGCGAACCTCATGATCTCGTACGAGCCGATGGCGCTCGCGCTGTCGCGTGCGGAGGGGCTCGTCACGGTCAGCTCGACCGCGGCGGTCGAGGCCATCGCACGCGGCGTCCCGGTGATCGCGCTCGACACGTTCGGCGTGCGAAAGCCGCTGCTGAACACGGTGTTCGCCGGAAGCGGTCTGCTCGGAGACGCCGGTGACGTCGTCGCGCGGCGGTTCCGGCATCCGGACGCCGACTGGATGCACGACAACTACTTCCACCCGGCATCCGAATCGGACTGGTGGGATCGCGTGCAGGAACTCGTGATGCTGCGCCGCGGGGGCGTGCTGCCGGCGAAGACAGTGCCTGCGGGGCGCGGTGGCACGCTGCATGCCGCCTGGCACCGCAAGAGCGTGCTGGGATCCGAGGATCGCTCGTTCACCGGTCAGGTCGCGCTCGGCATCGGCGCTCCGCTGGTGCAGGGGATCCTCGGGATGCGCCGCGCGCGCGGACGCGCCGGTGAGGACACCTGGGCGGATGCCACGACCGACTACACCCTCGAGCCGAGGCCGCAGAAGGATCCCGTGCGGCGCTGAGCTCGTTCATTGCCGCCGCGAGAATTGTTTTGCGCGGCGAGAATCGTGTTGGCACTGCAATCCTCATGCGGGAAAGCAATTCTCGAGGTCAGCGGTTGATGTCGTCTGCATCCCAGTGCAGCGATGAACCCTCGCGGATCGGTAGAGCTTCAATCGGGGGATCTGCGCAGATCGCTCGGATCAGCTCGTTCGAACCGGCGACGATCGTCGAGTCGAAGTCGATCTCGCTCACCATCACCCAGGCACGATCGGCCGGCCAGAGGATGCTGGGATGCTGCGCTGACGGATCGAAGCCGTGTCCCTCCGCCTCACGATCGCGCCAGGGCGCATCGAGGATCCAGTCCGGGTCGGCGAATGCCGCTGGCGCGGCGGCGAAGAGCACGTGGTTCCGGTCGGGAAGTTCGAGACGCGGACCCTTCGAGATCTCATCGGAGAGGATGCCGGGCTGCCACTTCGGCTTTCGGAAGGGGTTGTTGAAGCGATCACGGAAGCTCTGACCCAACACCTGAGCGTGTGCGAGGTCATCCGTGAACTCATAGAAGCCACGGCTCGGTCCTTCACCGAAGAACCCGAGCAGGCCGCCGCGTCCTTCCCACAGGGCCGCGTAGCCGGCATCCGGGGTCGAGGTGTGTGCCACGAGGTGTCGCGCGATCGCGGCCAGCAGCTCGGGCGACATCTCGCCTTCGCTCGGCGAGGAGAACTCGCGGCCGTCCGGCGCGATGCGCGAGCGCCAGTCACCATCCGTCGGCGTACGGACGAGATGCTGCCACTGCGCGAGCGCGTGAACGGTCGTGCCGAAGGCGGCTGCGGCGTCCGCCCACGATGCCGGCTCATCGACGAACTGCTCCATGAGGCGCTGCTGCTCGGCGTCCGGCATCCGCACCCATTCGTCCATGGTCGGAACCGCTCGATCCGGTAGCGATCGGACCTCGGCGGGGTGGAAGATGCGTGCGTACGCCTCGAACCCGTGCGGCACGAAGTGGTGCATCGACCAGTCATCGTCCAGGCGCTCGCGCAGCCAGCCGCCGGCATCCATCGGGTCCGCGATCCACTCCATGTCGACCACGCTACCCGGGCGCTCCCGCCCGTCACCTGCTCGCGAGAATTGCATTGCGCGGCGAGAATTGCGTTGGCAGCGCGATTCTCATGCGGCAAGGCAATTCTCGCGACACCGGGCGGCGAAGGCAGGCGTAGCCTGGGCGCGTGACGGTGCTCATCGCGTTCCTCGCCAACATCCTCGTCGCGATCGCGAAGACGATCGCCGCCTTCCTCACCTCCTCTGCGTCGATGGTCGCCGAAGCGGCGCACTCGTGGGCGGATGCCGGCAACGAGATCTTCCTGCTCATCGCCGATCGTCAGGGCGGACGCAAGAAGGATGAGCGGCATCCGCTCGGATACGGGCGCAGCGCATTCGTCTGGTCGCTGATCGCCGCATTCGGCATCTTCACCGCTGGCGCGATCGTGTCGATCATGCACGGCATCCAGGAGCTTGCCTCCGACGAGCCCGTCGAAGACCCGATGATCGCGTACATCGTGCTCGGAATCGCGTTCGTGCTGGAGGGCGCGTCGTTCACGCAGGCGCTCATCCGCTCGCGCCGGCTCGCACGCGAGCGCCGCACATCCACCTGGGACTTCGTACTCCAGACGAGCGACACGACGCTGCGGGCGGTGTTCTTCGAGGATGCCGCGGCGCTCATCGGCCTCATCCTCGCGGGCGGGTCCATCGCGCTGCATCAGATCACGGGAGAGGCGGTGTGGGATGCCGTGGGGTCGATCCTCGTCGGCATCCTCCTGGCGATCGTCGCCGTCGTCCTCATCGGACGCAACCTCGCCTTCATCGTCGGCACGAGCCCCGCGCCGGAGCTGCGCTCGCGCGTTGGCAGGGCGCTTCTCGAGGCGTCCGCGATCGAGCGGGTCACCTACCTGCACATCGAGTACGTCGGCCCGAACCGTCTGTTCATCGTCGCCGAGATCGACCTAGCCGGCGATGAGCGCGAGCACGACGTCGCCCGCCGACTCCGGGAGGTCGAGCGGCAGATCGAGGCGCATCCAGTCGTCGAGACCGTCGTCCTCTCGCTCTCCGTGGACGATGAGCCGTCCCTCGAGTTCGCCGCCTCGTTCGCGACACGCCCGGAACTGAAGTAGACTGCTGTGGTTGTCTGCTCATCGGCCCGCATTCTGCGGTCCAGGAGCGGGCACGTGCACACACCCTCCTGTTTCCGGGAAAGTCCCGGAAACCGTTCAAGTCCGAAGGAGGTGGGTAAGTGACGCACCAGTACGAACTCATGGTCATTCTGAACCCTGAGATCGACGAGCGCCAGGTTGCTCCCACGCTCGACAAGTTCCTGAAGGTCATCACCAACGATGGCGGTTCTGTGGACAACGTCGATGTCTGGGGCAAGCGCCGGCTCGCATACGAGATCCAGAAGAAGAACGAGGGCATCTACGCCGTCGTCAACTTCACCGCTACCAGCGAGGCCACGCAGGAGCTCGACCGTCAGCTCAAGCTGAACGAGCAGATCATGCGCACCAAGGTTCTGCGTGCCGAAGAGGCACAGGCCATGATCGCGTCTGAGGCGAAGCGCTCCGAAGAGAAGGCTGCCCGCAAGGCCGCCAAGGCTGCGAAGGCCTGAGTCTCATGGCCGGCGAAACCGTCATCACCGTGGTGGGAAACCTCACGGCCGACCCCGAGCTGCGTTACACGCAGAACGGGCTGCCGGTGGCGAACTTCACCATCGCATCGACGCCGCGGACCTTCGACCGTCAGGCGAACGAGTGGAAGGACGGCGAAGCGCTGTTCCTCCGCGCGTCCGTGTGGCGCGAGTTCGCCGAGCACGTGGCGGGTTCGCTGACCAAGGGCATGCGCGTCATCGCGCAGGGCCGTCTGCGTCAGCGCTCCTACCAGGACCGTGAGGGCAACAACCGCACGGCCATCGAGCTCGAGGTCGACGAGATCGGCCCGTCGCTGCGTTACGCGACGGCGCAGGTCACGCGTGCAGCCTCCGGCGGCGCCGGTGGCGGCGGCGGACAGCGTCCGGCGCAGCAGCAGCAGGTGTCGGAGGAGCCGTGGTCCACGCCCGGTTCGTCGACCAGCGCTGATGCCTGGAGCACTCCGGGCAGCTTCGGCGACGACACGCCTTTCTAAACAACTTCTGGATGCCTCGGCATCCGCTCATCAATAAGGAATAACCATGGCTGGAAAGTCGAGCGGCGACCGCCGCAAGCCGCGGAAGGGTGGCAAGCCCACCGCTCCCGCGAAGTCGATCCGGGTCGGCGTCATTGACTACAAGGACGTCGCGACCCTTCGCAAGTTCATCTCGGAGCGTGGGAAGATCCGCGCCCGTCGTATCACCGGAGTCTCGGTGCAGGAGCAGCGTCTGATCGCCAAGGCGATCAAGAACGCACGCGAAATGGCTCTCCTGCCCTACGCCGGCGCTGGCCGCTAAGGGGTACGGACATGGCAAAGCTGATTCTCACGAACGAAGTTGCCGGGCTCGGAAGCGCCGGTGACGTTGTCGAGGTCAAGAACGGGTACGCCCGCAACTACCTCATCCCCCAGGGCTTCGCTACGGCGTGGACCCGTGGCGGCGCCAAGCAGGTCGAGTCGATCCAGGCCGCCCGCAAGGCACGCGCGATCCACGACCGCGAAGAGGCCGTGGCGCTCAAGGACAAGATCGAGGGCCAGAAGGTCCGCCTGACGGTCAAGGCCGGCAACGGCGGACGTCTGTTCGGCTCGGTCAAGACCGAGCACGTCGCCGACGCCGTCGAGGCTTCGGGCCTGGGCACCATCGACAAGCGCAAGGTGACCATCACCTCGCCGATCAAGTCGACCGGTGACCACGAGGCGACCGTGCGTCTGCACGAGGACGTCGTCGCCGTCATCACCCTTCAGGTCGTCGCCGCCAAGTAAGGCTGCACGGCTGGGCGGATGCCCCGGGATCTTCGGATCTCGGGGCATCCGCCTTTTCTGTGCGCGACGTCCGTCCGCTGGGGTCGGACCGTCGTCAGCCGGTGATGGGGATCAGCCGGCGACGCGACGTCGCAGCAGTCCGGTGCCGATCAGCAGCATCATCGTGGCGAGCAGTGCCGGGGCGAACGGGGTGTCCGCGCCGGTCTGGGCGAGCATGACCCCGCCTGCTGCTGCGATGTTGCCGCCCTGCCCGCTGGGGACGGGGGTGGCGCCGGAGTCGGTTCCCGGAGTGGTTCCGGGATCGGTGTCCGTTCCCGGGTTGGTACCGGGGTCTGTTCCGGGGTTGGTGCCCGGGACTGTGCCCGGGTCAGTGCCGGGGTCAGTGCCCGGGACGGATGCCGGTGTGTCCACCGTCGCGTCGCCGATCAGTCCCACGGCGTTTCCGCCGACGGTGATCGGAGCCGAGATCGGCAGCGCCAACTGCGTACCGCCGAGGACCGAGTCGCTGCCGCCGGTGAGGATTCCATCACCGGCCGCCGGGGTGGTGGTGCCGGTGGCCGTGGTGGCGTCGCCGCTGGTGACGGCGCTGTCCCCGAGGAGGCCGATGGCGTTGCCGGTGGCGTTCACCGGTGCGGCGACGGGGGCAGCGACCTGGGTGCCGCTGGCCGTGCCGTCGGCGCCATCGGTGACCGGGGCAGTGCCTGCCGCCGGGGCGGTGGTTTCGGTGGCCGTGGTGGCGTCGCCGCTGGTGACGGCGCTGTCCCCGAGGAGACCGATGGCGTTGCCGCCGACGGTCACCGGTGCAGCGATCGGTGCCACCACCTGGGATCCGCTGGCGGTGCCGTCGGTTCCGTCGGTGGTGGGCGTGGTGCCGTCCGCCGGGCTGGTGGTGCCGGTGGAGGTGGAGTCACCGCTGGTGACGGCACTGTCTCCGAGAA
>NZ_BJUW01000005.1 GCF_007988825.1 Microbacterium aerolatum | reverse complement strand
CCGAGCAGACATTCATCGGCGCGACCGCTCTGCTGGTGGCGTCCGGTGAGGAGCCGGCGGAGCTGCGCCGCCGCGTGACGAGCCCCAAGGGGACGACAGAGCGGGCGGTCATGGTCCTGCAGGAGGCGCACCTCGACGAGGTGTTCGCCGAGGCGACGGATGCTGCTCTCGCGCGGGCGAAGGAGCTCGCAGAGGGGAAGTAGCGGCTTCGGCCTAGCCGCCGTACCCGATCTGCTCGAGCAATGCCGCCCGGAACTCCTCGGGACGCTCGAGATGCGGCGAGTGTCCGACGCCCTCCCACGAAGCCTCCGTGGCGTCCCCACCGGCGGCGGAGTACGCCGACAGCACGTTCCGGGTCTGCGTGACCATCTGCTGAGCCGGAGCGATCTCGGCGCCCGGCCACCCGGGGATCGCGCCGCCGGCTCCCAGATGGTTGAGGTCGAAGAACGACGCGTCCGACACGATCGCATCCTCAGTCCCGTGCACCCACAGGATCGGCGGCTTGTCGTCGAGATCGACGATGCGTGAGACGTCGAAGTGCTTCGGTGCCATGGTGTTCAGCACGCCCGAATCGCCCGCCCCGAATCCCGGCCAGTTCGCGCTCGCGACGCTGTCGCCGGGATAGCTGCCCTCCGCGGTCGAGGTCGTGTTCATCGAGGCGACCCAGATGTCCTCGTGATCGCTCGTGTACCCCGGTGCGACGTAGCTCGCCCGGAACACGCTGCGCGGCGAGGTCGGGGCCTCCGCCGACATGTCACCGGAACGCAACCGCTCGATGAAGTCCGGGTTCCCGCCACCTCCACCGCATCCGGCATCGTCGTCCGTGAGGCGCGTGCCGTCGGGGCGCGTGCCGCCGAACCCATACGGCGAGACCGGCGCCTGCAGCGTCAGGCTCAGCACCGGGTGGTCGAGGGCGTACTGCATCACGACGCCGCCGCCCATCGACCAGCCCACCAGGTGCGCGGTCGCCAGCCCCAGCACCTGCAGCGTGGCGTGCACATCGTCGCTGAAGTCCGACAGCCCCCGCGTCGCATCCACCGGCAACGCCTCGGTGGCGCCGAACCCGCGCAGGTCGATCGCGATCGCGCGCACGTCGTCAGGCAGACCGAGCATGATCTCCTGCCAGAACAGCGCCGACGAGACGTTGCCGTGCACGAAGACGACCGTGCGCTCCGGGGGAGTGGCCGCGTCATCCGCCGCCCGTTCCAGGATGTTCACGCGCAGCCGCGGGGTGTCGACCACGCGCGCGGTGATGCCGTCGAGAAGCGAATCCTGGATGCTCGTCATGGCCGATCCTTCATGCCGTGACGCGGCCGCAGCGCCGCGTGCGGGACGACTCTATCGCCCCGACGAGCAAATGTGAATCGACTTTCAGGTATCAGTTCAGGCGAGGTCAGCGATCGAGCGCGGCGAATCTCTCGATGTCGCTGTTCGTGCCCGAGACGATGATGAGGTCGTGGTTGGTGACCACGGTGTTCGCCTCGGCGTAGCGGAACGGCTTGCCAGGACTCTTGACGCCCACGACCGTCACCTTGTACTTCGACCGCACGCCCGACTCGTTCAGCCCGACGCCGCGGATGAACTTCGGCGGGTACATCTTCGCGAGCACGAAGTCGTCGTCGAAGCGGATGAAGTCCAGCATCCGCCCGCTGACGAGGTGCGCGACGCGCTCGCCGGCCTCGCGCTCGGGGTAGATGACGTGGTTCGCACCGACGCGGGCGAGGATCTTGCCGTGCGACTGCGAGACGGCCTTCGCCCAGATCTGCGGCACCTTCAGATCGACGAGGTTCGCCGTGATGAGCACGGATGCCTCGATGAGCGAGCCGACCGCGACGACGGCGACCTGGAAATCCTGTGCACCGATCTGCTTGAGCGCGTCGACATTCCTGGCATCGCCCTGGACGGTGTGGGTGACCCGATCCGACCACTTCTGCACGAGCTCGAGGTTCTCGTCCATTGCGAGCACTTCACGGTCGAGCCTGTCCAGCTCGCCGGCGCAGGCGGCGCCGAAGCGCCCGAGCCCGATGACCAGCACTGGTGCATCGCTGCGGAGACCTTCAACCAACGATCGGCCTTTCGACGGGCAGCGAGTAGAGCTGCGTTCTCGTCGTCGCGGCGACCGCCGCGGCGAGTGTCACTGTACCAACGCGCCCCATGAAGATGGTCAGGGCCATGACGTAGCTCGCCGATTCCGGCAGTTCCGCGGTGAGGCCCGTGGAAAGCCCGACAGTGCCGAACGCCGAGATGACGTCGAAGAGCACGTCCGCGATCGGTGCCTTCGTGATCTGCGCGATGACGATGGTCGACAGCGCGACGATCGTCGCGCCCCAGGCGACGACGCTGAGGGCGACGCGCTGCACGTCGCTGGGGATGCGGCGGCCGAACGCCTCGACGGACTGGCGGCCCCGCGCCTCTGACCACACCGCGATCGCCAGGACGGCGAGAGTCGTCACCTTGATGCCGCCGGCGGTCGACGCCGAACCGCCGCCGACGAACATCAGCATCGCCCCTGCGACGAGCGATGAGCCGTTCAGGTCGCCGATCTCGACCACGCTGAATCCGCCGGATCGTGTCATCGCCGACAGGAAGAACGCCTGGAACGTCGTGTCGACAGCATCCATCGACCCGAACGTCTTCGGGTTGTCGTACTCGAGGAGCAGGAACACCACGGCGCCTGCGACGAACAGGATGGCGGTCGTGATCAGCGTGAGCTTGGAATGCAGCGACCAGCGCTTGACGTGCCAGACGTGCTTGAGCAGCGTGTAGATCACCGGGAATCCGATGCTCCCCAGGAACACGCTCACCATGAGCACCGTCAGTACGAAGTAGTCGTCGGCGAACTCGGTCACGCCCCCGGCGTTCGGCGTGAAGCCGGTGTTGGTGAACGACATCGCCG
Organism: Microbacterium aerolatum; assembly: GCF_007988825.1. Lineage (GTDB taxonomy): Bacteria > Actinomycetota > Actinomycetes > Actinomycetales > Microbacteriaceae > Microbacterium > Microbacterium aerolatum. The sequence continues at coordinate 185,007 of NZ_BJUW01000005.1, read as the reverse complement.
CGTAGTACGGGGCCTCCCAGAGCGCCGCGAGGGGCGGGATGCCGGCCATCAGCAGCCCCGGATACAGCAGCGCGGCGACGACGACCTCGATCACGATCAGCGACAACGCCACGGTCGTCAACAGCTGACCGACCTCGCCGAGGCGCACGGTCTGCCCCTCGTTGACGACGCCGCCGTGTGCGCGCAGCGGGTTGCTGTCGCCGGCCGCGAGCAGCTTCGCCCGAAGACCCAGCTTCTTGGAGATCACCAGCCCCAGCACCGACGCCAGGGTCAGCACGCCCATGCCGCCGATGTTCACGCCGAGGAAGACGAGCACGTGCCCGAACGGCGACCAGTGCGTCGCCATGTCGACAGTGGCGAGACCGGTGACGCAGATCGTGGACACCGCGGTGAACAGCGCGTCGCTGAGCGGGGTCACGGTGCGGTCCGCTGACGCGATGGGCAGGGAGAACAGCGCAGTGAACAGCAGGATCAGAGCCGCGAAGATGAGGATCGCGAAGCGGGACGGCGACGACGTGATGAAACGGCGTGCGAACTTCCAGACATTCCGCGTGCTCGCGCGCGTGGATGTCGACCAGCCGATGCTCGACATCGCGCTCCTCCCGGACTCGTCTGCGACCGCTCGACGCGCACGTCATGCCGAGCCTTCGTCATGGTACTCCGGGCGCGGGACGGCTACCCTGAACTTCATGACGGACATCTTCGACGTGATCGCAGACGGCACGAGGCGAGACATCCTCCAGCTCCTGCTGCGGCGGTCGACAGAAGGGGATGCCGGCACCAGCGTGTCGCATATCGTCAGCGAACTCGGCATCAGCCAGCCGACGGTCTCGAAGCACCTCAAGGTGCTGCGCGACGCGGAACTCGTCAGCGTGCGTGAAGACGGTCAGCGCCGTTTCTACAGCATCGAGGTCGAGCCGCTCGAGGTCGTCGACGACTGGCTGGTCCCGTTCCTCGTCGACGCGTTCGGCGACGATGCGCCCGACATCGACCTGTCGCTGGTCCCTCTGCCGGATGGCGCAGCGCATGCCGCCGAGGTCGTCGGCCGTGCCGCGGCATCCGCGAAGCACGTCGTCTCCACCGCCCTCAAGCGCCTCGGGGCCTGAGCCGCACGGCCCAGCCCCCGACAGTGCGCGACCGGCTCAGCGCTCGCCGGCCTTGCGGCGGAACAGCCACGCGCCCCACGCGGTCGCCACGGCGAGGATGCCCACGCACCACAGCACCGCCCAGATGGGCTGCGTTCCGGCATCCGTGCCCATCAGCAGGCTACGGATCGTCTCGACGATCGGCGTGATCGGCTGGTGCTGGGCCACCGGCTGCAGCCAGTCCGGCATGCTCGCCACCGGTACGAACGCGCTGGACAGGTACGGCAGGAACAGCAGGATGAAGCCGTAGCCGTTCGCGCCCTCCGGTGAGCCGGCGGCGAGCCCGATCGCGGCGAACAGATACGTGATCGCCAGCAGGTAGAGCGAGATGAACAGCCCCATCAGCACCCACTCGCCGAAGTTCGCGGTCGGACGGAACCCGACGAGCACGCCGACGCCGATCACGATCGCGGTGGCGACGAGGTTGCGGACCAGGCTGGCGACCACATGCCCGGTGAGCACGGCGCCGGACCGCACCGGCATGGTGCGGAAGCGGTCGATGATCCCGGTGCGCATGTCGTTCGCGACATACACGGCGGTGGATGAGGCGCCGAAGCCCGCACAGGTCAGGATGATGCCCGGCACGACGTAGTCGACGTAGGCGCCGGACGGATCGATGGCCCCGCCGAAGACCCAGGTGAACATCAGCATGAGCATGACGGGGAGCATGATCGCCATCAGCAGCGATTCCCCGTCGCGGAGGGAATGGCGAAGACTGCGGCCGACGAAGACCGACTCCGCCGTGAGGCCGCGCAGCGGGGGGCGGACGGAGGGGGCGGATGCCGCGACGGCGGCGAGTGCGGTGCTCATGCGTTCTCCTTCGCGAGGACCGGGGCCTTCTCTGATGCGGTGACGGCGAGGAAGACGTCGTCGAGGGTGGGGCGGCGGAGGTTGACGGTGCCCTCTGCGCCCTGCTGGTCGAGTTCGTCGAGCGCTCGCCGCAGACCGGGGACGGAGCCGTCGGTCGCGATCTCGCGCAGCAACCCGCCGTGCTCGTCGTGCAGCTCGACGGTGTCGCCGCCGACGCGGGCCTTGAGCTCGGCAGCCGTGCCGAGAGCGGCGACCCGTCCGTCGTGCAGCACGGCGATGCGGTCGGCGAGCTGGTCGGCCTCTTCGAGGTACTGCGTGGTGAGGAACACGGTCGTGCCCGCCGCGGCGAGCGAGCGGATGATGTCCCAGAGGTCGCGGCGGCTGAGGGTGTCCAGCCCGGTGGTGGGCTCGTCGAGGAACAGCACCTCCGGCGTGACGACGAAGCTCAGGGCGAGGTCGAGCCGGCGGCGCATGCCGCCGGAGAACGTCGCGACGCGGCGGGTCGCGGCATCCGTCAGCCCGAAGCTCTCCAGGAGCTCCTTCGCGCGTCGGCGGCTCGCGGAGCTGGAGAGGCCGGCGAGCCGGGCGAACATCACGACGTTCTCTACGGCGCTGAGCGCGTCGTCGACCGCGGCGGATTGGCCGGTGAGACTGATCCGCCGCCGCACCTGCATCGCGGCGGACGCCACGTCGAACCCGCCGACCGTGGCGGTGCCGGCGTCGGGCTTGATGAGGGTGGTGAGGATGTTGATGATCGTGGTCTTGCCGGCGCCGTTGGGGCCGAGCAGCGCGAAGACCTCACCGCAGGAGACGGTGAGATCGAGGCCGTCGATCACGGTCTGCGCGCCGAACGCCTTTCGGAGCCCGCGTACCTCGATGGCTGGTGTCGTCATGAGCAGATCCTTCTGTGTATGGCGGAAACTGTGTACGTCGCTAACAACTGTGTATGACCGTAACACACTGTTTATGGATTAAACAGAAGTAGGATGAGGACATGAGCGACATCGAGCCCCCGGAGCTGCCCAGAGGCATCGCACTCGCGTGGGGTGTGGCCGCGAACCCGCAGCGCGGGCCCAAGCGCGAGATGAGCGTCGAGAAGATCGTCGAGGCCGCGGTCGAGCTCGCGGATGCCGACGGCATCGGCGCCGTGTCGATGGCGGCAGTCGCGGCCCGACTCGGTTTCACGCCGATGTCGCTGTACCGATACGTCTCCGCGAAGGACGACCTGCTGCTGCTCATGCAGGAGGAGGCCACGGGGCTCCCTCCCGAAGAACACCGTCAGGAAGAGGGCTGGCGGGCGAAGCTGCGAGCCCTGTTCGACGCGCAGACGCGGCTGTATCTCGCACATCCCTGGCTGCTCTCGATCCCGATCACTGGTTCGCCGATCACGCCGAACAGCTCCGCCTGGCTGGATGCCGCGCTGACGAGCCTCGAGGCGACTCCGCTCGATGCGACGGACCGTGTCGCGGTCGCTCTCGCCGTGACGGGGTCCGCGCGCTGGTACGGAATCGTGATCGCGGGCTACGCCGAGCAGGCGCGCTCCACCGGGATGTCCCCCGATCAGATCACCGTCCACGAGGCCGAGCTTTTCGACAGGGTGATCACTGCGGAGGAGTTCCCCGCGCTGCGCGGGGCGATAGAGGCGGGAGTGTTCCTGTCTGACGACGATCCGTTCCACTTCGGGATCGAGCGCGTCTTCGACGGGGTAGAGGCGTACATCGCGACCATCGATCGAGGCGAACCGAAGCCCGAGGCCGACTCCTGGCTCGTTTCGGAGCCGGCGGAAGTTGCCGAGGACAAGAAGGTGCGCGAGGCGCGCAAGGCAGTGCGAGTTGCCGAGAAGGCGCTGCGCGACGCGCGCAAGCTCGAGCGGCAGGCGGTGAGGGACGCGCGCGAGCGTGCAGCTCGCCGACAGTGAATGCACAGCAGTCACATAGACCACATTCGTCCCGTGGGTTTACAGGGGTCCCGTCTTCCCCATAGAGTTGGGCATCACCAGAAAGGGGTACGTGGGATGCCCGATGTTCCTGAAGTCCGATTCCTCACGGTCGCAGAGGTCGCAGAGCTCATGCGCGTGTCCAAGATGACCGTGTACCGCCTCGTGCACTCGGGCGACCTGCCGGCGATCCGCTTCGGGCGCAGCTACCGAGTGCCGGAGACCGCGGTCACAGCGGCACTGCAGCGCCCCATCTCCGACGTCGGCTGACGGCGGAACGAGCTCGTGTGGCGGAGTGCACTTCGCACCGTGCCGCGTTTGCTAAACTGATCCGAGGCATTTTCCGTGCCCGTACCCGGGTGTCCGATTTTCGAGACGCCCAGCCCCTGACTTAGTGAGGTTTCCGTGGGTTCAGTCATCAAGAAGCGCCGTAAGCGCATGGCGAAGAAGAAGCACCGCAAGCTGCTTCGCAAGACTCGCCACCAGCGCCGCAACAAGAAGTAAGCGGCCAGACACCGAGCGCCCCCGACCGGCTCCGAGAGTTCGTCGAAGGGGCGCTTCGTGTGTCTCCGGCCACATCTGCCGCTACGGAACGAGGACCCATGAAGTCGATCACCACCGCCGAGCTCGCCGCGCGCGAGGACGTTCCGCTCATCGACGTGCGCGAGCGCGACGAGTTCGCCGCAGGCCATGTGCCCGGCGCCGTGAACATTCCGATGTCCGAGATCGGCGAGCGCCTCGCTGAGCTGCCCGCCGAGGCGTTCGACGTCATCTGCCAGGCCGGGGGCCGCTCGGCGCGCGTCGTGCAGGCGCTCGAGACGCGTGGATACGACGCGACCAACGTCGAGGGCGGCACAGGCGGGTGGATCGCCGAGGGCAAGCCCGTCGAGGTGCCGTCGGCGTGACCACGATCACGGTCATCGGCAAGCATGGCTGCCACCTGTGCCCGACCGCGCTCGGCATCGTCGAGGAGGTCGTCGCCGGCCTGCCCGATGAGATCGGCGACGACATCGAGATCGTCGAGCGATCCATCGAAGACGATCTCGTGCTGTACGACCTGTGGTGGGAGAAGATCCCGGTCGTCCTGATCGACGACGAGGTGCACGCGCACTGGCGCGTCTCACCCGACAAGCTGCGCCAGAGACTGGAGAACAGATGATCCGTCACGTCGTCACGTGGAAGCTCGCGAGCGAGGATGCCGCCGAGCGCGGCGCGCAGGCCGCCGAGGTCGCCCGGCGCCTGAACGCGCTGGACGGCGTGGTGCCCCAGCTGCGGTCGATCTCGGCCGGTGCGAACTCCGTCTACGCGGACGTGAACTGGGACGTCACGCTCATCGCCGACTTCGACTCCGTCGCGTCGCTCGAGGAGTACCAGGTGCACCCGGCTCATGAGGAGGCCGCCGCGTATATCCGGTCGGTCGTGGCATCCCGCGTGGCCGTCGACTTCGAGATCTGATCAGCGGTAGAGCAGGTCGTCCGCGACCTGCTCGGTCCACTCCGGAACCGCGAGGCGGTTGGGGTCATCCCACTCCCCGGCGGTGATCTGTCCGAAGGCGCCCTTGACGCCGAACAGCTTCTCAAGGGGTGTCCAATCGGACTCGCCGGGCATGGGGATCAGCGAGCGCTCCTCGAGGGCGCCGGGATGCAGCCCGGCGAGCAGCGAAAGCAGCATCACGCCGGTGTGCACGGGGCGCAGCGCATCCGGATCGGTGACATGCAGCAGCACGCCCTCGCACGCCTCACCGGCGTGGTCGCGCACGAGTGGAGTGAAGCCGTACGGCACCGCCGCGAGGCCGGGGAGGCCCGCCTCGGTGATCGCCGCGGCGTAGCGCTCGCCGTCGATGAACGGCGCCGCGATCACGCGGAACGGCACGGCGGTGCTGCGCCCCTCCGAGACGTTCACGCCCTCTGCGAGGCAGGTGCCCGGATACAGCAGCGCTGTCGCTGCCGAGGGCAGGTTCGGCGACGGCGGCATCCACGTCAGCTCCTGGCGACCGAGCGCGGTCTCGGAACGGCGCCATCCGGTGACCTCGACGACGTGGAGCTCCACATCGATGGCGCGCGTGCGCACCCAGTGCCGCGCGAGCTCGCCGATCGTGAGACCGTGCCGGATCGGCATCGACCAGCGCCCGACCAGGGACTGCGCCTCCTCGTCGAGCATCGGCCCCTCAGCCTGATCGAGGCGTCCGCCGAGCGGGTTCGGCCGGTCGAGCACCACCACGGCGACGCCGGCGTCGGCGCAGGCCTCCAGCAGGTGGCTCATGGTCCAGATGTACGTGTAGAAGCGCGCACCCACATCGGGCAGGTCCACCAGCACGGCATCCAGCCCGTCGAGGTCGACGGCGGCAGGTCGCACGTCGGCGCCGTACAGACTGCGCACCGGGACGCCCGTGACGGGATCGGCCGCATCGCCGACGTGCTCTCCCTCGCGAGCGCGGCCGCTCAGGCCGTGCTCCGGGCCGAAGAAGACCGAGAACCTCCAGCCGTCGGCGGCGAGGGGCTCGCGTCCGCGCCGGAGATCGGAGGTGAGCGCGAGGTCGTTGGTCAGCATGCCGATGCGGCCACCGGTCAGCCGGGCCAGCAGCGCCGGGTCGATGTCGCGACGGATGAGGCGGTCGATTCCGAGGAGCATGTGTCAGTCGATTCTGTGAGCGGTGACGGCGTCGTAAGTGCGCTGCAGGTTGTCGGCGATGGTGTCGTAGTCCGCCTGCGCGATGCGGGTGAACAGGAAGTCGAGAACGGCGAGCTGAGCGATCCGGCTGGACATCGCGCCGGAGCGGAAGCTCGACTCCGAGACGGCAGTGACCAGCACCAGCTCGCACGCCCGAGCGAGCGGTGAACGAGGGTTGTTCGTCAGCGCGATCGTCGTGGCTCCGGCCCTGGCTGCGACCTCGGCGGACTGCACGATCTCGAGCGTCCGGCCCGAGTGGGAGATCGCGATCGCGACGTCTTTCTCATTCAGCAGCGCCGCGCCCGTGAGCGCGAGGTGCTGATCTGTCCTGGCCTGCGCGACCAGCCCTGCCCGGTGGAGCTTCTGCTCCAGGTCGTGGGCGGCGAGGCCGCTGGATGCTGTCCCGTAGATGTCGATGCGCCGGGCCGACCTGATCGCGTGCACGCAGCGTTCCAACTCGTCGACGTCGATCTGCCTGGCGGTGCGCTCGATGGCGGATGCCTCGGCGAAGGCGATCTTGCGAATCGTCGTCACTGCGTCGTCGTCGCGGCTGACATCGCCTGCGGAGACTTGGAACCGCTCGCGGTCCGACTCCGTCCGATCGAGCTCCGTCGCCAGGGCGAGACGGAAGTCGGGGTACCCCGAGAACCCGAGGCTCTGAGCGAATCGCGCGATGCTGGCCACCGAGGTGCCACTGGCCGAGGCGAGCTGGGTGATCGAGTTCTCCACCACACGGTGCGGATCCTTCAGCACATGCGTCGCGATCCGCTGCTCCGTCGGGGTGAGAGCGGATCGGCGCTGATGGATCGCAGTAGTTGCACTGGTGGGCACGCGCCCATCATGGCAGAAATTGTTTCCGGACTGTAACCAATTTTCGGAAAGGGTTGCTATTTTGGAAGCCATTGCCCAATGTGGGGGAATGCACGACACAGCTGTCGCCGCCGATCTCGCGGCGGTTTTCCATTACCGAGAGGAACCTCATGCGTAATCGCCCGATTCGCCTCGCGTTCACCGCAGGCCTCGTCGTGACGGGTCTCGCCGTCGCCGGCTGTGCACCGGCATCCGATGCCGGCGGGGATGACGTCACCCTGACCATCTGGTCCTGGCAGGCCTCGTCCTCGCCGAAGTGGGAGGCCGTGTTCGACGTCTACGAGGAGTCGCACCCCGGCGTGACGATCGAATTCGAGGGGTTCCAGCCCACCGAGTACAACCAGATCCTCGCGACCGGCCTGGAGGGAAGCGACGGGCCGGACATCGCGATGCTGCGCGCGTACGGTGGCATCCAGTCTGCGATCCAGTCCGAGCAGATCGTCCCGATCGACGACATCGTCGACGGCCTCGACCAGTTCGACCCCACCGTCCTTCGTGCGGCACAGGGGCGTGAGGACGGTGCCACGTACGGCGTGCCCTTCGCGTACCAGACGATGCAGATGTTCTACAACAAGACGATGTTCGACGAGATGGGCCTGGAAGAGCCCACCGACTGGGACGAGTTCATCGACCTGCAGGACACGCTGCTCGACGAGGGTGTCACGCCCATGGCGCTCGGCGCCCGCGAGGACTGGGTACTGCCGATGTTCCACGACATCGTGGGTTCGGCGCGCTACGGCGGCGCGGACTTCGAGGAGAAGGTGCTCGCTGGTGACGTCGACTTCACCGACGCCGACTACGTCGCATCGCTGCAGATCGTCAAGGACATGCAGAAGTACCTCGACAAGAACGTCAACGCGATCGCCGTCGCCGACGCGGTGCTGCAGTTCACGTCCGGTCAGGCCGCGCAGTGGCCGGGCGGCTCATTCGATCTGCCGACGTTCCAGGACTCCGCACCCGACACCGAGTGGGGCGTCTACGAGGTGCCGCCGGCTCCGGACAGCGTGCTCGACCACGCCGTCACGCCCGGCTACGCGGACGGCAGCTTCGGGATTAACGCCTCTAGCGATCAGCAGGAGGCTGCGACCGAGCTGCTCAACTGGATGACCACGACCGAGTTCGGTCAGCTCGTGGCCGACGAGGTCGACCAGTTCTCGGCACTGCCCGACGTCAAGTACGAGGACCCGCTGATGCAGGAGATGAACGAGCAGTACACCGCCAACCCGGCGCCGTACCTGCTGCTGGTCGACTTCCGCTACGGCGACCCGACCGGAACCGCGGTTCTCGGCCCGGACGTGCAGGCGATGTTCCTCGGCGACAAGACCCCGGAGCAGCTCGGAACGGACCTGCAGTCGGGCGTCTCGACCTGGTTCACCCCCGCATCCTGACCCATCCCGGTGGGGGCGCCGCGCGACGGCGCCCCCACCGCGGAGCGAAAGAGAAGCCATGGCTCTGACACTCCCGGTGCGCCGACGCGAGAAGGCGAGACGGACCCGCACGGGTATCGCCCTGACCACGCCGACGGCACTGTTGTTCGTCCTTCCAGCAGCGGCACTGTTCGCGGTGCTGATCCTGTACCCGATGCTCGCGGCCCTGAGCTATTCGTTCTTCGACTGGCAGGGCACGAAACAGGGCGGATTCGCCGGCGTCGCCAACTACGTCACGCTGCTGACGAAGGAGCCGTACGCCTCCGAGCTGTGGAACGCCTTCGGCCACAACCTGCTGCTGTTCGCCGGCGCGCTGGTGTTCCAGAACTCGCTCGGCCTCGGCATCGCCACGCTGCTGCACCGTCGCGGGCGCACCAAGCGCTTCTTCCAGACGATCTTCGCCCTCCCGTACCTGGTCAGCCCGATGGTGATCGGCTACCTGTGGTCGCTGATGCTCTCGCCGCTGTTCGGTCCGATCAACGCCATCCTCCGCGGCGTCGGGCTGGAAGCACTCGCCCTGCCGTGGCTTGGCGACCCGAATCTCGCCATCTGGGTCATCGTGCTGGTGAGTGCCTGGCAGTGGATCGGCTTCCCGATCCTGCTCTACGGCGCCGCGCTCGGCGGCATCCCCGAGGAGATCGAGGAGGCTGCTGCGCTCGACGGCGCGACGGCGTCCAAGCGCTTCCGGTACATCACGCTGCCCATGCTCACCCCGACGATCGGCATCATCACCGTTCTGACCTTCATCGGCAGCATGGAGTCGATGGCGATCCCGTTCGCGCTCGCCGGATCCAACGGCGCCCCCGCCGGGTCGACCGACGTCATGATGCTGCTGTTCTACCGGACCGCTTTCGAATCGGGGAACCCGAACTCGATCGGTGTCTCGTCGGCCCTGGCCACGGTCCTGTTCATCTTCATCATGGTGATCTCCGTCGTGATCACCTCCACGATGCGCCGAGCCGAACGAAAGCTGTTCTGATGAGCACTCTCACGACCACACGCGACGAGCCGACCACCGAGGCGGTCGTCTCCCCTCGTCCCTCGTCACCACGGCGGCGACGCCGTGTCTCCGACACCCCGCTCCTCGGACGGGTGTTCGCGAACGTCTTCCTATGGGGATACGCGCTGGTCGCGATCGGCCCGCTCCTGCTGATGGTGAACAACTCTCTGCGCACGCAGCAGCAGATCGCCTCCGAGCCGCTGGGGCTGCCGTTCCCGCCCACGTTCACCAGCTTCCAGAAGGCGTGGGTGACGGCATCCTTCGACACCTACTTCATCAACTCGATCACCGTCACCGTCGGATCGGTCATCGTCACGACCGTCGTCTCGGTGCTCGCGGCGTACGCGTTCGCCCGCGCACGGGCGAAGTTCTTCCGCGGGATCGAGGCGGTGTTCCTGTCCGGGCTGATGCTGCCGGTGCACCTGGCGATCCTGCCGCTGTTCTACCTGCTGGATTCGCTGCGGATGACCAGCAACGTGTTCAGCCTGATCCTCGTGTACGGGGCGCTCGGCATTCCCTTCACCACGTTCGTGCTGACAGTGTTCTTCCGGGCACTGCCGATCGAGCTCGAGGAAGCGGCGCGGATCGACGGCGCCGGGCCCCTGCGCACGTTCATCATGATCCTGCTGCCGCTGGTGCGTCCGGCGCTCGCGACGGTCATCGTGTTCCGGTTCGTGCCTGTCTGGAACGACTTCTTCTACCCGCTGATCCTGCTGCGCGATCGTGACTCGTACACGCTGCCGGTCGGGCTCACACGCTTCTTCGGCGAGTACTCGACCGACTGGCCGCAGCTCTTCGCCGGGCTCACGATCGCGACGATCCCGCTGGTGGTCCTGTTCCTGCTGGCCACCAAGCAGATCATCAACGGACTCACATCCGGCATGAGCAAGTGATGCGGGCCGGCTCGACGTGGTGAACGGCGCACCGGGGTCGGCATGGGCGTCCCTTCGCGTCGCTGCAGGCGGCGCCGACGAGGAGCGGATGCTGGCGGGCACACCGTCGGCGCAGGACGACACGCCGTTGCGCGCGGATCACCTGTTCGACCTCGCGTCGCTGACCAAGGTGTTCACGACGGTGGTGGCGCTCCGCCTCGTGGAGCAGGGGATCGTCGTCCTCGACGCTCCGGTCGAGGACCTCGTCGCGGTCGGGACCGGAGCCGAGGCCGCGCGGATCACACTCCGACACCTGCTCACGCACACCGCGGGGCTTCCGCCGGAGTGCGCGCTCTGGCGAGACGGGGTCACCGGCGAGAGCCTGCGCGACGGGGTTCTGCGCAGTGAACTGCGAAACACGCCCGGTGCGGCGCACGCCTACTCCGACGTCGGCTTCATCGCGGTCGGAGAGATCCTCGAGCGCGCATCGGGCCGTTCGCTCGAGTCGCTCGTCGGCGATGTCGCCACCGAGCTGGGGGCGGATGCGCTCACCTGGCACCCCGACCCGGAACGCGCCGTCGCCACCGAAGAGCAACCGCATCGCGGTCTCATCCGCGGCCAGGTGCACGATGAGCTCGCTCACGCCCTCGGCCGTCCGGCCGGGCACGCGGGGCTGTTCGGCACTCTCGACGACGTAGCCGCGCTCGCCCGCATGATCCGCGACGACGGCGTCGGCGCGCGGTCCCGAGTGCTCTCACCAGGCAGCATCCGCCTGATGTCGGAGCCTGTGGCCCGAGCAGAGACCGGATACGGGCAGGCCGTGGGGCTGCGCGTCCGCGATCAGGCATGGATGGGGGATACGGACGCGGTCGGACACACCGGATTCACCGGCACCTGCTTCGCCGTCTGCCCGGAGTCGGGCGGCTTCGGCGTGCTGCTCGTGAACCGGGTGCACCCCACGCGCGTCGACACCGACGTCAGTGCGATCCGGCGAGAATTCCTGCATCCCATCGCGGGGCGCGTTGACGCCCCGACTCGACCGCGGTGAAGCCGAGAGCAACGGAAACGTGATCCGCAAGGTGGGAAATCGGGCCTCCGCCGTGTCAGGATGATCTGCATACCCGTCCGCGGGCCACTCGGCCCCGTCAGTTTGGAGCGGTCATGACCCGTCGCCGTCACCTCATCCTCGGTCTCGCACTCGCGGCGACCGCCACGCTCACCCTCGCCGGCTGCGCCGGTGCAGGCAACGATGCCGGCGGCGACGCCCCGGCATCCACCGGCGACGATTACGGGCTCGTCGAGGCGGGCACGCTCACCATCTGCTCCGACATCCCCTACGCGCCGTTCGAGTTCGAGGGCGGCGACAACGGCACCGGATACACCGGCTTCGACATCGACCTGCTCGATGCGATCTCGAAGAAGCTCGACCTGAAGCTGGCCGTGCAGGATGTCGGCTTCGACGCGCTGCAGTCCGGAACCACGCTCGCCTCCGGCACGTGCGACCTCGGCGCATCCGCCATGACGATCACCGATGAGCGCAAGGCGAACCTCGACTTCTCCGACCCGTATTACGACTCGCTGCAGTCGCTGCTGGTCCCCGCCGACTCGGACATCAAGAGCATCGAAGATCTCGACGGCAAGATCGTCGGCGTCCAGCAGGGCACGACGGGTGAGGCGTACGCCACAGAGAACGCGCCGGGCGCAGAGCTTCTGCAGCTCCCCTCCGACGGCGAGCTGTGGCCGGCGATCCAGGCCGGCACCATCGACGCGATCCTGCAGGACCAGCCGGTGAACATCGAGCACGAGAAGGCCGACCCGAACTACAAGATCGTCGAGGAGTACGACACCGGCGAGTCCTACGGCTTCGCCTTCGCCAAGGGCGAGAAGACCGCCCTGCTCGACGCGGTCAACGGCGCGCTCCAGGAGCTTCGCGACAGCGGCGACTACGACACCATCTACGACTCCTACTTCTCGGCGAACTGACCTTCGCGGAGGACGGTAGGACGAGAGGACCTTGGCGATGGCGTTGAGGCGCACCCAGAAGCAGAAGCTGTACCGCTATTCGGTGTACGCAATACTCATCGCTCTTGCGGTGTGGGCGATCGTGACAGCCGACTGGGCGCGCCTCGGCCCGCTGTTCTTCAACCCCGAGGTCGCCCTCAAGATGCTCCCGGGGATCATCACCACGGGCCTGGTGAACACACTGTGGTTCACGGCAGTGGCGTTCCTCGGGGGACTCCTGCTCGGCGTCGTCCTGGCGCTGATGAAGCTCTCCGTGATCGCACCGTTCCGGTGGATCGCGACGGTGTGGATCGAACTGTTCCGCGGCCTTCCGGCGCTGCTGACCATCTTCGCGATCGCCTACATCCTGCCGATCGCCGTCGGCGTGCGCAATCAGGACCTCGGCGGCCCGGTCGTACTCGGCCTCGTCGGCCTGATCCTCGTCGCCTCCGCCTACATGGCCGAGACGATCCGCGCCGGCCTCCAGGCCGTGCCGAAGGGGCAGACCGAGGCTGCGCGGTCGCTGGGCATGTCCCCGATGAAGACCACCTTCTGGATCGTGATCCCGCAGGGCTTCCGCATCATCATCCCGCCGCTGACGAACGAGTTCGTGCTGCTGCTGAAGGACACCTCGCTGCTGTTCATCGCCGGAAGCTTCATCTGGTCGAAGGAGCTGACCACCTTCGCACGTGATGCGACCACGCAGAACGGCAACGCGACCCCGCTGATCATGGCGGCTCTGCTGTACCTGGTCGTGACGATCCCCCTCACGCGGTTCAGCGCGTGGCTCGAACGACGGATGGCGAGGCAGCGATGAGCACCGATCTGATCGACGTCCATGCGCCGGCCATCGAGGTCCGGGGCCTGGTCAAGAACTTCGGCGACAACGAGGTGCTCAAGGGCATCGACCTGACGGTCACCGGCGGTGAGGTCGTCTGCGTGATCGGACCGTCAGGCTCGGGCAAGTCGACCCTGCTGCGCTCGGTGAACATGCTCGAGGAGCCGACCGGCGGCAGCATCCTCATCGAGGGGATCGACATCACCGACCCCGACACCGACATCGATCGGGTTCGCACCCGCATCGGAATGGTGTTCCAGAGCTTCAACCTTTTCCCGCATCTGAGCGTGCTCGGCAACCTGACCCTCGCTCAGCGGCGCGTGAAGAAGCGCTCCAAGGCCGAGTCGGAGCAGGTCGCCCGCGAGATGCTCGGCCGTGTCGGACTCAGCGAGAAGGCGGACGCGTACCCCGGCCATCTGTCCGGCGGTCAGCAGCAGCGCGTGGCCATCGCGCGGGCACTGTGCATGAACCCCGACATGATGCTGTTCGACGAGCCGACCTCGGCCCTGGACCCCGAGCTCGTCGGCGAGGTGCTGCAGGTCATGCGCTCGCTGGCGGACGAGGGGATGACGATGCTCGTCGTCACGCACGAGATGGGCTTCGCGCGTGAGGTCGGCAGCCGCCTGATCTTCATGGACGGCGGTGTCATCGTCGAGCAGGGCGACCCACGCGAGGTGCTCGCGAACCCGCAGCATCCGCGCACGCAGGACTTCCTCTCGCGCGTGCTCTAGCTCGCTCTCGCTCGTCGAGACGTGGTTTGCAACATCAGACGGGCGTTCACGACCCTGGTCTCGTGCCGGAGACCCCGTCTCGCGGTCAGCCGCGCGGGCGGACGGCGACGGGCACCCGCTCGATTCCGAGCCAGACGCGGTCTCCGAAGGCGGGATGCTGGTGGGCGCCGTGCTGCACGCGGACCAGTTCGCCCGTGTCGGTCTTGACCAACGTACGCCGGATGCTGCCGAGGAAGGTGCTCTCCTCGACGACGCCGCCCGTCGCAGCATCCGCCTCACCGGTGAATCGCAGGTTCTCGGGGCGCAGGTGCACCTCGACCTCGCCGGTCACGGGGACGTTCATGGGAAGCGATCGTCCCCACACTATGACCGTCTCACCGGCGGCGATACCCGAAACAATGCTCGACAGCCCGACGAACGCGGCGACGTGGGCGGTCGCGGGGCGCAGGTAGAGCTCCTCTGGGGTGTCGATCTGGTCGATGCGTCCGGCATCCATCACGGCGATCCGGTCGGAGACGGCCAGCGCCTCTTCCTGATCGTGCGTGACGAACACGGTCGTGATGCCCAGGCGCAGCTGGATGCGGCGGATCTCGTCGCGCAACTGCACGCGCACCTTGGCATCCAGCGCCGACAGCGGCTCGTCGAGTAGCAGCACCCGCGGCTCGGTGACCAGTGCGCGCGCGAGTGCGACGCGCTGCTGCTGTCCGCCGGAGAGCTGGTGCGGGAAGCGGTCTGCGAAGCCGTCCAGGCCGACGAGTGCGAGGGCATCGAGCGCCTTCTTCGCGGCCGCTGCCCTGCCGACGCCGCGCCGGCGCAGGCCGAACGCGGTGTTGTCCGCGACGCTGAGATGAGGGAACAGCGAATACGCCTGGAAGACCATGCCGATGTCGCGCTTGTTGGTGGGGACGCGCGAGACGTCCTGGCCGCCGAGCAGCACCGTTCCGGCATTCGCGTTCTCGAGGCCGGCGAGCACGCGCAGCGCTGTCGTCTTTCCGCAGCCGGACGGCCCCAGCAGCGAAACGAACTCGCCGGGAGCGATGTCGAGATCGACGCCGTGCAGCACTCGGTTCGAACCGTAGCTCTTCTCGATCCCCTGGAACTGCACGCGCGTCCCCTCACCGGCCTCGGCGAGCAGCTGGTTGTCCTTGGTGGCGGGGAGGGCCGCGGGGGTGGTCATGAGGATGCCTTTCGGTTGCCGCGTGCGGCGCGGCCGATGATGAGCAGCAGCAGGAAGCAGAACAGCAGCGCGAGCAGCGTGAAGATCGCAGGCGCGTAGGCATCCTGCTTGCCGACGACGACCATCGCGGTCTGGAACACCTGGCGGTTCAGGAGGGATGCGATCGTGAACTCGCCGAGGACGACGGCGATCGAGATGAGGGATGCCGACAGCAGCCCCTGGCGCAGATTCGGCGCGAGCACCTTCCACACCACGACCGGCCAGCTCGACCCCAGCGAGCGCGCCGCCTCGGAGAGCGTGCGCAGGTCGGCCGCGTCGATGGATGCCTGGATCGAGCGGTACGCGAACGGCAGCACGGTGATGCCGTAGGCGAAGGCGAGCGTCCAGGTGCCGGTGCCGAGGGCGCGGCTGATCTGCAGGTAGATCGGGGAGAGCCCGACCACGAGCACGATCGCCGGGATCGAGATCGGCAGCAGGGCGGTGAACTCGAAGAGCGGCTTGAGCTTCGGGAATCGCAGATTCACCAGGATCATGGTCGGTGCGAGCAGCAACAGGACGATCGCGACCGTGACGAGGGCAAGGATGAGCGAGTTGCCGAGGCCCGTCCAGATCGGCTTCAGAGCTGCGGATGCCGTGGGATCGAGGATCGCCGCCCAGCGCTCGAACGACAGCACGCCGTCCGTGCTGCGCAACGTGTACAGGAACGTCGAGACCAGAGGGATCGCGAAGAAAGCGCCGACGAGGATGCCGATGATCCAGCGTGTCGTGCGCGAGGGGGCGAGCCGGTTCATGACTGCCACCTCGCGGCCCGCCGCTGGATCAGCGAGTACAGCGTCATCACGACGCCGACGATGATGATCATGCCGAGCGCGAGCGCGCCGGCGAGGTTCGAGTGGCCGAGGATCGTCTCGCTCGTGAGGGCGGCGCGGATCTGCAGAGGTACGATCTGCGAGCCCTGGCTGATCAGCGCCGCCGCGGTGGCATAGGAGGAGAACGCGTTGGCGAACAGCAGCAGCAGGCTGGCCAGGAACGACGGAGCGAGGACCGGGATGCCGATGCGTGTCCAGAACCCGAGCCTGGTGCCGCCGAGGGTGAGGTTCGCCTCGGACCACTGCGGCTTCAGCGCCGCGAGTGCGGGCATGAATGTGATGACCATGAGCGGCACCTGGAAGTAGATGTAGGGGAAGATCAGGCCCGGCACCTCGTAGAGCCACACGCCGTTCTCGAAGATGTCGACACCGAACGAGTCGCGGAGCAGCACGGTGACGATGCCCTGGGCGCCGATCGTCGCGATGAATGCGAAGGCGAGCATGACGCCGCCGAACTGCGCGAGTACCCCGGCGACGGCATCCACGGTCTGTCGAACCGCGCCCTGCGGATTCATGCCGAGCATCGCGTAGCAGACGAGGGCGCCCACGACGGCACCGACGATCGCGGTGAGCGACGACACCCAGGCGGAGTTCGCGAAGGTGTTCAGGACGACCGGGTCGACGAGGGCGGCGACGTTCCTCCAGGTGAACGCGCCGTCTCCATCGAAGAAGCCCGAGCCGATCGCGAGGAATGTCGGCACGGCCAGGAACAGCATCACGTAGGCGCTGAACGGCACGAGTCCCAGCCACGCCCACGACGAGCCCGACCGCTGTGGGGTCGTGCGCGACGACCCCACAGCGGTGGAGGCGGATGCCGTGGCATCCGCCCCCGTGATGATCGCTGTCACTGGATGGCCGCAGCCCACTTCTCGCCGAGCAGGGTGCCGGCCGCCGTGGACTGCTCCTCGGTCGGGACGACCGTCTCCGCGGGGACCTCGGGAAGAGCCGCCGCGAGCTCGGCGTCGATCGTGCCGGCCTCGGTCATGGCCTCCATGCGAGCCGGGCGCGCGCCGCCCTTCAGCCATAGGTTCTGAACATCGTCGCTGTAGAGGAACTCCTGCCACAGGCGTGCCGCCGCGGGGTGCGGAGCATCCTTGTTGATGGCCTGGTTGTAGTACGAGGCGTAGCCGACGCCGTCCAGGACGGTGACCTTCCACGCATCGTTGTCAGCGCCCGCAGCGGCGTTCAGGTAGTCCCAGTCGAAGACGACCGGGGTCTCGCCGCTGGTGATGGTCGCGGGAGTGACGTCGACCTTGAGGAAGTTGCCGGCCTTCTGCAACTCGCCGAAGTACTCGATGCCAGGAGTGAAGTCGTCCAGGTCGCCACCCGACTGCACAGCGGCGAGGCCGACGGCGGCGAAGGCGGATCCGGCCTGGGTCGGGTCGCCGTTGATCGCGACGGCGCCCTTGTAGTCGGCGCTGTTGAGGTCGTCGAGCGAGGTGGGCTCGTCGAACTTCGAGGAGTCGTAGCCGATGGACATGTACCCGCCGTAGTCGCCGACGAACAGGCCGGTCGGCTCCTTCAGAGCATCGGGGATCTCGTCGAAGTTCTCGACCTTGTAGGGAGCGAACACGTCCGTGTTCGCCAGGGCGACCGTGAGACCGAGGTCGAAGACGTCCGGCGCCGTGTCGAGACCCTCGTTCGTCTTCGCGGCATCGATCTCCTCCTGGCTGGAGACGTCGGGCGAGGCTTCGTTGATGGTGATCTCGGGGTAGCGCTCCGCGAACAGATCGAGGATCTCGCCGTAGTTCGCCCAGTCGCGGGGGAGGGCGATGACGTTCAGCGCTCCCTCGGCCTTGGCCGCAGCCTCGAGGTCTTCGAACGTTCCGAAGTCGGCGAGCGACGTGGCAGTCGCGGCGTCGGAGGACGCGTCGCCGCCGTTTCCTGCACTGCTGTCGGCGGCGCAGGAGGTCAGGGCCAGGGCAGCGGATGCCGCCAGGGCGATGCCGGCGACGAAGCGCGTCCGGCGGGTAATGGTTGCCATCAGGTTCCTCTCGGAGGTCCGGCACGGGCGCGCCGGAGTTCGGGTTGCCTCAGGACGCTACGGCGCGAGAGTTACCGGATGTGGCGGCTGTGGTGAACGCGCGGTGACGTGCGCGCGAACGCGCGCGCTGCGCTTCGCGGAACGATCAAGCCACGAGACGAGGTTTGCTGCATGAGACGGGCCGCGCCCGGCCTCGTCTCGTGCTGCAGACCCCGTCTCGTGGTCAGGCCGACGTCAGCGGCACGTTGTACTTGAAGCCGACGTGCGAGTCGACGTAACCGAGGCGCTGGTAGAACCGGTGCGCCTCGGTGCGGGCGGCGTCGGAGGTCAGCTGCACGAGCGCCGCCCCGAGAGCGGGGGCGGCGGCATCCGAGACCCAGCGCATCACGGCCGACCCGATCCCCGACGACCGCAGGTCGCTGCGCACCCGGACGGCCTCGACCAGCAGCCTCCGCGCCCCGCGGCGGGCCATCCCGGGGATCGAGGTGAGCTGCAGCGTGCCGACGACATCGCCGTCGAGGTCGACGACGAGCAGGTCGTTGGACGAATCGGCGAGGATGTCGTCAAGACCGCGTGCGTATGCGTCGCGATCGTCGTCGGATGCCACGTCGCCGCGCGCCGCGCTGATCGGATCGTCCGCGAGCAGTGCGATCAGTGCGTCGGCATCGTCTCTCGTCGCCCGGCGCAGGACCGCCGAACCGACGCGGGAGTCGAACGGATGCGGCAGCAGAAGGGCGTCGAGCATGGTGCCAGTCTGTCATCCTCGAGCGCCGCGACGCGGGATACTGGAGGGATGGACATCGGTGCGCTGCTCGGGCTCGAACAGCTCACCTGGGGGATGCTGATCTTCGTCGTCCTCGCCGCGTTCGGGGCCGGATGGATCGACGCCGTCGTCGGCGGGGGAGGGCTGCTGCAGCTGCCGGCGCTCCTGCTCATTCCGGGCATCGCCCCCGTGCAGGCGCTCGCCACCAACAAGCTCGCCTCGGTGTTCGGCACCGCCACCAGCAGCGTGACCTACTACCGCCGCGCGAAACCCGACATCCGCACGGCGTTGCCGATGGCGGGCATCGCGCTGGTCGGCTCCTTCGGCGGGGCGGCGGTGGCGACCGTGCTGCCGCCGGCCGCGTTCAAGCCGATCATCGTCGTCGCCCTGCTCGCCGTGGCGATCTTCACCGTGTTCAAGCCCGAGATGGGCGCGGCGACCAAGCTTCGCTTCGCCGGCCACAAGCACCACATCATGGCGGGTGCGGCGGGCCTCGTGATCGGGTTCTACGACGGCATGATCGGCCCCGGCACCGGCACGTTCCTCGTCATCACGCTCGTGGCGCTGATGGGCTACGACTTCCTGCAGGCGAGTGCCAAGGCGAAGATCGTCAACCTCGCCACTAACATCGGAGCACTGCTGCTGTTCATTCCGCACGGGTCTGTGCTGTGGCTGCTCGGCGGCATCCTCGCGGTGGCGAATGTCGCCGGAAGCTATCTCGGCTCCCGCATGGCCGTCGCGCGCGGCGCGAAGTTCATCCGGGTCGTGTTCCTCGTCGTCGTGGTCGCGCTGATCGGAAAGCTCGGTGTCGACGTGTGGAATGAGAACATCGTCCCGGGGCTCGCGCTCCTGGGGTGAGGGCTGAATGGGCGAGGCTTCGACTCCCTTCGGTCGCTCAGCCCGTTTCGTCTGCGACGTCTCCGCCGTCTCCGCTCAACGACCCGCGGGAGTGCGATCGCACGGCGGGTTGCGGGGTGTCGCGGGCTCAACGACCGCGCGCGATGCTTGCGGGCTCAATGACCTTGCGGGGCGTTGAGCGAGCGCAGCGCGACGAAACGGGGTGAGCGCAGTCGCGGAGCGACGGAGTCGAAGCCTTCCTTGTGATGAGGCTTCGACTCCCTCCCTGCGCGGGCTCAGGCCTCGGCATCCTCGGGGACGAAGTCGACGCCGGCCTCGGCGCGCTGCGCATCGGTGATCGGCGCGGGAGCGCTGGTCAGCGGGTCGAATCCGTTGCCGGTCTTCGGGAACGCGATGACCTCGCGAATCGAGTCGGTCTTGGTCAGGTGCTGCAGAACGCGGTCCATGCCCAGCGCGATGCCGCCGTGCGGCGGGGCGCCGAACTTGAACGCGTCCAGCAGGAAGCCGAACTGTTCCTGAGCGACCTCGTCCGAGATGCCCATGACCTCGAAGACGCGCTTCTGCACGTCCTCGCGGTGGATGCGGATCGATCCGCCGCCGAGCTCGCTGCCGTTGCAGACGATGTCGTACGCGTACGCCAGCGCGGATGCCGGGTCGGTGTCGAACGTGTCGGCGAACTCCGGCTTGGGCCCGGTGAACGCGTGGTGCACAGCGGTCCAGGCTCCCGCGCCGACCGCGACATCGCCGGATGCCACGGCATCCGCCGCAGGCTCGAACATCGGAGCGTCCACCACCCAGGTGAAGGCGAACGTGTCGGGGTCGAGCAGACCCAGTCGGCGACCGATCTCGACGCGCGCCGCACCCAGCAGTGCACGCGATTCCTTGGCGGAGCCGGCTGCGAAGAACACGCAGTCGCCCGCCTCGGCGCCGGTGAGGGCCGCGAGGCCGGCCTGCTCGGTCTCGGAGAGGTTCTTGGCGACGGGTCCGCCGAGCGTCCCGTCCTCGTTGAAGAGCACGTAGGCAAGTCCACGCGCACCGCGCTGCTTGGCCCAGTCCTGCCAGGCGTCCAGCTGCTTGCGCGGCTGCGATGCGCCGCCGGGCATGCGCACGGCGCCGACGTAGGGGTTCTGGAACACGCGGAACGTGGTGTCCTTGAAGTACTCGGTGGCCTCGACGAGCTCGAGGCCGAAGCGCAGGTCGGGCTTGTCCGAGCCGTACTTCGCCATGGCGTCGGCGTAGGTGATGCGCGGCAGCGGCGTCTGCACCTCGACGTCGATCGTCTTCCACATCGCGACGACGAGGGACTCCATCATCTCGATGACGTCCTCCTGGTCGACGAAGCTCATCTCGATGTCGAGCTGCGTGAACTCCGGCTGACGGTCGGCGCGGAAGTCCTCGTCGCGGTAGCAGCGGGCCAGCTGGTAGTACTTCTCGACGCCGCCGACCATGAGCAGCTGCTTGAACAGCTGCGGCGACTGCGGCAGTGCGTACCAACTGCCGGGGTGCAGGCGCGCGGGCACGACGAAGTCGCGGGCGCCCTCCGGGGTCGAACGCGTGAGGGTCGGGGTCTCGACCTCGACGAACTCACGGCGGTCGAGCTCGTCGCGGATCGCCTTGTAGACCTTCGAGCGCAGGCGAAGAGCGGATGCCGCGGACGGACGGCGCAGGTCGAGGTAACGGTGCTTGAACCGCACGTCCTCACCGATCGTCTCGCTGTCGCCGAGACCCGTGGACACCTGGAACGGCAGAGGAGCGGACTCGTTCAGCACCTCGACCTCGGTCGCGATGACCTCGATCTCGCCGGTGGGCAGGTTCGGGTTCGCGTTGCCCTCGGGGCGGCGGGAGACCTCGCCGGTCACCTTCAGCACGAACTCGCTGCGCAGCGGGTGCGCCACCTCTTCGTCGCGGATGACGACCTGGGCGATGCCGGAGGCATCGCGCAGATCGATGAAGGCGACTCCTCCGTGATCACGACGACGATCGACCCAACCCGTGAGGGTGACGGTCTGACCGATGTGTTCGGCGCGCAGGGAGCCGGTCGTGTGAGTGCGAAGCATTCCGCCATTCTACGGGGGCGCGCGCGGGGTCCTCTCGGGGCGGAGCGCGGGGTCGATAGACTCGGCCGCAGTGGGGCTGCGCCGGGCGGCCGGAGAGCAGGGGAGCGGGCCGTGGATTGGAACCTGATCAGCGACCAGGTCGCCTCCACCACCTCGATGTGGCTGAGTCTCGCGCTGTACGTGCTCTACGCCATCACGATGTGGAAGGTCTTCGTGAAGGCGGGTTATGCCGGCATCCTCGCTCTCATCCCGATCGTCAACGTGATCTTCCTCGTGAAGATCGCCGGCATGTCGGGCTGGTTCTCGCTGCTGTACCTGATCCCGATCGTGAACATCGTCTTCGCGATCGTGGTGGCGGTCAAGGAGGGCGCGAACTTCGGCAAGGGGGCGGTGTTCTCGTTCTTCCTGCTCTGGATGTTCCCCTTCATCGGCCACCTGATCGTCGGGTTCGGGTCGGCGACCTACCGGAAGGTCTGAATGCCTGCTGAGCGCCTGCACCTCGTTCGTCACGGGGAGGTCCACAATCCCCGCCGCCTCCTCTACGGGCGGCTTCCGCACTACCGGCTCAGCGAGGACGGCAGACGGATGGCGCGGGCTGCCGCCGAGTACGTCGAAGGGCTCGACCGTCCGGTCGGCTCGCTGCACTGCTCGCCGCTCGAGCGCACGCAGGAGTCGGCTGAGCCGTTCGCCGAGATCTTCGGGCTGGAGCCGGTGATCGATGAGCGGGTGATCGAACCGACCAATGTCTTCGAGGGCACCCGGATGAGCCGGTCACTGCGCGACCCCCGCAACTGGTGGCACCTGCGCAACCCCTCGCTCCCGAGCTGGGGAGAGCCGTACCTGTCCATCGCCGAGCGTATGGAAGACGCCATGAACAGCGCGTGGGACGAGGCAGACGGCGGGGATGCCGTGATCGTCTCGCACCAGGCGCCGATCTGGATCACACACCTGTACGTCGCCGGACTCCGACTCCGGCACGACCCGCGCACCCGGCGCTGCGCGCTCTCGAGCGTCACGTCGTTCGAGCGGGTGGGTGACGTGTGGCGCGAGGTCGGGTACGCGGAGCCGGCCGCAGCCGGCGTCGACCTCGGCGCGGTCTAGGCGGCGAGCCGGTCGCTGAGCCTGTCGAAGCGTCCGGCGGGCCCAGTGGGCCGCCCCTTTCGACAGGCTCAGGGATCGACACAGGCTAAGCGCTCAATTGCTGCACGATCCACGCCGCAGCCATCTGGCCGGCGGCTGCCGACTGGATGACGGATGCCACGGGGCCGGGGAGAGACGCGCGGTGGGCGAGATCGCCCGCGGCGAGGATGCCGGGTGTCGAGGTCTGACCGAAGTCGTCGATCTCGATCGATCCGGAGGGCAGGACGCTCAGCCCGAGATCGGCGGCGAACGATGCTCGCTGCCGCACGGATCCTGCCGCGACGAACAGCCCGGCCACGGCGACGTGCTCGCCGCCGGCCGTGATCCGCACACCCTCGCCCTCGGCGGCGACGGTGTCGACGAGCTCGGGGTGGGTGCGCACCCCGGCTGCTTCCAGCGCCGCACGATCCTCGTCTGTCGGCTGCTCGCCGACGGGGAACACCATGATGCTCCGGGCGATCGGTGCGAGCATCCCGGTCAGGTGCAGCGTCCGCGCGGACGCACCGAGGATGCCGATGTCCTTCCCGGCGAACTCGTGACCATCGCAGAACGGGCAGGTGAATGCCCGCAGTCCCCACAGCTCAGAAAGACCGGGGGCACCGGGGAGCTCGTCGACGACACCGGTCGCGAGTACCACCCGCCGCGCGTGCTCGACCGAACCATCGGCGAGGCGGACGGCGAAGTCGTCGACGGCCCCGTCGATCCGCTCCGCTGCGAGATCGCGCAGCCGGACGGTGGCGTACTCAGCGAGCTGAGCGCGGGCCGTGGCCCGGAAGTCCGCCGGGGGCGTGCCGTCGGATGCGATGACGTTGTGCATGTGCTCGACGGGGCCGTTGCGGTACTCGCCGGAGTCGAGCAGCAGGGCGGTGCGATGCATCCGGCCCAGCGTGAGGGCGGCCTGCAGGCCGGCGGGGCCGGCGCCGATCACGATCGCGTCGTACATGGTGGATCCTCCTGATCTTGCGTTCTCGACCAGTGTGTGACTTCATGTCAACATGAAGTCAAGCGCCATGCATCCCTGGTCTGTCGGCGATGTCGCCGAACGCTTCGACCTGCCGACGAACGTGCTCCGGCACTGGGAGAGCGTCGGCCTGCTCCGCCCCGAACGGGATGCCGCGGGCCGCCGCCGATACGGCGAGGCGGATGTCGTCCGCATCGCGATCATCCAGCGCAGCAAGCTCGCCGGTATGACGCTCGAGCAGATCGCCGTGCTCCTCGACGACGGACGCTCCGGACGGCACGAGGTGCTGCACGCGCACCTGGACGATCTCGACAAGCGGATGCTGGAGATGCAGCGCTCTCGTGAGATGACCGAACATGCTCTTCGCTGCCGCGCCCACGACATCATGACCTGCCCGCGGTTCCGTGCCGGCGTGGAGGACGTCCTGGCGCGGTTCTGAGGCGCCGCTCGGGGCCGCACCTTCCAGATCACCCATAGAAACCCCTGCGTAGACTGGGAATGTGCCTTTCGCCTCGACGATTCGACCGATTCGCGACGGCCGCCCCTCCCGCAATCGACGCTCTCGTCGGATGCTCGGAGCCGCGCTCGCCGCGGTGATCGCCGTCTCCTCCCTGACCGCCTGCGCCGCCGATCCGGTCGCCCAGCAGTACCTCGACGGCGATGGCAAGGGCTACATCTCCGCCGACGGAGCTGTCGAGGAGGTCCCCGTCGCAGAACGCGGTGAGCCCGTGGTCTTCGGCGGCGTGACCGAGGACGGCGAGCAGTTCGACAGCGCCGACATCGCCGGCGACGTCACGGTCGTGAACTTCTGGTACGCCGGCTGCGCGCCCTGCCGCGTCGAGGCGGGCGACCTCGAAGCCGTGTGGCAGGAATACAGCGACGAGGACGTGTCGTTCGTCGGCATCAACATCTACGACCAGGCGGACACAGCCCGCTCGTTCGCGAAGACCTACGGCGTGACGTACCCGAGCATCATGGACGTCGACAGCGGCTCGGCGAAGCTCGCCTTCGCCGGCGCCACCCCGATCCAGGCGACCCCGACCACGCTCGTGCTCGACAAGCAGGGCCGAGTCGCGGCCCGCATCATCGGCCCGGTCGACGGCACCAGCATCCTCTCGACCCTCGTGGGCGACGCGCTCGCGGAGGGCGCGTGAACACGAGCGAGCTGATCGGCTCCGGCGCACTCTGGCTCGCGATCCCGGTCGCGATGCTCGCAGGGCTCGTCTCCTTCCTCTCCCCGTGCGTGCTCCCGCTCGTGCCGGGATACCTCGGGTTCATCGGCGGAGCGGTGGCGCCGAGAGGTGCGGCGACGAACGACGCCGCCCCCAACCGCGGGCGCCTCGTGCTCGGCGTGCTGCTGTTCATCCTCGGCTTCAGCATCGTGTTCATCGCGTTCACGATCATCGGCGGTGCGGCATCCGTCTTCTTCCTGCAGTGGGGCGACCTGATCACCCGCATTCTGGGTGTCGTCATCATCGCGATGGGCCTGGTGTTCCTCGGCCTGTTCGGCTTCGCGCAGCGCGAGTGGCGCATGCACGTCACCTCGAAGACCGGGCTCATCGGCGCCCCGTTGCTCGGCTTCGCGCTCGGCATCGGCTGGGCGCCCTGCATCGGCCCGACGCTCACCGCGATCACCGCGGTCTCGTGGACGCTCGGTGACCCCTGGCGCGCCTCGTTCCTCGGCCTGGCGTACAGCCTCGGCCTCGGCATCCCGTTCCTGCTCGTCGCGCTCGGCTTCGGATGGGCGACGAAGACCATCGGATTCCTGCGGCGCCACATCCGCGTCGTGAACATCATCGGCGGCGTGCTGCTCATCGCGCTCGGCGTGCTGATGGTCACGGGGCTCTGGACCGACCTCATGTCCCGACTGACGGCGGTGATGGGCAGTGTCATCCTCCCGCTCTGATTCCCGCACCGATATCGACTCCGCCCAGAAGGATGCCGTGACGTCTTCCGATCCGCTCCGCCCGTCCGATCACATCGACGGCGACGGCGCCGCGATCACCCAGCCGCGCCTCGGCTTCGTCGGCTGGCTGCGCTGGGGCTGGCGCCAGCTGACGTCGATGCGCACCGCGATCATCCTGCTGCTCGTCCTCGCGATCGCCGCCATCCCGGGCTCGATCTTCCCGCAGCGGATGGCCGACCCCAACGGCGTGACGCAGTGGGAGACCGACAACCCCGATCTGTTCCCGGTGCTCGACGCGATGGGCATGTTCGACGTGTACCTGTCGCCGTGGTTCTCGGCGATCTACCTGCTGCTGTTCATCTCGCTGGTCGGCTGCGTCATCCCGCGCATCAAGCACCACATCAAGGCGCTCCAGGCGCGCCCGCCGCGGACCCCGGCCCGCCTTGCGCGCCTTGAGGATCACCGTGAGGTCGTTCGCCCCTCCGCGGGCGAGGATGCCGACGCCGAGGCATCCCGCTCGATCGACGTCGCGCAGAAGCAGCTGAAGGCGCTCGGCTATCGCGTCGAGCGGTACGACACCGCGACCAAGTCCGGCCGCACGTACTCGGTGTCGGCCGAGCGCGGCTACTGGCGCGAGACCGGCAACCTCATCTTCCACCTGGCGCTGGTCGGCGTGCTCATCACGGTCGGCGTCGGGGGCAGCTTCGCCTACACCGGGCAGCGCGTCGTCGTCGAGGGCCAGACGTTCGTCAACACGCTTCTGGACTACGAGTCGATGAACCGCGGCCGCTTCGTCGGCGATGACGCCCTCAGCCCGTACTCGATGACTCTGGACTCGTTCGATGTGACCTACCAGGAGTACGGCTCCGCGGCATCCGGTCAGGCCGGCGACTTCTCGGCGAACGTGACCGTGCGCGAGAACGGCGAGACCCGTGAGGATGCCGTTCGCGTCAACCACCCTCTCGACATCGCCGGCGACAAGATCTACCTGCTCGGCAACGGCTACGCCCCGACCATCACGGTGCGCAATGCCGACGACGAGGTCGTCTACAGCAACTCGGTGCCGTTCCTGCCGCAGGACAACGCGCTCACCTCGCTCGGCGTCATCAAGGTCACCGACGGGATGCCGGAACAGCTCGGCATCGCGGCATTCCTCTACCCGAGCGCGGTGAAGCTCGAGAGCGGGGCCTACGCGTCGGCGCACGGCGACCTGCTCGCCCCGCTGCTCACGCTCCGCATCTACGAGGGCGACCTCGGCATCGACGACGGCACGCCCCGCTCGGTGTACGTGCTGGACACAGAGGAGCTCACCCCGATCGTCGGTGACGAGAGCGGCGCCCCGTCGATCGAGTTGCAGCCCGGCGAGACGGCGGAGCTTCCGGACGGCCGCGGCTCGGTCACCTTCGAGGACGAATCGCCTGTCGGCGCCACCGATTTCACCCAGTCGGTCAAGCGATTCGCGTCGCTGCAGGTGCACCACGATGCATCCGCGGTCTGGGTGCTCGTGTTCGCTCTGCTCGCGCTGGCCGGCCTGATGCTGGCGCTGTTCATCCCGCGCCGGCGCATGTGGGTGAAGGCGTCCGTCGCGGAGGGCTCGAACGGCTCCGACGCTAAGAGCGCAGTGCGACTGGAGTACGCCGGCCTCGCCCGCGGCGAGGACCCGACCCTCGGAGCCGCCGTCCACGACCTGGCTGCGGGCCATGCGCGACTGCTCGACTCCTCTTCCTCAGAAACCACCCGAAAGTAGACTGGGACAATGCCCGACCTCGACTCCCTCTCGATCCTGTTCGTCTGGACGGCGATCGCGATCTACGCGGCAGCCTTCGTGGCCTACGCCTTCGATCTCGCGCGTCGCTCCGAGGTGAGCGCGGACGCACGCCTGGTCCGCGAGCGCGAGGCCGTGCTCGTCGGGGCCGAGGCCTCTTCGGCTGGGGCTGCTCCTGCGGGTACGGACGCTGCGGATGCGGCATCCGAGGAGCCGGCGAAGCCGCGCTATGTCATGGCGCGGATCGGCACGGCGCTGACAGTTCTGGGCTTCCTGTTCCAGCTCGCCGCGACCGTCACGCGCGGAATCGCGGCGGAGCGCGTGCCGTGGGCGAACCTGTACGAGTTCGCGATGACCGGCACCCTGCTCGTCGTGCTCGTGTACCTCGTGGTGAACACCCGGATCGACCTGCGGTTCCTCGGCACGTTCATCACGGGGCTCGTCGTCGTACTGATGGGGGCTGCGGCGATCAGCTTCTACGTGGGCGTCGTGCCGCTGATGGATCCGCTCAAGAGTGTCTGGCTCGTCATCCACGTGTTCGTCGCGTCGCTCGCCACCGCGTTCTTCGCCCTCGCGTGCGCCCTGTCCGTGCTGCAGCTCATGCAGTCGCGGCGCGAGCGACGGCTCGTCGAGGCCGCTGAGAAGCCCGGACCGAAGTTCCTCGGCACTCTGCCGAACGCCGACCGCCTCGAGGGCATGGCGTTCCGCTTCGCGATCGTCGGATTCATCTTCTGGACCTTCACGCTCATCGCCGGTGCCGTCTGGGCGCAGGACGCCTGGGGTCGCTACTGGGGCTTCGACGTCAAGGAGACCTGGACCTTCATCGTCTGGGTGCTCTACGCCGGATACATCCACGCCCGTGCGACCCGCGGCTGGCGCGGCAACCCCTCGGCGTGGCTGTCGATCGTCGGTTTCACCGCGGTGATCTTCAACTTCACGATCGTGAACGTGTTCTTCAAGGGGTTGCACGCGTACAGCGGCCTGAGCTGAGCGCGCGGCCGGCGGTCCGCTGGCGCCGACCGGGCGAGTGGCCCTGAGTTCGCGCCCTTAGTTGCTGGAGGTGTCGCTTCGTGCCGCTTCGCGCGCGTCCGAGCGGCACGAAGCGCCACCTCCTGATGCGTGGGCGGCGACCGGGATCGCGCAGGTGTCGCTTAGTGTCGCTCGGACCGCGCTTGAGCGACAACTGGCGCCACCTCCAAGCGTGCCGAAGTGAGCGCGGTCATGTCCTAACCGAGCGGGATGACCTCGGCGTGCTCGAGGCCGTCCTGGTACCAGACCAGTTCGGCCTCCGCGACGACGCAGCGGGGCTGTTCGGCGAGCTCTCGCAGTGAGCCGCGTTCGAGCTCGGTCCAGGCGTCGGCCGGGAGCGTCTTTCCATAGGCGACGGACAGGTGGAAGATCCAGTCCTCGAGGGCGAGCTCGTCGAGACGGCGGAAGTCGGTCTGCTCGAGGGCGGTGCTCAGCGATGCGTAGCCGTCGACGAGGGATGCCGTCCGCGCCAGTCGCATGATCACGATCTGCCATGGTGCCGGGAACGTGTCGATCGCTTCGGCGACGATCTCGATCGGATGCTGACGTGCCGCCCACTCCCGCACGAGAGCGCCGAGCTGGCCACGACGCTCGGGCTCGTAGAATCCGCGAAGCGTGACGTGCTCGGTGTGCGGATGCTTCGTCCCTGCTGGCACGCGCGTGAGGAGTTCGCCCTGCACCTTCCGGTACGCCGCTGAGACCGGGGCGGACGGACGCAGGACGAGGTACTGCTGTCCTTCAAGTGAGGACAGTTGGTCGGGATCGGTCATGAACGGCCGGCGCATCCCCCGACGGTAACGGACACGCGCGGCAGGGGTCGCAATGTGTCGCCACCCGCGCGGAATGGCGACCGTTTGCGACCCCTCACCCGAGAGCGCAGTCCGGGAGGGGGCGCATCCGGTCGCCACCAGCGAGGTTCGGCGACCGTTTGCGACCCCTCCCGATTGAGGGGGCGGATGCTACGCCGAGGCGAGCACCGCCTTCGCAGACGTCGTGCGGCGCATGGCCACGACGACGGTCGTGACGATCAGCGACAGGACGGCCCACACGACGAGGCCTGCGACAGCCGCGCCGTTCGCGGCGATCAGCCCGGTGAACGCCGGCGCGGTGGGCAGCGCAGCCCCGACCGAGGCGAGCCAACCCGGCACCGTCGAGATCAGCCCCGTCGCGACGGCGACGACGCCGACCAGCGCGCTGATCCAGCGTCCGGCCCCGCCGAAGACGGCGACCAGCGCCTGGTTCACGGCGGCGAAAGCGACGCCGGCGAGCACAGCGGTGCCGGCGAACGCCCACCACGCCGCGGCGTCGTACGAGGCGACGATCTGGACGATCAGCGCGACGAGCACGCCCTGTCCTGCGCCGATCGCCGCAGCCGGCCAGAAAGCCCGCAGCGTCAGCGACGCGGACGAGCGACGCGAGGTCAGCGTACGCGCGGTGTGAGCGCGCATCACGAGGAACGATGCGAGGCCGCCGAACCACAGCGCCACGGCCGCCAGCAACGGGATCGCCGTCGGACCGAAGATCGTGCTCGCCTCGGCGTTCGAGGTCACCGGGTCGGAGATCACCGACGCCAGCGACGTCGACTCGTCGTCGCTGAACGAGGGGAGCTGCTCGGATGCCGTGCGCAGACCGCCGGCGAGGTCTCCTGTTCCGGTCGCCAGGGTGTCGAGGCCGGTGGCGAGTTCGCCCGCGCCGTCTGCGAGCGCAGTCGCGCCGTCGCTCAGCTGCGTGGCGCCGTCGCCCAGAGCCGAGGCTCCGGTCGCCGACTGGTCGGTACCGGCGGCCAGCTGGTTCAGGCCGTCGGCGAGGCCGATCGCGCCGGCGCCGGCAGCGTTCAGCTGTCCAGTCACGGTCTTCGTCGCCTCGGCGTCGAATGCGCGGAGTCCGGTCGCCGTTCCAGCTGCGGCCTGAGCGGCCTGGTCGGATGGGGTCACGAGCGCGCTTGCGGTCCCAGATGCTATTGCCAGTTCCTCGCAGAATTCCGGCGTGGCCTGTGCGCCGCACTTCGACAGCAACTGCGACAGCTGAGCGTCCAGCCCCGCGACACCGTCCCGGACACCGGCGGTCGCCCGCTGCGCGCCGTTCGCGCCCTCGAACAGCTGGTCGGGCACGAGCCCGCTCTGATTCAG
Source organism: Microbacterium aerolatum (assembly GCF_007988825.1). Classification (GTDB taxonomy): domain Bacteria; phylum Actinomycetota; class Actinomycetes; order Actinomycetales; family Microbacteriaceae; genus Microbacterium; species Microbacterium aerolatum. The sequence goes on along the minus strand of NZ_BJUW01000005.1, from coordinate 154,069 downwards.
CGCGGCCGCGCCACTTGTCAGCCCATTCCCCAACTCGGTCGCTCCGCTCGCGGCATCCCGGGTCCCTGACGCGATCGTCCCGAGCCCGGATGCCAGCTCCGACGCACCCGACCCGAGCTGCGCCGCACCGTCGGCGAGCTGCGCCGCCCCCTCCGGAAGCTCCGCGGCGCCGTCGGCCGCAGACCGTGCGCCGTCCGCGAGCTCGGAAGCCCCGCTGGCAGCCTCACCGATCTGGTCGCCGATGGTCGTGAAACCGACCAGCACGTTCTCCATGGTCGCCTCGCTCAGCATGGTGCCCATGCTGCTGGCGGCGACCGATGCGATCTGCGATGTGATGAGGTCGTCGGCGACGAGACCGTCGTCGGGCGTCGTCACCTGGATCGTGGCCTGCTCCGGCGTCCCGCTGCCGTTGGCGATGGTTTGACCGGCCGAGGTCGCCGCGGCAGAGAACTCCGCGGGGATTGTCACGACGGCCTGGTAGCTGCCGTCGGCGAGACCGTCAGCGGCATCCTCCTCGTTGGAGATGACCCAGGTGAGGTTCGAGTCCATGTCGTCGGACCCCTCGACCAGACCCGACGCGAGCTGGCGCCCGAGCGGCGTGTACTGGTCGTCGATCGTGACGGGCTCGTCGAGATTGACGATCGCCGCGGTCATCGAGTCGAGTCGCTCGGTCGGGTTCTGCAGCGCTGCGACGAGGATGCCGCCGATGATCGCAGGCAGCAGCAGCACGCCGATGATCGTCAGCAGGGTGATGGGCTTGCGGGACCGTGCCCGCTCGATGGAGAGGTTCATGCGTTCACCTCGGAAGAGTGGTGTGCGTGGGAAAGATCGACGGTGGCGACGGCCGGCCAGGAGGCCTCCGTCAGGATTATGCGAGCAAGATCCGGATCGGATGCCGTCGCGAACACCGCCAGCGGACGGGACGCCGCTGCGTGCTGCAGCATGGTCGTCGCCTGGTCGCGCTGTCCGCCGGTGAGCCGGTCGATCCCGTCGATCACGACGAGGGACGAGCGTCCCCGCAGCGCTTCGCGCAGGTCGAGCAGCGCAGCATCCGGGTCGTCCACGAGAACGCTGCCGACGTGACCGCGCACCCAGGCGGCGCGTCCGGGCAGCAGGTGCCCGACCACGCGGAGCTTTCCGGCGTCCGGAGTCAGGCGGCCGGCGACGGCCAGCGCGATCGCGCGGCGCACGCGGCTGTCACCGCCGGTCGCGATGAGCGCTTCGCCCGGCGCGACGCGCAGTGACAGACCCTGGACGATCGGGGCGTCCGCGCTGAGCACCAGATCGTCGGCGGCGATGACGGAGTCGTCGCCCGGCCACGCGGCCAGGTGACGCTCGCGCTCGACGGCCTCGCCTTCGATGTCGACGCTCGGCAGGATCTTCTCCAGCCACGCCGGGATCTGCCAGGCGCGCTCGCCGAGGATCGCCATGAGCGCGGGGATCAGGGTCATGCGCACGAGGAACGCGTCGATCGCGATGCCGGCGGCGAGACCGAGCGCGATCGGCTTGAGCGACGAGTCGCCCTCAGGCACGAACGCCACGAACACGGCGAACATGATCAGTCCTGCGGCGGTGACGACCTTCGCCGAGCCGGTGAAGCCCGAGCGCACAGCGCGCAGGGCTGCGGCGCGGCGCATGGCGCGGTTCGGCGACTTCGAATCGGGGTCGTGCACGAAGTCCTCGCGCATGCGCGAGACGAGGAACACCTGGTAATCCATTGCGAGGCCGAACAGCACGCCCATCAGGATGATCGGCATGAAGCTGATGATCGGTCCGACCTTCGCGACGTGCAGGGCGTCGGCGAGCCAGCCCCACTCGAACACCGCGGCGACGACGCCGAACGCGGCGACGATCGACAGCAGATAGCCGAGCGCGGCGGTGACCGGCACCCAGATCGAGCGGAACACGATCGTCAGCAGGATCAGGGACAGTCCGATCACGAAGACGCCGAACGGCAGCAGAGCGCCGCCGAGCTGGTCGGAGATGTCGATCGCGACGGCGGTGAAGCCGGTGACCTTCACATCGATACCGAACTCGTCGAGCCACTCGTCGTGGTGCGAGCGCAGCTCGCGGACCAGGTCGCTGGTGGCGGGGTCGTCCGGCGCGGTCTCCGGGATCACCTGGACGATGCCGGTGTCGGCGGTCTCGTTCGGGACGGCGAGGGCCACTTCCTTGACGCCGTCGATCTCGGCGACGGCATCCCCGAGGTCTTCCATCAGGGTGAGCGGGTCGTCGGAGGTGACGATCGTGCCGGTCAGGACGAGCGGACCGTTGAATCCGGGGCCGAACTCCTCGGCGGTGAGGTCGTAGCTCTGGCGTGCCTCGTCGTCGGGCGCGAGCACGCCGGCGTTCGGAAGTGCGAGATCGAGACTGAGGGCGGGAACCGCGACGACACCGAGGCCGATGATGACGGCCAGCGACGTGATGACCGGATGCTTCGTCACCCCGCCGACCCAGCGCTCGCTGAAACCGCGGCGCGGGCCTTTGTCCTTCTTCGCCGGGCGCTCCTTCTTCGGCCGTCCGACGATGCGTCCCTTCAGGAACCCGAGCACCGCCGGCGTCAGCGTGACGGCGATCGCCACGGCCACGGCCACGGCGACGGATGCCGCGATGCCCATGGTCGTGAGGAACGGGATGCCGGCGAAGCCGAGCCCGATCAGTGCGATGAGCACCGTGATGCCGGCGAACACGACGGCCGAACCCGCGGTGCCGACGGCGCGTGCGGCGGACTCCTCCGGCTCGACGCCGTCGCGCACCTGGTCCTGGTGTCTGGCCATGATGAACAGCGCGTAGTCGATGCCGACCGCGAGGCCGAGCATGAGGGCGAGCAGGGGAGTGGTCGACGAGACCGACGCGAACGCTGTGGCCGCGAAGATACCCGCCATCGAGATGCCGACGCCCAGCACGGCGGTCAGCAGCGGGAGCCCCGCGACCACGAACGACCGGAACGTCACGACCAGCACGAGCAGCGCGATCACGAGGCCGACGGCTTCGGTCAGCGTCACGCCGGGGATCGAGATCGCGAACAGGTCACCGCCGAGCTTCAGCTGCGTGCCCTCCGGCAGCTCGCCCCGCAGCTCGTCGACCATGGCGGTGAGCTCATCCTTTGTCTCGTCCGAGACGTCGGTGGACTGGCCGTCGAACTGCAGCTGCACGATCGCCGCCGTCGCGCCCTCGTTCACCATGCCCTCGACCATCTCGTCGTACGGCGAGGTGACGGCCAGGACGTCGTCGAGGTCGGCGAGCTCGTCGACGGCATCCTCGATCGGCGTGCGGTAGGCGTCGTCCGTGACCTGCTCGCCGTCGGCGGCGACCACGATGAACTGCGCGTTCGTTCCGCTCACCTGGGGGAACGAGCGCGACAGCTGCTCGAGACCGTCCTGCGCCTCCGTGCCGGGGATGCTGAAGGAGTTGTCCGTGCCCTGCTGAAGCACCAGAGCGCCACCGCCCGCCGCGGCGAGGATGATCAGCCAGGCGACGAGCACCCGCCACGGGTGGCGGAACGACCAGCGTCCGAGAGAAGACAGGAGTGTGGACACAGGATCCTCCGAGAGCACGGATGAGAGACTTGGATACAGAGATGTATCCGATACACCTGTGTATCCTACGGTGAGTCGGTGACGTGAAACTGTGCGCCAGATGTGAACATTTCGACAGGCTCAATGCATCGCATTCGGCCATGATGGGGGAGGAGGATGCGATGACGATTCCCGTGACGAGACGGCGTGAGAACACGCGAGCACGACTGATGGATGCCGCAGCGCAGGTCTTCGCCGAGGTCGGCCTGGAGGGCGCCAGCGTCGAGGCGATCTGCGACCGCGCCGGCTTCACTCGCGGCGCCTTCTACTCGAACTTCGACTCCAAGGACGAGCTGTTCCTGGAGCTCGCCTCATCCGTCGCCGAGCAGCGCCTGGCATCCGTTCGCGGACGCATCGAGGAGTTCGTCGCCGCCGGGGTGCTGAGCGGCGACGCCGACCCGATCCAGCTCGTGCAGAAGGTCCTCGACTCGGGCCTCGACGATCGTCTCAGCGTGCTGCTCATGAGCGAGATCCGCATCGGCGCGCTGCGCGACGAGGCCTTCGGCAAGGCGTATCTCTCCCAGGACCAGGCGATGACCGCGAGCATCGAGGGCATCATCCAGGGCATCGTCGATTCGGGGCTGTTCGCGCTACGGGTCGATGTGCCGGCCGCCGCGCAGATGCTCATGGTCCAGTGGGAGGGCTGCATGGCCCGCGCCGCGGTCTCGGGCTACGACGGCGAAGAGCTCCACCGCGTCGGTGCCGAGGCCCTGGGGCAGCTCGTCGAGCTGATCATCGCGCCGGCCGGGAGCTGAGGCCGACGCGAGACGAGGTCTGCCGCATGAGACGGCGGTGGGCTGCACCTGCTTCGTGCGGGAAACCCCGTCTCATCGTGCGGATGCCGCGAGCAGCGCGTGGCAGCGACGGAGGCGATCGAGCCACCAGTCGCGACGGTCGGCGGATGCCGCGAGCCGCTCGAGCCGCGCAGCATCCGGCGTGACGCGGCCGACGGGAATCGCGCCGTCCGCCGGGGAGAGATCCACGATGTTCTCGACGAACAGCGCTCCGGTGCCCAGGCCGCAGTCGTAGTCGAGGGTGGGGAGAGACGCTGCGAGTGCGGCGCCCTGGCTGAGGCCGACCGCTGTGTCGAGCGCGCTGGAGACCACGGCGGGCAGCCCCGCTTCCGCGACGATGTCGAGCGCGCGCCGGATGCCGCCGAGCGGCTGTGCCTTGATCACGACGAGGTCTGCGGCGCCTGCCCTGGCCACCGCGAGAGGGTCCTCGGCCTTGCGGACGCTCTCGTCCGCGGCGATCGGGATGCCCATGTACTTGATGCGCGTCCGCAGCTCGGCCAGCTCGTCGACAGTGGCGCACGGCTGCTCGGCGTACTCGAGGTCGAACTCGGCGAGGGCGTGCAGGGCGCGCTCGGCCTCGTCGATGTTCCAGGCCGCGTTCGCGTCGACGCGGATCCGGCCCTCCGGGCCCAGCGCTTCTCGCACCGCGCGCACCCTGGCGACGTCATCCGCGAGGTGCTGGCCGGGGTCAGCGACCTTGACCTTGGCGGTGCGGCATCCGGGGAACCGGGCCAGGATCTCGGGCACGCGGCCCGCATCGACGGCGGGCACCGTCGCGTTCACCGGAATCCGGTCGCGCAGCGGCGCCGGCTGCGGGTTCCAGGCGTAATCGATCGCGGCGGCGAGCCAGGTGGATGCCTCGGCATCCGCGTACTCGACGAACGGCGAGAACTCGGCCCACCCCTCAGGGCCCTCGAAGAGCAGCGCCTCGCGGACGTCCACGCCGCGGAATCGCGTCGTCATCGGCAGCGCGACCACTCGGGCCGTCTCGAGCAGGTCATCCAGTGCCGGCGTCATGGTGCCCATTCTGCCCCGCCCGGTGATTCAGGTCGCATATTCAGCCGTTCTGGCGCGTGCGTAGCGGCGAAATGTGCGACCTGGACGCGCTGCCCCGCTTCCTCGCGCTGCCCCGCTTCCCCGCGCTGCCACGCTACACGTGCTTCTGGAACTCGCCCATGCGCTCCGACGGCACGAAGCCCAGGCGGCGATTGATCGCGAGCATGTGCTCGTTGACGCCGGCGTTGTACGTGTACACCGCGCGCACATCGGAGGCGTGCTCCTGCAGCATCCGCAGGTTCGCGATCTTGACGGCCATGCCGAGTCGGTGTCCGCGGGCCTCGCTGAGCACCAGCGTGCCCCACTGGTAGGCGTTGCCGTCGTCGCCGGAGACGACCAGCTGCGTGTACGCGACCACGCGCCCCTCGGCATCCAGCGCGACGGTTCCGTAGCTGCGGCGATTCTGCCGGGCGAGGAGTGCCTCGTTCGTCCTGATCTCGTGGACGTCGACCGTCGACGGCTCGATGTCCAGGTCGCCGACCGGTGCCTCCGTCTCGACCGCGGCATCCAGCTGCGCCCAGCCATGGACGACATCGGTCGGCACGCTGCCGATCCAGGAACGCAGTCGATAGGAGGCGGAGCGGCTGGCGGCCTCGGCTTCGAGAGCGTCGAGCAGTTCGGCGTCGATCGGCAACTGCAGGCGGTTCTGCACGTCGCCGAGCGCGAGGGTGTAACCGTGCCGTCGAGCGAACTCGCGGCCCGGGATGCCGGCGCCGTCGTCGCCCGCGGCATACGGCCAGGACGCGCTGGACTTCAGGATGCTGCGGCCGGCGTCGCGCGCCGCCGCCTCAACGGTGCTGAGCACTGCGGATCCCGTTCCGCGCCGTCGCCGTTCCGGCGCGACGTGCACGCCGAGATTGGCCGTGCGCAGATTGTCGCGCAGGGGCAGGGCGAGGCGTGCCGAGGCGACGACCTCTCCGCCGAGCAGTGCGAGGTACGCCCGCCGTTCGATCGCCTCGGTCCGCTGCTGCAGTTCGTGCCGCGACTCGTCACGCGTCCACACCGCGGTGTGCGCGCCGCGATCGGCCCGCTCGGCGGCGGCGTAGATGTCCCACCAGAGATCGACCGAGGAACCGTCGAAAGGGTCGATCCGGGTCAGCTGGAGCATGCTGCAACCGTACTCGCGCCGGGTCGCCATCAATGGGTGATTGACAATAGTGTGTGACGCACAGTAATGTGACCGACATGGACGATTCGCTCGACACGCACCTGCAGGAGCTGCGGCGCGGCACGGTGGTGCTCGCCTGCCTGCAGCTTCTCCGCACGCCCGGTTACGGCTACGGGCTGCTCGAGGATCTCGGGCGTCACGGCTTCGCCACTGATGCGAACACGCTGTACCCGCTCCTGCGCCGCCTCGAGAAGCAGGAATACCTCACCAGCGAGTGGAACACCGATGAGGCTCGGCCTCGCAAGTTCTACCGCACGTCGGCCGCCGGCATCCGCCTCGCCGACAGCCTCACGACCGAATGGGCGTCGCTCACCGAAGCGATCGCCTCTCTCACCGACGACACCCCTGAGTAGGAAGGCTGATCATGGCTGCAACCCTCACCGAGCGCTACATCAGCGCCACCATCAAGACCCTCCCTCCCGCCACCCAGGACGACGTCCGCGCGGAACTGGAGGCATCCATCGGCGACGCCGTCGAAGCGCGCGCCGAGCAGGGCGAGACCCGGCCGGATGCCGAGCGCGCCGTTCTCACCGAGCTCGGCGACCCGGCCGTCCTGGCTGCCCGATACGCCGAACGCCCGCTGCACCTGATCGGCCCGAAGTACTACCTCACCTGGTGGCGGCTGCTGAAGCTGCTGTTGTGGATCGTGCCGGTGTGCGTCGCGGCCGCCGTGGCACTGGGCCTCACCATCTCCGACGCGCCGGTCGGCGAAATCATCGGCCAGACGATCGCCATCACGCTGTCGGTCGCGGTGCACCTGTGCTTCTGGACGACGCTCGTGTTCGTCGTCCTGGAGCGCTCCGGGGCCGACACCGGTGTGAAGTGGTCTGTCGACTCCCTGCCAGAGCCGCAGGAGAGCGGTGCGGGGCGGGGCGATCTCATCGCGTCGCTGGTGTTCCTCGGCATCGCGGTCGCCGCGCTGCTGTGGGATCGGTTCGTCGGCTTCGTGGTGTTCGCGACAGGAGACATCGACGTGAGCGACGGGCTGGGCGCGCAGACCGACGTCATGTCGATCCTGCATCCTGGGCTGTGGCCCTGGTGGATCGGCGGAGCGCTGGTGCTCATCGGACTCGAGGCCGCGCTCGCCATCGCCGTCTACGCCAACCGCGGCTGGCAGCCGGCGCTGGCTGCGTTGAACACCGTGCTCGCCGTCGTGTTCGCCGCCGCAGCGATCTACCTCCTTGCCACAGGTCAGCTGGTGAACCCTGACTTCCTCGCCTTCATCGCGGATGCCGGCGGCGAAGGCTTCGCCACCGGTGATGCGAAGGCGGCGGGAGAGGGCGGCACCTTCCGCATCCTGGCCGTGCTCACCGGCGCCGTCATCGTGGGAATCGCCGTCTGGGACATCGTCGACGGGTGGCGCAAGACGCGGCGCGCGCAGCGCGCGGAATAGGCTGGAACCATGGTCTCCGATCTCTTCGATCCCGCGGAATGGGTGCTCGCACCCGGTGCCGAGGACTACACCGACATCACCGCTCACGTCACGCACGACGGCGGTGTCGCCCGCATCGCCTTCAACCGCCCCGAGGTGCGCAACGCCTTCCGTCCGCACACGGTCGACGAGCTGTACCGTGCGCTCGACATCGCCCGCCAGGACCCGAAGATCGGCGCCGTGCTGCTGACCGGCAACGGCCCGAGCGCGAAGGACGGCGGCTGGGCGTTCTGCTCGGGCGGCGATCAGCGCATCCGCGGCCGCGACGGCTACAAGTACTCCGAGTCGACCACCGAGGTCCACGACACCGCGCGCGCCGGCCGCCTGCACATCCTCGAGGTGCAGCGTCTGATCCGCTTCATGCCGAAGGTCGTCATCGCGGTCATCCCGGGGTGGGCGGCCGGCGGCGGACACTCGCTGCACATCGTCTGCGACCTGTCGATCGCCTCCGCCGAGCACGGGAAGTTCAAGCAGACCGATGCTGACGTCGGCAGCTTCGACGCCGGATACGGGTCGGCGTACATGGCGCGCCAGACCGGTCAGAAGATCGCCCGCGAGGTGTTCTTCCTGGCCGAGGAGTACTCGGCGCAGCGTGCGTACGAGATGGGCTCGGTCAACCGCGTGGTGCCGCATGAGGAGCTCGAGCGCGACGCTCTGAAGATGGCGCGCACGGTGCTGACCAAGTCGCCCACGGCGATCCGCATGCTGAAGTTCGCGTTCAACGCGGTCGACGACGGAATGGTGGGGCAGCAGGTGTTCGCCGGCGAGGCGACGCGTCTGGCCTACGGCACCGACGAGGCCGTCGAGGGCCGCGACTCCTTCCTCGAGAAGCGCGACCCCGACTGGTCCCCGTTCCCGTACCACTTCTGAGCACCGTCATGCACTCGAGAACGCAGAAACCGCCCTTCCCTGGTATCCGGAAGGGCAGTTTGCGCGTTCTCGCGCACCACGAGAGGGCAGACGCATGACCCGCCTCGTCATGACGGCGGCGGATGACGCCGCGCAGCTCCAGCAGGACCTCGTCCACGCGCTCGACGGCGGGCCCGCGATCGGGCTCGGGATGCTGGGCGACCAGCCGCGCGAGGTCGAAGAGGGCACGGCCGTGGTGATCGGGACGTCCGGATCGACCGGCATCCCGAAGCGTGTTGTGCTGAGCGGCGAGGCGCTGCGCGCCGGAGCCGAGTCGACCGCCGAGCGGATCGGTTCCGGCAGCTGGCTGCTCGCCCTTCCCGCCGGATACGTCGCGGGTCTTCAGGTGATCGTCCGCTCGATCCTCTCCGGAACGACTCCCGCAGTGCTGGACGGTGGCTTCTCGCCGCGCGCCTTCGCGGAGGCGACGCTCGGGATGCGCCCCGATATGCCCCTGTTCACCTCTCTCGTCCCCGCGCAGATCGCCACGCTCGTCGCAGCCGCCGACGACGCGCCCGTCCTCGCCGCCCTCCAGGCGTACCAGGCGATCCTCGTCGGCGGTCAGGCCCTGCCGCAGCCCATCCGTGAGCGCGCGGCCGAACTCGGGGTGCGACTCGTGCGCACCTACGGCTCGACTGAGACGAGCGGTGGCTGCGTGTACGACGGCATCCCGCTCGACAAGACAGCGGTGCGCACCGTCGACGGCGAGCTGCAGATCGCCGGACCCATGCTCGCCGACGGCTACCTCGGTGACGCGGCTCTGACCGACCGCACGTTCCTGCGTGACGAGCACGGCATCCGCTGGTATCGCACCGGCGATCTCGGCATCGTCGAGGACGGCGTCGTGCGCGTGCACGGCCGCGCCGACAATGTCATCGTCTCCGGCGGCATCAACGTCTCGCTCGACCGGGTCGAGCGCATCGTCCGCGGCATCCCCGGCCTCACCGGCGCCGTCGTCGTCGGCGTCGACGACGCGCGATGGGGCGAGGCATCCGTCATCGTGGCCCCGCGAGGCGAGGTCCTGCGCCGCAGCGAATCCGAACAGCTCGAGCACGCGCGCGCGGCCGTGGCCGAAGAGATCGGTAAAGCTGCTCGCCCCGCCAGGCTGATCCTCGTCGACGAGCTCGCGACGCTGGCATCCGGCAAACCCGACCGCGAGGCGATCCGCCGGATCGCGGCCGGACTGCACTGACGAGCTCGGCGCGAGCGCCCGCCGCAGCGTGGGATGCTGGGGCGATGGCGACGTACACGCACGGGCATCATGAGAGCGTGCTGCGCTCGCACAGCAACCGCACGATCGCGAACTCGGCGGAATACCTGCGCCCCCACCTCGGCGCGGATGCACGGCTGCTCGACATCGGCGCCGGCCCCGGCACCATCACGATGGATTTCGCGCAGCACGTCGCGCAGGTGACGGCGACGGAGATCGGCGAGGAAGAGCTCGCGCTCTCACAGCGCCTCGCCGTCGAGCGTGGCGTGCGCAACATCGACTTCTCGGTCGAGGACGTGCATGCGCTGACGTTCCCCGATGACACGTTCGACATCGTGCATGCGCACCAGGTGCTGCAGCACGTCGCCGACCCGGTGCAGTCGCTGCGCGAGATGCGTCGCGTCGCCAAGCCCGGAGGCATCGTCGCGGCTCGTGACGCCGACTACGCCGCGTTCCACTGGTTCCCGCTGCTGCCCGAGCTCGACGAGTGGCTGCGTCTGTATCGCGCGGCGGCGTACGCCAACGGCGGGGAGCCCGATGCCGGGCGGCGCCTGCTTTCCTGGGCGCGAGCCGCAGGCTTCGAGCACGTCACGGCGACGGCATCCACCTGGTGCTACGCCTCATCCGAGGACCGTGCGTGGTGGGGCGGGATGTGGGCCGACCGCATCCTCGACTCGGCTCTCGCGCGCCAGCTCGTCGACAGCGGGATGGCGACGCGCGCCGACCTCGAGACGATCAGCAGCGCCTGGCGGCGATGGGCGGACGACGGGGACGGCTGGTACCTGGTGCCGCACGGCGAGATCATCGCGCGCGCCTGAATACATCGCCAGGCGGATGCCGGAGCCCGAGGCGCTCGCGTAGCGTGAGAGGGTGATCCGCCCGCTGTCCCGCACCTCCCTCGTCCTCGACATCGTCGGGGCGTTCGTGCTGTTCGCGGTGGCGATGCCCGCGTCGCTGGCGTTCTATGCCCCTGGCAGTCTGAGCACGAACGCGTCCGAGGCGGTCGCCATCGCCGCGGCGGTCGTCGCAGGGCTGCTGCAGTGCGGCGCGGTCGCCGTCGGCCGGCTGGCCCCGGGCATCGCCCTCGGCGTGGCCTGGCTCGGCGCGATCGTGCAGATGACGGCCGCACTCGGCCCCCTGCCCATCAACATCGCCATCCTGGCTGTGCTGTACGCGACCGCTGCCTGGGGTGGCACTCGGACGTTCTGGGCCGGTCTCGGATCGGTCATCGTCGGCGGCGTCGTCGCCGCGACGTATCTGGTCTTCGTCAACGGGCTGCTGGCCGGGGTCAGCGTCGCGAGCACGATCGCCAACATCGTGCTCTTCTCGATCATCAGCATCCTCGCCCTCGGCGCACCGTGGCTGGGCGGCTTCGGCTGGCGGATGCTGCTGCGCTCGCGCGCCAGCCGAGAGGCGCAGGCGCTCGCCGAGGTCTCGGCCGCCGAGGAGCAGGAGCGCGTGCGCATCGCGCGCGACATGCACGACATCGTCGCCCACTCGCTCGCCGTGATCATCGCGCAGTCGGACGGGGCCCGCTACGCCGCGGCAACTGCGCCCGAGGTGGCGCCCGAGGCACTCGGCACGATCTCGCAGACCGCGCGTGCGGCACTGTCGGACGTGCGGATGCTGCTCACGCAGCTGCGGCATCGTCAGGGCGACGGGCCACAGCCCACGCTCGCCGATCTGGAGCAGCTGTTCGCCCAGGTGCGTCAGGCCGGGCTCGAGCCGCGCGTGACGGTCGATCCGGTGCCGCCGGGGGAGCCGCCGGGGGCGATCCAGCTCGCCGTCTACCGGATCCTGCAGGAGGCTCTGACCAACGCGATCCGGCACGGGGCGGGCGAGACGGTGGATGTGCGGCTGGCGTGGCTGCCCGATCGCGTCGAGCTCGAGGTGCGAAACGATGTCGCCGCGGAGGTCGCGGCGGGAGCAGCCGGCGGGCACGGGCTCGTCGGCATGCGTGAGCGTGCGCAGCTGGTCGGCGGCTCGCTGACGACCGAGCGCGGAGAAGGAGAGTTCGTGGTGCGAGGGATGCTGCCGATCGGGGCGTCGATGGAGACGATCGGATGATCCGCGTGTTGCTGGTCGATGACCAGGCGCTGTTCCGTGCCGGCATCCGCATGCTCGTCTCGTCGCAGCCCGACATGGAGGTCGTCGGTGAGGCCGGGAACGGCCAGGAGGCGCTCGCCGCGGTTTCCGCGCATCGACCGGACGTCGTGCTGATGGACATCCGGATGCCGGTGATGGACGGGCTCACCGCGACGGCGGAGATCCTGACGCGGCCGGAGCCGCCGCGGGTGGTGATGCTCACGACGTTCGACCTCGACGAGGCCGCGGCGCGCGCGATCCGGCAGGGGGCGAGCGGATTCCTGCTGAAGGATGCCGAGCCGGAGTTCCTGCTCGCGGCGATCCGCACCGTGCATTCTGGCTCGAGCGTGATCGCGGCATCCGCGACGCGTGAGCTGTTCGCGCACTTCACTCCGGAGACTCGTCCGGTGCCGGAGTCGTTCGCGTCGCTCACGGACCGTGAGCAGGAGATCTTCGCGCTCGCAGCCCGTGGCCTGTCGAACGCCGAGATCGCCGGTCGGGAGTTCCTCAGCGAGGCCACCGTGAAGACCCACATCAGTCGCATCCTCACCAAGCTCGCGCTCCGCGACCGCGTGCAGCTGGTCGTGTTCGCGTTCGAGCACGGCCTCGCCTGACCCCGCGCCCGTTTCTCCCGCGCCCGTTTCTCCCCGCGAGATTGCATTCCGCGGCCGAACCTCCCGGTATTTCCGGCGATCTCGGCCGCGGAATGCAATCTCGCAGATGAGTGAGGGCGGGATCATCCTTCGGATGTACGCGGATGCTACGCACGGGCGATGTGGCGCGGCATCCGTGGTTCGTAGCGTGAAGAGCATGGAGATCACGACCACCGACCTCGGGCTCGCTGCCCGCGTCCAGCACCTGACCAAGACCTACGGAGCCGGCGAGGGATCCGTGAACGCGCTCGAGGACGTCAGCGTCGGCATCCGCCGTGGACAGTTCACCGCGATCATGGGGCCGTCCGGCTCGGGCAAATCGACGCTCATGCACATCATGGCGGGGCTGGATGCTCCGACCCAGGGCCGCGCGTGGATCGGCGACACCGAGATCACCGGACTCGGCGATCTCGAGCTCACGATCCTGCGGCGCCGCCGCGTGGGGTTCATCTTCCAGGCGTTCAACCTGGTGCCGACCCTCGACGCCCTGGGCAACATCCTGCTGCCGTTCGAGCTCGACGGGCGACGCCCGAGCGCCATCGAGCGGGCTCGCATCGACGGCCTGGTCGAACGGCTCGGGCTCGCTGCGCGTCTGGGACACCGTCCGCATGAGCTGTCCGGCGGCCAGCAGCAGCGCGTCGCCATCGCCCGCGCGCTCGCCACGGCTCCCGACCTGGTTTTCGCCGACGAGCCGACCGGAAACCTCGACTCCCGCAGCGGACGCGAGGTGCTGCAGCTGCTCGCCACGGCCAGCCGTGAGCACGGGCAGTCCATCGCCATGGTCACGCACGACGCGATCGCCGCGAGCCACGCCGACCGGGTGCTCTTCCTCGGCGATGGGCGCATCGTCGCCGACCACCCGCGCCAGAGCGCCGAGCAGATCGCTTCGTACATGCTCGCCGCGGAGGTGACCGCATGAGCGCCGTCGTCACCACGTTCGTCCCGGAGAGCACCGCCACGGGGCCGCGATTCGGCTGGCTGCGAGACAGGGGCATGGGCGCGAGCATCCTCGTCGCCGCCCTCTCGTCCGCGTTCGGCGTCGTGCTCGTCGAAGCAACGGCATACATCGGCGTGATGCTGCAGTCCGACCCGTACATCGGCGACAGCGGCACCCTCGCCGTGGTCGTCGCGATCCTGTCCGTGCTGCTGATCGGCGTGGCGCTGTACGTCGCGGCGATCGTCACCGCCAACACGTTCGCCACGATCGTCGCCGGACGCACGCGCCGCATCGCGCTGATGCGTCTGATCGGTGCGACGGCGCGCTCGCAGCGTGCCGAGGTCGCCGGGCACGGCCTCATCGTCGGAGCGCTGGGCGCCCTGCTCGGTGCCGTCGTCGGGCTGCTGGTCGCAGCATCCGGCGTGTACCTCGCCGATCGGTTCCTCGGCGCCGTGCCGGACTTCACTCTGATGCAGCCGGCGATCCTGCTGCCCGCGCTCGGCGTCGCGCTGACGACGTGGGCGGCCGCCTGGATCGGCTCGCGGCGGGTGCTGTCGGTCACGCCGTTGCAGGCGATCGCCGGTTCCGTCGAGCGCTCGCATGAGGATGCCGCGGCACGCCCCGCCCGTCATATCGGTGCGCTGCTGCTGCTGATCCTGGGTGCCGCGCTGCTCGTGTTCGGCGTTCTCGTCGGCCTCGTCACTCCGCTCGGGGTGATCGTGTCGTTCTTCGGCGGACTGCTCTCGTTCACCGGCATCTCGCTCGCGGCGGTGCTCGTCATGCCGCCGCTGCTGCGACTGGTCGGGCGTCTGTTCGGACGATCGGCGACCGCGCGACTGGCGGCGGAGAACGCGCACCGGTATCCGGAGCGTTCCAGCCGCATGGCGATCGGCGTCGTGATGGGCGTCACTCTCGTGACGATGTTCGCGGTTGCGCTGGAGTCGGTGAAGGTGCTGCTGGCCAAGGCCGCCGGCGGGGAGCTCGATCCGCAGTTCGCGATCATCATGGACAGCTTCGCCGCCGTCATGATGGTGCTCGTCGGCATCTCTGCCGTGATCGCCGCGGTGGGGCTCGTGAACCTGCTGACGATCGGGGTCGTGCAGCGCCGCCGCGAGCTCGGGCTGCTGCGGGCGATCGGACTGTCGAACCGGCAGGTGCGACGGATGATCCTGCTCGAAGCACTGCACATCACGGTCACGGCGACCGTCACCGGTCTCGTGCTCGGCGTGCTGTACGGCTGGATCGCCGCGCAGTCGCTGCTCGGCTCGGTTCGGATGCCGCCGATGTTCGAGGAGACCGCAGGGCTCATCGCGCCGGCCGTGCCGTGGGCGCCCGTGGTCGTGATCGTCATCGCGACCGCGGTGCTGACGCTGGTTGCCGCGGCTGCCCCGACGCGGCTAGCGACACGAGTGGCTCCGGTCGAGGCTCTCGCCGTGGACTGAGCGCCCCCCTTGGCGACAAGACCGGCTGGTGCGTCGGAGGTGTCGCTTCGTGCCGCTTCGACAGTGATTGGGCGACCAGAGGCGACACCTCCCCGGTCGGCGGGATCGCCAGGTGCGTGGGAGGTGTCGCCTTCTGCCGCTGCGGCTGCGATCGGGCGGCAACAAGCGACACCTCCGGGTGGGGAACGGCGCCGTGCCGAGGTGCCGACGCCCGTAGGCTGGAGTCATGCCGCAGCCGTTCGATCAGTCGTCATATCAGGTCCGCTTCGAATGGGGAGTCGCGGGGCTCGCACGCCTCGCCCCGGCCGACATCGTCGTGGTCGTCGACGTGCTCCGCTTCTCGTCGACGGTGACGGATGCCGTGGCGTCCGGCCGTACGGTTTCGCTGACGGATGCCGTCGGCTGGTCCCGCAACGGCGCCGCCGTCGCGGCCGCAGCGGGGGAGGCGACGGTGCTGCTTGGATCGCTCCGCAACGCCTCGGCCGTAGCGCGAACGGTGCTCGAGATCCAGAACCGGCGTCAGCAGCGCACCTCGGTCAGCGTGATCGCCGCGGGTGAGCTGACGGATGTCGGCGACCTCCGCTTCGCCGTGGAGGACCAGCTCGGCGCCGGGACCATCATCGCCGCACTCAGCGACCTCGGCGCCGACCACACGTCGCCCGAAGCCGCGGCGGCGTGCGAGTCGGCGCGAGGGCTTCGGCGTGCGATGCGGCACCTGCTGACGGCATCCGGATCTGCCAAGGAGATCGCCGGGGGAGTCGCAGCGACCGCGCGCATGGAGGCTGCGGGGCTCGTGCCGACCGAGCCCGCCGCTGCCGCACAGGTCGATGCGACCGAGGTCGTGCCGGTGCTCGACGGCGACGAGTTCGTGGCGTTCGCCTGAGCGGAGACCTCAGCGCGGGGTGCTCGCGGCGAGACGCACGGCCGGAGTGATCTCGCGCCGCACCCAGCTGAACTCGAACTGCGGATCGAACGTCTTCGAGCACTTGGCGCACGAGGTCGCGCGGCTCGGTCGGCGATGCCGATAGGTGATGTGCCCGGCGGGGCAGGTGCCGACCCACGGGGCGAGCTCCTCGGCAGTCTCGCCGTGATGCGTGGTGCCGCCGACGTACCCGAGCTCGCGGGCGATCCGCCGCCAGGACGGCCCGTGCGCGGCCCGGTGCCCCGCGAGCGCATGCGCGACCTCGTGCAGCAGCACCTGGTGGATCTCGTCATCCTCGAAGCGGGCGGCGAGATAGCGCGACACGGTGATCCGCTTCGCGCGGAAGTCGCACTGCCCCGCGCGGCGCTTCGCGTTGTCGAACCCGAACGCCCACGTCTCATCGAGGTGCATGCGGATCAGCGCCTCCGCCCACACGCGTACGCGATCCAGATC
The DNA here is from genome assembly GCF_007988825.1 of Microbacterium aerolatum. GTDB lineage: Bacteria > Actinomycetota > Actinomycetes > Actinomycetales > Microbacteriaceae > Microbacterium > Microbacterium aerolatum. The sequence continues at coordinate 137,430 of NZ_BJUW01000005.1, read as the reverse complement.
CGCCATTCGCCCAGAGTAGAACACCGCGCCGACATTCGGCTCGGCCGGTTCGAAGAGCGGTCCCTGAGCCTGTCGAAGGGTCAGCTGGAGACGAGCTGCCCGCTGCGGCGCCGCTCTGCCGCCTCGATCGCGAGGAGCACGGTCTCGAGCTCCTGGTCCGGTGCGCCGGCCTCACGACGCAGGAACAATGCCTGCTTGAAGCTCTCCCGCGCCAGCTCGAAGTCGCCGGCTTCGTAGGCGTTGCGGCCGTGGTGCTGGTACGCGAATGCCGCGATGCCGGCCCAGTTCTGACCCTCGGCCTCGCTCGCGCACGTCGCCAGTTCCTGTTCGGCGGCCGCGTACGCGCCACGGGACTGCAGGATCGTCGCGTGCAGCACTCGAGAGCGCAGCACGTCCTTGCGCGTGCCGGCCATGCGCGCCACGCGCACCGACTCGTCCGCGAGCGTCAGCGCCTCGTCGAGCCGCTCCAGCACCTTGAGCAGCCACACCCGTTCCAGCAGTGCCGGAAGGCTCCGCTGCTCCTCGATCTCGGCGAGACGCCGGGCGCACTCGACCTGGTCGACCTGCTCACGAAGAGTCTCCGAGTCGTAACCCTTGATGTAACCCACGTGCTCTCCCTTCGCAGCACGTCCAGTCTGCCTCCGAGTCCTCCGGAGTGGGCGTCGGCGCGCCCCGCATGCCGATTTCAGCGCAGGAAGATCGACGCGTCGGGCTTGGGGGATGCCACGGCATCCGCATCGGTGACGATCCGCGCGCCCTGCGCGAACGCCTCCACCTCGGCGCCCTGGGCGATCTTCGCCGGATGGGGGCCTGCGGCCAGCATCCGCGGCAGCCATTCCGTCGGCAGGGGAGAGGCAGATGCCGCGATCACGAGGTTCCCGAAACGGCGGCCCTTGAGCACCTGCGTGTCGGCGAGCAGCGCGACCTCCGGCAGCACGTGCGCGATCGTCGCGACCTGCCGCCGGGCGAACGCCAGCCCCGGCCCGTCCGCGACGTTCACCAGCAGTACGCCGGTGGCGGAGAGCAGCGCCGACAGCTCCCGGTAGAACTCGACGCTGGTCAGATGCGCAGGGGTCTGCGCACCGGAGTACACGTCCGAGACGACGAGGTCGCAGGCTCCGGTCAGCGCACCCGGAAGGCGGGTGATGCCCTCGCGGGCGTCCCCGATCCGGATGCGGATCGACGCACCGCGAGGCAGCGGAAGATGCTCGCGCACGAGGGCCGCCAGCGGAGCCTCGAGCTCGATGACCTGCTGCCGGGAACCGGGCCTGGTCGCCTCCACATAGCGGGGGATCGTCAGCGCCCCTGCGCCCAGGTGCACTGCCGTGAGCGGCCCGCCGGGGAGCTGATCGATCGCCGCTCCCATCCGGACGATGTACTCGAAGTGCAGATGCGTCGGGTCGTCGAGGTCGACGTGCGACTGCGGCGTACCGTCGACGATGAGCTCGTACCCCGTCGTGAACGACGACGGCGCGATGCTGGCGATGCCGCCGTGATCGAGGCGCGCCGAAGGCGGCTCGGCATCCTTCGATCGCGTTCGTCCCACGGCCTGAGCCTACGTGTTACAGCTCGATGACGATCGCGTGCCCGAGTTGCGGGGATTTTGTTAGTGGTGAATACTTTTTCCGAGTCGGCATGCAGACGTTGTGGCCGAGGGCAGTTTTCAATGAGGAGATTCACCTGATGAAGAAGCGCATTCTTCCGATCGTGGCGCTCGGCGTCACGGCATCGCTGGGCCTTGCCGGCTGTGCAGGCGGCGCCAGCGACAACAACAACGGAGCCGACGGCGAGGGCCAGACCCTCAACGTCTGGATCATGAAGGGCACCAACCCCGACGCGACCGCGTTCTACGACGAGGTCTCTGCAGCGTTCGAGGAGGAGACCGGCGCCAAGGTCGAGATCGAAGAGGTCCAGTGGGCCGACGCGCACGACCGCTTCGTCACCTCCATCGCCGGTGGCACCACCCCCGACATCGCCGAGACCGGCACCACCTGGACCGCTGAGTTCGCCGACGCCGGCGCGCTGCTCCCGATCGACGAGTACGTCGACGGCGAAGACGGCCTCCGCGACGACCTCGTCGAGGGCCTCGAGGTCGCCGGCACCTACGACGAAGAGCTCTACGGCATGCCGTGGTACGCGGGTGTCCGCGCTCTCGTCTACCGCACCGACGTCTTCGAGGAGCTCGGTCTCGAGGCTCCCAAGACGTGGGACGACATCGTCACCGCCGGCGAGGCCATCAAGGCCGCGCACCCCGAGATGATGGCCTTCCCCGTTCCCGGTGACGCCGAGTTCCAGGTCTACCCCTGGGTCTGGGGCGCGGGCGGCGAGATCGCCACGCAGGACGGCGGCGAGTGGACCAGCGAGCTCGACAGCGCAGAGTCGCAGGAGGGCATCCAGTTCTACACGGATCTCGCCACCGAGCACGGCTTCTCCTCCGCAGGTGCCACCACCTGGAAGGAGACCGACCTCAGCGACGCGTTCACGCAGGGCAACGTCGCGATGATGCTCTCGGGTTCCTGGACCCCGGCATCCCTCGTCGAGGCCAACCCCGACCTCGAGGGCAAGATCGGCGCCGCGGTCATCCCGGGCAAGGACGGCGGCATCGCCCCGTCGGTGCTCGGCGGATCGCACCTGTCGATCTTCAACACGACCGAGAACGCCGACCTCGCGTGGGAGTTCACCAAGCTCATGACCACCGGTGAGTTCGCCGAGAAGTGGTCGGAGCAGACCGGTTACTTCCCGGGTGTCGCCTCGGCGATGGAAGAGGCCCTCGCCTCGACCGACCCGCTGGTCGCTCCGTTCGCCGAGCAGATGGTCGACGGCGGCGCCTCCGTGCCGGTCACCCCGAACTTCGGCGCCGTCCAGGCGAAGAAGACCACCAACGCGATGATGCAGTCGATCCTCAGCGGGCAGAAGGACGTCGCCACGGCGACGAAGGATGCCGCAGCCGAGATGACCGAACTGCTCAACAAGTAAGACTGGTAACTCCAGCTACGACAAGTTAGGCAGTATTCCTTGATGTCGACGGTGCATGCACCGCTGCCACAGACCACGGAGGCGGGGAACACCCCCGCCTCCGTGCCTGGTGGCCGCCGATCCAACCGATTCACCCTGATCGCCAAGACCCGCCCCTGGCTGCTGCTCGCACCCGGGCTGATCATCCTCGCCGGGCTGATGCTGTGGCCGCTGGTGCAGGTGGTCATCTACTCGCTGCAGGACTACGGTCTGCGCGAGATCAACACGGGTGAGAACAACTGGATCGGCTTCGGCAACTACATCGAGGCCCTCACCGACTCGACTCTGTGGACCATCGTCCTGCCGAACACCGTCGGCTTCGCCGCCGTCGCCGTGTTCGTGACCGTCGCCGTCGGCACCCTCGTCGCGCTGCTGCTGCAGCGCCTCGGCAGGACCTGGCGACTGATCGTCTCCAGCTGCATCATGATCGCCTGGGCCATGCCGGCCGTCACCGGCACCTACGTCTGGACGTTCATCTTCGACGCCGACCGCGGCATCTTCAACAGCATCCTGCTCGACCTCGGCCTCATCGACGGGCCGGTCAACTGGTTCACCAACCAGTGGACGTTCTACGCGATCGTGCTCCTGAACGTCGTGCACCACGGCTTCCCGTTCGTCGCGATCACGGTGCTCGCAGGTCTCCTGGGCGTCTCCAAGGAGATGCTCGAGGCCGCCGCGATGGACGGCGCCGGCGCCTGGCGCCGCTTCTGGAAGATCGTCTTCCCCACCCTGCGTCCGGTCTTCTCGGTCGTGATCATCCTGTCGACCATCTGGGACTTCAAGGTCTTCGCGCAGGTCTACCTGATGCCAGGCGGCTCGGGCTCGAACCGTTCGGTGCTCAACCTCGGCGTCTGGTCGTACGTCGAATCCTTCGGCCAGAACCGCTACGGCTTCGGCGCGGCCCTCGCCGTGCTGCTCACCCTCGTGCTGATCGGAATCACGATCGTGTACATCCGCTCGCTCATGAAGGAGGACGAACTGTGAACCCGAAGAAGTCCGTCCTCTCCCGCGTCGGCATCGGCGTCGGCGTCGCCGTCGTCCTGGCGTTCACGCTCTTCCCCGCCTACTGGATGATCTCCAGCGCGTTCGACAAGAATGCGTCCAGCGGTGGCCGCTCCTTCATCCCGGAAGAGTTCACGCTCGACCACTTCATCTTCGTGTTCAACGAGGGCGGGTTCGGCGTCTTCCTGCGCAACTCCGCGATCGTGGCCCTCGTCACGGTGCTGGTCAGCGCCCTGGTGTGCCTGCTCGCCGCGGTGGCCGTCGCCCGGTTCAAGTTCAAGTTCCGCACCACGATCCTCATGCTCATCCTCGTCGTGCAGATGGTGCCGCTCGAGGCACTGGTGATCCCGCTGTTCCTGCAGGTCAAGAGCCTCGGCCTGCTCAACAGCATCATCGGCCTGATGATCGTCTACATCGCGCTCTCGCTCGCGTTCGGGATCTGGATGCTGCGCGGCTTCGTCGCCGCCGTCCCGGTCGAGCTCGAGGAGGCCGCGTACCTCGACGGCGCCAGCTGGTGGCGCATGTTCCGCTCCGTGCTGCTGCCGCTGGTGATGCCGGGCCTGGTCGCCACCTCCATCTTCAGCTTCATTACCGCGTGGAACGAGTTCATCTTCGCCATGACGATGCTCGGCGGCGCCACCGACCAGTACACGGTCGCGATCGGTCTGAAGTCGTTCTTCGGTCTGCACTCCAACGACTGGGGCAGCATCATGGCGGCATCCACCATCATCACGATCCCCGTCATGATCTTCTTCGTCATCGTCCAGGGACGCCTGGCGAGCGGCATGACCGCCGGGGCAGTGAAGGGATGACGGACGAGCTCACCCGCCTCGCCAACAGCGTGCTGTGGCCGGGGTTCACCGGCACGCGCCTCGACGGCGAAGGCGCACCCGTGTGGCTGCGCGATGCACTCGAGCAGGATCTCGCCGGCGTCGTGTACTTCGGGCAGAACATCTCCGATGACCTGGCCGCGCTCAGCGCGCAGATCCATGCCGCGAACCCGCTCGCGCTGATCGGCATCGACGAGGAGGGCGGCAGCGTCACCCGTCTCGAGGTCGGTACCGGGTCGACGCTTCCGGGAGCCGCGCAGCTCGGCATCCTCGACGACACGGCGGCGAGTGAGGCCACCGGGGCAGAGCTGGCCCGCCGCGCCCGCGAGGCCGGGGTCGATGTCGTGCTCGGTCCGGTTGCCGACGTCAACACCGATCCGCGCAACCCGGTGATCGGGGTGCGCTCGTTCGGGCCGGATGCCGCGCTCGTCTCGCGTCACGTCGCAGCCACCGTGCAGGGGCTGCAGAACGGGGGAGTGGCCGCGTGCGTCAAGCACTTCCCCGGTCACGGCGACACCCACCTCGACTCGCACCATGCCCTGCCGGTGATCACGCTCGATCCGTCCGAGATCGAAGATGTGCACCTCGAGCCGTTCCGCGCCGCGATCGCCGCTGGCGTGGACACGATCATGACGGCGCACATCGTCGTCCCCGCCTGGGGCGAGAAACCCGCGACGCTGAACCCGGCGGTCCTCGGCCGCCTGCGCGAGATGGGATTCGACGGCGTCATCATCACGGATGCGCTCGACATGGCGGCTGTTCGGGAGTCCGTCGGCATCGGCGGCGGAGCCGTGCAGGCGCTGGCCGCCGGCGCCGATCTGCTGTGCATCGGCAACCCGACCAACCCGGGGGCTGCGGCGCTGCCCGACCAGGACGAGCGCGACTACCTCGCCGCGCGCGAGGCGATCGTCGCAGCCCTGCGGAGCGGGATGCTCTCCCGCGAGCGGGTCGAGCAGGCTCGCGATCGCGTACGGAAGCTGGCCGCCAAGCTCGGCGCCGCGGCGCCGGCGGAGGCGCCGGAGTTCGACGGAGCATCGATCGTGCGTCGCGCGCTCGGGGTGCGCGGCGAGCTGGATGCCGCAGCATCCGCCCTGTCGGTCATCGACGCGCGCCGGCGCTCGACGCTCGCGGTCGACAGCGCAGCGGCGTACGTCGCCGAAGGCCTCGCGGGCGACGGATTCCGGGTGCGGCTCGACGTCGCCCGTGCGACGCAGGCGGAGCGGGACGCCGCGCTGGACGCCGCGATCGCCGCCGGCGGACGGCTCGTGCTGCTGATCGACCGACCGGACGTGGATGCCGACCAGCGAGCCCTCGTGGAACTCGCAGCCCAGCGCCGGCCCGGCGCTGTCGTGGTGAACGTGGGGCTCGCGTCGCAGCATCCGCTGCCTCTGCCCGTCGTCGAGGTCGGCGCAGCCAGCCGCGTCGGCGCCGAGGCCGCCCGCGCCCTCCTCCTCGCCCCCTGACCCCCGCCCCCAGAACTCGCTGCGAGATTGCATTCCGCGGCCGAGCCTGCGTGTATTTCCCGCGATCTCGGCCGCGGAATGCAATCTCGGGAGGGGAGCGGGTGCGGGGCGACGCGGGAGCGTTACCGAGCTGATACCGGATCGCAACATGGATGCGTTTGGATTCCAGGTGCGGGCTGGGTAGCGTCATTGCATCACGTGTAACGGAAGCGATGCCGCTGCCGGCACGCGCAACGAAGCGCCCCACTAGGGAAGGTACACAGCATGAACCACACATCCATGCGTCGGAGGCGAGGACTCATCGCCGTCACCGGCACTGCGATCGCAGCGATGCTGCTCGCAGGCTGCGTCGCCAGCGAACGCGGCGACGAGACGGCGGACGGCGGCGGCGACGTCGACAGCACGTTCGTGTTCGCGGCATCCTCTGATCCGGCCAGCCTCGACCCTGCGTTCGCGCAGGACGGCGAGACCTTCCGCGTCGCCCGCCAGATCTTCGAGGGCCTCGTCGGCACCGAGCCCGGCACCGCCGACCCCGCTCCGCTGCTCGCCGAGTCGTGGGAGTCCGCCGAGGACGGCATGTCGCACACCTTCCAGCTGAAGGAGGACGTCACCTTCCACGACGGCACCCCGTTCAACGCCGAGGCCGTCTGCGCCAACTTCGACCGCTGGTACAACTGGACGGGCCTGGCCGCGTCCGAGGCCTTCGGCTACTACTACAACAAGCTGTTCCACGGCTACGCCGACAGCCCCGAGAACGCGGTCTACAAGTCCTGCACGCCCGACGGCGACTACTCGGCGACCGTCGAGCTGAACAAGCCGTTCGCCGGCTTCATCCCCGCACTCTCGCTGCCCGCCTTCTCGATGCAGAGCCCGGCCGCGATGGCCGAGTTCGGCGCCGACGAGGTCGGCGGCTCCGCCGAGTCCCCGCAGATGTCGGAGTACGCCGAGGCGCACCCGGCCGGCACCGGCCCGTTCAAGTTCGAGGAATGGTCGCGCGGTGAGCAGCTCACGCTCGCCTACAACGAGGACTACTGGGGCGAGAAGGGGCAGATCGACGAGATCATCTTCCGCACCATCGACGACCCGACCGCACGCCGCCAGTCCCTCGAGGCCGGCGACATCGACGGCTACGACCTGGTCGGCCCCGCCGACACGGCAGCCCTCGAGGAGGACGGGTTCAACATGGTCTCGCGTCCGCCGTTCACGATCCTCTACCTGGCGTTCAACCAGCAGATCCCCGAGCTGCAGGACCCGAAGGTGCGCGAGGCGCTCTCGTACGCGATCGACAAGGACGCGCTGATCAGCCAGGTGCTGCCGGAGGGCACGCAGAAGGCGACGCAGTTCATCCCGCCGGTCGTCAACGGCTACAACGAGGACGTCACCACCTACGACTACGACGTCGACAAGGCGAAGTCGCTGCTGGCCGAGGCCGGCTACGACGAATCCAACCCGCTGACGCTGGACTTCAACTACCCGGTCAACGTCTCGCGCCCGTACATGCCGGACCCCGAGCAGATCTTCACGGTGCTGTCCTCCCAGCTCGCCGAGGCGGGCGTGGAGACCACACCGGTCTCCGAGGAGTGGGTCGAGTACCTCGACCGCACCACCGGCACCGCGGACCACGGCATCCACCTGCTCGGCTGGACCGGTGACTACAACGACACCGACAACTTCGTCGGCGTCTTCTTCGGTGCGCAGGGCTCCGAGTGGGGCTTCGACAACCCCGAACTGTTCAACGCCTTGGCCGAGGCGCGCGGCGTCGCGGACCTCGACGAGCAGACCGGGCTGTACCAGGACATCAACGAGATGGTCGCTGAGTTCATCCCCGGTGTGCCGCTGGCGCACCCGGCTCCCACGCTGGCCTTCGACCCTCGGGTCGAGAGCTTCCCGGCGAGCCCGGTGAACGACGAGGTCTTCAACGAGATCGTCCTGACGAAGTGACGCGATAGCGATCCGCCCCGCGCCCGTCCCCTTCCACGAGGAGGGCGCGGGGCGGATCGCGCTCGTCTACGCAATCGGAGTACCACTTGCTGCGCACCATCGGCAGGCGACTGCTGTTTCTCATCCCCACCCTGTTCGGGCTCAGCATCCTGCTGTTCGCCTGGGTCAGGGCTCTCCCCGGCGGACCGGCCGTCGCCCTTCTCGGTGAGAAGGCGACCCCCGAAGCCATCGAACGGGTCAACAAGCTGTACGGCTTCGACCGGCCCCTCATCGAGCAGTACTTCATCTGGATCGGCCGGCTCCTGCAGGGCGACTTCGGCACGTCGATCCAGACGAACCGCCCCGTCACCGAGGAGTTCTTCCGGCGGTTCCCCGCGACGATCGAACTGTCCGTCGCGGCGCTCATCATCGCGATCGGCATCGGGATCCCGCTCGGCTACTGGGCGGCCCGCCGGCACGGCAAGTTCAGCGATCACGCCTCCGTAGTGCTGAGCCTGGTCGGCATCACCATCCCGGTGTTCTTCCTGGCCTTCATCCTGAAGTACGTCTTCGCCGTCCAGCTCGGGTGGCTTCCGGCCGACGGCAGGCAGAACCCTCGAATAGACGCCACACACCCCACCGGGTTCTACGTGTGGGACGGCATCATCACCGGGGAGTTCGACGCGTCCTGGGACGCCATCCTGCACCTGATCCTGCCAGCGCTCGCGCTCGGCACGATCCCGCTGGCGATCATCGTCCGCATCACCAGGGCGAGCGTCCTCGAGGTGCAGAACGCCGACTACGTCCGCACCGGTCGCGCGAAGGGCGTCGCGAACTCGACGCTGCGCGGTCGGTTCATCCTGCGCAACGCGATGCTGCCCGTCATCACCACGATCGGCCTGCAGACGGGGCTCCTGATCTCGGGCGCGGTCCTCACCGAGACGGTCTTCGCCTTCCCCGGTGTCGGCTCGTTCCTCGCGCGTGCCATCTTCACCCGCGACTTCCCGGTGCTGCAAGGCTTCATCATCTTCATCGCGATCGCCTATGCGCTGATCAACCTGGCCGTTGATGTGTCGTACAGCATCATCGACCCGAGAGTGAGGGTCCAATGACCAGCCCCGTGCTGCCCCCTGCGCAAGGAGGGGGAGTCCTCGACACCGCTGCCATCGCGCAGCGGGAGGGCAAGGAGAGCCCCGGCGGGTTCTGGCGCGACGTCTTCGTGCGGATGCGCCGCAACCCGACAGCCTGGATCGGCGCCGTCATCGTGCTGGTGTTCGTCCTCGTCGCCATCCTCGCCCCGATCCTCGCTCCGTACCCGGAGACCGCTCTTCCCGGAGCGCGCGACATCACCCCGACGCACATCCCCGGTCCCGGCGAACTGCCGGCGTTCCCCCTCGGCCTCGATCGCTTCGGCGGTGACGTGCTGTCCAAGCTCATCTGGGGTGCGCGGGCGTCGCTGCTGGTCGGCGTGGTCTCCACCGCGCTGGGTCTGGTCGGCGGAATGCTGCTCGGCCTCATCGCCGGAACCTTCGGCGGCTGGGTCGACACCCTCATCATGCGCATCGTCGACATCATCCTGTCGGTGCCGAACCTGCTGCTCGCGGTCTCGATCGCGGCGATCCTCGGCCAGACGCCGTTCGCGGTCATGATCGCGATCGGTGCCTCCCAGGTGCCCATCTTCGCCCGGCTGCTGCGGGCGTCGATGCTGCAGCAGCGCTCCAGCGATTACGTGCTGTCGGCGCAGACCCTGGGCCTCGGCCGCGGCCGCATCACGATGTCGCACGTGCTGCCGAACGCCATCGGCCCCGTCATCGTGCAGGGCACGCTGACGCTCGCGACCGCCGTGATCGACGCGGCGGCGCTGTCGTTCCTCGGCCTCGGCGGCGGACGCCCCGAGACGGCCGAATGGGGCCGGATGCTGACCTACGCGCAGAGCGAGCTGGCGATCGCCCCGTGGCTGGCGTTCTTCCCCGGCATCTGCATCGCCGTCACTGCGCTCGGCTTCACGCTGTTCGGCGAGGCCCTGCGAGAATCCATGGACCCGAGGACGAGGGCGCGCTGACATGACCGAGCAAGAACAGAGAATGGATGCTCCGCTGCTGTCCGTCCGCGGTCTCGCGGTCGACTTCAGAACCATGGACGGCACCGTCCACGCGGTCGAGGGCGTCGATCTCGACATCTCGGAGGGCGAGACGGTCGCGATCGTTGGCGAGTCCGGCTCCGGCAAGTCGACCACCGCGATGGCGATCATCGGACTGCTCGCCGGTGGCGGGCACATCGCCGGCGGCAGCATCCGACTGGACGGCCGCGAGATCTCCAAGGCGTCCGAGAACGAGCTGCGCGGCATCCGCGGGCGCGACATCGGACTCGTCCCGCAGGACCCGATGTCCAACCTCAACCCGGTCGCCAAGATCGGCACGCAGGTCGCCGAGACGCTGCTGGCACACGGACTCGCGAACCGCCAGAACGTGTCGCAGAAGGTCGTCGAGGCGCTCGAGGCGGCAGGGCTTCCGGATGCCGCGAAGCGCGCCAAGCAGTACCCGCACGAGTTCTCCGGCGGCATGCGCCAGCGCGCGCTCATCGCGATCGGGCTGGCCTGCAAGCCGCGGCTGCTGATCGCCGACGAGCCGACCAGTGCCCTCGACGTCACGGTGCAGCAGACGATCCTCGATCAGATCGGCGCGATGACCCGCGAGCTCGGCACCGCCGTGCTGCTGATCACGCACGACCTGGGCCTGGCCGCCGAGCGCGCCGAGCGCGTGGTCGTCATGCACCGCGGCAAGGTCGTCGAGCAGGGCCCCGCGAAGCAGATCCTCGAGGACCCGCAGCACCCGTACACGCAGTCACTCGTGAAGGCGGCGCCGTCCGTCGCCGTCGCGCGCCTGCAGCCGGATGTCTTCTCCGCGCCGAGTCCCGACGCATCCCCGCGGGGCGTCGAGTCTCCGGACGGGGCGTTGAGCGAGCGCAGCGAGACGAAACGGGTTGAGCGAGCCGAAGGCGAGTCGAAGCCGGCATCCGCCACGGCATCCGACAACATCGTCGAGATCGAGAATCTCACCAAGGTCTTCCCGGTGCGCGGACGCGGTGAGGACTTCGTCGCCGTGAACGACGTCTCACTCGCGATCCCGCGTGGCGAGACCGTCGCGATCGTGGGCGAGTCGGGGTCGGGAAAGACGACGACGGCGCGGATGCTGCTGAAGCTGTTCGAGCCCACGAAGGGCGTCATCCGCTACGAGGGCAAGGACATCGCGTCGCTGAACCGCGCGGACACCAGGGACTTCCGGCAGCGCGTGCAGCCGATCTTCCAGGATCCGTACTCGAGTCTGAACCCGATGTTCACGATCGAGCGCCTGATCGCCGAGCCGCTGGAGTTCTACAAGCGGGGGAGCGGCTCCGACCGCCGCAAGCGCGTCCGTCAGCTGCTCGACGATGTCGCGCTGCCGCAGTCGATGCTGCGGCGGTACCCGTCGGAGCTCTCCGGCGGTCAGCGGCAGCGTGTCGCGATCGCCCGCGCACTCGCGCTCTCGCCCGACCTGATCGTCTGCGACGAGCCGGTCTCGGCGCTGGACGTGCTCGTGCAGGACCAGATCCTGCGGCTGCTGGGCGACCTGCAGCGCGAGTACGGCCTGAGCTATCTGTTCATCTCGCACGACCTCGCGGTGGTGCGGCTGATCAGCGACTACGTGTGCGTGATGAAGGACGGTGCGCTCGTGGAGGCGGCATCCTCGGAGGAGATCTTTACGAACCCCCGAGACCCGTACACCCGGCGCCTGCTGGCATCCATTCCCGGCAACGAGCTCAACATCGCCTGACCTCGCCGCCGCCCGCCCGCAACCTCTCACCCTGCAATCTCGGGGTCGGAATCTGGGGACGGGGAGGGGGCTTTTACCGCAGCATCCGGAATTGGTCAAGGATTGCGCTTGCCATGTCGCGAATTACCTCGTATAGTTGTTCCTTGCGCCTCCTTTCTCCCTGCCCTCATATGGTGGTCGGCAGATGTTGAGCATGTGAGCGCGCACTCCACCTGACGACAAAGGAATCGAGAAGCCCTGCGGGGCTCACGGAGGTTATTCCCTTGGCTGCTGCTCCCAACGCATCCACATCCACCACCAACAAGAACGGACGCGGAGCATCGCGTCTCTCGTTCGCCAAGATCTCCGACACGCTGACGGTCCCCGACCTTCTCGCGCTGCAGACCGAGTCGTTCGACTGGCTCGTCGGCAACGACACCTGGAAGGCGCGTGTCGCCGAGGGTAAGAAGGCCGGCCGCAAGGACCTCAACGAGTTCAGCGGTCTTGAGGAGATCTTCGAGGAGATCTCTCCGATCGAAGACCTCAGCGAGACGATGCAGCTGAGCTTCACGAACCCCTACCTCGAGCCCGAGAAGTACTCGATCGACGAGTGCAAGGAGCGCGGCAAGACCTACGCCGCCCCGCTGTACGTCGAGGCCGAGTTCATGAACCACCAGACCGGTGAGATCAAGACGCAGACCGTCTTCATGGGCGACTTCCCGCTGCAGACCAGCAAGGGAACCTTCATCATCAACGGCACCGAGCGTGTCGTCGTCTCGCAGCTCGTGCGCTCGCCGGGTGTCTACTTCGACAAGACGCCGGACAAGACCTCCGACAAGGACATCGTCTCCGCTCGCGTCATCCCGAGCCGTGGTGCATGGCTCGAGTTCGAGATCGACAAGCGCGACCAGGTCGGCGTCCGCATCGACCGCAAGCGCAAGCAGTCCGTGACGGTCTTCCTCAAGGCCCTCGGCATGACCAGCGAGGAGATCCTCGCCGAGTTCTCCGGCTTCCCCTCCATCGAGGAGACCCTGGCCAAGGACACCATCCTCACCAAGGAAGACGCGCTTCGCGACATCTACCGCAAGCTCCGTCCGGGCGAGCAGGTCGCCGCTGAGGCCGCCCGCGCGCTGCTGGACAACTTCTACTTCAACGCCAAGCGCTACGACCTCGCCAAGGTCGGCCGCTACAAGATCAACCAGAAGCTCGGTCTCGGCCAGCCGTTGGACTCGTCGGTGCTCACCGTCGAGGACATCGTGGCGACCATCAAGTACCTGGTGCGCCTGCACCGCGGCGACGAGACCTTCGAGGGTCTGCGCAGCGGCAAGAAGGCCGAGATCCGCATCGCGACCGATGACATCGACAACTTCGGCAACCGTCGCATCCGCGCCGTCGGCGAGCTCATCCAGAACCAGGTCCGCACCGGTCTGTCCCGCATGGAGCGCGTCGTCCGCGAGCGCATGACCACGCAGGACATCGAGGCGATCACGCCGCAGACCCTGATCAACGTGCGCCCTGTCGTCGCCGCGATCAAGGAGTTCTTCGGAACGTCGCAGCTGTCGCAGTTCATGGACCAGAACAACCCGCTCGCGGGTCTGACCCACAAGCGCCGCCTGTCGGCGCTGGGCCCCGGTGGTCTGTCCCGCGACCGCGCAGGTGTCGAGGTCCGTGACGTCCACCCGTCGCACTACGGCCGCATGTGCCCCATCGAGACCCCTGAAGGCCCGAACATCGGTCTGATCGGCTCGCTGGCGACCTTCGCCCGCATCAACTCCTTCGGTTTCATCGAGACCCCGTACCGTCGCGTCGTCGACGGTGTGGTCACCGATGACATCGACTACCTCACGGCCGCCGAGGAGAACGACTTCAACATCGCGCAGGCCAACGCCAAGCTCGACGACAAGAAGCGCTTCGTCGACAGCCACGTGCTGGCTCGCCCGAAGGGCGGCAGCGGTGAGGTCGACATGTTCGAGCCCGCCGAGATCGGCTACATGGACGTCTCGCCGCGCCAGATGGTGTCGGTCGCGACCTCGCTCGTGCCGTTCCTCGAGCACGATGACGCCCAGCGCGCCCTCATGGGCGCCAACATGCAGCGTCAGGCCGTGCCGCTGCTGCGCAGCGACTCCCCGCTGGTCGGAACCGGTATGGAGGGCTACGCGGCCATCGACGCCGGCGACGTCCTGACCGCCGACAAGGCCGGTGTGGTCACCGAGGTCTCGGCAGACCGCGTGGTCGTGCAGCTCGACGAGGGCGGCACGCAGGAGTACCACCTGCGCAAGTTCGACCGCTCGAACCAGGGCACCTCCTACAACCAGAAGGTCGTCGTCTCGGCCGGTGAGCGCGTCGAGGTGAACGAGGTCATCGCCGATGGCCCCGCCACCGAGAACGGCGAGCTCGCGCTCGGCAAGAACCTGCTCGTCGCGTTCATGACGTGGGAGGGCTACAACTTCGAGGATGCCATCATCCTCAGCCAGGACCTGGTGAAGGACGACACCCTCTCCTCGATCCACATCGAGGAGTACGAGGTCGACGCCCGCGACACCAAGCTCGGCAAGGAGGAGATCACCCGTGACCTCCCCAACGTCAGCCCTGAGCTGCTGAAGGACCTCGACGAGCGCGGCATCATCCGCATCGGCGCCGAGGTCCGTCCCGGCGACATCCTCGTCGGCAAGGTCACGCCGAAGGGCGAGACCGAGCTGTCGGCCGAGGAGCGCCTGCTCCGCGCGATCTTCAACGAGAAGAGCCGCGAGGTCCGTGACACCTCTCTGAAGGTGCCCCACGGTGAGCAGGGCACGATCATCGCCGTCAAGGAGTTCAACGCCGAAGAGGGCGACGACGAGCTCGGCTCCGGCGTCAACCGCCGCGTCGTGGTCTACATCGCCCAGAAGCGCAAGATCACCGAGGGCGACAAGCTCGCCGGCCGTCACGGCAACAAGGGTGTCATTGCGAAGATCCTCCCGATCGAGGACATGCCCTTCCTTGCGGACGGCACCCCGGTCGACATCGTGCTGAACCCGCTCGGCATCCCGGGTCGAATGAACTTCGGCCAGGTCCTGGAGACCCACCTCGGGTGGATCGCCAAGCAGGGCTGGAAGGTCGAGGGCACCCCGGAGTGGGCGTCGACTCTGCCCGAGGTCGCCTTCGAGGCAGCCCCCGGCACCAAGGTCGCCACCCCGGTGTTCGACGGTGCCGAGGAGCACGAGATCGCAGGTCTCCTCGACTCCACGCTGCCGACGCGCGACGGTGTGCGCCTCATCGACCGCTCGGGCAAGACCCAGCTGTTCGACGGCCGTTCGGGTGAGCCGTTCCCGGCGCCGATCTCGGTGGGCTACATGTACATCCTGAAGCTGCACCACCTGGTCGACGACAAGATCCACGCACGCTCGACGGGTCCGTACTCGATGATCACCCAGCAGCCGCTCGGTGGTAAGGCGCAGTTCGGTGGACAGCGCTTCGGTGAGATGGAGGTGTGGGCGCTCGAGGCTTACGGCGCCGCATACGCCCTCCAGGAGCTCCTCACGATCAAGTCCGACGACATCCTCGGCCGCGTCAAGGTCTACGAGGCGATCGTCAAGGGTGAGAACATCCAGGAGCCCGGCATCCCCGAGTCGTTCAAGGTGCTCATGAAGGAGATGCAGTCGCTCTGCCTGAACGTCGAGGTCCTCTCGGCTGACGGCACTGCGGTCAACCTCCGCGACACCGACGACGAGGCATTCCGTGCCGCCGAAGAGCTCGGTATCAACATCTCCAGCCGATTCGAGTCCGCCTCGATCGACGAGATCTGACGCGGGCTCAGCCCAGCGTCTGATCACAGAAATTTATTGAGACACAGGAGAACTAGTGCTCGAGTCAAACACCTTCGATGAGCTTCGCATCGGCCTGGCCACCGCAGACGACATTCGCGGATGGTCCTACGGTGAGGTGAAGAAGCCCGAAACCATCAACTACCGCACCCTCAAGCCCGAGAAGGACGGTCTGTTCGGCGAGCAGATCTTCGGCCCTTCCCGTGACTGGGAGTGTGCATGTGGAAAGTACAAGCGCGTCCGCTTCAAGGGCATCGTGTGCGAGCGCTGCGGCGTGGAGGTCACCAAGAGCTCCGTCCGTCGCGAGCGCATGGGCCACATCGAGCTCGCCGCGCCCGTCACCCACATCTGGTACTTCAAGGGCGTGCCTTCGCGCCTCGGGTACCTGCTCGACATGGCGCCGAAGGACCTCGAGAAGGTCATCTACTTCGCCGCGTACATGGTCATCTCGGTCGATGAGGATGCTCGTCACCGCGACCTCGCCACGCAGGAGAACAACGTCCGCCTCGAGCTGAAGACGCTCGCCGATCGTCGCGACGCGAAGATCGCCGAGCGCCTCACCAAGCTGGAGGAGGAGCTCGCGGCTCTCGAGGCCGAGGGCGCCAAGGCCGACGCCAAGAAGAAGGTCAAGGACGCCGCCGAGAAGGAGATGTCGCAGCTGCGCAAGGGTGCAGACGACGCCATCGCCAAGCTCGAGCGCGTGTGGGAGGACTTCCGCACGCTCGAGGTCGGCGCCCTGCGCCCGGAGGACGACGTCTTCCACGAGCTGCAGGACCGCTTCGGTCAGTACTTCGAGGCCCACATGGGTGCGGAGTCGATCCAGCGTCGTCTGGCCGCCTTCGACCTGCAGGCCGAGGCCGAGAGCCTGCACCTGCAGATCTCCGAGGGCAAGGGGCAGCGCAAGATCCGCGCGATCAAGCGTCTGAAGGTCGTCAACTCGTTCCTGGAGACCGGCATGAGCCCGGCATCCATGGTTCTCGATGTCGTGCCGGTGATCCCGCCGGAGCTGCGCCCGATGGTGCAGCTCGACGGTGGCCGCTTCGCCACCAGCGACCTCAACGACCTCTACCGTCGCGTGATCAACCGCAACAACCGTCTTCGTCGTCTGATCGACCTCGGTGCCCCCGAGATCATCGTCAACAACGAGAAGCGGATGCTGCAGGAGGCCGTCGACGCGCTGTTCGACAACGGCCGCCGTGGTCGCCCCGTCACCGGTACCGGCAACCGCGCCCTGAAGTCCCTCAGCGACATGCTGAAGGGTAAGCAGGGTCGTTTCCGCCAGAACCTGCTCGGCAAGCGCGTCGACTACTCGGGCCGTTCGGTCATCGTCGTCGGCCCGCAGCTGCAGCTGCACCAGTGCGGTCTGCCCAAGCAGATGGCGCTCGAGCTGTTCAAGCCGTTCGTGATCAAGCGCCTGATCGACCTCGGTCACTCGCAGAACATCAAGGCCGCCAAGCGCGCCGTCGAGCGCACCCGTCCCGAGGTCTGGGACGTGCTCGAGGAGATCATCCGCGAGCGCCCCGTGCTGCTGAACCGTGCGCCCACGCTGCACCGTCTCGGTATCCAGGCGTTCGAGCCCCAGCTCGTCGAGGGCAAGGCGATCCAGCTGCACCCGCTCGTGTGTGCTGCGTTCAACGCCGACTTCGACGGTGACCAGATGGCCGTGCACCTGCCGCTGTCGGTCGAGGCCCAGGCCGAGGCCCGCGTGCTGATGCTCGCGTCGAACAACATCCTGAAGCCGTCCGACGGCCGCCCGGTCACCCTGCCTTCGCAGGACATGATCATCGGTCTGCACCACCTGACGGTGGTCAAGGACGGCGCAAAGGGTGAGGGTCGTGCGTTCGGCTCGGTCTCCGAGGCGATCCTCGCCAAGGATGAGGGCACCCTCGACCTGCAGGCGAAGGTCCGCATCCGCATCCCCGGCCTCAACTTCCTTGAGGGCGAGGCTCCGGAGGGCTACGAGAAGCACGGCCTGGT
The DNA here is from genome assembly GCF_007988825.1 of Microbacterium aerolatum. GTDB lineage: Bacteria > Actinomycetota > Actinomycetes > Actinomycetales > Microbacteriaceae > Microbacterium > Microbacterium aerolatum. The sequence continues at coordinate 119,629 of NZ_BJUW01000005.1, read as the reverse complement.
CGACGCTTCGCTGGGTCAGGCGATCTTCAACGCGACGCTGCCGAAGGGCTACCCCTTCGTCCGCGAGCCTGCCGACAAGGGCAAGCTGTCCCAGATCGTCAACAAGCTGGCCGAGGAGTACCCCAAGGTCGAGACCGCTGCGACGCTGGACCGCATCAAGGATGCCGGTTTCTACTGGGCCACGCGCTCGGGTGTGACCGTCGCCCTGAGCGACATCCTCACGCCTCCGAACAAGAAGGAGATCGTCGCCGGCTACGAGAAGCAGGCCGCGAAGGTCCAGTCGCAGTACGAGAAGGGTCTCACCACCGACGCCGAGCGTCGCCAGGAGCTCATCAAGATCTGGACTGAGGCGACCGACGAGGTTCAGGCCGCGATGCGCGCCAACTTCCCGGAGGACAACACCATCAACCGCATGGTGTCGTCTGGTGCTCGTGGTAACTGGCTGCAGATCCGCAACATCGCGGGTATGCGTGGTCTGGTGAACAACCCCAAGGGTGAGATCATCCCGCGTCCGATCATCTCCTCGTACCGCGAGGGTCTGTCGGTGGCGGAGTACTTCATCGCGACGCACGGTACCCGTAAGGGTCTGGCCGACACCGCTCTGCGTACCGCCGACTCGGGTTACCTGACCCGTCGTCTGGTGGATGTCTCGCAGGACGTCATCATCCGCGAAGAGGACTGCGGCACGTCGAAGGGCCTCGCGCTCCCGATCGCCGCTCCGAACTCGCAGGGAGAGCTGGTGCGCGACGCGAACGTCGAGAACTCGGTGTTCGCCCGTACCCTGGCAGCCGACGTCGTCAGCGAGTCGGGCGAGGTCCTCGCCTCGGCCGGTGACGATGTGGGCGACGTGCTGATCGACAAGCTCGTCGAGCTCGGCGTCGAGGAGATCAAGGTCCGCTCCGTGCTGACCTGCGACTCGGCTGTCGGCGTCTGCGCGCAGTGCTACGGCCGTTCGCTCGCGACCGGCAAGACCGTCGACATCGGCGAGGCCGTCGGCATCATCGCCGCCCAGTCGATCGGTGAGCCCGGTACCCAGCTGACGATGCGTACCTTCCACACCGGTGGTTCGGCATCCGCGGATGACATCACCCAGGGTCTGCCCCGTGTGCAGGAGCTCTTCGAGGCTCGTACGCCGAAGGGCGCGTCGCCGATCGCCGAGGCCGATGGCCGCATCACGATCGACGAGACCGACAAGGCCAAGAAGGTCATCCTCACGCCCGACAACGGTGATGAAGAGGTCGTCTACCCGGTGCTGAAGCGTGCGACGCTTCTCGTCGAGGACGGTCAGCACGTCACGGTCGGTCAGCCCCTGCAGGTCGGAACGCTCGACCCCAAGGAGGTCATGCGTGTCATGGGTGCCCGCGAGGTGCAGAAGTACCTCGTCGGCGGCGTCCAGGGCGTCTACCGCTCGCAGGGTGTGCCGATCCACGACAAGCACATCGAGGTCATCGTCCGTCAGATGCTCCGCAAGGTCACCGTCGTCGATCACGCCGACACGACCCTGCTGCCTGGTGAGATGGTCGACCTCAAGCGCTACCAGTCGATCAACCGCGAGGCTGTGGCAGAGGGCAAGCGCCCCGCGTCCGGCCGCTCGGAGCTGATGGGTATCACCAAGGCGTCGCTTGCAACCGAGTCGTGGCTGTCGGCCGCCTCGTTCCAGGAGACGACCCGCGTGCTCACCGAGGCTGCGATGCAGGGCAAGCGCGACCCGCTGGTCGGTCTCAAGGAGAACGTCATCATCGGTAAGCTCATCCCCGCCGGAACCGGTCTCTCGAAGTACCGCAACGTCACGGTCGAGGCGACCGAGGAAGCCAAGAGCGAGCGCTACCCGAACCGGATCTTCGCATCCGACGGCGCGTACGCCGAGGGCGACTTCGGCTACGTCGACTTCGACGCGTTCTCGACGGATGACGTGACCCCGGGCACGTATAACTGATCTGAGTCGATCGAAGGCCCCGCCCCTCTTCGGAGGTGCGGGGCCTTCGATCGTTTCCGGAGTTCTCCTGGTCGGGAGGTGGCCGTTGTTGTCGCTCGGGCCCCGGGTGAGCGACAATAAGCGACACCTCCCGAGCGAGTGGCGCGCGTGGAGTCTCGGGAGGTGGCCGGTGTTGTCGCTCGGGCCGCGGGTGAGCGGCAAGAAGCGACACCTCCCGCGTGCGCGCCGCGCGCCCCTATTCGAACAGGCTCGCGACGATGCTCGACGTGTAGCCGCTCGGCGCCAGGTTCGAGTAGCTCGTGTCGATCATCACTCCATCGCGCCAGAACAGCGTCCGCCCTTCGGTGACCGGGTAGACGTCGTTCTCCCACGTCTTCTCGCAGCGCGTGCCCTCGTCGGGGGTGAAGCAGGTGAACCCCTCGTCGTCGGCGAGGACGTTGAGCATGCCGAGGGCGGGGCCGCGATTCATGTGCGAGATGGTCGTGATGAGCGCGGTCGTGTCGGCGCGGGGATCGCGCCAGATGCACAGCAGCGAGCCGCCGGGCTGGATGCCGGTGGGTCCGACTGCCGGGTCGTTCAGCGGCACGTCCTCCAACTGCGCCAGCACGTCGTCCGACAGGATCGCGCGGCAGTCCTCCGGGATCGCGACCGGCTTCGATGTCGGCGTCGCGGTCGGCTTCGGACTTTCGGATGCCGACGGCGACGGGCTCTCCGAGGCCGCAGATGTCGCGGGCGTCGAGGCGTCGCCGGACGGGCTGCCGGTGCATCCTGCGAGTGCCGTCGCGATTAGCAGTGCGACGGCGACGACGCTCGCGCGATGAGTCCTCATGCCGCCAAGGTAGCGCGGCGTGCGCCAGAATGAGGGGATGCCGCACACACCTCGCGCCGTCGTCATCGGTGACGCCCTCATCGACGAGATCCACGACGCCGGCGGCGTCCGCGAACTGGTCGGCGGTGCGGCGCTGAACGTCGCGGTGGGGCTGCGGCGTCTCGGCATCCCGACCACGCTGATCGCGATGGTCGGCGACGACGAAGCCGGAGCGCACATCCGCGAGTACCTCTCCGATCACGGCGTGGGCCTCGTCGCGAGCGCTGCCCCGCACGGCTCCTCCCGCGCGATCGTCCAGCGCGACGCGCACGGCGAGCCCACCTACGTCTTCAATGAGGCGGCTCAGCGGCGCAGCATCCACTACGGCGACGAGGCGCGGCAGGCGATCGCCGATGCCGATCTGGCGGTGATCAGCTGCTTCCCGTTCGACGATCCTGTCGAGGTGGATGCCGTGATCGACGCACTCGCGGGCGCCAGGGTCGCGATCGACCCGAACCCGCGAGCCGGCATGCTGAGCGACCGCGCCGAGTTCGTGCGCGGCTTCGAGCGGATGGTCGCGGATGCCGCGATCGTCAAGGTCGGCTCGGACGATGCCGCGCTGCTCTACGACGGAGATCTCGACGCGCTGCGTTCCCGACTTCGGCGGGCGGGCACCCAGGCCGTGCTCGCGACGGCGGGGAAGGACGGCGCGATCCTCGAGGCGGATGCCGGCACCTTCGCCGCGCCGATCTCCGAGCTTCCGGGACCCATCGTCGACACCGTCGGTGCCGGGGATGCGACGCTGGCAGGGGTCGCGGAGGGGCTGGTCGGCGGACGCCCGGAGACGGGGGAGCAGTGGCAGCGGCTGTTCGACCGGGCCATGGACGTCGCCGCCGCGACATGCCGCTCGGAGGGCGGTCTGCTGCGCACTCCGGAGTCGCTCGAGAACGGTGAACGCGGCGTGCATGGCAGCTGACGTTTCGATTTCTTACACCTGCGCTCGGCGGGTATGATTGAAACTCGCGCCCCCGGTTGGCTGTACAAGCTGGACGGGTGTGCACTTGGCAAGTTACCCAAGCGGCCAAAGGGAGCTGACTGTAAATCAGCCTGCATTGCATTCGGGGGTTCGAATCCCTCACTTGCCACCACCACTTGAATGAGGCCCCGCGAACGCGGGGCCTCATTCGTTTCCGCCGGTGGAGCAACTCGAATGCGTGACACCGAGGCCCGGCATCCGCCACACTGAGGTCCATGGGATCAGCGTTGACCACCATCGGATTACCCGTCGCCCTCGGCATCATCATGCTCGGCCTCGGGCTCAGCCTCACACTCGCCGACTTCGCCCGCGTGCTGAAACAGCCCAAAGCCGTGGCCGTCGCCCTCGCCTGCCAGCTCCTGCTGCTGCCGGCGATCTGCTTCGGCCTCGTGCTCCTGTTCCAGCTGCCACCGGTGCTGGCGGTGGGCATGATGATGCTCGCCGCGTCGCCCGGTGGCACGACGGCGAACCTCTACAGTCACCTGTTCCGCGGTGACATCGCGTTGAACATCTCACTCACTGCCGTGAACTCGGTCATCGCCGTCATCACGCTGCCGGTGATCACGAACTTCGCGATCATGTACTTCAACCCGTTCGACGATCAGCTCGGGCTGCAGTGGTCCAAGGCGCTCGAGGTCTTCGCGATCGTCCTGCTGCCGGTTGCGATCGGCATGCTCGTCCGCTGGCTCTGGCCGAAGTTCGCCGACGGCATGGACCGCCCGGTGCGGATCGCGAGTGTCGTCATCCTCATCGTCGTGATCGCCGGAGCGGTGGCATCCAACTGGGCGCTCCTGGTCGAGAACTTCGCGAGTCTCGCGCTGATCACGATCGTGTTCTGCCTGATCAGCCTCGCGGTCGGTTACACCGTGCCGCGCATGCTGAAGATCGAGCGACGCCAGGCCATCGCGTCGTCGTTCGAGATCGGCATCCACAACGCCACCCTCGCCATCGTGATCGCTCAGACGGTGCTGGGGTCGGTCGAGCTCAGCCTTCCGGCCGCCGTGTACGGAGTGCTGATGTTCTTCGTCGCGTTCGGATTCGGGTTCCTCATCCGCGACAGGAGCAGTGCCCCGGAGTCCGCCGGTGCTCTGACTTCATAGACTGGGGCGATGCGAGCGCTCACCGAGTCCGACGTCCGCGCGTCGTTCGTCAACGCCACCGAGGACGAGCTGCGGATGATCGAGATGCCGCACGACTTCCTCCTCGTCGACTGGGACTTCCGCGACTTCCTGGCCTGGAGGGACCCCGCCTCCAGCAAGCGCGGATGCATCCTCGTCGAGGCGGAGGAAGGCGTGATCGGGATCGTCCTGCGCGCCAGCGACCCCGGCCACTCGCGGTCGGGAATGTGCAACATCTGCCACACGATGCAGCCGGGCAACCAGGTCGCGCTCTTCGCAGCGCGCAAGACAGGCTCCGCGGGGCATCGCGGCGACAGCGTCGGCACCTACATGTGCGCCGACCTCTCCTGCCACGACAACGTGCGGCTCGCGCATCCGCTCGCCCCGAACGAGGTGCGCGCGGCCGGACAGGTGGACATGCGACTGGACGGAACCCGCCGCCGCATGGAGCGCTTTGTCGCACGGGTACAAGAGGACACGGACTGACAGCGCCCGCTCGCTAGGCTGGCGAAGTCCGCGCTTCGAAGGAGATGCCCATGAGCGATGCCGTCCTGTTCTCGGTCGATGAAGGTCTCGCGCGCCTCACGCTGAACCGCCCGACCCGCCTCAATGCCTTCAGCGCGGATCTTGCGCATGCATGGCGGGATGCCACGACCGAGGCGACCTCGCGAGACGACGTGCGGGCCATCATGCTGGATGCAGCCGGCGCCTCGTTCTGTGCGGGTGGGGACGTGCTCGATATGGCGAACACCATGCCCGACGGAAGGCCACTCACGGAACTCGCCGGCGTGATCAACGAGGGCATCCGCGCGCTCACGGAATCCGCGATCCCCGTCGTCGCCGCAGCGCACGGCACGACCGCCGGCGGAGGCCTGGGCATCCTGCTCAGCACCGACTACGCCGTCGTCGGCGGCCGTTCCAAGCTCGGCAGCCTCTACGCGAACATCGGGCTCACCCCCGACCTGTCGGTCTCGGCGCACCTCGCGGACGCCGTCGGCAGCCGCCGCGCGCTGCAGCTCGTCCTGCAGGACCGTCTGCTCACCGCCGAGGAGGCTCTCGAGTGGGGGCTGGTCGCCGAGATCGTCAGCGGTGAGGGAGCCGTCGACGAAGCCGACCGCGTGCGCGCACGCGCCGAGGAGATCGCGCGCTTCTGGCTCGCGGGCGCCGCCGGCGCATACGGCCAGGCTAAGCGGCTCATCCGCTCGCAGCCCTCGCGCACGTTCGCGGAGCAGCTCGACGAGGAGGCCCGGTCGATCGGCGCCGCCTTCGACACCCCGGATGCCAGGGCGCGCGTCGCCGCGTTCGCCGCGGCATCCGCGAAGAAAGCTCGCTGACTTCCCACAATTCCCGTGCACCCCGGTGCGAAGCCACCACTGCGTGCGAGGATGAGAGCATCAACGGCCGAAGAGGGGACACCATGTCAGAGGTCAATGAAGCAGGGGCGAAGACGAACGCATCGCTGCTGATCCGCGGATCGATCTGGATCGCGATCGGCGCGCTGATCGCGGCCGCCCTGGTCTGCGTGGTCTGGGTTCTCGTCGGCGATCAGAACGGCATCATCGGCCGCGCCTTCCTCACGATCCTGCTGCTCGCGGGGTTCGCGGGCATCGCGATCCTCGAGGCCGGGCTCGCGCCGCGTCGACCGGACTGGCTGGCGCTGGCGAGCATGATCACATGGATCGTCGCGCTGATCGCGGGCGCCATCAAGATCTGGCTGCCGAACGAGCTGTACGAGTACACCGGAGGCGTCGGGCGGTTCTTCCTGCTGCTGGTCATCATCGGTGTGCTGCAGCTCGCACTGCTCCACGTGCGCCTGTTCATCCCGGCAACCCGCCGCTACGTGACGACGTTCACACAGGTCATCTTCTACGTCACGATCTCGATGCTCGTGCTGCTGGTCGGCATGCTCGTGTTCTACCTGACGTTCCCCGACACGTTCACCTACGGCGACCTGTACTGGCGCATCGTCGTCGCGCTCGCGATCCTGACGGCAGTCGGCACGACCCTGATCCCGCTGCTGAACGCCCTGTTCGCCCCGAAGAAGCGCGCACACGCACCGCAGGGCTACGCGGTCGCACCCGCCGCGCAGCAGTGGCCTACCTACGCCGACGGCGTGACGCCGCTGCCGGTCATGCCGGACGGGTCGCCGGACTGGAACGCCTACTACACCGGCGTCCCCACGTCGCAGGCGTCCGGCTACGGCCAGTCCTCGTCGTTCCCGGCGCTTCCGCAGCAGGGGCAAGCCGTGCAGGAGACTCCAGCCGCTGCTGCCGCGCGGCATCCCGAGACGGGGCTCATCTCGTCGCCGGACGCGCCCCTCGGTCCGGACGGATACCCGGTGCCGCCCGCCGGCGCTCCAGCCGCCGCCGACGGCGTCGCAGGCGACACTACCGAGGATGCCGAGCAGGCAGCACCCGCTGCGCCGGCCGCCCCCGAGACGCCGGCAGCGCATGTACCGCCGGTGCCCACCGGGCCCGATTCGCCGTCCGACGAGCCGGCCTCCCCGCAGACGCCGCCGCGCCCGGCGCCCGGCGCCTTCCCGCCCCCGCCGCCGGCGCCGCGACAGTGACCTCGGCATCAGCGGCCGACGCCGAGCAGCTGAAGGAACTCGCCGCCGACATCGCCCTCGAGGCGGGAGAGCTTGCGCGCCGTCGCCGCGCCGAAGGCGTGTCGTTCGCTGCGACGAAGAGCACCCTCGCCGATATCGTCACCGAGGCGGACCAAGATGTCGAAGACCTGATCCGGACGCGCCTGGCCGCAGAACGTCCAGGCGACGGCTTCCTCGGCGAGGAGTCCGGCACGGCGGGCAGCTCCACCGGGGTCACCTGGGTCGTCGATCCGATCGACGGAACCGTGAACTATGCCTACGGGATCCCGGCATACAGCGTCAGCATCGCGGCCGTGCAGGGCAGCGCGGATCCGGACACCTGGGTGGGGCTCGCCGGCGCGGTCTACGCCCCGGTGCTGAGCGAGATGTTCACCGCATCGCGCGGTGGGGGAGCATGGCTGGGTGCGCAGCGCCTCGCCGTCGCCGCGATGACGCCTGCCGGTGCACTCCTCGGAACCGGGTTCGGATACGACCCGTCCACGCACGACGGCGACCTCGCGACGGTACGGAAGGTGATGCCGCTGGCCCGCGACCTGCGACGGATGGGGTCGGCAGCGATCGACCTCGCCTACGTCGCCGCAGGACGACTCGACGGGTACTTCGAGCGGGGACTGAAGCCGTGGGATTTCGCCGCCGGTGCGCTGCTCGTGGCCGAAGCGGGTGGAGTCGTGACACGGCTCGACACGGCATCCGCACGCCCGATGCTGATCGCTGCGGAAGCCGACCTGCACGCCCGGCTTTCGGCCGTTCTCGACGATCGGATTTAGACGGCCGTGTACATGGCATTCTCAGCGCCCGCAGGGTAGGGTTTATCTGTTCGTTACCTTCGTCACCCGAAGACGAAGCTGCCCCCGCTTGACGAGTCACCCGAGAGATACTGTTTTGCCCTTCGATTCCCCTATGGCTGAGCCCGCGCGCACGCGCCGTTCCAGCCGTCGCCGGACCGAGGATTTCGCGACCCCGCTGAACATCGAAGTGGACTCGCCTGCAGCTCCCGCAGATGTGCCCGCGGCCCCGCTCTCTCGCCGGGCCATGCGCGACCGCCAGCGTGCCGCCGAGCCCGTCACGGCGCCGAGCGCCGACGAGGCCTTCGAGCCGGAGATCGCGGCAGATTCCGTGGTCGCCGACATGGCGAAGACGGTCGTCGCAGCCACTGAGATCGTCGTGGAGACGGTCGCCGAGAGCGCCGCCGAGGCAGCCGCCGGCAAGAAGCCCGAGCCGACCGCGACCGAGTCCGACGCGGATGCTTTCACCGCAGCATCCCGTGCGTTCCGCGCCGTCGCCGGCGCGCCGTCCGTCCCGCAGGCGGAGAACCCGATCTTCGAGCAGAAGCTCCCGACGGCGGTCACCGCCGTGCACACCGCGCCGCGCAGGAGCCGGATGCGCCGCAAGCTGGTGGCGACCGGTGCCACGGTGGGAATCATGGGCATCGCGGGTCTGCTGGCCGTGTCTATGACGCTCCCCGCCGAAGCCGTCGCCGCAGCGCAGGGCGTGCCGCCGCAGACGTCGATGTCGCTCGTCGCCGGCGCGAAGGCGTCGGATTCCGCTGTGTCCGACGAAGAGATCCAGGCCTACGTCGCGTCAGGCGACGTCCAGAACGACTCGATGCACCGCTCGGAGAGCTTCTCGACGGCATCCCTCATCGATCTCGCCAACGAGCAGGGCATCAAGTACTCGAACGACCTGTACTCGAACGACCCCGACGCCGCGATCCAGTGGCCGTTCCTGGTCGGCGTCGCGATGAGCTCCGGCTACGGCGTGCGCGACACCGGCATGCACGAAGGCATCGACCTCGTCCCGGGAGCCGGTGCTCCTGTGCAGGCGATCGCCGACGGCACGGTGCGCATCGCGACCGAGTCCGGCGGCAACTACGGCGTCACCGTCTACGTCGATCACATCATCGACGGCAAGACGATCACGAGCCACTACTCGCACATGCAGTACGGTTCGCTGCAGGTCACGCAGGGTCAGACCGTCGAGGTCGGCGACATCGTCGGCAAGGTCGGGAACACCGGTCGTTCGTACGGCGCGCACCTGCACTTCGAGCTGATCGTGAACGGCTCGACCATCGACCCGCTTCCCTGGTTGCAGTCCAACGCCGGGAGGTACGACGGGGTCTCCCCGGTTTCGTGAGAAGGCCAAAGTGATGGTATTCTCGTGTGGTTGCCTTCACGGGTGACAACGCCCCGATAGCTCAGTGGCAGAGCACTTCCATGGTAAGGAAGGGGTCGTCAGTTCAATCCTGACTCGGGGCTCGCAGCATCTGCTTTTGTGAGCGGATCGCCTTGCGGCAGGGTAGCTCAGTTGGTGAGAGCGCACGACTCATAATCGTGAGGTCGCGGGTTCAAGCCCCGCTCCTGCTACAGACCAGGACCCCCGGATTTCCGGGGGTTTTGTCGTATGCGCCGGATCCGCCCGCCGGGCCGCTGACGCGTCGATGTCCGCGAGCGTGCGCAAGCTCGCGGCCCGAGAACCTCTTGACACGAGCCGTGGTGGGTGTAGTACTGACTGCAGAGTCGGTGAGCGCCGGGCGTCTGGGGCGAGCGGGAGGCCGCCGACCACGCGATTGGGGTGACGGCGATGACGATTCTGCCTGTAGAGGTACCTGACGGCCTTTTCCAGGGAGCCGTCGTCACGAACGATCAACCCGGGTACGACCAAGCGCGAGCCGTATGGAACGGATTGATCGACCGCCACCCGCGAGCGATCATCCGCTGCGCGGGGCCGGACGACGTGCGCGCCGGAGTCCAGTTCGCGCACGCGCACGACCTGCCGATCGCCGTCCGCGGCGGAGGACACAGCGTCGCCGGCCACGGCACCGTAGACGACGGGATCGTCCTCGATCTCCGAGACCTGGATGCCGTCGACTCCGAGTCCGGTGGGCACACAGTCCGCGCCGGCGGCGGCGCGACCTGGGGCGCTGTGGATGCGATCACCCAGCGGGACGAGCGGGCGGTGCCAGGCGGGGTGTTCTCACGCACGGGCATCGCCGGGCTCGCCCTCGGCGGAGGTTACGGATGGATTCGCAACAGCTTCGGGCTGAGCGCACGATCCCTGCGTGACGCCGAGCTCGTCACTGCGGACGGACGCATCCTGGCTTCCGTCGCCGACGAGGATCCTGACCTGCTCTGGGCGCTGCGCGGCGGCGGCGGCAACTTCGGAGTGGTCACCGCGTTCACCTTCGACACGCATCCGGTGCCCGCTCGCGGCTACTTCCTCTTCGTCGTGCACGACGCCGAATCGGGCCGCGCCGCGGCGGGCCTGCGCCTGTTCCGGGACTTCTGCGCGGTGGCGCCGCCCTCCGTGAGCATGCTCGCGTTCCTCGGCCGCGTGCCCGCAGGCGCCGAGGGGTATGAGCCGGATGCCGTGGGGCGCCAGTTCATCGGCTTCGGCGGGCTGTTCCTCGGCGACGCGGATGAGGGGCGCGAGCTGCTGCGTCCGCTCCACGAGTTCGGCACGCCTCTGCTCGATGTCACCGGTGAGATGGCCTACACCGACGTGCAGAAGGTGTTCGACGAGGACTACCCCGACGGCGCCCGCTACTACTGGAAGTCCACCAACGTGCGCGCCCTCACCGACGAGGCCATCGACACCCTCGCCGCGGCGGCCATCGCGGCGCCGTCCGAGCTGAGCACGATCGACATCTGGCACACGATGGGCGCTGCCGCCGAACCGTTCGACGGGGCCTTCCTGCCGTCGCCGGCGCCGTACCTGGTGAACCCCGAGGCGAACTGGATCGCGCCCGAAGACGACGCCGCGAACATCGGGTGGGCGCGCGGACTCGTGGCCGCCCTCGCGCCGCTGTCGGACGGGTCTCGCTACCTCAATTTCGCGGGCTTCAATGAGGACGGGGATGCCGAGATGTCGGCATCCTTCCGTCGCAACCTCACCCGGCTAGAGGAGGTGAAACGCCGGTGGGATCCCGAGAACCTGTTTCGCCTGAACCAGAACGTCAAGCCGTGACGCGCGACGCTGGGGCGCCCGGCAGCGTGACGTTCCGCGTGCCCGCCGCCGACTACGACCGGTTCATGGGCCGATACTCGCAGACACTCGCGCAATCGTTCGGCGACTTCTGTCTTCCCGATCACGGAAGGTTCCTGGACGTCGGCTGCGGACCCGGTGCACTCACCGCGGTTGCGGTGCAGCGGCTCGGCGAGGCCGCGGCGAGCGCGATCGACCCTGCGCCGCAGTTCGTCGAGGCGTGCCGGGCGCGGCATCCCGGAGCCGATGTCCGCCGGGCATCGGCGGAGGCGCTGCCGTTCGAGCCGGACTCCTTCGCGGGCGCCGCGGCGCAGCTCGTGTTCCACTTCATCGCCGAACCGTCCATCGCGCTCGCGCAGATGTGCACAATCGTCGAGCCCGGCGGCACGGTGGCTGCGGCCGTGTGGGACGCGATCGACGGCATGCAGATGCTCGACGCGTTCTGGGATGCCGCCGCCGAACTCGGCCACGGCGATCCGCGACCGGACTCGCGCGGTCTGCGGCTCGGTCGCCCCGATGAGCTGGCAGCCGTCTGGCGGTCCGGCGGGCTGGATGCCGTGACCGAGACGACCATCACCGTCACCGCGGACTACTCCGGATTCGACGAGCTGTGGGACAGCATCCTCACCGGGACCGGGCCTGCCGGTGCCTTCGCCGTGTCGCTCGACGGAGCGACCCGGGATCGTCTGCGGGAGCTGCTGCTGCGGCGCCTGGGGCGCCCCGAGGGTGCGTTCGACCTGTCCGCCGTGGCGCGAGCAGTGCGCGGCGTCGTCGCCGAGAAGACGTCCTAGCGGAACGCGCGCAACCGCAGGCTGTTTCCGACGACGAACACGCTCGAGAGCGCCATGGCTGCACCGGCGAGCATCGGGTTCAGCATCCCGAGCGCGGCGATCGGGATCGCGGCGACGTTGTACGCGAATGCCCAGAACAGGTTCGACTTGATCGTGCCGAGCGTGCGCCGCGACAGCCGGATGGCGTCGACTGCGCTGCGGAGGTCGCCGCGGACCAGTGCGATGTCGGATGCCTCGATCGCGACGTCCGTACCGGTGCCCATCGCGAGTCCCAGGTCTGCCTGAGCCAGCGCGGGTGCGTCGTTCACCCCGTCGCCGACCATCGCGACGACCTTCCCCTCGGCCTGCAGCCGCTTGACGACGTCGACCTTGCCCTGTGGCAGGACCTCTGCGATCACCTCGTCGATGCCCACCTCGCCGGCGATGTGCCGTGCTGCGGCCTCGTTGTCGCCGGTGAGGAGGATCGGCGTCAGGCCCAGTGCGCGCAGGCCGCGGACGGCATCGGCGCTGGTCGGCTTGACGGTGTCGGCGACGACGAGGATGCCGCGTGCGGCACCGTCCCAGCCGGCCGCGACCACGGTCTTGCCCTCTGCTTCGGCGCGGGTCTTCGCGTCGGCGAGCCGTGGAGAGAGCGTCAGCCCCCAGTCGGCGAGGAACGACTCGCGCCCGACCACGATGCTGCGGCCCTCGGCGATGCCCTGCACGCCCTTGCCCTCGACGTTTGCGAACCCCTCGACGGGCGGCATCGTGGCCGGCACGCGCGAGGCGATCGCCTGCGCGATGGGATGCTCCGATGCGTGCTCGACCGCTCCGGCCAGACGCAGCAGCTCATCGGCATCCACCCCGTCCTCGGGGATCACGTCGGTCAGCGTCATCTTGCCGGCGGTGACGGTGCCGGTCTTGTCGAGCACGACCGTGTCGACCTTGCGGGTGGACTCGAGGACCTCCGGACCCTTGATGAGAATGCCCATCTGCGCGCCGCGTCCGGTGCCGACCAGCAGCGCCGTCGGCGTCGCAAGACCGAGCGCGCACGGGCAGGCGATGACGAGCACGGCGACGGCGGCAGTGAACGCGGCCGACACCGGGAATCCGGCCACGAGCCAGCCCACCAGCGCGGCCACGGCGATCACGAGGACGATCGGCACGAAGACGCCCGAGATCCGGTCGGCCAGGCGCTGGACCTCGGCTTTTCCGGTCTGAGCCTCCTCGACCAGCTTCGCCATCTGGGCGAGCTGCGTGTCGGATCCGATCCGGGTCGCGCGCACCACGAGCCGGCCGCTGGCGTTCACGGTCGCGCCGGTGACGGCATCCCCCTCGCCGACCTCGACCGGCACGGACTCGCCGGTGAGCATCGACGCGTCGACGGCGGAGTGGCCCGACACCACGACGCCGTCGGTGGCGATCTTCTCGCCCGGTCGCACGACGAACTCGTCGCCGACCCGCAGCTGCTCCACCGGGATCTTCGTCTCGACGCCGTCGCGCAGCACCGCGACCTCCTTCGCGCCGAGCTCGAGCAGCGCCCGGAGTGCGGCGCCGGCCTGACGCTTCGCGCGCTTCTCGAAATAGCGACCGGCGAGGATGAACATCGTCACCCCGGCTGCGACCTCGAGATAGATGTTGGCGGCGCCGTCGGAGCGCGAGAGCGTGAACTCGAACGCGTGCGTCATGCCCGGCATCCCGGCCGTGCCGAAGAAGAGCGCGTAGAGCGACCAGCCGAACGCGGCGAGGGTTCCCATCGAGATGAGCGTGTCCATGGTCGCCGCGCCGTGGCGCAGATTCGTCCATGCGGCGCGATGGAACGGCCATGCGCCCCAGACGATCACGGGAGCTGCGAGCGTGAGAGACGCCCACTGCCAGTACGTGAACTGCAGCGCGGGGATCATCGCCATGAGGATCACCGGCACCGTCAACACGATCGAGACGATCAGGCGCTGTCGCAGGCTCGTGAGCTCGGGGTCCTGCGCGGGTTCGTCCTTCTTCTTCGGGGTGGGCAGCTGCGCGGAGTATCCGGCCTTCTCGACCTCGGCGATGAGCAGGTCTGCGTCGAGCCCGGCGGGCGCGGTGACCTTCGCCTTCTCGGTGGCGTAGTTGACGGTCGCTGCGACGCCGTCGAGCTTGTTCAGCTTGCGCTCGATGCGGGTCGCGCACGACGCGCACGTCATGCCGCCGATCTCGAGTTCGACGCTGGTCATGATTCTCCTCAGACGCGTACGGCGGAGTATCCGGCCTCGTCGACGGCAGCCAGGATGTCGGCGTCGGCGACGGGCGAGGATGCCGTCACGACGAGCTTGCCCGACTGAGCGCTGACATCGATGCCCTCGACGCCGGCGATCTGGCCGACCTCTTCGCGCACGGACATCTCGCAGTGGCCGCAGGTCATGCCGGTCACCTGGTACTCGGTGGTGCTCATCTCGCGTTCCCTTCGATCGGATGCCGCCGAGCGGCGTTCACTTCACGATAACAGAGTACCCCCCAGGGGTATTCCTGTGGTGTTGGTGCCGCTAGGGAGGGGTCGCCTCTTGTCGCTCGAGGGTGGCGGCAGCGGCACGAAGCGCCACCTCCCGGCGGAGGACGGTGCGCCTCCCTCGTGGAGGTGTCGCTAGTTGTCGCTCGAAGGTGGCGGCAGCGGCACGAAGCGCCACCTCCCGCTCGAGTCGGTCGAGGCTCGCATGCCAGGATGGCCGCATGACCCAAGCCACCGCAGACCTGTACGACGAATTCGGCGACGACCTCCAGTCGGTGTCGCTGCAGCTCCGGTCGTTCGGAGGGCGCCCGGCGTTCGAAGGACCCATCCGAACGATCCGCTGCTTCGAGGACAACGCGCTCGTCAAGGCCACGCTCGCGAGCCCCGGCGACGGTGCCGTGCTCGTGGTCGACGGCAGCGGCTCGCTGAACACCGCGCTGATGGGCGACATGATCGCCGAATCCGCCGTCGCAGGCGGCTGGGCGGGGGTCGTGATCCACGGCGCGATCCGCGACAGCGTCGCGATCGGCGGGCTCGAGCTCGGCGTCAAGGCGCTCGGCACCAACCCGCGCAAGAGCGCCAAGCTCGGCGCGGGGGAGGTCGATGTCGACCTCGAGTTCGGGGGAGTGGTGTTCCGAGTCGGCAAGCGCCTGTACGCCGACGAAGACGGCATCCTCGTCGAGCGCTGAGACCGCGAAACCTGCGCGGAAAAGGTGACGCGCAGGCAGCACGTTACGTGCCGTTACCGCCCGAATCGGCGTGAGCGCCCGCGCGTGATTCACTCGATCCGTGAAGAACACCTCCCGTGCGAAGAAGAAGCTCCTGTCCGTCCTCGGCATCCTGGCAGCCGGTGCCATGACTCTGTCGATGGCGGCCTGCGCGGGCGGCGACAGCGACGCCGGCAGCGACGACAGCAAGGTCGTCCTCGTCGCGGATGACGGCACCGAGGCGCACTGGACGATCCTGGCAGACAAGCTCGCTGACGAGGGCATCGACCTCGAGGTCCGCACCATCACCGACGGCGTCCAGCTGAACCAGGCCGTGCAGGACGGCGAGGCCGACATCAACCTGTTCCAGCACCTGATCTTCCTCTCTGACTTCAACGTCAACAGCGGCGGCACCCTCGTGCCGGTCGGCGCCACCGCCGTCTACCCGCTCGCGCTGTACTCCGAGGAGTTCGCCGATGCCGACAGCATCCCCGAGGGGACGACCGTCGCGATCCCGAACAACCCGACCAACCTCGCCCGTGCCCTCCTGAATCTGCAGAGCGCAGGCCTTCTCGAGCTGAAGGACGGCGGCAACGCGTTCTCGTCCGAGGCCGACATCACCAGCAGCAAGGTCGAGATCCTCGCCGTCGACACCAACCAGACCGTCGCAGCCCTCAAGGACGGCAGCGCCAAGGCCGCCGTCGTAAACAACACCCAGGCGCAGAAGGGCGGACTCGGCGACGACCTGATCATCTTCAAGGAAGACCTCGACAACCCCGAGCTCGCGCCGTACATCAACGCCTTCGTCGTCAAGGACGAGAACAAGGACGACCCGCGCTGGCAGAAGATCATCGACGCGTACCACTCGCCCGAGGTCGAGGAAGCCGTCACCGAGCTGAACCAGGGCAACCTGCAGTTCAAGGGCGACTGGACCGCCGAGGACCTGCAGGCAGAGCTCACTGATCTCGAGGATCAGCTGCGCGCCGGCAAGTAGCACGCGACGACGGGCCCCATGAACAGCATCATCACGTTCGATCATGTCTCCAAGGCGTTCCCCGGAACGCGCAGGGGGCCCGTCGTCGACGCCCTCGACGACGTCGACCTGGAAGTCCGGCAGGGCTCCATCGTCGGCGTCATCGGCTACTCCGGGGCAGGGAAGTCCACCCTTGTCCGGCTGATCAACGGGCTCGAGAAGCCCACCGGCGGCACCGTGACCGTGCTCGGGACCGACGTCGGAAGAGCCTCCGAATCGCAGCTTCGATCGCTGCGCGGCCGGATCGGCATGATCTTCCAGCAGTTCAACCTGTTCACCTCGCGCACGGTGCGCGGCAACGTCGCGTATCCGCTGAAGGTCGCCGGCTGGAGCAAGGCCGACATCGGCCCGCGCGTCGCCGAGCTGCTCGACTTCGTCGGGATCGGCGACAAGGCCGCCCGCTTCCCGCGCTCGCTTTCCGGAGGTCAGAAGCAGCGCGTCGGCATCGCCCGCGCGATCGCCGCGAACCCGGAACTCCTCCTCGCCGACGAGGCCACCAGCGCCCTCGACCCGCAGACCACCGGCGAGGTGCTCGCGCTCCTCAAGCGCATCAACCGCGAGCTCGGCATCACGATCGTCGTCATCACTCACCAGATCTCCGTCGTCCACGAGCTGTGCGATCAGGTCGTCGTGATGGACGGCGGCCGCGTCGTCGACAGCGGCGACACGTATCGGGTCTTCGCGCACCCGCGCGCCGAGCTCACCGAGCGCTTCGTCGCCGCCGTCACGCAGGGCGTGCCGGCGGGCGAGACGCTGGATGCTCTGCGCACCGGTGGCGGCACGCTCATCAGCGTCGACGTGAACGAGTTCACGAGCGAGGACGTCGACGAGGTCTTCGAGCGTCACGGCGTGCGCCGCGCGGTCGTCTTCGGCGGGGTCACCGACATCCGGGGACGCCAGCTCGGCACGCTCACCTACCGCGTGCAGGCCGAGTCGGATGCCGTCGCCGAGGTCGTCGGCGAGCTCTCCGCCCGCACGAAGACGGAGGTGCTCGCATGATCGGCGTGCGCACGGCCACGGACTGGGGATCGTTGGCCCCGGTGCTGTGGGAGTCCGTCCAGGAGACCGTCTACATGGTGGCGGTCACCCTGCTGATCGGCGGGGTCGCCGGGCTGCTGATCGGCGCCGCGCTGTACGCCACGCGCCCCGGCAACCTGTTCGCCAACCGCGTGGTGTTCAACGTGCTGAACCTGGTGATCAACGTCATCCGGCCCATCCCTTTCATCATCTTCCTCACCGCCGTGGGCCCGGTGACCAAGGCGATCGCCGGCACCACGCTCGGCACGGAGGCGGCGATCGTGCCGATGACGATCATGGCCGCCGTCGTCATCGGGCGCGTGGTCGAGCAGAACCTCGTCGCCGTCGACCCCGGCATCGTCGAGGCCGCGCTCGCCATCGGCGCGAAGCGCCTGTCGATCCTGTTCGGCGTGGTGATCCCCGAGGCCCTGGCGCCGCTGATCCTCGGCTACACGTTCATGTTCATCGCGGTCGTCGACATGTCGGCCATGGCCGGATACATCGGCGGCGGTGGACTCGGAAACTTCGCGATCATCTACGGCTACCAGCAGTTCAACCAGGAGGCCACCTGGGTCACCGTGGCGATCATCATCGTGATCGTGCAGGTCGGCCAGATCTTCGGCAACTGGCTCGCCCAGCGGATCCTGCGGCAGTAGCCGGGGCGGGCGGCGCGGTGGCGCCCGGCGCGGGATCTAGTCGATCGCGGCGGTCACCAGGATGGGGCGGTGATCGCTCGAGCGCTGCGGCAGGGTCTGGATGCGGTCGATCCGGAACCCGTCCGATGTCGCGAAGTCGTAGTGGCCCTTGAACACCCGGTACCGCGTGTACGTGCGCTCGTCGCTGAGCGTGAGCGTGTACCCGTGATCGCGGACGTTCTGGCCGAGGTTCTCCTTGAACACCGGGTAGTTGTAGTCCCCGACCATGAGGATCGGCAGGCCCGCACCCATCGACTCCAGTTCGGTCAGCGCCGCCTTGATCTGGTTGCGGCGCAGTGAGTTGAGTGCGGTCAGCGGCGCGGCGTGGAAGGATGCCACGATCAGCTCCTGGCCGTTGTCGATGTCTTGAAGCCGCACGCCGAGAACGCGCTCGTGCGCCGGCTTCAGCATCCGATCATGGAGGGACTTCTTCAGCCCGATGGTGCGGATGTCCTTCAGGCGGAACGTGTTGGTCCGGTAGTACAGCGCCAGGCCCAGCCGGTTGCCCTGGGTGGCGTCCGCCAGCCGTAGCCCGCCGATCTCGTCAGGGAGCGCCGCCACGTCGCACTCCTGCAGGCACAGCAGATCGGGCTCGTGCTCGTCGACGAGCTCCTCGAGCTCTTTCGCGGCACGATGCTTGCGCAGGTTGTACGAGATGACCTTCATCGTCGCAACGCTACTGTGCGCACCTGAGTCGCAGGTGTCGAAACGGCGAACTCTATTCCGAGTCGCGTCGCGCCCTGGTCTGCTCGGCCCGCTGCGCGAGCAGCTCGTCGGCGGGATAGCCGACCTCGGTGAGCGTCAGGCCGCGCGCAGCGAGCACCTTGAACTCGCTGGTGCGCCGGAGGGCATCGCGCAGCACGACGAGATCGCCGACATCGAGTCGCTGCTCGCCGACCGCAGCGCACGCGCCGACGAGGGCGCGGACCATGCTGTGGCAGAACGCATCGGCCTTCACCTCGGCGACCAGGACGCCGTCGGCATCCCGCCGCCACCGGTAGTCGAGCAGGGTGCGGATCGTGGTGGCCTCTTCGCGCGCCTTGCAGTAGGCGGCGAAGTCGTGCAGGCCGATCAGGGACTGTGCCGCGGCATCCATCGCTCCGACGTCGAGATCCCCGCGGATGCTGGTGGTGTCGAGCCGTCGCGCGGGGTCGAATCCGGCCACGTCGTCGGCGAGCCGGTACCGGTAGCGCCGCCAGATCGCCGAGAAGCGCGCGTCGAATCCTTCCGGCGCGAGCGATGAGCGGTGCACGGTGACGTCGGGGTAGGCGCCGAGAACTCCGCGCATGCGGGCGGCGACCGAGCCGGCCGGGTCGGATGCCGCGCGGCCATGGCGTGCCTGGATCCGCGCCCACTGCGCATGATCGAGGTCGACGTGGGCGACCTGACCGGCGGCGTGGACCCCGGCATCTGTTCTTCCGGCGACGACGAACTGCACGTCGGAGCCGACGATGCGGGCCAGCGCGGCCTCAAGAGTGCCCTGCACGGTGCGCAGACCGGGCTGCTTGGCCCACCCGCGGAAGTTCGTGCCGTCATAGGCGATGTCCAGGCGGATTCTCACTCGACCAGCCTAAGGTGGAGGTTTGACTTCTCCCGGCTTCCGGGCTGTGACTTCTTCCGGCTTCCGGCCGGAGCGCGATACTCCAAGATGCTGACTCAGACGACTCCCACGCGGTTCGCGGGCCTCGACGGTCTGCGAGCGATCGCGGTCACCCTCGTGGTCGTCTACCACCTGTTCCCCGGGTCTCCGCTGCTGGGCGGGTTCGTGGGCGTCGACGTGTTCTTCGTGATCAGCGGGTTCCTGATCACCTCGCTGCTGCTTCGTCCGTCGCGGCTCGGGAGGCTCGGTTCGCCGCGCCGACTGGTCGACTTCTGGCGTCGGCGCGCACGTCGTCTGCTGCCGGCGCTCGCCGTCGTCGTCACTGTGTGCGCGACGGTCGCCTGGCTGCTCGGCGGCGATCTGCTGGTCGGCATGGGGCGGCAGGTGCTGGGGGCGGCGACCTTCAGTTACAACTGGCTCGCGGTCGCCGACGGCACCGACTACTTCGCGGCGACCGCGCCGGAGCTGTTCCGCAACTTCTGGTCGCTCGCGGTCGAGGAGCAGTTCTACGTCGTCTGGCCGCTGTTGCTGCCGCTCGTGCTGCTGATCCCAGGACGCTGGACGCGCGTCGCGCTCATGCTCGTCGCGGCGGGCGGTTCGGCGTGGTGGATGGCGCGGCTCGTCGCTGGGGGAGAGGTGACGCGCGCCTATTTCGGCACGGATGCGCACGCGTTCGGCATCCTGATCGGCATCGCGCTGGCGTTCGCCGTCGTGAATATGCCGGACAGGGCATGGATGCGATCGCGAGCGACGCAGGTCGGGTCTCTGCTTGCCGGCGCGACGGGCGTCGCGGCGATCGTGGTGGCCGCGTGCATCCCGGAGACGCCGGATGCCGCGACCTTCCCCGGAACGCTGCTGCTGGCGACGTTCGGATCGGTGCTCGCCGTCTTCGCCGGCGTGTGGCCGGGGTCGTGGTTCGGGCGCGGCATGGATGACGCCCCTTTGAAGTGGGTCGGGGACCGGTCGTACGGCATCTATCTGTGGCACTGGCCGGTGCTCGTACTGGTTCTCGTCGGCACGCAGGGGTTCGGGCCCGAAGCCGGGGTCCCGGTGTGGGCCGGAGTGCTCGCGCTGGCGATCTCGGTAGGCGCTGCTGCGGTGTCGTATCGCTTCGTCGAGATGCCCTTCCGTCGGTACGGCTTCCGCCACGCGCTGCGCGCGCTCGGCCGGCGCATCGCCGGCGGGCCGGTGAGCAGGTTCGCCGGGATCACGGCGCTGTCGGTCGCTGCAGTCGCGATCGGCGGAACGGCGGCAGCTGTCGTGAACGCTCCGCACACGACGACGGCCGTCGCTGCGATCAACCGGGGCGCCGAAGCGCTCGACGACACGAAGAGGCCGTCGCCGACTCCGAGCCCGGAGCCGACCGCCGATGCCATCACGATTCCTGAGGGCTCCGAGATCACCGCGGTCGGTGACTCCGTGATGCTCGCGTCGGCGCCGTCGCTGCTCAAGGAATTCCCCGGCATCGCCGTGGATGCGGAGGTCTCGCGGTCGATCTGGGCGGGGCCGGAGATCCTCGACGGGCTCAAGGCGAACGGCCAGCTGCGCGAGAACATCGTGGTGGGGCTCGGCACCAACGGGCCCGTCGACTGGGAGACGCTCGAGGAGATGTCTCAGATCGCGGGCGCGGATCGCAATCTGATCCTGGTCAACGCGCACGCCCCGCGCGACTGGATCCCCGGGGTCAACGCCGACCTCGAGTCCTTCGCCGACAGCCACCGTCACGTGTGGGTCGCGGACTGGTCCGGTGCCATCACGCCTCACGAGGACCTGCTCGCCGGTGACGGCATCCATCCCGGCGAGGCCGGGGGAGGTGTGTTCGCGGCATCCGTCGGCAGCGCGCTGGAGAGGATCGAGAAGGACCGCATCCGCGCCGAGAAGGACTTCGCGCGGGCACCCACCGGCCGCGCCCCGCACATCCCGTTCCCCGAGTAGCCGGCGCGCCCCCGGCGGCGCCCTCTCGGGGGGCGCATATGGCTGGCAAACGCGTGGCGTGGCAGCCGTTTGCGCCCCCTCGCAGAGTTCGACGTGAATCACCGCATGCGCAGGGGGCGCATGCGGTCGCCAAAGCCGAATCATGCCAGCCACATGCGTCCCCTCCTGGAACGACGCCGCCCATCGTGCGGTGTCCACGGAGGCCACCTCACCCGTTCCAGCCATGGCGATGAAGCGCCGCGCGCACGATCTCTACGGCGGTGGGATGCCGGCCGCGGATGTGCTTCGACGTGAGCCGCACTACCTCGATCCCGGCTTCGGCGTACGCGTGGTACTTCTCGATGTCGCGATTCCACTGCGTGCGCTCGGTTCTGTGGTGATCCCCCTCCACCTCGACGACGACGCGGTACTCCCGGTATACGAACTCCGAGATTCCCAATCGCCGCCCTTGTCCGTCGAGAACCTCGAGATCGAGCTCGGGGCACGGGCAGGCCCGCCGCTTCGGCATCCAATCGGAAGTCGGTCTCCAGCGGTGATGAGCTGCCCACGCGGATCAGATCGAGGGCAGCATGCAGCTTTGCGGTGGAGCGCGGTCGCGGCCCCGCATCTACCTCGGCGCGGAGATCGGCGACTGTCGCGAGGATCTGCTCGGGATGCCGTCGCCCGCCGTTGTCCCGGGGAACTCGGGCGAAGGTATCGCCGATCGCGACCAGCTCGCGCAGGGTGAGGTCCCGTGCGAGCATCGCCCACGTGGATGCTGGGCTTGTCAACGCGAACCCGAACTGAAGCTGAACAGACGCGAGATGAGGGGCGACTCTGCGACCTTTCACGCCTTTCGCGCGCGGTGCCCTCTGCGGCGAGAACACCGCCACTTCAAGGTCGCCGGGGTGATCGAGCCACACGCCGTATCCGACAGCCGCCGTGCGGCCGCAGAAGAAGCTGCCCCGAGGCATGACGGTCGCGTATGCCCGCATGTCGTTCAGCACTTTCTCTCTCGCCCAGCGGCGTTGTGCGTAGGGATCGCCATCGGCAGCCGCCTCCACCGTTACCCGCACATCCACCTCCTTGCGGCGGCGAACGCCGTGGAACGGCGACACGAGATCCCCGGCGCGGAGTCGAGCGCGCGTCAAGCCCTCCTCGGATGCTCGCGCGGTGGAGAACTCGCCGTCGAGACGAGCGGGCAGAGACGCCGGTGGATGCGACATGGCAACACTCTCGACGAGGGCGTGCTCGAGTGAGCACCGAGATAGCACGTTCCGTGAACAAGTCGGCGCGATCGCTTCCTGTGCAGAGACGTCGCGAGTGCGCTCGGGGGTCGCAAGTGGCGGTCACGCGCGCGTGTTGCCAGCCATTCGCGCCCCCTCCCCAATGGGGCGGAGCGGGAGGGGGCGCAGGTGGCGGCCAAAGCGCGGTGGTGACAGCCATCTGCGACCCCTCGCGGCTTAGCCGCAGGTGGCGACACCTTCCGCGTGCGACCCACCCCCGCACCGCCGATTCGCGCGCGAGCGCGGGATGCCGTAGGCTGTCACTTTGGTACTCGACTGCCGAGTGCCGCGAACGTGAGCCCTCCACTGGCGTGTTCGAGTCACTAGACGAAGAACCACCCCGGAGTGGGATTCACGAACCTCTCCGTTCGATCAAGAAAGCAGCACTATTGTGACGCGCACATACACCCCGAAGACCGGTGAGGTCCAGCGTGACTGGATCGTCATCGACGCCACTGACGTCGTGCTCGGTCGCCTGGCCTCGCACGCCGCAGCGATCCTCCGCGGCAAGCACAAGCCGACCTTCGCGAACCACGTCGACACGGGCGACTTCGTCGTCATCGTCAACGCCGACAAGGTGGCCCTGACCGGGCAGAAGCTCCAGAAGAAGATGGCTTACCGCCACTCCGGCTACCCGGGTGGTCTGACGGCCGTCTCCTATGCCGAGCTCCTCGAGAAGAACCCCATCCGCGCTGTCGAGAAGGCCGTCCGCGGCATGCTCCCCAAGAACAGCCTGGGCCGTCAGCAGCTGTCGAAGCTCAAGGTTTACGTCGGTGCCGAGCACCCGCACGCCGCTCAGCAGCCGCAGCCGTACACCCTCGACCAGGTCGCCCAGTAAGCGCCGCAACGACTAAGGACATACTCGTGGCTGACATCGAAACCACCGAAAACCCGCAGAACTACTCGACCTCCACCCCCGAGGGCGCAGCAGCGACCGAGACGGCTCCCCGTCCGGTGCTGAACGTCTCGGGTGCTGCCGTCGGTCGCCGCAAGCAGGCCATCGCCCGCGTGCGCGTCGTCCCCGGCTCGGGCACCATCACGGTCAACGGCCGTACGCTCGAGGACTACTTCCCGAACAAGCTGCACCAGCAGCTGATCAACGACCCGTTCAAGGTGCTGAACCTCGAGGGTGCGTACGACGTCATCGCGCGCATCTCCGGTGGCGGCGACTCGGGCCAGGCCGGCGCGCTGCGCCTCGGCATCGCCCGTGCCCTCAACGGCATCGACGTCGAGAACAACCGTGCGACGCTCAAGAAGGCCGGCTTCCTCTCGCGTGACGCCCGCGTCATCGAGCGCAAGAAGGCCGGTCTCAAGAAGGCCCGCAAGGCGCCTCAGTACTCGAAGCGCTAAGGGTCACCACCCCGATGCCGCTTTTTGGCACGGACGGCGTGCGAGGACTTGCCAACGGCATCCTCACCGCCGATCTCGCGCTCACCCTGGCCCAGGCGACTGCTGTCGTCCTGGGCCAGGGCCGCACCGCAGAGGCTCGCCGGGCCGAGGGCAAGCGACTGTCCGCAGTCGTCGCCCGCGACCCGCGCGTCTCCGGTGAATTCCTCGTGGCCGCCGTCTCGGCAGGCCTCGCGGCATCCGGCGTCGACGTCCTCGATGCCGGCGTCATCCCCACCCCGGCCCTGGCGTTCCTCGTCGGCGACCACGATGCCGACTTCGGCGTCATGGTGTCGGCTTCGCACAACCCCGCGCCGGACAACGGGATCAAGATCTTCGCCCGCGGCGGCGTCAAGCTCCCCGACGTGGTCGA
This sequence comes from Microbacterium aerolatum, assembly GCF_007988825.1. GTDB lineage: Bacteria > Actinomycetota > Actinomycetes > Actinomycetales > Microbacteriaceae > Microbacterium > Microbacterium aerolatum. The sequence continues at coordinate 94,876 of NZ_BJUW01000005.1, read as the reverse complement.
GCAGCGCATCGAAGCCGCGATGGAGTGGGAGAAGCTTCTCCCCACCGGTGCCGGAGTCGGACGCATCCAGCGCTTCTCCGACGCCGAGGACCGCTACAAGCTGCACCTGCTCGGCTCGCTGCCGCACCAGCTCGACGGCATCCACGTCGTCCTCGACTGCGCGCACGGCGCCGCATCCGGCGTCTCGCCGGAGACCTTCAAGGATGCCGGCGCCACCGTCACCGTGATCGGCGCAGATCCGGATGGCATCAACATCAACGACGGCGTCGGATCGACGCATCTGGACAATCTCGCGGAGGCCGTCGTGCGGCTCGGTGCCGACATCGGCATCGCACACGACGGCGACGCGGACCGCTGCCTCGCCGTCGACGCAGACGGCAACGTCATCGACGGCGACCAGATCATGGCGATCCTCGCTGTGGCCATGAAGGAGCGCGGCCACCTCAAGGAGGACACCCTGGTCGCGACCGTCATGAGCAACCTCGGTCTGCACAAGGCGATGAGCGAGCACGGGATCACGGTCCGTCAGACCGCTGTCGGCGACCGCTACGTGCTCGAGGACATGAACGCGAACGGATTCGCGCTGGGCGGCGAGCAGTCCGGTCATGTGATCATGAGCGAGTTCGCGACCACCGGCGACGGCGTGCTCACCGGCCTCCACCTGGTCGCCGAGATGGCGCACAAGAAGAAGTCGCTCGCCGAGCTCGCGTCGGTCATGACCGTCTACCCGCAGGTGCTGATCAACGTCCGCGATGTGGACAAAGATCGTTGCGCCGACGACGAGGGCGTGCAGGCTGCCATCGCCGCGGTGGAGGCCGAGCTCGGAGCCACCGGACGAGTGCTGCTGCGCAAGTCCGGCACCGAGCAGCTCGTACGAGTCATGGTCGAGGCGGCGGATGCCGAATCCGCCCAGTCCTACGCCGAGAAGCTCGCGGCCGTCGTGAAGGAACGCCTCGCGCTTTAACTGCCACTGAACAGGGCAAAGCGCGAATCGTATCGCATGCGCACCCTGCAACGCCGGTAGCTAATTGTCACGGAAGTGTAACGACTCGTGTTCGCGACCTTGATGGGGTTCGACTCGCGCGAATATGCTGGCCGCACTTGTTCCGGATGTAATCCGAGCATCCGAGACGAGATGGCCGAAGCACCCTGAGGCCTTGGCGAGAAGGTCTCATCGGCGTTCCGGATGGCAGGGACTTGGGGACCCTGGGGGAGAAAAAGACGTGGGTTCGTTGGCTTCGTGCGCGGTGCGCGCGTCGCCGCGGTCGGTCAGCTGGCCGGACGCAGGTGAACAGCGGAGTGTGGTCGATCAGACGCAGCTTCGGTGATTCATCAGCACCAGCGGCCGAGGAGGAAGCATCGTCGAGGTCACGGCACCGGGTGTCGAGACATCGTCACGGCGATCGAGGCCCCTCCGGTCAGCAGCTCACGATCTCTGCGCGGAACGCCCCAGGCCCTTCGACAAGCTCAGGGACCGACTACGGCGCCAACCGGACCGACTACGGCGCCGACTCCGCAAGATATTCGGCGAGCGCACGCGCTGAATCGCGCGGCGCGAATCCGGCGCCGATGATCCTGCCGAGATCGAGTTCGCTGTTGCGCGGACGCGGGGCGATGACCGCTGTGGCATCGGCATAATACTCATCGGTGCTGACCGAGGTGACGCGTGCAGGGTCATGGCCGAGACTCCGGTAGACGTCGCGGGCGATGTCGGCCCAGGACTGCGCGTCGCCGCGGGACGTGAGGTTGTACGTGCCGTGGGTCGCGCCGGTTTCCAGCAGGTGGTGGATGCCGGCCGCGATGTCGTCCGCGAAGGTGAGCCGCCCGTGCTGGTCGTCGATGACCTTGGGATCGATCCCGCGCTCGGCCAGAGACGCCATGGTGCGGACGAAGTTGCTGCCCTCGCCGATGACCCAGGAGGCACGGACGATGTAGTGCCGTGGTGCGGTCGCGGCCGCGAGGTCGCCGGCGGCTTTGCTCTGCCCGTAGACGCCGAGCGGGCTGAACGGTGTGTCCTCCGCGTATGGCTCTGTCGCGGCCCCGTCGAAGACATAGTCGCTGGAGATGTGCACCAGGGCGATGCCGTTCTCGGCCGCGATGCGGGCGAGCTGTGCCGGGGCAGCGGCATTGACAGCCCACGCGGTGGCCCGGCCGTCGGCCGTTTCAGCGGCGTCGACGGCGGTGTACGCGGCGGCGTTGATGATGGTGCCGTAGTCGCGCCAGCGGCGGGCTGCGGCGAGGTTCGTGGAAGCGATGTCGAATTCTGCTCTGGTCGTGTACTCGATGTGCGCTGCCTCGCCGTACAGCTCACGCAGCGCCCGTCCGACCTGTCCGTTCGCACCGGTGATGAGTATCTTGCGTGGCGGGACCGGAGTGACGTCGGCCAGTCGCGGGTGATTCTTGTCCTTGTCGGAGAGTTCCGCCTGAGCCAGCGGAATGGGCCAGTCGATGGCGGTGGTCTCATCGGCCAGGTTCAAGAACGAGTAGGACGCCTCAGGCGACCAGTGGTCGTTGACCAGATACGTGTACGCGGTGGCCGGTTCGAGGGTCTGGTACGCGTTTCCGACGCCGCGGGGTACGAAGATCGCCCTGGACGGGGTGATCTCAGCGGTGAACACGGCACCGAACGTCGGGCCCTGACGCAGGTCGACCCAGGCACCGAAGATGCGCCCTGTGGCGACGGAGACGTACTTGTCCCACGGCTCGGCGTGGATGCCGCGGGTGGTGCCCGCGGTGTCGTTGAACGAGATGTTGTTCTGCACCGGACCGAAATCAGGAAGACCCAGCGCGCGCATCTTCTCGCGCTGCCAGTTCTCCTTGAACCAGCCGCGGGAGTCGCCATGCACGGGGAGGTCGAGCAGGAGTAGACCGGGGATCGGCGTGGTGGTCGCCGACGCCTCCGCAGCCATCACTGTCCCTTCCCGGCGTAGAACGCCTCGACGCCGGCTTTGGACGGCGCCCACCACGATTCGTTGGCGCGGTACCAGGCGATCGTCGCGGCCAGTCCTGCCTCGAAGTCGGAGAAACGCGGCGCCCAGCCGAGCTCGGTACGCAGTTTGGTCGAATCGATCGCGTATCGCAGATCGTGTCCTGCCCGGTCCATCACATGATCGTACGCACCGGCGGGCTCGCCCATGAGAGTGAGGATCCGCTCGACGACATCCCGATTGCTGCGCTCGCCGTCGGCGCCGATCAGGTACGTCTCGCCGATCCGGCCCCGATCAAGAATCGTCAGCACGGCAGAGGAGTGGTCGTCGGCATGTATCCAGTCGCGCACATTGCGTCCCTCACCGTAAAGACGAGGGCGGATGCCGCGGATCACGTTCGTGATCTGACGCGGGATGAACTTCTCCACGTGCTGGTACGGGCCGTAGTTGTTCGAGCAGTTCGAGATCGTCGCCCGCACCCCGAAGGAGCGCGCCCACGCCCGCACCAGCAGATCCGACCCGGCCTTCGTCGACGAGTACGGCGACGAAGGATTGTACGGCGTGGACTCGGTGAAACGCTCGGGGTCGTCGAGCTCCAGGTCTCCGTAGACCTCGTCCGTCGAGATGTGATGGAACCTGACGTCATGCCGGCGCGCGGCCTCCAGCAGCGTGTACGTGCCGACGATGTTCGTGTCCAGGAACGGACGCGGGTCGTGCAGCGAGTTGTCGTTGTGCGACTCCGCGGCGTAGTGCACCACGGCATCCGCTTCGGCGAACAGACCCGACACCAGCGCAGCATCCGTGATGTCGCCGTGCACGAACTCGACCCGCTCAGACGGCAACCCCGCCAACGACGCCCGATTTCCCGCATACGTCAGGGCATCGAGCACCGTGACATGGTCATCCGTGTGCGCGACCACGTGGTGCACGAAGTTCGACCCGATGAACCCGGCCCCGCCGGTAACCAGCAGTCTCATCGCTCGCCCCGCTCGAGCAGCTCGAGAAGGTACCGACCGTAGCCCGACTTCACCAGCCGCTCCGCGCACGAGCGCAGATCGTCGTCGCTGAGGAATCCGCGCCGCCAGGCGACCTCCTCCGGGACTCCGATCTTCATGCCGGTGCGGCGCTCCATCGTGCGGACGTAGTCGGCGGCATCCGTCATCTGATCGAATGTCCCGGTGTCCAGCCAGGCCGTCCCGCGAGGCAGCACCTCCACCTGCAGCTTGCCGCGCTCGAGATACTCGCGATTCACGTCCGTGATCTCGTACTCCCCGCGCGCGCTCGGCCGCAGACCGCGCGCGATCTCCACCACGTCGTTGTCGTAGAAGTACAGGCCGGGCACCGCATAGTTGCTCTTCGGGACGGCGGGCTTCTCCTCCAGCGACACCGCCGTCCCGTCGCCGTCGAACTCGACCACGCCGTACGCCTGCGGCTCGGCGACCCAGTACGCGAAGATCGCCCCGCCGTCGATCGCCGAGAAACGACCCAGCTGATCGCCGAGGCCCGGACCGTACAGCAGGTTGTCGCCCAGCACGAGTGCGACGGGCTCATCGCCGATGAAGTCCGCCCCGATCGTGAACGCCTGCGCCAGCCCATCCGGCGACGCCTGCTGCGCGAACCGGATGCTGACGCCGAACTGCGATCCGTCTCCGAGCAGCCGCTCGAAATGGCTCGCGTCATGCGGCGTCGTGATCACCAGGATGTCGTCGATGCCCGCGAGCATGAGCGTGGACAGCGGGTAATAGATCATCGGCTTGTCGTACACCGGCACCAGCTGTTTCGAAGTGCCCAGCGTGATCGGATGCAGACGCGTGCCAGAACCGCCCGCGAGAATGATCCCCTTCATGAGAGCTCCCCAGTTCTCATCTCCGCACTCCCCAGTGCGTTCTCCCCAGCGGAGCGGCTTCCCCGAGCCTGCCCGCACGCCACAGCGTAGCCGACCGCCGTCTCTCGCAACAGGCCGCCTCCTCGGCAGGCCGATAGGGCGTCGAAAAATAGATAGTGACGCCGGGTGCGCACTGGGGCTATAGTGACGGGCGACGGTATGCCGTGTCTGCTCGTTTGGGGATGAGCAGAGGAATCACGCAGATCGTGAAGAAGCCATGCGCGGGGGCGCAGTGGCAGTACTGGGGAAACTGGGGACAATGGGGAGCTCACTCCTTCGCCGTGGGAAGCGATCGCAGATGGTCGGCCGTGCCATCGCGGCACTGGCGACCGTGCTCGCGCTCGTCGCGAGCGGGCTCACGACCATGCCGTCCACGGCTGAAGCGGCGGGCAGCCCGTGCGGTGCCGACATCAACGCGATCGCCTGCGAGAACTCCCAGCCCGGTACCGATCCGGAAATCTGGGACATCGACGGCGCCGGAGATCCCAGCATCCAGGGATTCGCGACCGAGATCTCCGTCAACCGCGGCGAGCGCGTCGACTTCAAGATCGACACGGATGCCGAGGACTACACGATCGACATCTACCGCACCGGCTGGTACCAGGGCCTGGGCGCGCGTTTCATCCAGTCGGTGCCCGTCACCGCATCGGTTCCGCAGGACGAGGAGTGCATCTCGGACAAGACCACGGAGCTGTACGACTGCGGCAGGTGGGACGTCTCCGCTTCGTGGAACGTGCCGGCGGATGCCGTGTCCGGCGTCTACGTCGCGAAGCTGACCCGTGACGACACCGACGGCTCCAGCCACATCATCTTCATCGTCCGCAATGACGGCGCGACTTCCGACGTGCTGTTCCAGACCTCCGACCCGACCTGGCACGCGTACAACACCTACGGCGGATCCGATTTCTACCAGGGGGCGGCGAACGGCCGAGCGTACAAGATCAGCTACAACCGCCCGTTCGCGAACCGGGGCGGCACCGAGAAGCGTGACTTCTACTTCAGTTCCGAATACGCGACCGTTCGTTTCCTGGAGCGCAACGGCTACGACATGACGTATATCGCCGGCGTCGACACCGATCGACGCGGCGGCGAGCTGCTGAACCACGATGTCTTTCTCTCGGTCGGCCACGACGAGTACTGGTCCGGCGCGCAGCGCGCCAACATGGAGGCCGCGCGGGATGCGGGCGTGAACATGCAGTTCCTCGCCGGTAACGAGGGCTACTGGCGCACGCGCTACGAGCCGTCCGCAGATGAGTCGGCGACGCCGTACCGCACGCTGGTCTCGTACAAGGAGACCTGGGGAAACGGCAAGATCGACGACACCTCGTCCGAGTGGACCGGCACGTGGCGCGATCCCCGGTTCGCGGATGCCGCGCAGGGCGGTCATTCTCCGGAGAATGCGCTCACCGGCACCATGTACATGGTCAACGACGTCGCCTATCCGGTGACGGTGACCTCCGACGAGGGCAAGATGCGCCTGTGGCGCAACACAGGTCTGAACACGATTCCGGCGGGACAGTCCGAGCCGCTGGGCGATCAGACTCTCGGCTATGAGTCCAACGAAGACATCGACAACGGCTTCCGCCCGGAGGGCCTCATCCGCCTCTCGACCACGATCGCCGGCACGCCGCAGTACCTGCTCGACTACGGCAACACCGTCGCTGCCGGCACCACCGAGCACCATGTCACGCTGTACCGTGCTGCCAGTGGAGCGCTGGTGTTCTCGGCGGCGAGCATCCAGTGGGGGTGGGGCCTGGACAGCACCCACGACGTTGCGAGGCCGGCCGCCGACCCGCGCATGCAGCAGGCGCAGGTGAACCTGCTCGCCGACATGGGCGCGCAGCCGACGACCCTCATGAGCGGACTGTCTCCAGCGGTCAAGAGCACCGACACCACCGCGCCGACCGCGACGATCACCTCTCCGGCCGAAGGGGAGCAGATCGCGCACGGCACCCGGGTCACCGCGACCGGAACAGCCGCCGATGTCGGCGGCCGGGTCGCGGGTGTCGAGGTGTCGACGGATGGCGGCAGCTCGTGGCATCCCGCGCAGGGCACGACGAACTGGACGTACTCGTACATCCAACAGGGGGCAGGGCAGGCGACGGTCATCGCCCGGGCCATCGACGACAGCGCGAACTTCTCGTCCACCGGAACCACCCGCGCGCTCGCGGTCAGCGGCCCGTACTCCGCGCAGGGACAGGCGGTTCCGGCGCTCGCATCGGCGTCCGACACGCAGGCCGTCGAGCTGGGCCTGCGCTTCAGCGCCGCGACCGACGGCTTCATCACCGGGGTGCGCTTCTACAAGGGTGCGAACAACCTCGGCACGCACGTCGGCTCGCTGTGGTCGGAGGGCGGCGAAAGGCTGGCGACGGTCACGTTCGTCGGCGAGACTGCGACCGGGTGGCAGTCCGCTCTGTTCGATGCGCCCGTCCCGGTGACGGCCGGCACGGAGTACATCGTCTCGTACACGGCGCCGCAGGGCGGCTACGCCTACGTCGACCGCTTCTGGCCGTACCAGGGACGCACATCCACTCCCGTGGTCATCACTCCGGGCGTCGGGTCGGCCAGTCCCGGCCTCTACGGTCACGCCGGTCAGTTCCCGACATTCACCTGGGGTGACTCCAACTACTATGTCGACGTCGTCTTCGATTCGGTGCTCGAATCGACCGTGCGCGTCGCGGCGCGTCAGCCGGCGGCCGGCAGCTCGAGCGTGCCGACCGACACCGACATCACCGCCGTGTTCACCGCCGACGTCGTCGATGCACAACTGCAGGTGAAGGATGCCGAGGGCGCGACGATCGCCGGGACGAACTCTTACGATCCCGCGACCCGCAAGGTGCGCTTCGCGCCTGCCGCGGCGCTGGATGCCGAGACCACCTACTCGGTCACGATCGATGCGACGCCTCCGAACGGCGTCGAGTTCGACGCGGGCGGCGCCTGGTCATTCACGACGGCGATCCCGGTCCTGCCCGAGGGGCAGTGCCCGTGCTCGATCTACACCGACCTGGATCGCCCCCTGATCTCGGCTGACGCCGACACGGATGCCGTCACGCTCGGCACGCGGTTCACGGTCGACGAGCCGGGGCTCGTGACGGCTGTGCGGTTCTACAAGGGCATCGGCAACGGCGGCACACACGTCGGTGCGCTGTGGAACGCGATCGGGCAGAAGCTCGGCGAGGTCACCTTCACGGGCGAGACCTCTTCGGGATGGCAGACCGCCGAGTTCACCACGCCGGTCGCCCTGCAGCCGGGCACCGAGTACGTCGTGTCGTACCGGGCGCCGCAGGGGCGCTACGCGGTCACGCCGGGCGCGTTCGCGGACGGATACGCTCGTGGGCCGATCACAGTACCGCCGAACGGTGGCGTCTTCACCTACGGCAACGGGATGCCATCGCAGACCACCGGCACCAGTTACTTCGTCGACATCGTCTTCGTGACCGACGTCGAAGGCCCTGCACTGACTTCGACCACGCCTGCGGCAGGGGCTCCCGCAGCCGATCGTGACACGGCCATCGCAGGCACGTTCGACGAGGCACTGTCGGCGACGCCCACGGTCGTCGTCACGGCTGACGGGGATGCCGTCACCGGAGCCGTCGCGCTGTCGGGTGACGGCAAGACGGTGACGTTCACCCCGAACGGGCCGCTGCCATACGGCGCCGCGGTCGCGGTCAAGATCACGGGCGTCACCGGGGCATCCGGCGAGGGCGCGGACCGCACATGGGCGTTCACCGTGGAGCAGGACGCGTCCACTGTCGTGCACACCTTCTTCGGCTCTGAGACCCCGACCGCTTCGAGCGCGAACGACGCGACATCGGTCGAGCTGGGTATGTCGTTCCGCAGCGCCGTCGCCGGTCAGGTCACCGCTCTGCGGTTCTACAAGACGGCCGGTGACACCGGCGTCCACACCGGCACGCTCTGGTCGGGAACCGGTCAGGCGCTGGCGACGGTCCAGTTCCAGAACGAGACGGCGTCCGGATGGCAGCGCGCAGCCCTGTCGAACCCCGTGACGATCACCGCCGGTCAGACCTACACGGTCTCGTACCTTTCGCCGCAGGGACGCTACCCCGCGCAGGGCGACTACTTCGCCGAGGCGAAGACGAGCGGGCCGCTCACGGCGGATGCCGGTGTGAACGGCGTCTATCGGTACGGATCCGGCGGCACGATGCCCACGTCCACCTTCGGAGCATCGAACTACTACGCCGACATCGAGTTCGTCGCCGGAACCGGAACGGAGCCGGTGGTCGCGCTCGCCGAGAAGTCTCCGACCGGCACCTCTGTCCCGGTGACGACGACCGTCACCGCCGAGCTCACGCAGGACGCGCCGAGCCCGACGATCGCGCTCAGCGCGGGTGGTGCCACCGTACCCGGAACGAGCTCTTACGACGCGACGTCGAAGACGCTGACGTTCACGCCGACGGCCGAGCTCACCGAAGCCACGACGTACACCGTCACTGTGCGCATCGGTGGCCAGTCGCTCGATCAGTGGCAGTTCACGACGGTGGAGCCGGAGATCCCCGGGTCCACGGACACCATCTTCGGCGATGAGACCCCGCTGAGCGCTGCGGCCGCAGACGCGGATGCCGTCGAGGTGGGCACCGCGTTCACGGTCTCTCGGGCAGGGCAGGTGACTGCGATCCGCTTCTACAAGGGCGCGGGCAACACCGGCACGCACGTGGGCACCCTGTGGGACGGCGACGGCACTGCGCTCGCCACCGTGACCTTCGCCGCCGAGACCGCGTCCGGATGGCAGCGCGCTGCGTTGTCGACACCCGTGGCGGTTTCGCCGGGGACGACATATGTCGTCTCCTACCTCGCACCGAATGGCCACTACGCGATCACCTCGGGGTACTTCGGATCGGCCCGCACCAGCGGCTCGATCACGGCGCCCGCCGGGGCGAACGGCCGATTCCTTTACGGCACCGCAGGCGGATACCCGACGGGTTCGTGGAACTCGTCGGCGTACTTCGTGGATGCCGAGATAGCGTTCGGGTCGGGTTCACCGGAGTCACCCCCTCAGACTCCGGAGCCCGGCCCGAGCCCAACTCCGACGCCGACTCCGGAGCCGACGCCGACACCTGAGCCGAGCCCGACGCCGACACCTGAGCCGACGCCGACGCCTGAGCCGAGCCCGGAACCGACGCCGACGCCTGAGCCGAGCCCGGAACCGACGCCGACGCCTGAACCGACGCCGACACCCGAGCCTGAGCCTGCGCAAACGGTCACGATCACAGCGCGTGAACCGGCTGCCGCCGCAGGCGAGGTCGCACCGACCACCACCGTCACGGCGACGCTCGACTCCGACATCCCGGGGACGACCTTGTCGCTCGCGGCCGGCGCGGCGAACGTCGCCGGCGAGTCCGCCTATGACTCCGAGACGCGCACCGTGACCTTCACGCCCGCCGAGCCTCTCGCCTGGTCGACGACGTACAGCGCCACGGTCGCGGCGGCAGGCGTGACGCTGGCGGATTCGACGTGGACCTTCCTCACCGCGAGCGCCCCGCCCACGGTCGACGTGACCACGATCTTCGGCGACGCCACACCGCAGAATCCATGGTGGAACGACCCCGACGGCGTACAGGTGTCGACCCGATTCAGCGTGGACGTCGCCGGGCAGGTAACCGGCATCCGGTTCTATAAGGGCACCAACACCTCGCAGCACACCGGGTATCTCTGGAAAGCCGACGGGACGAAACTCGCCGAGGTCGAATACACCGCCGAGACCGCTGACGGCTGGCAGACCGCGCAGCTCACCACGCCGGTGACGCTGGAGCCGGGAGTCGAGTATCGCGTCGGGCTGTACAGCCCGTTCGGACGATACGCCGTCGACGTCGGGACGCTGGCGGGGGAGACCAGCATCGGACACTTCACGATCCCTGCCAGCGGCAGCTCCTGGATCTACTCGCGCGAGTTCCCGAGCAACCTGTCCACCAACAACTACTGGGTCGACGTGCTGTTCGACCCCGTCGAATGATCACATGACAACACAACCGTGATGACGCATATCTGGGGAGAAATGAGGGGAATCATGACGGAGAAACTGAACATCGCCGTAGTGGGCGCCGGGTACTGGGGGCCCAATCTGGCACGGAACTTCCGCACCAGCGCCGACTGGAATCTGGCGACGATCTGCGACCTCGACATCGATCGGGCACAGCACGTCGCCGACCAGATCGGCGGAGCACCGGTCACGTCCAGCCTCGACGAGGTGCTGGCCGACCCGGCGGTCGACGCGATCGCGATCGCCACGCCGGCCCGCACGCACCACCCGATCGTGCTGGCGGCGCTCGAGGCCGGCAAGCACGTCATGGTCGAGAAGCCGCTGGCAGATCAGCGACACCGCGGTGAGGACATGGTCGCGCTCGCCGCGGAGCGCGGACTCGTCCTGATGGCCGACCACACGTACTGCTACACGCCGGCCGTGCTGAAGATCCGCGAGCTGGTCGCCGCAGGGGAGCTCGGCGACATCCTCTTCGTCGACAGTGTGCGCATCAACCTGGGCCTCATCCAGCCCGACGTGGACGTCTTCTGGGACCTCGCGCCGCACGACCTGTCCATCATCGACTTCGTGCTTCCCGGCGGTCTCGACACGGCATCCGTCTCCGCCCACGGCGCCGATCCGCTGCGCACCGGCAAGGCCTGCGTCGGGTACCTGGCGATGCCGCTGGTCGGCGGGGCTATGGCCCACATCCACGTCAACTGGCTCAGCCCGACGAAGATCCGGCAGATGGTGATCGGCGGCACCAAGCGCACGCTGGTCTGGGACGACCTGAACCCGCAGCAGCGGATCAGCGTCTACGACCGCGGCGTCGACATCGCCTCCGTCACCAAGTCGGCCTCCGCCGTCGCCCGCGACGCCAACATCTCGTACCGGCTAGGCGACACCTGGTCACCGGCGCTGCCCGAGCGCGAAGCGCTGGGGAACGTCGCCGCCGAGTTCGCCGCCGCGATCCGCGAGGACCGTCCTGCTCGCACCGACGGCGCAGCGGGCCTGCGCGTGCTGTCGGTTCTGGATGCCGCGCAGCGCAGCCTCGCAGCGGGAGGCGCACCCGCACCTCTCACCCTCGACATCCAGCCCGCCAGGAGCGCAGCATGACCGCCATCGAAGGATCCCGCATCCTCGTCACCGGGGGAGCGGGCACGATCGGGTCCACCCTGGTCGACCAGCTGCTCGACGCCGGCGCAGAACACGTCGATGTGCTCGACAACCTCGTGCGCGGCCGCCGCGCCAATCTCGATGACGCCCTCGCCACCGGGCGTGCGACGCTCATCGACGGTGACATCCGTGACGCGCGGGTGGTCGAGGAACTCGTCGCAGGCAAGGACATCGTGTTCCACCAGGCAGCGATCCGCATCACGCAGTGCGCCGAGGAGCCCCGGCTCGCACTCGAGGTGCTGGTCGACGGCACGTTCAACGTCGTCGAGGCCGCCGCCAAGCACCGCGTGGGCAAGCTCATCGCGGCATCCAGCGCCTCCGTCTACGGCATGGCCGAGGAGTTCCCGACCACCGAACGCCACCACCACGAGAACAACGACACCATCTACGGTGCAGCCAAGACCTTCAACGAGGGTCTGGTGCGCAGCTTCCGCGCGATGCAGGGGCTCGACTACGTGCTGCTGCGCTACTTCAACGTGTACGGCCCCCGCATGGACGTGCACGGCCTGTACACCGAGGTGCTCGTGCGATGGATGGAGCGCATCGTCGACGGCAAGCCGCCGCTGATCTTCGGCGACGGCAACCAGACCATGGACTTCGTCTGCGTGCCCGACATCGCCCGCGCGAACGTGCTCGCAGCCCAGAGCGACGTCGTCGAGGGCACCTACAACATCGCCAGCTCCACCGAGACGAGCCTGCTCGAACTCGCCCAGGCGCTGCTGCGTGTGATGGGCTCCGGCCTCGATGTCGAGCACGGGCCAGAACGCGCCGTCAACGGCGTCGTCCGCCGCCTCGCCGACATCACGGCCGCGAAGCGCGATCTCGGCTGGGAGCCGACCGTCGGCCTGGACGAGGGCCTCCGCCGGCTGGTCGAGTGGTGGGCGCCGCTGCGCGACGAGATCGCAGCCGGACGGGCGGTGGATGCAGCATGAGCGAACGCATCAACGTCATGGTCCCCTGGCTCGGCCAGGAGGAGGCGGATGCCGTCGCCGAGGCCATCGCGAGCGGATGGGTGGCCCAGGGGCCGCGCGTCTCGCGCTTCGAGGAGGAGTTCGCCCGCGCGATGGACGCGCCGTTCGGCGTCGCGACCACCAGCTGCACGACCGCGCTGCATCTCGCGCTGATCGTCGCCGGCCTCGGGCAGGGAGATGAGGTCGTCATCCCGTCGTTCTCGTTCATCGCCACGACCAACGCCGTGCGCTACGTGGGCGCGACACCGGTCTTCGCCGATGTGGATGCCGTCACCGGCAACGTCACGGGCGACACGGTCTCCGCGGCACTGACGCCCAGGACCCGCGCGGTCATCATCGTAGACCAGGGCGGAGTGCCCGTCGACCTCGACGACGTCCGCCGGATCACCGACCCGCAGGGGATCGTCGTCGTGGAGGATGCCGCGTGCGGCGCGGGCTCGACGTACAAGGGGCGCCCGGTGGGCGTCGGCGCGGACATCGCCACCTGGTCGTTCCACCCGCGCAAGCTCCTCACCACCGGGGAGGGCGGCATGATCACCACCGCCCGCGAGGACTGGGCGCTGCGCGCGAAGCACCTGCGCGAGCACGCGATGAGCGTCTCGGCCGCAGACCGTCACGCGTCGGTGCTGCCGCCGGCCGAGGAGTACTCCGAGGTGGGCTACAACTTCCGGATGACGGACCTGCAGGCCGCCGTCGGGCTCGTGCAGCTCACGCGTCTGCCCGCCATCGTTGAGCGCCGCCGTGAGATCGCCGCCCGATACCGGGACGCGATCGACGGCATCCCCGGGCTGCGCGCCGTCGCCGACCCGGCGTACGGCACGAGCAATTTCCAGTCCTTCTGGGTGGAGGTCGAGGCGGACTATCCGACCGATCGCGACGGGCTGCTCACCGCGCTCGCCGAGGCCGACATCTCTGCCCGCCGCGGCATCATGGCCGCCCACCGGCAGCCGCCGTACCGCGAGATCACGCCGGCAGCCGGACTTCCCGCTACCGAGCGCCTGACCGACGACACGCTGATCCTGCCGGTGTTCCACGCGCTCAGCGAGGCCGACCAGGATCGTGTCATCACGGTGTTGAAGAACCCCGTGCTGCAGCACCCTGCCCGCGAGCTCGTCGACGCCGGCAGGGAAGGCGCACGAGCATGAGCGAGGGCGTACTGCTCGTGGGGGCGAGCGGACTGGCGCGCGAGGTGATCGCGGCGGGGATGGCCGGGGTCACCGGCATCCTCGACGACGACGCCGACCGTCAGGGCGCCGAGATCGCCGGTGTCCCGGTGGTCGGCAGGGTCGAGGACGCACTCGCCCGCGAGGAGCAGCTCCTGGTGTGCATCGGCCCGAGCGCCACACGCCGACAGGTGGTGCAGCGGCTTCTCGACGCGGGCGTCAGCCCCGATCGGTTCGCGATCTTCGCGGCCCGCTCGGCGCGGATCGGCGCCTCCAGCGACATCGGCGCGGGCAGCATCCTGCTCGACGGTGCCGTCATCACCGCCGATGCGCGGATCGGCTCCCACGTCGTGATCATGCCGAACTGCACCATCACTCACGACGACGTCGTCGACGACTTCGCGACCCTGGCCGCCGGGGTCGCCCTCGGTGGCTCGGTGCGGATCGGCACCGGCGCATACGTGGGCATGAACGCTTCCGTCCGCCAGGGCCTCGCCGTCGGCGAGGACAGCACGGTCGGCATGGGCGCCGTCGTGCTCGCAGACGTACCCGAACGACAGACCTGGGCCGGAGTGCCCGCACAGCAACTGGGAGAACACGAATGAACGTCCCCTTCCTCGACCTCGCCGCGCAGCAGGCGGAGGTCGCAGACGAGGTCATCGCCAGGTGGAAGCAGCAGCTGGGAGCCGCTGCCTTCGTCGGCGGCCCAGAGGTGAACGCGTTCGAGCAGGAGTACGCCGCCTACATCGGCGTGCGCCACGTCGTCGGCGTCTCCAACGGCACGGATGCTCTCGAGCTCGCCTATCGCGCGGTCGGCACGATGCCCGGCGACGAGATCATCATGCCGGCGAACACGTTCATCGCCACGGCCGAGGCCGCGTCGCGGATCGGCGCCGTGCCGGTGTTCGTTGACGTCGACGACGACCACCTGCTGATCGATCCGGCCGCGATCGAGGCTGCGATCACGCCGCGGACGCGGGCGATCGCACCGGTGCACCTGTTCGGGCAGACCGCGCCGATGGAGCAGATCGTCCCGATCGCCGAGCGCCACGGACTCGTGATCGTCGAGGACGCCGCGCAGTCGCAGGGCGCGTCGGGGATCGCCGGTCGTGCCGGATCCATCGGCCGCGTGGCCGCGACGAGCTTCTACCCCGGCAAGAACCTGGGGGCGGCCGGAGATGCCGGCGCGGTCATGACGAACGACCCCGAGATCGCGCACATCGTGCGGAATCTCGGCGGGCACGGCAGCAGCGTCAAGTACGTGCACGACCGGGTCGGCATGAACGCCCGGCTGGATGCCGTGCAGGCCACGGTGCTGCGCGCGAAGCTGCGCCGACTGGACGGCTGGAACGCGGCGCGGGATGCGGCAGCCGGCCGATACGCCGAGCTGCTCGCCGGCATCGACGGGCTCCGGCTCCCGGCCGCGCGAGAGGGCAACGACGACGTCTGGCACCTGTACGTCGTCCGCGTCGACGAGCGCGACCGGGTCATGGCCGAGCTCGACGCGGCCGGTATCGGCGTCGGCGTCCACTACCCGACGCCGGTGCACCTGACCGAGGCGTACCGCTCGCTCGGATACCGGCGCGGGCAGTTCCCGGTCGCGGAGGCGGCGGCGGACAGCATCCTGTCGCTGCCGATGTTCCCGCACCTCACCGAGGCGCAGCAGGAGCGCGTGGCGAGCGTGCTGCAGCGGGCGATCCGGGGCGCGGCCGTTCAGGGAACCGTGGGCGAGGCGAGAGCGGCGCTGGTGACATCATGACGGCGGAGCCGACCGAAGCGTCCGTGACGCAGCGCGCGTCGCGGGCGTTCGGGTGGAGCTTCGGGAACACGCTGTTCCTGAGGCTCGGCACGCTGGCCATCGGCATCGCGCTCGCGCGGATGTTGGGGCCGGAGGAGTTCGGAATCTTCGCCATCGCGACAGTGACGCTGATGGCAGTGCTCAGCTTCAACGAGCTCGGCGTGAGCCTGGCGGTCATCCGCTGGCGCGATGCTCCGGCGGTCATCGCGCCGACCATCAACACGATCGCCGTCGCGAACAGCGCCATTCTCACCGCCGCGGTGTTCTTCGGTGCGCCGTGGATCTCCGCCATGCTCGGCGACGTGCGCGCGGCACCCGTGGTGCAGGTGATTGCCATCTCGATCCTGCTCAACGGCATCGTCGCCACCTCCGCCGCCGTGATGCAGCGCGAATTCATGCAGAAGCAGCGCACGATCGCCGATCAGGCCAACACCTGGCTGGGGGCCGGGCTGTCACTGCTGTTCGTCCTCTTCGGATGGGGTGCGATGAGCCTCGCGATCGGCCGGCTGATCGCGAGCATCGTCTTCGCCGTCATGATCCTGCGCTGGGCGCCTGTGCCGTACCGCTTCGGGTGGGATCCGGCGATCGCACGGCGGCTCTTCAAGTTCGGGCTGCCGCTCGCCGCAGCCAGCATCATCGTCTTCGCCTCCGGGTACGCGGACCAGATGGTGGTCGGATCGGTCCTCGGAGCTCAGGCGCTGGGGTTCTATGTACTCGCGTTCAACCTCGCCACCTGGCCGGTGTCGATCTTCTCGCTGCCGCTGCGTGCGGTCGCTCCCGCGGCGTTCTCGGCGATGAAGACCGAGCCTGAGCGGATGCCGAAGAACTTCGCTCGCATCCTCGCGCTGCTCTCGTGCGTCGCGATTCCGGCATGCCTCGCGCTCAGTGGTGCCGCAGACCCCATCGTGGCGTTCGTGTACGGGGCGGCCTGGCTGTCGGCCGCCGAGCCGCTGCTGTGGCTCGCCGCCCTGGCGGCGCTCAAGATCTGGTTCGAGCTGTCGTACGACTACCTCGTGGTCGCCGGACGGTCGAGCACAGTGCTGATCATCCAGGCAGCCACGTTCGTGGCAGCCCTCCCGCTCATGCTGCTCGTCGCAGAACCGTACGGGGTCGGCGGCGTCGCCGCCGTGCAGTTCGGGGTCGCCGCAGTGATCGCCGCTCCGCTGTATCTCACGAGCCTCGCGCGCATCGGCATCCGAGCGCGCGCCGTCATGGCCGCAGTCGCGCTGCCGCTCTTCGGCAGCCTTCTCACCTGGGGGGTCGGCTGGATGCTGAGCCGCACCCTCGGAGCCCCATTCCTGGCCGCGGCGGCGGCCGGCCTCTTCGCAATGCTCGTGGCCGGTCTGCTGTGCCTGCGGCACCGCGGCGATCTGCGAATTCTGCGCACCGCAGCGCGGGGAGGGGCCACAGCATGAGAATTCTCGTCTACCCCCACGACCTGAACATGGGCGGAAGCCAGACGAACGCGATCGAACTCGCCGCCGCGGTGACGAAGCTCGGCCACGAGTGCATCGTCTACGGGCGCCGGGGGACGCTGTGCGCGCGGGTCGAGGAGCTCGGGCTGGAGTTCATCGAGTCGCCGGACCCTGGGCGTCGGCCGTCGCTGCGCATCGCGCGCGACCTGCAGCGGCTGATCCGCGAGCGTGAGATCGACATCGTGCACGGATACGAGTGGCCTCCGGGGCTGGAGGCGGCGCTCGCCGTCGAGAGCGAGACGGATGTCGCGGCGGTGTGCACCGTGATGTCCATGGCGATCGCGCCGTTCCTGCCGCGATCGATGCCGCTGATCGTCGGGACGCAGCAGATCTCGGCCGTCGAGCAGGTGAAGGGGCGCAGCCGCGTTCACCTGATCGAACCGCCGGTCGATCTAGATCACAACGGGGCTGTCTCGGATGCTGCCGTCTCGGAGTTCCGCGCGACCTGGGGTCCGGGCGAGCTCCCTGTCGTCGTCGTCGTCAGCCGCCTCGTCCCCGAGCTGAAGTCGGAGGGCATCTTCACCGCGATCGAGGCGGCAGCGGAGCTCGACAGCACCACGCCGTTCCAGCTCGTCATCGTCGGCGACGGCAAGGCCCGGCCGGCCATGGAAACCGCCGCGGCACGCGTGAACGATCTGCTGGGGCGACGAGCCGTCGTCTTCACCGGTCAGCTCGACGACCCTCGTGCCGCGTACGCCGCTGCCGACGTCATGCTCGGCATGGGCGGGTCGGCTCTGCGCGCGCTCGCGTTCGCGAAGCCGCTGGTCGTGCAGGGCGAGCTGGGCTACTTCCGCACGCTGAGCGAAGAGACCGCTGATGAATTCCGATGGCAGGGCTGGTACGGCGTGGGTGAGGGCAGGGACTCCGGGCTGCGCAGTCTGACGGCCGAGCTCGCACCGCTGCTGTCCGACCCGCGGTTGCGGGCAGAGCGCGGTGTCTTCGGCCGGCAGGTGGTCGAGGCGTTCTCGCTCGAGCGCGCGGCGCGGCGCCAGCTCGCGATCTATCGCGACGCCCATGCGCGGCGCGGCGAGCAGAAGCGGCAGGTGGCGGAGGCCGTGCGATCGTTCTGCGGGCTCGCGACATATCACGTGCGTCAGCGCATCGATCGGCTGCGAGGCACACAGCGCACGGACGACTTCAACGCCGAACCCGTTGCCGCGGTGCGGTCTGCGGCCCGCCCGACTGCGACCACGACGCCGGACGGCCCGATCCTCTGGTTTCCAGGGGTCGGATGGGACACGCTCGCCGGAACGGACCGTCATCTCGCGATGGAGATCGCCGAGCGGCATCTGATCGTCTGGGTGGACACGCCGCACTCGATCCTGCGCGCCCGCGATCGGGCGGTCCCGGCGGTGACCCAGCCGCACCCGAACATCGTCCGTCTGCGAGCGAGCACATTCGCGGGGGTCCAGCGGCCCTTGCTGCGGGGCCTCGCCAACCGGCGGCGCGCCGCGGCAGCACGCCGTTATCTGGCCGGCGCCGGGTTGGCTCCACGTGCGGTGATCGCCTCGACGACGGCGCCCATGCTCGATCTGGTCGACGGCCTGCCGGGCATGCGGGTGTACTACGCGACCGATGACTACGTAGAAGCCGCCGGAATCTGGGGAGTGAGCCGGCGCTATCTGAGCACCTCGCGCGAGCGCAATCTGCACCGGGCTGATCTGGTGATGTCGGTGACCCGAGAGCTGGGGCGACATCTCCAACGTGGAACCGAGCGGTCGCGCTGGCTCCCCAATGGCGCCGAGCTCGGACGATACGACGGCATCGACGACATCGAGCCGGCGACGGTGGGTCTCGCCCGACCGATCGCCGGTGTGGTCGGGCAGTTCAACGCGCGCACCGACCTGGACTACCTGCGCGCGGTGCGCGACGAAGGGCTGAGCCTGTTGCTGGTCGGGCCGCGCTGGTTCACCTCGCAGGCGGACGACGAGGCATTCGACGACCTGATCGCCGACCCCGGCGTGCGATGGATCGACCAGCTTCCGCCGGATCAGCTCCCGCCCTACCTGCGGGCGATGGACGTCGGGCTCACGCCCTACCGCGACACCGTCTTCAACCGGCGCAGCTTCCCGCTGAAGACGGTGGAGTACCTCGCAGCCGGTGTGCCGGTGGTGACCACGGAGGTCGCCTCGCCGGAGGGGCTGGACGAGCGCTGGGTGCAGACGGCGAGGACGCCGGGGGAGTTCGCGGCGCTCGCCGCGAGGGTCGCCAGGGCGCCGATAGACAGTGCGGAGATCAGACGCGCAGCCGGCGTACACGGCTGGGATGCAAGAGCGATCGAGCTTCAGATGTGGCTCGGGATGAGGGGGAGACATGAAGAGGGAGAACACACGCGCACCGCACGTGATGATCATCGTGCAGAACCTGCCGGTTCCGCTGGATCGCCGGGTGTGGCTGGAGTGCCAGGCGCTCATCGCGAGGGGGTATCGAGTCAGCGTCATCTGTCCCAAAGGGCCGGGTGATCCTGCTCGCCAGACTATCGACGGCGTCGACATCTTCAAGTACGCGCCTGCCGCCGAGGCCGAGGGTTTCCTCGGGTTCGCGTGGGAGTTCGCGTACAGCTGGGTGCGCACCGCGTGGCTGTCGCTGATGGTGTGGCGGCGGCGGCCGTTCGACATTATCCAGGCGTGCAATCCGCCGGACACCTACTGGCTGCTCGCGCTGCTCTGGCGCGTCCGCGGGGTGAAGTTCGTGTTCGATCACCACGACCTCAACCCTGAGCTGTTCATCTCGCGCTTCGGCCAGCCGACCGGGATCGCGCAGAGACTGCAGTTCCGAGCCCTCAGATGGCTCGAGCGGCGCTCGTTCCGCACTGCGGAGCGCGTGATCTCGACGAACGAGTCGTACCGTGCGATCGCGATGCGCCGTGGCGGGCGACGCCCCGGGCATGTGACGGTCGTCCGCAGCGGACCGGACACTCGCAGGATGCGACCGATCCACCCGGCGCACCCGCGCCCGGCTGAAGGCATCGACCTCGCGTATCTTGGCATCATGGGGCCGCAGGACGGTGTCGACCAGGTGCTTCTCGTCATGGACGAGCTCGTCCATCGGCGCGGCCGGACGAACGTCACTGCGACGCTGCTCGGGTTCGGAGACTGCCTCGAAGATCTCAAGACGCAGTCGACCCGACTCGGGCTTGACGACCATGTCACGTTCACCGGACGCGTCGACCGCGTCGCGATCGCGGAGTACCTCAGCCGCGCCGATATCGGGTTGTGTCCCGACCTGAAGACGCCGCTGAACGACCTGTCGACCATGAACAAGACCATGGAGTACATGGCCTACGGCCTGCCGGCAGTGTCGTTCGACCTCGTCGAGACGCGCGTCTCGGGCGGCGATTGTCTGCTGTACGCGCCGTCCGGCGACATCCAGGCGTTCGCGGATGCCGTCGAGAAGCTCATCGACGACCCCGAACTGCGCGTCCGGCTCGGCCGGCAGGGGCGAGAGCGCGTTTCGACAGAGCTCGACTGGCGCCCGCAGGCAGAGGCGTACGTGGCGGTGTACGACGAGGTGTCCGGCTTCTCGCGTCCAGGGCCCGCCGTGCCCGTTGACGGCGAGAACCCGGTCGAGGACGCGCAGGGCAGGCGCTACGTCGACCTCGGCGATGCGGACGAGTTCGATCGCTTCCTGCGGGAGCGGCGGGCGTCATGACCATTCGCATGCACATCCACGACCTGCTCGGTCAGAACGCCGCGCTTCGAGCGGACGCGCCCGCGCTGACGTATGGCGACGCGACGGTCGGATACGGTCAGCTCTGGAACGAGGTCCGCACGGTCGCCGAGCGACTCTCGGCACTGGGGCTGAGCCGCGGCGATCGGGTCGCGATCTACCTCGAGAAGCGCGTTGAATCGGTGACGAGCATGTTTGCGGCATCCCTCGCCGGCGGCGTCTTCGTGCCGATCAACCATGTGCTCAAATCGCTCCAGGTCGACCACATCCTCCGCGACAGCGGAGCGCGGGTTCTCGTGACTTCGGCGGACCGGCTCGACCGCCTCACCGATGCACTCGCTGGCAGCGCCGTGGTGGACGTGATCGTCATCGGTGCTGAGGACTCCGGCATGATCGGCGACGGCATCTTCGTCCACCCGTGGCCCACGATGACGCCGACGACTCAGCTTGATCCGTCGGCCCCGCCGACGATCGACATCGACCCCGCGGCGATCCTTTACACCTCGGGGAGCACAGGACGCCCCAAGGGTGTCGTTCTCAGCCAGCGCAACCTGATCGTCGGCGCGGAGAGCGTCAGCAGCTACCTCGGCAATACGCCCGACGATGTGATCCTCAGCGTCCTGCCGTTGAGCTTCGACGCCGGTCTCAGTCAGGTGACGACGGCGTTCGCCGTCGGTGCGCACTGTGTACTGATGAACTACCTGCTGCCGCAGGACGTGCCGAAGTTGTGCGCTCGGCACGGCGTCACCGGTATCACCGGTGTTCCCCCGTTGTGGATGCAGATCGCCGACGCGACGTGGCCCGTCGAGGTCGCGAACCACCTGCGCTACTGGGCCAACACCGGCGGGCGGATGCCGCGGACGGTACTCGCCCGGCTGCGCGAGGTCTTCACCTCCGCTGAGCCCTTCCTCATGTACGGACTCACCGAGGCGTTCCGCTCGACGTATCTGGACCCGGCCGAGATCGACCGTCGCCCTGATTCGATCGGAAAGGCCATCCCGAACGCCGAAATCCTCGTCCTGCGTCCTGACGGCACGCGCTGCGCTTCAGGGGAGGAGGGCGAGCTCGTACACCGCGGCGCCCTGGTGGCACTCGGGTACTGGAACGATCCGGAGCGGACCGCCGAGCGGTACCGTCCGCTGTCTCATCCCGATCAACCCTGGCGCGCACCGGAGATGGCGGTCTGGTCAGGTGACATGGTCAGGGCCGACGAGGACGGCTTTCTCTACTTCGTCGGCAGGACGGACGACATGATCAAGACCTCCGGGTACCGGGTCAGCCCCACCGAGATCGAGGAGGCCGCCTACGGCACCGGCATGGTGCGCGACGCGGTGGCACTGGGGATCGAGGAGCCCGGTATCGGGCACCGGATCGTGCTCGTCGTATCGGGGAAGGACGGTGGCCTTGACGTCGCCGCCCTGCGGACGGCACTGCGGCGCACGCTGCCGCTTTACATGGTGCCGGCGCAGATCCAGACACGCGACGAGCTACCGAGATCGCCCAACGGAAAGTTCGACCGCAACCTCATGAAGGCACAGGTGAACGCATGACGCCCGACGAGCACGTCGCCATGTTCGGCACCGTCGACGGTGAGCTGCGCGTGGGCGGGATGCCGCTGTCCAGACTGGCTGCGCGAGTCGGCTCCACGCCGTTCTTCGCCTACGACCGTTCGTTGCTCGACGGACGGATCGACAGGCTTCGCGCCGCTCTACCGGAGCGCGTCGAGCTGAGCTACGCCATGAAGGCGAACCCGATGCCGGCGGTGGTCCAGCACCTGTCAAAGCGCGTCGATCGCATCGACGTCGCGTCGGCACTGGAGATGCAGGCGGCGCTCGACACGACGATCCGACCCGAGCAGATCAGTTTCGCCGGTCCTGGCAAGGCTCCGGCCGAGATCCACCAGGCGGTCGCCGCGGGGGTGATCATCGAGGTCGAGTCGACTACGGAGATCGGGCGCGTCATCGCGGCCGGGGACGCCCTCGGCATCACGCCGCGGATCGCCGTACGCGTCAACCCGGACTTCGCCGTCAAGGGATCGGGCATGCGCATGGGGGGCGGTCCGCAGCAGTTCGGAATCGACGCCGAGCAGGTTCCGGCCGTGCTCGAGGAATACCGCGATGCCGGTCTCGACATCCTCGGGTTTCATGTGTTCGCCGGCTCGCAGAATCTCAATGCGGCGATCATCGCCGAGGCGCAGGAGCGCACCGTCGACCTGGTCTCGTCCCTGGCCGAGCACCTGCGTACGCCACCGCGTTACGTGAACCTCGGCGGCGGATTCGGCATCCCTTACACCGAGAAGGACCGGCCGCTCGACCTCGACGCCGTCGCTGACGGACTGCGTGCGCTGATCGATGGCCCGCTGGCGCAGCGTCTGCCGGACGCGACGCCCGTGATCGAGTTGGGCAGGTACCTCGTCGGTGAGAGCGGTGTCTATGTGACGCGAGTACTGGACCGCAAGGTGTCGCGGGGCCGGACGTATCTAGTCGTAGACGGAGGTATGCACCATCAGCTGGCGGCATCCGGCAACTTCGGTCAAGCGATCCGGCGCAACTACCCGCTCGTCGTCGGCAACCGCGCGGATGCCGCCGGCGTCGACGGTGCGACGGTCGTCGGCTGCCTGTGCACGCCGCTCGATCTTCTCGGCGACGATGTCGCCCTGCCCGATGCGGGCATCGACGACCTCATCGTGATATTTCAGCAGGGTGCGTACGGGCTGACCGCCAGCCCGACCGCCTTCCTGGGGCATCCGGCACCTGCGGAGGTGCTGGTGTGAACACTGACGAAAGGATGACCATGACCACCACAGCAACCATGGACGACGTGCGTGCCGTGCTGATCGGTGCACTCGAGCTCACGCTGACGCCCGAGGAGTTGAATCAGGACACGCCGTTGTTCGGCGCTCTGCCCGAGTTGGACTCGTTCGGAGTCGTCGCGCTCGTCGGCGCTCTCGAGGATCGTTTCGACATCACGATCGAAGACGACGAGTTCGGCGCGGAGCTCTTCGAGACTGTCGGCTCGCTGACGGAGTTCGTCGACGCCAAGCGTGCAGCCGGCTGACGAGGCCAGAGCATGGATCCGATGCGGGCACGCGATCTGCCCGGTTTCGTCGCCCGCGCCGAACCGCTGCGCTCCTCAGCGACGGCGTCCGGCGTTGCCTCCGACCGCGCGCGACTGACCACCTGGGGGGATCAGGCGCATCCGGAAGGGGCCACCCAGCTGCTCTCCCCGGTGGTGCGGCGCACCTCAGGGATGGTCGACGAGGCGACAGTGGATGCGGAGATGCGAAGTCATCCGGAATCGCTGAGGGACTTGCTGCCGCCGTTCGCTGCGATGCAGAGCGGCGACGACGGCGTCACGATGGTCGCGGATTCGATGGGTTTCCGGCAGCTCTATCACTCGACGCCGGGCTCGGGCGCGCACGTGGTCATGGCCAGTTCGGCTCTCGCGGCCGCCCGCGAGGCCGGAGGAGGCCTCGACGAAGTGGCTCTGGGCAATCAGTCGCTGCTGGGTTGGCAGCTGGGGCAGCGCACCCTGTTCAAGCGGGTGTGCAAACTGGAACCGGGCGCTGTCGCGCGTCTTCACGACGGACACCTGCAGATCGACGGCCCGCCCCGCTTGCACGATGAGCGAACGCAGAGTGACGACATCTCGCTGCCGGACGCCGTGCGCCAGGCCGCCTCGCTGATGCGGGCATCGTTGACCGCGCTGCTCGATGACCACCCCGATGCGGTCCTGCAGCTCACCGGCGGTCTCGACTCGCGACTGCTGCTGAGCGCGATCCCCGTGTCGAGGCGGCGGGGACTTCGGGCAATGACCCTCGGTGTGCCGCACAGCGGCGACGTCGAGATCGCGAGCGACATCTCCGAACGCTACGGCATCGACCACGAAGTGCGCGGTCTCGCTGACCTCGCCGAGGTGACGCCCGCCGACGCCTGGACGTTGTCGCAAGATGCGGCGCGGCGGGTGGATGCGATGTGCGATCCGATAGCGCTCGCCGCCTTGGGGCTGGCGGAGCAGTCGTTCCCGCAGGGCGTACGGATCTCGGGCCTCGGCGGCGAAGTCGCCAGGGGCTTCTACTACACCGGTCGCGTGGCCGACAGGCCGTATACCCGCGAGGACGCAGCGAGGCTCGCCGGCTGGCGGATGTTCGTGAACGACGCCGTCGAGCCGGGCCTCCTCACCGACGCTTTCTCCGCCTGGGCGCGTGATACCGCCGAGGGCGAGGTGCACCACGCTCTCCTCGCGGGTGGCGCAGAATGGTTCCGCGCGACCGACGACCTGTACCTGCGTCATCGGATGCAGCGGTGGGCGGGGGCGACCGACACCGCAGTGAGCACCCAGCGCACGGTACTCAATCCGATGCTCGACTCTGCTTTCCTCGACCTCGCCACCCGTCTGCGTCCGCAGGACAAGGCGCAGTCGCGGTTCCTTTCGCTGCTGCAGATGGAACTCGACCCCGACCTCGGGCGGATGCCGCTCGAAGGCCGCCCGTCACCGGCGGAATACGCACATCCCTCGGCCTGGTGGCCGTTCGCACAGGGAGCTGCCACAGCGAGCAAGTTCGCCAAGAAGGCCGTCCAGCGTCTGCGCCGCGGCAACCGGCCTCCGGCAGGAGGTGAACTGCTCGCCGCCAAAGTTCTCGAGTACTGGCGTGCGCACCCGGAGGTCGTCGCCGGACTGTCCGGGTTCGCCTTCATCGAACAGGGCTTGCTGGCCCAGGTGCTCGACGGCGACCGTGAACTGCGTCCGAGTTCGGTGGCACTGCTCACCAACCTCATCGTCGCCGTCGATCAGGGGGCGATCAGCGCAGGCTGATCTCGTCGTAGATCCGGTCCATGCGCTCGACGCGCTGTGGCCAGAGGTGCGTGGCGAGCGCCAGCCGTCGCCCCGCGTCGCCCATCGCAAGCCGTCGTGAAGGATCCTCCACGAGCGCACGCACGGCCGCTGCGCAGTCGGCGGCCAGCTGTTGCGGTGATTCGGAGGCAAGCAGGATCGCGCACGTCTGGTCGACGTTCGCGCCTGGGCCGCCACGCCGGCACACGATCACGGGCAACCCCCAGGACATTGCCTCGAGGCTCACATTCCCGCCGGGCTCGCGGTAGCTGGGGAATACGAAGATGTCGGCACGCTGGTAGAACTCATCGACGGTCTCGCGCGGGACGGCCCCATGCAGGGTGATGCGATCACCGAGTCCGAGCTCCGTGATCAGCTCCTCGCAGGCGCTGCGGTCGTTGCCATCGCCGAGTACGTCGAGTGTGACGTCCAGGTCGTTCAGCGCGCTCATTGCACGGATCACATCCCGCAAGCCCTTCGTGCGCACGATGCGACCGACATGCAGCAGGCGAACCGGACGGGTCTGCGTCCGATCGACGGGGTCATGCACTTCGATCACGGCGGTCTCGCTCATGATCTCGAATCTCTTCACACGCACATCGGAGAGGAATTCGCGCACATAGTCCGCCACGCCGACGACGACATCCGCGGACTCGTAGGTGCGGCGCAGCAATCGATCGTGTCGCATCCGCCACGTGTCCAGGCCACGCAGCCGCTGGTACCAGGACGTCGCCCCCTCTTCCTCCACGAAGCCGGCGGGCGAGGTGAGACTCCCGCCGACCGGACCGATCACCAGGGGGATTCCGAGCCCCGCAGCCGGTGAGGGATAGCGCATCGCGACCGGCACGACCTGATGTGCGACGTCGAAGCTCTCACCAGAGTCCAGGGCTCGCCGTATCCAGCGACGCGCGCGCATGTGGAACGGTACGTATCCGGGCTGCAGCAGGCTGTTGAACCGCTCGAACCTTCCGACTCCTGGCGGCTCCGCCCACTCGATCACGCGGGCGTCGGGGAGCTGCTGGGACATCGGGGTGTGGCCGCGCTTGTACGTGGTCAGGATGGTCAGATCGTGGCGCGCGGCCAGCCGCGTCGCCCATTGCGCGGCAACCCAGGCTTCGCCGACGTCCTCCCCGTCGCACGCCGGTGCGATCATCAGCACGCTCTTCGACATGTGCTCGCCTCTCACCGCGGAAGGATGCTGTCGCTCGCGTTGAGCATCGGCGGTCGGAGCGACGGGCGCAGGAGCGCGCGTACGGTCGGCCGTGACCGGTCATGTCCGAAGAGCGCGCGCCGCATCTCGGTGAGGACCGTGAGCCCGTAGTAGATCGCCGCCCGGAGCGTTCCTGTCCGGCGCCGGTACAGGCGGATGCGGTTGATCTGCTTCATCATGTGGGTGGTCGCGCTCTCGCCAGACCCGCCGCCGATGTGCATCGCCCCGGAATCGGGGGTGTACACGGTCGCCCAGCCGATGTCCTTCGCCCGCAGACTGAAGTCGGTCTCCTCGGAGTAGAGGAAGTACGTCTCGTCGAGTCCGTCCACGGCGTCGTAACAGCGGCGGTCGACGAGAAGGATCGCACCGACGGCCCATTCCACCTCGTGTTCGGTCTCGTACGCCGAAGGATCCTCGATCCGTTCTGTGAAGGCGGCGAGCCCCGTGAAGCTCAGTCCGCCCACGCGTGCCATCGTCGGACCGCGGCGCAGAGTGGGAGACAGCGTGCCGTCCTCCTCGCGGACCCGAGGAGCGACGACGCCGACGCCCGGTCGCTCGAGCACGCGCAGCATCGCAGGCACCGAGTCGGCGTCGAGTTCCGCGTCCGGATTGAGGATGAGGATGGTGCGGGCCTCGGGAGAGGCGCGGACTGCACGATTCATGCCGGCCGCGTATCCGTCATTGACGGATTCGACCGCGATGCAGTCGGTGCGCGCTCGCAGCAGCTCCATCGTGCCGTCTGTCGAGCCGTTGTCGACGACGACGACGGAGTAGGTCAGATCGCCCATCGCGGCGGGGATGCTGTCCAGCAGGCCGGCGACGTGCTCCTCGCTGTTGTAGGTGACGACGACGGCGGCGACATCCACGGTCATTCTCATGCTCCTCGGTCGAAGGTGGGAATCGCATCCGTCTGCTGGATGCGTCGCAGTGCGCCGGCGAGCCCGAGCACGAAGAAAAGAGTCCCCATCGACATGGGGAACGCGAAGGCGTCGAACATGAACAGGCAGGTGAAACCAGCGCAGATCGATGCGGCGAGAGCAACCGTGAGGTCCTTGGTCCGATCATCCTCGAGCCGTCGACGCAGTCTCAGCGTCGCGATCACGGCGGTCACGCCCACTGCGAGGAACGCCAATGTGCCGACGACTCCGACGGTCACCAGCAGCAGCAGGTACTGATTGTCGAAGATCCGGTACTTCGGCAGGAAGGTGCCCAGCCCGCGTCCGAAGAACGGATTCTGCGCGATGAACTCGAAGGCGAGCGAGAAGCTGTCGGTGCGCGAGGCGATGCTGGGGTCCTCGTCGGCACCGGCGAAGAGTCCGACGATCGAGTCCACGAACCGGGGGGCGATCAGGAATCCGGCGAGGACCCCGGCCAGGCCGAACATCATGACACGCAGTCTGCGTGCTGCAGTCCAGCCGACCATGCAGATCGCAACCGCGATGAGCGCCCCGAGATAGGCGGAGCGCGAGGACGTGAGGGGGATGATCGCGCATACCGCGGCCGCAGGCAGCCACCGGATGAGGAATCGGCGATGAGTGTGGTGGAAGCCGACATGCAGGACGAGCGGCAGCATCATCGTGAGAACCACGCCGTACTCGATCGGGTGGATCGAGGTGCCCGCAGGTCGGGGGTAGCCGCCACGGGTCGTCAGGCCGTACGGGGGCGCGCTGCTCAGCCCAGGGATCGAGAGCTGATCGACCCACAACTGGCGGGTAGCGAGCTGCAGGAGACCCAGGGCGGCGATGAGGCCACCGCAGACCGCGAACCGCCAGATGAGCGTGTCGAGTCGGCTGCGTTCATGGATGCCGTCGTGGGTGAGCAGCAGCGTCCCGGTCCAGGATGCGAGAGCGATGAGTGCGACGTCGGCGGGGCTCACCTCGTCTGGGCTCATCGGCCGTGACATCGCCAGGACGTAAGAGACGCCCACACAGAACAGCAGGAACCCGAGAGCGATGCGGATCGGCTGAGGGCCCAGATCCACGCGTCGGAGAGCCGTGAGGAACAGGAACCCCCACAGCAGGAGGCTGCACAGCCCGAAGATCATTGATGGCGCACCCGCGCTGCCCAGCGGACCCACGATCAGGCGGGAAGGGATGAAGAGCAAGAGGACGATGTACAGCGTCAGCCAGCCGACGGCATCCACCTGCGTGGTCCTGTGCAGCGGAGTGTGGGGCAGGAGGACGCTCAAGGCTCCCGCCCGGCGGAGGCGGAGACCGGGACCTGTTCGTCGGACGCCTCCGGAGGCAGTACGTCCTCCTCCTTCGGCGTCTTGTTCTTCTTCGACGCCTTGGACGCCGTGCTCTTCATAGCCCGCTCCGGCTGCTTCGGGAGCTCGCCGCTCTGCCGAAGCTGGCGGCGTCGAATCAGCCCGTCCAGCGCGAATGCGGTGATGCACGTCGCGGCGATGCCCACCACGAGGGCGGCGATCATCATCCGGATCGTGCCGCTCATGCTCCGTTCGGCCTTCTGATCGACGGTGAGGGGGATCGACGTGATCACGGCATCGGCGGGGGCGTCGACCTGATCTTGGAGAGCAGCGAGTTCGATCGGGATCCGGTCGGTGATGAAGGCAAGGGTGTCGAGGGCTTTCTCATTGCTCGTGTCGGTCACGTCCACGGCGATCACTGGACCGCGAGTCGAGTCGTCGATGCCCACGACGTACTGCGCGGTCTCCGACTGCTCCTTGACTTCTTCTCGGGCAGGCGCGCTGCTGAAGTAGGCGACGAGGATACCGGCGGGCTGCTCCAGTCCGTCGAGCGTCAGGAAAGGGTTGCCTCCCTCTCCCACTGCCGTTTCAGATGGCAGCAGCAGCACCAGCGCTCGCGCGTTGTACTCCGGTGGCGTCGTGAGATACGCGCCCACCGTGAGGCCCGCCGTCACGATCGCGCCGATCAGGACGACATACCACCGGCGCCCCAGCGCACGGATGACATCGAGTACCAAGAGCTTCCCCTCCCCCTTGGGCCGCATCTCTTCATAGAAACACGGACTATCAAGTAGTGTAATGCCCGGGGCGCACATGACACTCTGGGAACTTGTCCGGGCTTTGGTCCGCAACTGGCCGATCTTGCTCATCGGCGCTGTGCTCACCGCGGGGAGCGGTCTGGCCGCTGTCAGTGCCGACGGTGTTCACTTCACCCGCACGGAGCTGGTGTTCCTTGCGCCGACCAGTGCGCTGTACCCCAACGCGCTGCGCACGCAGTCGGAAGACATCATCATCACCGCCGGCCTGGTCGCCAAACAGGTCACCGGGCCGGAGAAGATCACCAAGTTCGCCTCGCCGGACGTGACGCTCGTCGGTCTCGGCGTTCGTGACGGCTGGTCGCTCCGTCTTCCGGACACCGGTGGACAGTGGGCCACAAACTTCGCGACCCAGCGGCTGTTCCTCGACATCGTCGGCCCCTCGGAGGAGCGGGTGCGGGAACAGCAGAGCGCGCTGATCGAAGAGGTCGATCAGGAGCTCGAAGCCCTGCAGCGCGAGCGCGGGGTCGATCCGGTCAACGACATCACCATGATCACGGCCCCGCAGTCGACGACGATCTACTCGGTCGGGGTGAACAAGGCGCGTGCACTGGGAATGACGGCCGTGCTCGGGATCGGTGCGACCATCGCGGCGGTCATCTTCAGGGAGTACCTGCGACGGCGGAGGAGAAGCGGCAGCTCGTCGGAAGACGCCACAGCAGAGGCGGTCCCCGAACCGGTGACAGCGTCATGACGGGGGATGCCGGTACCGAGGCCGTTGTGAAGCGTACGGTTCAGGTGCAGCCGATCGAGGCCTCCCACGTCGATGAGGTGGCATCGTTCCTCCATCGTCATCTGAACGCGCGAGTGCCGATATCGTCCTGGGTTCGCCTCATGACGCCGCCCTGGGCGTCGTCGTCATCGATTCGCGGCTTCCAGCTCGTGAGCGACGATGAGGTCGTCGGAGCCTACGTCGGCGTCTATTCGGAACGGGAGATCGACGGTTCAGAGGTCTCGGTGTGCAATCTCGCCGCGTTCTGCGTGCGTCCGGAGTTCCGGACGCACTCGCTGCGCCTGATGCGTGCGATGCTCGCGCAGAAGGAACGCATCTTCACCGATCTGTCGCCCAGCGGGGCAGTGCCTGCAATGAACGAACGTCTCGGTTTTCAGCATCTCGATGCGTCGACGCGGATAGTGCTGAACCTTCCCGGCCTCGGACGTGGCGTCACCGTGACGGAGGACACGCAGGATCTCGAGCGGACGCTCGTGGGAGCCGATGCAGCCCTGTACCGAGACCACCGCGATGCGTCCGCTGCACGGCATCTCCTGATCCGGACGCCTGACGGCTACGCGTATCTGGTGTACCGGCGGGACAGGCGTAAGCGGCTGCCGTTGTTCGCGACGCCGTTGTATGCGGGAGGCGACAGCGAGATTCTCCGGCAGGGCTGGGCCGCTGCGGGTTCGCACCTGCTCGGTAAGGGGCTGCCGTTCACCCTCGCCGAGCCGCGGATCCTCGGATTCGCGCCGGGCGGCCCCGGTCGCGCACTGGGCCATCCGCGTCCACGGATGCATAAGGGCGAACCCGCGCCGCGGGACTACCTGTACAGCGAACTGGCTCTGCTCTCCTGGTGAGGGGAGCAGAGCCAGTACGCGTGCCTCGGTTGAACTGTCAGTTCGCCGGCGCGACGGCCTTCCCGTCATCCCAGATGTTGTTCGTCCACACGTTGCCCGGCGCGTTGGAGTCGAAGGCCACGATCGGACCCCAGATCCCGCACTTGCCGCTGGGGCCGCGCATGAAGATGTTGTTGGTGAACTTGATGTTGTTCACACCGGCCGAGTACGGCTTGCCGGTGGTCGATCCGCCGTAGGCGCAGTAGCCCATGGATCCGTCGGGGCCGCCGTCGATCAGGTTGTTGTCGATCGTGTTCTTCTGCACGATCGCGAAGTCGCCGTAACCGGTCAGCGCAGCCGAGCAGCCGGCGTCCGGCGGAACCGGGGCAGCGTCGCAGGTGATCGTGTTGTGGCGGATGGTGCTGTTCGACCCCATCCGGATCGCCGACTCGTGGTCGATGCCGCGCTTGTCGGTGTACTGCCCGTGCAGGTATGAGTCCTGCACCGTGCAGTTGGCCGCGCAGTTCACCGAACGGCTGCCGCCGGTGACCTCGACCCTGGTCAGAACGAAGTTCACATCGCCTGCACCGGTGCCGGCGGATTGCGGCATCCGGATCTCGCTGTCGGTCATCGAGTACGAGCCGTTGTAGAAGTCCGGGTCACTGTAGATGTGGCCGTTGATGACCGAGTTGGTGATCTTCAGGTTCTGCGCCAGGACGCGCATGTCGCAGTTGATGATCTTCTTGTCGATCACGACGTTGTCGGTCTGGATCGTGCACGGTCCGGTGTAGGTGGACAGTGCCGTTCCCTCCGGAACGCCGGTCGTCGCAGCCGAGGGGAAGCTGCGTCCCTGGACGATGATGCCCTTCGGGTCGGACGGTGCCTGCGTCGCCGGCGGCGTGGTCGGCGTCGGAGTCGGCGAAACGGTCGGTGCCGGTGTCGGTTTCGGAGCTGTCGTCGGCGCCGCAGTCGGAGTCGGCTTCGGCGCGGTCGTCGGAGTCGGCTTCGGCGCGGTCGTCGGAGTCGGCTTCGGCGCGGTGGTCGGTGTGGGCTTCGGTACGACGCCGGGCTTGGCGGTCCCCGACGACGGCGTGAACACCACGTCGACCATGTAGTTGGAACCCTGCCACGTGTACTCGGGGACCTTGCCGGTCTTGCCGTAGCGGTACACGCCGGCGTGTGCTGTGGTCGTGAAGCCGTTCGTCACCTTGGTCGACGTGAAGCCGCGCTCAGTGACGGGGTACCCGCCCTTCGGCGCGTGGTACGAGGCGACGTAGCTGGCGCCGGCCGTGAGGGCGACGGGCTTCGCGAGGGGGACGGTGCGCCAGCCGACCTTCGAGGTCGCCGGGAACGTCACGCGGGAGAGCACCTTGCCGTTCGTGCTCCACAGGGTCGCAGACGTGACACCCCCGGTCTTGGCGCCCTGGTAGTACTGCAGGGCGGTGACCTTGCCGGAGGTCTTGGGCGAGAAGCGGATGCCGAGCTCGACCGCAGCACGGTCGGAATCAGCGGCGGTCTTCGGCTTGAGGGTGTCGGACAGCATCCCGACGCCGGTCGGCGCAGGCACCGCGCCCGCTGGGGCCGCAAGGCCGGCCACGGCGATGATGCCGGCGGCAGCCAGTGCCAGAGAGAGTCGCGCACGAGGACGTCGCGCGCCGGAGTTTTTGCGTAGGGGGAAGTTGAACATCACAGTCCTATATCAGTTACGCATGAAGTTCTCCCCGGTCGGCAAGCGTACATGACTACGCTGATCCTGCAAACAGAAATCGGGGACTGCATGCGTTCACGGGGATGGGTCATCGCGGGATTCGCCGTCTACGCGCTCGCGGTGGTGGCCGTTCTCGTGCTGCCGGTGTCGTACTCCGGCATCGTGAACGCGATCGGCGAATGGCTCGCCGGCAGCCTCGGCCTCACCGGCTTCGGCACGGGCTGGATCGAGTTCATCGCCAACATCCTGATGTTCGCGCCGCTCGGCTTCCTGCTGACGCTGCTGTTCGGGCGTCCTTGGGTCGGCGCCTTGCTCGCGCTCGCCCTCTCGGTGCTGGCCGAACTCGGGCAGTTCGTGATCCCCTCGCGAGAACCGAGCCTGCGCGACATCTTCGCCAACGCGCTCGGCGCGGCGATCGGCGCCGCGCTGGCGGCACTCGTGGTGCGGCGCAGGTCACCGCATCCGCTTGACGAGGCTCTTCCCGAGCCGCACGGCGTCATCGATCCGAGGCCCGCCGTCGAGGATCCGCAGCACTGACTCGGCGGTGTCGGTGGCGGTGACGCTGTAGCGCGGGCGCAGCCAGGCGCCGTTGTTGGCGGGGAATCGGTCGCTGGTGAACACGGCCCAGTAGCCGGCCTCCTTCAGTCGCCTGAGCGTCGCACGGTCATACCGGCCGAGGGGGAGTGCGGCGTGCTTGATGCGGCCGCCGGATGCCTCCTCCAGGGCGGTGCGCGCGTCGACGAACTCGCGGCGTGCGCCCTCCTCGTCGAGCCCCCGCCATGGCACGTGATCCCAGCCGTGCGAGCCGATGCGCATGCCCCAAGCGCGCAGCAGGCGGAGGGTGTCACGGTCGAGGCTGAGCGGGTCGTGCAGGCGTCCGGCGAGGGCGAAGAACGTCGCGTCCAGTTCGCGTTCGATCAGGGCGGGCAGGGCGATCTCGGCATCCGAGCGGTTGCCGTCGTCGAAGCTCAGCTCGATGCCGTCTCGTCCCTGCACCAGGTCGAGGATGCGGAGGAACTCGTCCTCGGCCACCCAGTAGCGCGCCTCGCCGGGCTCTCGCTCGGTGCGGATGGTCCCGATGCCGTGGAAGCACAGATGGATCGTCATGGGTGCACGCTCACTCCCGGTTGCGCGAGGACTCTGGTGCTGGCATCCCGTCCCCAGCCTCCATGCGGGGTGCGCCGGGCGCGGACGCCCGCGATCACCGTGATCACGACGTACGCCGCGGCAGCCGGCGCGAGACGCAGGTCGGCGAGCAGCACGTCGCGCAGCCACGACCAGCGATCCGGCGGACGCACGCCGCGGGCACCGTGCTCGGCGGCGGCGCGCCGCATCTGAGCATTCCCGCGCCGCACTCGCACGAGTCGGTTGAGCAGGTCGACCGTCGTCCAAGGGGCTTCGACGACCGCTTCGACGGCCGAGACCTCGAGCTTCTCGTCCGCTGCGAACTGCCCGTCGAGGAACAGGTCGTCGGCGATCATGTCGGGGAACTCGTCGAAGCGGCGCCGACCCGCCTCCGAGAGGACGATCAGTCCGCGCCCGAACAGCCCGCTGCGGAACACCGGCAGCTGCTGATTGATCCGGAAGTACGCGCGCACCGCCCACGGGCGACCGGCGGTGTTCACGCGGCGCCGAGGCATCGTGGCGAGGACGCCCGAGGCGTCGTCGAGCGCGCCGGCGAGGGTTGCGATGCCGCCGCGCGGGACGAGGATGTCGGCATCCAGATACACCCGCGGGAAGCTCGTCGCAACCTTCTCCGCGGCGTTCAGCGCGCCCGCTTTGCCGGCCTCGGCGCGCTCTACGACGACCGCGTTCAGAGATCGGGCGAGCTCGGCGGTGGCATCCGTGCAGCCGTTCGCGCTCACGATGATCTGCACCGGCGTCCCGCCTCGATGCAGGGCGCCGAGGCACCGTTCGATGACGGCCTCCTCGTCGTGTGCTGCGATGATCACGCTGACCATGTGCTCCTCATTCCTCGTGGACGACCGTGGGTGACCAGGCGTGTGCGATCAGGATGCCGGGCGCGCTGCCGCCGTCGGCGGGCAGCGCCCACACATCCGAGTCGCCGGGGGTGTCGTTCGGCATCCCGTACAGCAGCGTGTCGTCGTCGAGCCACGCGATCTGGTCGTCGATGTTGCGCGTCTCGGCATCCAGCACCGTCACGGAGCCGTCTGCGATGTCGTAGATCGCCGGCGTCCAGTGCACGGTCGGGCCGGAACCGGCGGTCACCCTCTTGAAGGCGATCCGCGTGCCGTCCGGCGAGAGCGACGGGCACTCGACGGACTCGAGGACCGAGGTCATCGTGCGCGCCTGGATGTCGCCCTTGACCAGGTAGGTCTGCCCGATCGTCGTCATGCCGACGGTCGCGTAGAACGACGTGTCGTCGATGAAGGTGACGCCCCAGTAGTTGCGGTCGACGGGTGCGCTGGGCTCGCCGTCGATGATCAGCGACCAGTCCTCCAGGCTGCCGAAGCTCGCGCCGTCGTCGGTGCGATGGATGCTGGTCTCGGTGGAGAACCCGATCGACGCGTACGCGTGCCCGGTGACGAACGACGTGGTCGCGACGAGCGTGCCGTCCGGCGAGAAGCGGGTGCGGCTGGGGATGCCCGGGAGTGGCCACTCGATCTGCGCGGTCGTGCCCGCAGCGTCGTACAGGCGCGCGTTGTAGCTCGGAGTGATGCCGCGCTCGGTCTTCAGGCACGAGATGGCGGTGTCCGTCGCGGCGACCCGGTCGCAGGCTAGGTCGAGGACCGCGCGTGCTGCGTCCGGCTGGTCGAGCGGCACGCTGGCGACGTGGCCGTATCCTTCTCCGGATGCCGTGTTGCGGAACAGGATGCGGTCGCCCTCCGGCGCGTCGGCGGGAGCGGCCGTCTCGGCCGAGGACGGCGCGTTCTGCCGCTGCTGATACTGCGCCCATGCCGAGACGCCGATGCCGACCGTGCCGCCGAGGGCGATCGCCGATACGGCGACGATCACCAGCCACTTCGTCCTGGGAGTCACGGAGTCTGCTCCGTCTCCTGGGGGTCCGCGACCGTCGGCGCGGCGAGGTGCGCCCGCAGCAGCCAGGCGATGAGAGGGATGGCGACGAGCAGCATCGCCGCCACGACGATCATCGCGATCTCACGACCCACCAGGAACCACAGGATGCCGAACCCGGATGCCGACGCGAAACGGGAGAGCGCGACGACGGTCTGCGCGGCGGCTATCCCTGTGCCGCGGGTCTCGGGCGTCGTCAGCTGCGCGGCCAGAGCCGCGAGCACTCCGTCGGTCGCGGCGTAGAACGCGCCCAGCAGCACGAGGCACAGGATGGTGGCGGCGACGTCGGCCATCGGCATGACGGCGACCAGGTACGCGCCCAGGAGCCCTGCGTGGCCGACGACGAAGACGCGGGCGCGTCCGACCCGGTCGGCCAGGCGCCCGAGCGGGATGGCGAGGGCGAGGAAGGCGATGTTCGTGCCGACGTACATCAGCGGGAACCACTGCGCGGCGAACCCGCCCCGCGTCTGCAGCACGAGGTAGATGAAGCCGTCGCCGATGGTGAGCAGGCCCAGGATGCCGGCGGCGGCGAGTACGCGGCGCATCGGGCCCGCCGTGATCACCGACCAGTCGAACTTCGGCTGACGCGGCTTCGACGCTTGCGGGTCGTTGAGCGGAGGAGGCGAAGCCTCCGCAGACGAAACGGGTTGAGCGACCGAAGGGAGTCGAAGCCTTTCTTTGCCCGCACACGCCTTCGCCCGCGACCGCACATTCGGCACGAACAGCCCGAGCAGCGTCACCCCGACCACGGCGAAGCCGAGCGAGGCGACGAAGATGGTGCCGTAGCCATCCGGGATGAGCAGCAGGATGAAGAATGCGAGCAGCGGTCCGATGGCCGCGCCGATGTTGTCGAGCATCCGATGCATCCCGAACGCGGCGCCGAGACTGTCTGGTCTGGACGACGCCGTGATCACGGCATCCCGCGGCGCCGTGCGGATTCCCTTGCCGATGCGGTCCGCAGAGATCACCGCCGTCAGTGCACCGAAGCCGGAAGCGAACAGGAGCCCGACGCGGGCGACGGCGGCAAGCGCGTACCCGGTGAAGGCGACCCACTTGGGCTGGTCGAGGCGATCCGAGGTGTACCCGCCGGCGATCCGCACGAGCGCGCTGATGCCCTGGTAGAAGCCGTCGAGGAACCCGAACGCGATGGTCGACAGGCCGAGGAACCCGGTGACGTACAGCGGCAGGATCGCGGTGACCGACTCGGACGAGATGTCGGTGAGCATGGACACGATGCCGAGTGTCACCACGGTCGACGACACGGTGCGGCGGCCGGGCCGCTTCCCGCGCGCGGCTCCCTTCGAGTCGGCGGGCTTGGGAGTGTTCGAGAACGAGATGTACATGCTCACTCCGTCCGCAGGACACCGAAGATCGTGTACATGTTGCCCGTCCCCGTCGTCCGCACGTTCAGCGTCAGGGACTCGAACTCACCGGTGAACGCCATCGTGCTGTCGTCGCCGGGCTGCTCCCGGAGCCCGAGCGAGGTCCACAGTGCGCGGTAGTGCGCGCGGATCTCGTCCAGCGCGGTCGTGGTGGACGAGACCAGGCTGACCTGCATCGCGGTGTTCTCGGTGGCGATCGAGGTCGACACGACGTCGGAATCCTCCATGGGCTCGGCGACGGAGGTCGGGAAACCCGCCACGAGACCCCCGTCGCGCGAGCCGGATTTCGGCAGCGGCGCGGCGACCAGCGGCTCGGCTGCCGCGAGCGGCGGCAGCCCGGTGCCGGGGGCCGCTGTCGGCGGCGGCACCTCGGACCCCGTCGTCGGCGTCGCCCCTGGCAGTGGCCCCGGCGTCGTCGGCGGGGCCACTGCCGTTGTCGGCGCGCTGGAAGGCGGCGCTTCCGCGCCATCCCGACCCGCCGTGTTCAGCATCGCGATGACGACGATCCCGGCGACGACGAGCACGCCGATCACCGCGATCGCGATCTTCATCGCCGGCGTCAGCGCCGTGCCTCCTGCTGTGTGTGCCACCTTCCCCGTCTCCCCTCGGGTGCTGGGCGCTCGTCCCGTGCGATCAAGGTCGCATCGGGTCACGCGCCCGTCGTCAGTAGGCTCCCTTCGGAGCGAGCATGACCTTGGCTGTGCGCCACATGATCTGCAGGTCGGTGATCACCGACCAGTTCTCGACGTAGCGCAGGTCGAGGCGGATGCTCTCGTCCCAGCTCAGGTCGCTGCGTCCCGACACCTGCCAGAGGCCGGTGATGCCGGGCTTGATATACAGCCGGCGCGAGACGGTGCCGTCGTAATCGCTGACCTCGGTGGGCAGCGGGGGCCGCGGCCCGACGACGCTCATCTCTCCGGAGAGTACGTTCCAGAACTGCGGCAGTTCGTCGAACGACAGCTTGCGCAGGATCTTCCCGACGCGGGTGATGCGGGGGTCGTCCTTCATCTTGAACAGGAGCCCCGCGCCCTCGTTGGCTGCTTTCAGCGCGGCGAGCTTCTCCTCGGCATCGGCATGCATGGAGCGGAACTTCACCATCTGGAAGGGCTTCCCATCCCGGCCCACGCGTTCTTGGAAGAAGAACACGGGACCGGGAGAATCCAGCTTGATCAGCAGTGACAGCAGCG
This sequence comes from Microbacterium aerolatum, assembly GCF_007988825.1. Lineage (GTDB taxonomy): Bacteria > Actinomycetota > Actinomycetes > Actinomycetales > Microbacteriaceae > Microbacterium > Microbacterium aerolatum. The sequence continues at coordinate 55,907 of NZ_BJUW01000005.1, read as the reverse complement.
GTGTCATCAGGACGATCGGGATGAGCGCGAGAGCCGACACGACGATGTCGAGGGCGCGCTTGAGAATGTGCTTGGCGCCCTCGTACGTCGGGATCTGCATCTTGATCATCGGCAGGCCGTCGACCGGAGTGAACGACAGCCGAGGGCCGGCGACGTCGGCGAGGCGGTCCGTGAGCACGAGCTCTGCGGCCGTCCCCTCGAGCTGCCAGCCCAGGCGCTTGATGAAGTCCGTGTCGCGCTCCGGGCGGCCGGCGACGATGATCGTGTCGGCTTTGAGGTCGCAGGCGACCTGTGCGACCGAGTTGAGGTTTCCGAGTACCGGCACGGTCGTGCGACCGAGGTCGAGCTCGCGGGCATTTCCGTCGAGCAGCGTGGCGCCGACGATCTGGTAACCGGCGGTGCCGATCGGCTCCAGAGCGCGCACGACGTACTCGACCTCATCGCGATTCCCCACAACGAGGGTGCGCGACGTGAAACGGCCATGGCGGCGCTGGTTGCTCAGCCAGCGCCGCCACGACCACCGACTCATCAGAAGGCCGAGCAGGCCCGTGGGGAGGGTGATGAGCACGGTGAGCCGCATCGAGTCCCAGCCGAGAAGAACGGCAACAACCGCCATCAGTCCGATGGCGAGGCCGGAGGCATGCGCGATGCCTCGGTACTCGGCGGTGCTCGAGCCGAACAGTGCCGTGAGGCTCGTGCGCATGACGAGCAGCGTGGCGAACCACACAGCCGTCAGAAGCACACATCGCATCGCGACATCTGCGGGCGGTTCACCTTGATGAAGCTGGATACCGGCCGCGATGCCAGTGGCGATCGCGATAACGGCTGCATCCGTCAGGCCGAGGCGGACGCGGTGCGCCCGTTCCCAGTGCAGACGGTGCTCCAGCGTCGCCGAGACTCGCGGCATTGGTGCCGTGGTCGTCTCGACCCGGACGCGCGGAACGGGCGACGCCGGGACGGCGACCGATTCATCACGCGTGAGGCTCAGAGCGTTCTCTACGGACGTCATGTCCGTACACCCCGAGCCGTGCATGCACGCATACCCCAGTGCGACATTGCTTCCCCAGTTTCATCCCCAGTGACCGTGCGTCCCACACGCACGGGTATCCGTCACCACAACCCCTTGTGGTGTCGCATGACACGTGATCCCACATCACGGTGTGTGCGTCGTTCCCAGGCGACGCTCACTGTCAAGCAGTTCGGATGTTGGTCACATTAGCCCAACCCGGCGCGCGATGCATAGACATTCGTCGGTTAATTCTCCGGATGACGTCACGAAGGGGAGAACTCCCGCGTCGGGCGGCTCCATGACGGGTGAAAACCCGATGCGCAGCGGGTTCGCTCCGTGGCTACTCCGCGGCGCAGATGCGGTAGCGACCGCTGTCGGCGAGGACGTCGGTCGTGCACTCGGCGCCGGTCAGCCTCGGCACGCCGCGCATCGACTCCGCGTCCCAAAGCCCGACGTGTGCGCCGGACAGGACGACCGGCGAGACGGCCGCACCCCACGGCGCGGCGGCCAGCCATTCCACGTCGTTCTCGGCGACCCACGCTGCGAGCGGTTCGGCCGCAGCCCGCTGCATCGCGAGACTCTCCCAGCGTGCCCCGGTGGTCGCGACGACGACGTGCATGGTCGCCCCCGCCCCGATCCCGAGTGCCAGAACGGATGCCCCGACGATGGCCACAATGCGCATCCCGTGCCGCTCGAACAGCACCCCGACACCCCATGCTGCCGCAGCGGCGAGGATCGGGAAGAATGCGAACACTCCGGGCGCGGGATGCCGCACCCACAGCGGCAGGTGCGATGCGGTCGCCCACCAGCCGACGAACGCCAGCGCTCCGACGACCGCCGGCCAGACATACAGCGCGACACGCGATGCAGTGTTAGAGCCGCGCGCGACCCACAGTCCACCGGCGATCAGCCCCACTGAGACGACTGCGAGCGCGACAGCGGCCCACACGGGCAGCGACCATGACTCCGACAGTGTGGTGAGCTTCTGCACCATCGTCGTCGGCGCGCTGCCCTGCCCGCCGCTGCGGACGAACCACCAGAGAGCCCGCAGGTGCTCGATGAACCCGTCGAAGCCGAGCGAGATCAGCGCGAACACCTCGACGAGGAACGTCGGCAGCGCCACGAACAGCAACGGCACCCACGACCGCTTGAGGGTGTCCACGATGCGCGCCCACCCACTGCCAGAAGCCACCAACCACAGCGCCACCGCGAACGCCGGTAGCGCGAGCAACGCGATGAGCTTCGCCTGCACGGCGAGTCCGACGAGCAGCCCCGCGAGCCAGGCACGTCGCGGCAGCACGACCAGGGCCCAGACGAGCAGGGCGGCGGCGGGGATCTCGCCGAGCAGATCGGCCGGCCCCTGAATGGGGGAGACGCCGACTCCGGTGCTGAACGCGAGCGGCACGGCGACGGCGACCAGTGCCGCCCAGCGACCGCCGATGCGGCGGCCGAGGACGAAGAGCCCTGCCAGCAGCAGCGCCCAGTACGCCAGCGGGATCAGGCGTGCGCCGATGACCGGGTCGATGCCGGTCGCGACGACGGCGGCGACGGGCAGCAGGACGGCCGGTCCGGTGGAGATGCGCGGGTCGAAGGGCGTGAGCGTCGAGCCCGACAGAGTGCCATCGCTGGTGTACCCGAGTCCTGCGAGAAGGTTCAGCGGTACGGTGAGGTTGAACGCCTCGTCCTCCCAGAAGCGCCAGACGACCAGGCTGTTCCACGCGAGCACGAGGTGGCCGACGAGCAGCGCCGCCGCCAGCACCCAGAACAGGGCCGAACGCACCGCCCTCATGTCAGGCGACGGGTGCGGGTCGTCGGATGCTGCGCAGCGGTGCGGACGGCCGCAGCGACAGCATCCACACCTCCTGCAGGGCGTTGATCGCGAACTGGCGCAGGCGCTTGGGAGGAAGGCGCACGCCGGCCGCGCGCCCCCACATCGTGCCGCTCTGCGATTCGCCGCGGCGCGGGATGCTGGCCACGCGCAGGTAGCGCACGGCGAAGCCGGAGCGTGCCTCGGCGAGCGAGAAGTGCACGTGGGGGACGGACGCGTGTTCCGGCACGGCATCCACGAGCGCCTGCAACGCGGCGGGCCGGTAGGCGCGCAGGGGAGTGTTGACGTCGGGAACCCGGCGGCCGGATGCCGTGGCGATGAGCACGCCGACGCAGGCTGTGAGCACCTTGCGGTACCAGGGGTCGGTGCGTCCGTCGCGCACGCCGTGGACGACCTCGGCCGAGGTGGCTTCGGCGGCGTCGATGAGGCGGGTGAAGTCGGTGCCGAGGAACTGTCCGTCGCCGTCGACGTGCACGATCAGGTCGGCATCCGATGCCAGACCGAGGCGGTAGGCGGCCAGCGCGGTCGGGCCGTGGCCGCGGTTGGCGGGCTGCGTGTGCACCTCCACGTCGGAAGTGTCGTCGAAGACATGCGCCGTGGCATCCGTCGAGCGGTCGTCAGCGATGAAGAACGAGACGCGTTCGGCGAGCGGGGCGATGTTGTCGCGGATCTCGTCGATGAACCCGCGGATGCCTTCGGCCTCGTTGTAGGCGGGCATGACGATGGCGAGATGGGTGACGGTCACAGATTCCTCGGGCGCTCGTGGATGCGCGGTTCTGGGCGCATGCACCTAGTACTCTAATGGAGTGAAGATCCCTGCCCGTTTGCGACGCCTGGCGGGTGTGGGAAGTCGGTTCCTCATCGTCGGTGCGATCAGCACCGTGATCGAGATCGCGGCGTTCAACCTCTTCGTCTTCGTGTTCGACTGGGACCCGGTCGTGTCGAAGATCGCCGCCTCGCTGGTCGCTCTCGTGAACGCGTACATCGGCAACCGCGAGTGGGCGTTCCGTCACCGTGATCGCCGGGGGCGGGTCTCGGAGCTGGCGCTGTTCCTCGCGACGAACGGCATCTGCACGCTGCTCGGTGCGGGGCTCGTCTGGCTCGGCGTCGAGGCGCTGGAGGCGATCGTCGGTCACGCGACCGGAGCGTTCGCCCTCAACGTCGTCAACCTGATCAGCATCGTGATCGTGGTTCTCTTCCGCTTCGTGCTCTACCACAAGGTGGTCTTCCGCACCTCGGGCTCGTCGACCTCCGAGCCCCCCGCGGCCTGAGCCCGTCCGGTCCCTGACCCTGTCACCGGTCCGTGAGCCTGCCGAAGGGCGCGGTGCACCCTGACCTTCTTGCGGGTCGTTGAGTGAAGACGGCCTTGTTGAGCGAAGGCCTCTGCGGGTCGTTGCGCGAAGGCGGTCTCGTTAAGCGAAGACCTCTGCGGGTCGTTAAGCGAAGACGGTCTCGTTAAGCGAAGACTTCTGCGGGTCGTTGAGCGAAGGCGGCATCGCCGCCGAGGACGAAACGCGTTGAGCGAGCGTCAGCGAGTCGAAACGTCCCCTCCGGAACGCGACGACCTAAGCCCCGACGCCATCCTTTGCCCGCGTCCTTCTCTGCCGCTTCGGCTTGGCCTGTGCCTGAGTCAGCTCCGTCGGAGCCTGCTCCAGCGTGTGCGTGGATCCGTACGTGTAAGAGCCGTAGCCGTAGCTGTCCGGCCCCTTGGTCGGAAGCATGGTCACGACAACGCCGAGCAGGTTGACACCCGCAGTCTCGAGTGTGCGGATTGCGCCCGAGAGTTCCGGCTTCTTCGTCTTCCCCGAAGCAGCAGCGAGAATGACGCCACGGGCCTTCTTGCCCACCACAGCTGCGTCGGTGACGAGCAGCAGTGGGGGAGCATCGATGAGGATGTAGTCGAAGTACTCCTCGAGGGGCTTGAGCAGTCGGTCCATCGCCGCAGATCCGAGCAGCTCGCTCGGGTTCGGCGGGATCGGTCCGCTGGGCAGCACGAACAGGTCGGTCTTGCCCCACTTCTGCAGGGCCTCCGAGACCTCGATCTGGCCGATGAGCACGTTGGTGAGACCGACGCCGCCCTCGATGGCCATGTAGTCGGCGACGCGCGGCAGGCGCAGGTCGCCGTCGATGAGCAGCACGCGGGCGCCGGTCTCAGCGAGCGCGATCGCGAGGTTCGCCGTCGTGGTCGATTTGCCCTCACCAGGGCCGGCGCTCGAGACAACGTAGGTACGCGAAGCGGAGTCGACGTCGAGGAATTGCAGGTTCGTGCGCAGGGTGCGGAACGACTCGGCGCGCGGGCTGCGCGGATCGGCGTGCACGATGAGGGGGCGCTTCTTCGCCTCGGGGTCGTATGCGACGCCGCCGAGCATGGGTCGGTCTGTGATCGTCTCGAGGTCGTGGATCGTGTGGATGCGCGTGTCGAGTACGGTTCGCAGCACGGCGAAGCCGACGCCTGCTGCGAGACCGAGCAGGCCGCCCAACAGGATCAGTAACGGCACGTTTGGACTGGAAGGACTGGTCGGTACCGCGGCCGGGTCGGTCACCGTGATCTGCACGGGGCTCGCGCCGCCCTCAGTAGTAGGACGCTCGAGGTCGCTCTGCACCACGTTCGCGAAGCTCGCGGCAGTGGCATCGGCGATCTTCGCGGCCTGTTCCGGATTCGTGTCGGTGACCGTGATGTCGATGAGCACCGTGTTCAGCGGGGTGGTCGCGGAGACGCGGCCCGAAAGCGCCTGTGCTGAGATGTCGATTCCCAACTCTTCAACCACGGGCTCGAGCACGAGCGCTGTGCTGATCACATCGACGTAGCTCGTGACGATCTGGCGGGCGAACGTCGTGCCCTGCACGAGATCTCCCGTGGCGGCACCTTCGGTGCGTACCGACACGTAGAGCTGGGTGGAGGCCACGTACTTGGGAGCCTGCACCGAAGCATATGCCGCGCCTCCGGCGAGGCCGAGGATCAGCAGCACCAGGATCGCTATCCAGTTCTTGTGCAGGATGCGGATGTAGTCGCGAAGCTCCACGCTTGTAGGTTCCCTCGGTCTGTCGGTCGGCGCCGCATTCGGCGCCGTGATTCGTGTACAGGTTACTAGTGGGCCTCAGTCGGCCCTGATTCAGCGGGTCGCAGCCTCATGGGAGCCGTAGACGCCGTAAGCGGTCTTGTCGACGCCCTTCGTCGGCAGCATCGTGACGACGGCGCCGAGCACCTTCGCTCCGACGCTCTGGATGCTGTCCACCGCATCCACCAGCCGCGGCGCGTGGGTCTTGCCGGCCGCGGCGACCATGATCGCGCCGTCAGCCTGCCGAGCGAGCACGGCGGCGTCGGTCACCAGGCCCACGGGCGGGGCATCGATGATGATGATGTCGAACGCGTGCTTGAGCTCGTAGATGAGGTTGGTCATCGCGGCTGACCCGAGCAGCTCCGCCGGGTTCGGGGGGATCGCGCCGGATGGGAGGAGGAAGAGCGCTCCCCGCCCCCAGCGCTGCATGGCCTCGCTCGCCGCGATGCGGCCGATCAAGACCTCTGTGAGCCCCACACCTCCTTCGATCGCGAAGTACTCCGCGACGCGGGGGAGACGAAGGTCGGCGTCGAGGAGCGCGACCCGCGCACCGGATTCCGCGAATGTGATGGCCAGGTTCGCAGCAGTGGTCGACTTGCCCTCACCCGGGCCGGCGCTCGTGATGACGAACGCGGCTGGGTCGCCGTCGACGGTGAGGAACTTCACATTGGTGCGCAACGCGCGGAAAGCCTCGGCCCGGCGATCCCGCGGGTCTGCGGCGATGACGAGTGGGTGTTCACGCGCATGCGGGTCGAGAGCGATCCCGCCGAGGATGGGAACATCGATCGCCCGCTCGACGTCGTCTATCGAGCGGATGCGGTTGTCGAGCACTGCGCGCAGGGCGGCGACACCGATGCCTGCGGCGAGCCCGAGCAACGCTCCGAACGTCACGATGAGCGGCACGTTGGGGGCTGAAGGAGAGACCGGTACCTGGGCAGCCTCCAGGGTGTCGATGCGCACGATGCTCGGCCTGGCATCGATCGGACGCTCGAGGTCTTCGGCCACGACTGTCGTGAAACTCTCACCGATCGCGTTGGCGATGCGCGCCGCCTGCCCCGGGTTCTCGTCGGTGACCGTCACGGTGATCGCCGTGCTCGATGTCGCTGCCGTGGCGCTCACCTCAGACACAAGCGCTTCGATCGTCATGTTGAGCCCGAGATCATCGATGACCGGCTGCAGCACGAGCGAGCTCGGGATGATTGCCACGTAGCTCGTGGTGGCCTGCTGCGCATAGGTGCGCGCGAGGTTGAGTTCGGCGGGCGTGCCCGTGCTGGCCTGGGCGGAGATGAACAATTCTGTGGAGGCGCTGTAGCGGGTGGGCGTGTTGAGGGCGACGACTACTCCCGCAGACAGGCCGATGACGGTGAGCGAGAGAATGAGGACGAGGTTGCGTCGAAGCACGCGCAGATAGTCCTGAATGGTCATCGCTCTCCCGATGTTCGAATAATGGTCGGCGACGGCCGAGTATCCTGAATGACATTAGTCCCTCGCCGCGCGTCTCGTGGCGCGCACGCACGGAGAGTGAACATGATGTCCCCCAACGCCGCGAAGCTGGAGGCACTCGTCGGTGCGCCGCGCCGCGCTGACGCGCCGCTCGATGAGGGGCGGGATGCCGTCAGGCTCGTCGCCATGGTCGAGGCTGCTGCCGTGAACAGTTCGCCGACGCTGGTGTCGGGCGGCTTCCTGAAGAATGCGAAGCAGAAAAAGGTGCGTGGATATCGCCGCATCGACTGGCTGAACGTGGGGGCGGCCGCGATTGCGATCATGGTAGCCGCGGGGGCCGCGACCTTCACCGGTGTGCAGATGGCCAGTGCTAGCCCGACCCAGGGCGCGGTGCAGATTCTCAGGGCAGATGAGTCGGCGCTCGCCGGTGCAGAGCAGGCTGCGGCCGCGTCGAAAGCTCGCCTCGAAGAGGCGGTTCAGACGGCCGCCACGGATGCTGCGGCGTTGCGCACGGCGCTGGGCGTGCTTGCCGAGACCGAAGAACAGCCAGCGACGGCCGACTCAACGGCGCTCGCGACAGTGACCCAGGCCGTCGACGGATACACGACGGCCCTCGGCGAAATCGTCATCCCTGAAGTTCCTGCTGCTTATAAGCGCGGAAAGGTCGACACGGGGTCGCTGCAGAGCGTCGGCGATGCGATCAACCGTGTGCAGGAAGCTTCGGTCGAGGTGGATGCCGTCGCAGAGCAGTTGCGAGCTGCACGCGCAAGCGTGGACGCGCTGACCGCGACCTTCACGACACAGTTGGCAACATTTGCCACTTCGTTCGCCGGCCACGCCCAAACCGAGATTGATGAGTACCCGGTAGCCGAGCAGGAGTTCCGCGACGCGGTGACTGCTGCGGCGGACGCCATCACCGCGACGCCGTTGAACACGCCGATGGGCGCGACGGCCCTCGCTGCCTACCGGGACGCAGTGATCGCGCTGCACGACGACGACTATCGGGCACGTCTCGAGGAAGAAGCCGAGCGCGAGAGCCAGCACCAGAACAACTGGCAGAGCCCGCCGGCGTCGGAGGAGCCGACCGATCCTGGCACAGCAGATCCCCGAACGACGAATCCAGGAACGACGAATCCCCCTCCGGTCGTGGATCCGGAGCCGGATCCGGAGACACAGCCGGAAGACGACGACACGTTCTTCTAATACGCCGGTTCCGGCCACTGAGCCTGTCGAAATGTGCACCCCTGGGCTGTGGAGGCCCACTGGCCATCAAGTTCTTGGGATGTGCAAACATAGAAGGGCATGGTGCAGATGATGCCGATGCATGATTTCGGGGTGATAGCCGAGGGGGGCAAGTCGGTGGAACCAAGCGCAAGCACCGGTTCGATTTTAATAGTGTCAGTGAGACAAAGGCGGCGACGGTTCGCTGCTGCCGTCGTCGACAGCCTCGCGTGGGTGGTTGGAATCTTCGCTGCCGTCGTTCTGCGCTTTGAATTTGAGCCCACCACGAGCGGATGGGTTGCGACGCTGGCGCTCGCGCTGGTTGCGGCTGGCTTGCAGGTCATCGTCGGCCATTACTTCGCGTTCTACCGGGGCCGTTACGCGTACGGATCGTTCGAAGAAGTGCGGATGCTCGGGCTCGCGGTTCTGTTGCAAGCAGCAGTACTTACTGTGTTGGTGCTCGTACTTGGGCCGTTCGTCAGCATTCCTCGCGGAACCGTGATCTTGGCGTTCCCGTTCGTCCTTCTCTTAATGTTTGGTGTCCGCTACCTTGCACGTCTAATGCTCGAGCGGACCCGTAAGCCTGGTGAGGAAGCTAAGCCGGCGCTCATCGTCGGGGCCGGTTACCTGGGAAGCACCCTGATAAAGACACTCACGACAGACCCAACTTCCCCCTTCCGTCCGGTCGGTATCCTGGACGACGACCCGGCAAAGAAGAACCTCCGTCTGCGGGGCGTTCCGGTGGTCGGCCGAACGAAGAGCATCGCTGCGGCTGCCGAAGAAACGGGAGCCGAGGCGTTGATCATCGCCATCGGGCAGGCGGACAGCACACTACTCCGACGACTAACCGATGATGCGGCGAAAGCGGGTCTCACCATTTCGGTCACCCCGGCACTTTCCAGTCTCCTGAGCGGCGAGAAGTCCGTCGGTGACGTGCGTGATATCAGTATCGAAGATCTGATCGGACGGCATCCCGTCGACACCAACGTCGAACTCGTTGCAGGCTACGTCACCGGGAAAAGAGTGCTGGTCACAGGCGCAGGCGGCTCTATCGGATCCGAGCTGTGCCGCCAATTGGCGAAGTACGGCCCGAGCGAGCTGATCATGCTCGACCGCGACGAGACTGGCCTGCAGCTGGCCCAGCTCGGCACCGCTGGACACGGTCTGTTGGATTCCAAAGATGTCGTACTAGCCGATATCCGTGAGGCCGAGACACTGAACAACATCTTTGCCGATCGGCGTCCTGAAGTTGTGTTCCACGCGGCGGCACTGAAGCACCTGCCGATGCTCGAGCAATACCCGGACGAGGCGTGGAAGACGAACGTGCTTGGCAGTCTCAACGTTCTGCTTGCCGCCCAATCAGTTGGCGTTAGTACGTTCGTCAATGTCTCCACTGATAAGGCCGCAAACCCGACCAGCGTACTGGGACATTCCAAGCGCGTTGCCGAGAAGCTGACGGCCTGGGCTGGTGAGCAGACTGGAATGCGATACCTCTCCGTGCGCTTCGGCAATGTCATCGGCAGTCGTGGGTCGATGCTGCCTACGTTCCAAGCACTCATCGAGGCCGGGGGGCCGTTGACAGTGACGCATCCCGATGTCACCCGATATTTCATGACGATTCCGGAGGCTTGCCAGCTCGTCATCCAAGCAGGCGGAATCGGACGCGCGGGAGAGGTCCTCATCCTTGATATGGGCGAGCCGGTGTCGATCCTCGAAGTCGCAAAGCGCATGATCGCGATGTCGGGAAAGAACGTCGAGATCGTGTTTACGGGTCTTCGTCACGGTGAGAAGCTGCATGAAGTTCTCGTGGGCAATCGTGAAGATCTGGAGCGGCCTTTCCACCCGAAGGTTTCGCACACGCGGGCCGACTCGATCTCCCCGGAGCGCCTCGATAAGACGGGCTGGGAAGCCCGGATGAAGTCCGAGCCGCGCAACAATGACACTGCCATCGTTGAGCGCATTCAGGTGGACAACGTGGAGAGCGCGAAGTGAACGAACGTATCTATATGTCTTCCCCCGACATCGGTCAGTTGGAGGAGGACGCGGTCGTAGCTGCCATGCGCTCCGGCTGGATCGCCCCACTAGGGCCGGATGTCGACGCATTTGAGCGTGAACTCGCTACGCGCGTGGGTGTTGCACACGGAGTTGCGCTGGCTTCTGGGACTGCGGCGCTTCACCTCGGACTATTGGCGCTCGACGTCAAACCTGGCGACGTCGTCGTGACGTCTACATTGACGTTCGCGGCGACAACGAATGCGATTATTTATACAGGGGCCGAGCCCTACTTCGTAGACGCCGATCCGTCGACCGGAAACATGGACCCCGATTTGTTGCGCGCAGCACTGAGTTCGCTGCGCGACACATCTCGGAAGGTAGGTGCGATCCTTCCTGTGGACTTGCTCGGCAAAGCTGTCGACTACACGTCCATTCTCGCGATCGCGAACGAATTTGGAGTTCCGGTGCTAGCCGACGCCGCCGAATCGCTCGGTGCTACGCATGATGGGAAAGCAGCCGGCAGCTTCGGTGAGGCTTCGATCGTTTCGTTCAACGGCAATAAGGTCATGACGACCTCGGGCGGCGGAATGCTCCTCACCGATGATATAGAAATCGCCCAACGGGTTCGCTACCTCGCTACGCAGGCGAGGCAGCCTGTCGTCCACTACGAACACACGGATATTGGTTACAACTACCGCATGAGTAATCTGTTAGCAGCCCTCGGGCGAGCGCAGCTGGCTCGTCTGGATGAGATGATTGCCCGGCGCCGCGAGGTTCGTGAGTCCTATAAGGCGCTGTTTGCGGATGTGCCGGGAGTGCAGATCTTCGGCGCCGCTAATGATCAGAATGACAACGTCTGGTTGACGTCCATCCTCGTTGACGAAGCAACAGCCGGCTGGAAGCCTCAAGACTTGGTGTCAGCGCTCGCCGCAGACAACATCGAGAGCCGACCATTGTGGAAGCCGATGCATCGACAGCCGGTCTTCGCGGGATACGGCGGTCTGATCAATGGAGCGTCAGAAAATCTCTTCAGCAGAGGTCTCACCCTGCCCAGCGGATCCGCGCTCAACAACGAGCAGCGCGAGCGGGTGCGCTCCGCAATCGTGGCGTTCCTCGATCGGGTCTAACGTGGCCACGGGTAATCACCGTTCGTACGATGCGTTCAAACGTGTACTCGACGTGCTGGGAAGTTTCGTGTCTTTGGTGCTGTTGAGTCCCGTCATACTTCTGACGGCATTGTTAGTTCAGTTGCGCCTCGGGAGCCCTGTGCTTTTCATCCAAGACCGTCCCGGGCGGGGCGGGCGGGTGTTCCGTTTGTATAAGTTTCGCTCGATGCGCAAGCTCGATGAGGAACGGAGCTGGGTCACCGACGAGCAGCGTCTAACGCGATTCGGCCGCACATTGCGATCCACGAGCCTCGACGAGTTGCCGTCGCTCTGGAACGTACTTCGTGGCGACATGAGTTTCGTCGGCCCACGCCCGCTTCTGGTCGAGTACCTGGAACAGTACAGTCCGGCCCAGGCTCGACGACACGAAGTGCGTCCAGGCATTACCGGATTGGCGCAAGTGAACGGTCGAAACCATGTGCGGTGGTCTGAGCGGTTCACGCTAGACGTGGCGTATATCGAAAACCGTGGATTTTGGATGGATGCGCGAATCTTATGTGCCACCGTTAGGACAGTGTTTACGCGTCAAGGGATCTCTCAGGACGGTCACGCGACAATGAAGCGGTTCGGAGAAGGAGATGGCTGACGATATCCTCGTAGTCGGGGCCGGTGGCTTCGGGAGAGAGACGCTCGATGTTATCGAGTCGATCAATGCGACTAGGCGGGCCCCGCTTTGGAACGTGCTCGGAATCGTCGATGATGATCCGGAACCGGTTCAACGTGCACGGCTATCGGAACGGGGGTATACCTGGCTAGGGTCGGGCGACGAAGTCACGAGGATGTTTGGCGCTGTCTCGTACACACTCGCAATTGGTAAGCCACAGATTCGTGCCAAGCTCGCGACTCGTTTTGAGGCCGCCGGATGGTTGCCCGTTTCGCTGATTCACCCGTCCGCCAACGTCGGGTCGTACGCGAGGATAGGTTCTGGAACCGTGGTATGTGGTGGCGCCCAAATCTCCACTAATACCCGACTTGGGCGATATGTACATCTGAATCCGGGCGCGATAGTCGGGCACGATTCGGTGCTCGATGACTTCGTGTCAGTGAATCCGGGAGCAATCATCTCTGGAGAGGTTTCGATCGGCTCCGGGGCTCTTATCGGTGCGGGAGCTGTTGCGCTCCAGGGGCTTAAGATCGGTGCTGATGCGGTCGTTGGCGCCAGTGCATGTGTGACGCGAGATATTTCACCGCGAAGCACGGTAAAGGGGGTGCCGGCTCGATGAGTGTACGGCCGCGTCTATGCTTCATGGTTACAAGTTCCCTCACGGCTGCCACGTTTCTTCGTGGGTACATGAAGTTCCTTCGACAGCAGGGGTGGGACGTCACTGTCATCTGCGCGCCCGGGCCGGGCGTCGCGGAAATGGCGCAGGCTGACGGCGTTTCGCTTCATACTCTCGAGATGAGACGAGATCCGGCCCTGCTTCGAGACCTCGTCAGTCTAGGTCGCACTGCGATTCTCTTGAGAAAATTGCGCCCTGATGTGGTTGTGTACGCGACTCCAAAAGCGAGCCTCCTCGGGGCGATAGGCGGTGCGATGGCCGGGATCACTGTTCGTGTCTACGAACAGTGGGGGCTCCGGTTAGAAACACTGTCCGGCTTCCGGCGCTTTATATTGGCAGGTGTTGAGAGATTGACAGCGAAACTCTCTACGACAATTGTTGCCAATAGTCGTAGTCTCTCCGATCGTTTGCGTACGCTAAAGCTGTCAGGTGGGCGCGATGTGGTGGTGCTCGGAGACGGGTCAGCGCACGGCGTTGACACGACGCATTTCAGTTCGGATGTGGAAACGGCCGGACTGGATCGTGACACACGGACGTTCGTCACCGCGCACGAGAACATGCTACGCATCTGTTTCGTGGGCCGCCTTCACCCAGACAAGGGGATAGAAACACTACTCGAAGGCATGTCAGCCGCGGGTCGGGCCGGCGTAAGAGTGGCAGCGATTCTTGTTGGTCCGAGCGAAGGTGCAGAGAAGAACATTGGTGTTCATACCCGCTACAGTCAACTCAACTTGCGACTCGTCGGCGAAGTAGTTGATACGCGCCCATACCTGGACGCCAGCGATGTGCTGGTGCTAATGAGCCGTAGAGAGGGTTTCCCGACGGTTGTGCTCGAAGCCGCTTCGATGGGCATCCCCGCTATCGTCGCGAACAGCACGGGCACTGTGGATTCCGTAGTTGATGGGGTGACCGGCATCGTCGTCCCCGTGGGAGACTCACAGATGCTCGCTGACGCACTCGCTACTTTGGCAAACGACCGGCAACTGCTTAGCGCTTACGGCATGGCGGCTCGGCAACGTGCTATCGACAGGTTTGATCAGACTCACGTTTGGCGGATGCACTCCGAGTACTTCCTTGAACTTCTCGAGAGATCTCGACGCTAAGCGCGACCGAGATAGTGCTTGGATGTCATTGAGGCATCGCTGAGTAAACGTCGCCGCGAAAGAAGGAAATTCCTCACTATGGCTGTTAGACCGACAGTGTCGATCATCATGGCTGAGTTCAACACTCAACCGGAACACCTTCAGGACGTGTTGCGATGCGTTGTCGCGCAGAGCTTTCCGGACTTCGAACTGATCCTCGTCGACGATCGCGGCGCTAATGACGTGGGGGCTATCGTTGATGCGCTCAGTGATCCGCGGTTGCGCGTAATCGTAAATCCCAAGAACCTGGGATTTGTTGAGGCGCTTCACGTGGGTCTTGCCGCGGCGCGTGCGGACTTGCTTATTCGAATGGATACAGATGACCTGTATGAGGTGGACCATATCTCAAAATTAGTGCAAGCGGCCAGTAGCCATCCTGAGTATGCAGTGATTTCTACGATGAGCCGCGAGATCTCCGATGATGGCCGAACGATTTTGCTCGGTCGTGAAGGAGAGAAAACAGCGAAGGACTTGATCCGAGGGAATGCGTTAATTCACCCGGCGACGCTCATTCGAAGATCCGCAATTGAAAGGGTAGGCGGATACCCTCGGGAATTTCCGCGTGCCGAGGACCTCGCGTTGTGGTGCGAGTTTCTATTGGCCGGTGAGCGCCTGTACATGACTGGTGATATAACTCACAGTTACCGCGTTGATTTGGGAAACTACAAAAAGAGACGACTCCGGTACCGTGCGGGGGAGCTGCGCGCTCGCTGGCATTACTACCCGCGCCTTGGCGCGAGTCCATTCGATTACCTCAAACTATTACGAAGTGTCCTTGGAGGAATCCTACCTGGCCGCTTTGTTCGGTTCTTGCGGCGTGTCGAAGCCAACACCGTCGGTCGCCAGCCGTGAGCCCCAAGCTTCCTTCCCGGTTTGACTCGGCCCGAAAGACTGATCCGTCACACGCGTAAAGCGCCTGCCAACAACTAGGTAACGAGGCAATGAACAACACGGCACTACCTCCGATCATAATAGTTCATTCCACTTCGGTCATCTCAATGGATTCCGACTTGGCGGTGAACTTTCGGCCAGCTCGTTTTGTGCGAGCGTTTGAGGCAATGGGGTATCGCGTCATAAACGTGTCCGGATCCAAGGCGCAAAGAACAGAGACGATCAAGCAAGCGAAGCGCCTTGTTCGAACCGGCGCGGTGATTGATTTTATGTATTCGGAGTCGAACTATACCCCGACATTCCTGAATCGCCACGGCGAAAGATATGAACTAACGCCTGTTCTGGATTATTCCTTTTTTTATTGGGCCCGTCGCCATGGAATCCCGATCGGCCTGTTCTATCGAGACGCGTTGTGGCTGGTGCCCAGTCAGCGGAGCCGCTGGAGGATATTTGAATGGGCGCGACGTCTCGCCTATTCACTTGATCTGCATATCGTGTCGTCGCTTGTATCGCGGATCTTTGTACCGTCTGTGGCATTCGCGCGTAGCCTGCCGATTCGGACGTCTCAGGTTCCAGACAGGGTGATCCCTTTGCCGCCGGGGGCACCCAGTGTTTCCGCAGATCAGAGTTTGGGGATAAAGGGGCCCGGGCTCCGGTGCATTTACGCGGGGAGTCTCGGCGGCCATTATGATGTCTCACAATTGATCGCGGCGATGGGTGACGCACCGGGCTCGATCGAGTTGCTGATTTGCACTCGTGAGATCGGTTGGCACAGCCTTAGCGAAGCGGATCGTCAGGCGATCGAGGAAGTCGCGACCGTGGCCTTCTTGCGGCATTCTGAGATGTCACAGGTTCTTGCCGCTGCCGACATTGGTATGTTTATAACAGCGCCGTCAGAGTATATGGTGAACGCCGTACCGGTCAAAGTGTTGGATTACTTCTCGTACGGACTTCCTGTCGTCGCCACCGAGGGCACTTCAGGCGCCGAGCTGGTGCGGTCTTCGGGCGCGGGTTGGGTTTGCGGCTCCAGCCCGACCGAACTCGCGCATCTGCTTGAGTCATTGCAGGCCGACCCTGATGAGGTCCAGCGGAGGGGTAACATGGCCCGAGCCTATGCACGTGTGAACACCTGGACCGAGCGGGCGCTTGAGGTACGAAAGGTCCTGTTGGGAGGAAATCAGGCCGGTAAGTAGTTCGGGACGTCCGCGAAACCGGCGAACGGGCGTTTCGCACTCACGTCGGTCGCGGCGACGTGAAGCAAGCGATCGTGGACAGTATCGGCCCCGCTTCCGTCTGGTTTCACCTTGGGCCGTGGGATCTTGCGCCTCAATTCAGAGCCAAACGACCTGTAGGCTTACCGGAGCACTTCCGTGGAGAGGGATTGAACAGCAAGTGGCACCATATGTAGTCATCGCCATCATCGCGCTCGTTTTCCCCTGGATCAGCCGGGTCACCGCTCGGAAATACCGCCCAATCGTGACTAAGTCCGCTGCGAACCAAGCCGGTGCGTCGACGCGCCGGATCACCATCATGGATTTAGTCACGCTTCTGGTGTTGATTATCTTTGCGGGTACGCGGTCGATTTTCGTTGGTACCGATACCTCGATATACGCCGTATTCTTCACGCGGATCGATCCCGGCGATTGGGCGCTTTCTATTGAAGCCAGCCCCTTTGAAGTCGGTTATACCGTCCTTGCGCTGGTCGTCAAGATGTTCGGTGGCAATTTTACGACGTTGCTTTTGGTTGCTTCGACCATAACTGTGGGTGCTGCATTTTGGGCCATAAAACGGATAGCGTTGGATGTCCCGCTTGCGATACTGCTGTACGTCTTGCTCGCTTTCTACTTGACTCCGATGAATCTGTTGCGACAAGGGGTTGCGGTTTCGCTTGTTCTCCTCGCCTCAACCTTCATTATTGCGCGGGTGCGCCTCCGCGGGTTGATTGTCTTTCTCTGTCTAATCGGAGTAGCGGCGTCATTTCATGCAACTGCGGTTATCGTTGCTGTGGTCATACTCTTGCTTCGGCGAGTTCGGATCACGTTTAGGAACGCATTATGGATCCTCACCGTTGGGGCCGCGGGGGTAACCGCGATTTGGGCCTCTGGCTGGTTCAGCGCCGTAATCGCGCTCGTGAACCCAAGGTATGAGATCTACGGCGACATACAAGCAACTGGGGGACTGGGGAGTTACCTTATTCTCGGTTTCACGATCGTACTCGCTCTCTGGGCGCTCGTGCTCCGGCCCGCACGTGAAGACGCGCCCTTGGCAACTTTAGTTCTCGTGGGATGTATCGCACTTCTCCTCGGAACGCAGTTTATATATGCCGTCCGTTTCGCGGATTATTTCACTATATTCCTGGTGCTACTGTTGCCGAATGTCTTGAAGACCGCTGAGGTTGCCACCGGTCGCCGGGTATTCCTCGTGCTGGTGAGTGCGGCGTATTACATCGCATATTTGTCAAACTTCGGCGACCTTGTCCCTTATCGCTCAACGATCTCCCTATAATTTCAGGACGATAGGTTTTGTGTTCAGGGCCTATGAGCGTGGGCCGCCCCCTTCATTCGGTCCGGTCGCTGTGCGAGTCGTCGGTTTCCAATTGATGGGTGCATTGCCGAGCGTAGTCGACGGGCGCGAGGTACCCGAGTGATGAGTGTCGGCGGTCGTGGTTGTACTCGGTCTTCGGGACTGTCTGATTAACGGTGGATCTGGTCTGGCCTGACCGAAAGGAAGGGCGATGACCGATGTCATCGAGATGATCGATCCTATGACGGGAGAGATCATCGATGAGCAGCAGCTCGCGGAGCAGCTGCTGAAGCAGGCGAAGGAACAGGGGGTCGGCCTCGTTGGCCCCGACGGGGTGCTGAACGGGCTGACCAAGCGGGTGCTGGAGACAGCGCTCGAGGCGGAGATGACCGAGCATCTTGGCTACGAGAAGCACGGCAACACGACCGGAGAGAACGCCCGCAACGGGATCCGATCGAAGACGGTGCTGACCGAGGTCGGTCCCGTCGAGATCGACGTTCCCAGAGACCGTGAGGGGTCGTTCGAACCGAAGATCGTCAAGAAGCGGCAGCGGCGTCTCACCGGCGTCGACGAGATCGTGCTGTCGCTGACCGCTCGCGGGCTGACGACCTGCGAGGTCGCGGCGCACTTCGACGATGTCTACGGCGCTTCGGTGTCGAAGGACACGATCTCGAGGATCACCGACAAGGTCATCGAGGAGATGACCGAATGGCAGAACCGTCCGCTGGATCGTGTCTACCCGGTGGTGTTCATCGACGCGCTGGTGGTGAAGGTCCGAGACGGGCAGGTGCGGAACAAGCCGTTCTATATCGCCGTTGGCGTCACCGTGAACGGGGAACGCGACATCCTCGGGATCTGGGCCGGCGACGGCGGCGAGGGGGCGAAGTTCTGGCTCGGTGTGCTCACCGAGATCAAGAACCGTGGCGCCGAGGACGTGTGCATCGTCGTCTGTGACGGGCTGAAGGGTCTGCCGGAATCGATCAACACCGCCTGGCCGCTCGCGACGGTGCAGACCTGCATCATCCACCTGATCCGCAACACGTTCCGGTTCGCGTCCCGCCACTACTGGGAAGAGATGGGCAAGGACCTCAGACCTGTCTATACCGCCCCGACCGAAGCGGCCGCCGCCGAGCGATTCCGCGACTTCGACGCGAAGTGGGGTCAGCAGTATCCGGCGATCAGCAAGCTCTGGCAGAACGCCTGGAGTGAGTTCGTGCCGTTCCTCGACTGGGACGTGGAGATCCGGCGGATCATCTGCAGCACGAACGCGATCGAGTCCCTCAACGCCCGCTACCGCAGAGCAGCCCGGGCGCGCGGGCATTTCCCCAACGACGCCGCCGCGCTGAAATGTCTCTACCTCGTGACCCGTTCGCTTGACCCGACCGGGCGCGGCAGGGCACGCTGGGCGACCAGATGGAAGCCGGCGCTGAACGCGTTCGCGATCGCATTCGAAGGACGAATCAACTAATGAACGCCAGGCCAGATCCACCGTTTATCGGACACACCCTTTCCCGGCAGGTTCGCCTGCGACAGATACGCCGCCGCCCGTCGCAGCACCTCGTTCTCCTGCTCCAGCAGCCGGTTCCGCTTCCGCAGCTCACGGATCTCCGCCTCCTCGGACCGGGACTGACCCGGCGCCGTGCCCTCCTCGACCTTGGCGCGGTGGAGCCACTTCTGCAGCGTCATCGGATGAACACCGAAGTCTTTCGCGATCTGCTCGATCGTGACTCCGGGCTCGCGGTTCTGAGCGACGCGCACGACGTCGTCACGGAATTCACTCGGGTAGGGCTTGGGCACAGCAACATCCTTCCAGGCCCATCACGCGGGCAAGCCAGATCAGATGTCACCTACTCGTGCAGCAGTCCCCGACGCCCGCGCGGCGCTGCAGGTAGGAGTTGTTGAGGGAAGATCGCTGCCGAGCAGGATCGGCCGCGCATGTATCGCCCCTTCGCGCGGTTTGTGCCCTTCTCGACTCCGTGGGTCAACGGATCAGGGATGGACGCGCAAGCCAAAGCGCTAGTGCAATGTATGCCACAAGCGAGACCGCCTGACATGCGCTCATTATCCAGACTGCGAGTAGTAGATCATTGCTGAAGGTGAACAGAACGCCCAGTGAGAGAGCGGTAACGACCACGGCGTAGAAGAGCCCCACATGTTCTTTGCGCAAAACGATGAAAATCGTTGAGATAGGAGAAGCCACCAAATTGGCGTAGAGGGCGGGCACGAGTGCTTGGGCAAACTGCCCTGCTTCAACCCATTCCGGCCCGAGGACGAAGGGAAAGAGCGTGGGGCTGAGCCAGAAAATGAGTGCGAACGGGATCATTCCCAATGCGAAGGACTTCACAATGCTGCCGCGCACGGTCTCGAACAACTCGCTGCGCGCAACCGTGGCAAGTCTCGGAAAGTACACTTGACTGATCGCGGAGCCGACCAGTCCGGCTGGGAGCTGCACCAGTCGCCACGCCTGAGAATATTGCCCCAGCGCAGCAACTGAATAGTACCCGATTATCAAGTTGACTCCATTGAGTCGAAACGAATCGATCAGGGTGTGCGGCATTAGAAGTGCGGGCAAGCGCCAGTGTTTGCCAAGAAGGTACCGCCATCGGCGTCCATCCACGTCGACGAACAGTCTCGTCTCCTTGCGGCCAGTGAGAGCCAAGAAGATCGCGCCTGCCAGTTGTCCAATAAGAAGGCCGATCGCCAAACCGGCACCAGTGTTGGGAATGAGGAACCCAAGGGCAACCTGTGCGAGCGCCGCCACGGCGCTTTGGGTCACTCGGTTTCGGCTGATGATCTTGTATTTTGCCGAGCGGATGAGCCACTGAGTCATGTAGCTGGTGTAACCCAACAGAAAGACACCGGGGCCGACAAGTAGAGCAAGCCAGAGCCAGCTCGGAGGCAGCCCAATCGGTAGCAACACGAGAAGCCCGCACGTTCCCGTGGTCAGCAACGCCACAATTGCGAGTAGTCGAACACCAAGGCGTGCGATCGCCGCGGCCTCGCGGTTGGAGCGGGGCAACACCACTGCCATCTCGTATCGCAACGTGCCAACTATGGCGACGAGAGTCGTTATTGACACGAACAGGGCGTACTCGCCGAACGGAGCTGGCCCGTACAAGCGGCTGAGAATCGGGACGATGGCTAGGGTAACAAGTTGTGACGCCATCGTGCCGGTGATCAAAGTCAATATGTTGCGTCTTGTGCCTCGGTCAGAGCTCTTGTCTGCGACCACTCCAGCCCTCCCGTTCGTGTGATGGCGAGTAGTTCCTGGGCGGGAGCTCGGGCGGGCAGCCCAAACCCGCATGTACGCATCACCCATCGACAGTACCGTGTTCGGTGGCAACCGGCGCGCTCCACCGCCGCCGTCTCTAGCGTGCTTCATTCGCCATAACCTGTACGACCGCCTCATCGGCGGAGCCGAGGCGGTGGGTCGTTCCGAACAGCAGTGAGTAGGCGAACCTCGCGTAGAGTTGAAGCATGAGGAAACCGTCGAGGGCCCACACCGGGGGCGGCCGATCTGCGGTGGTGTTGTTCACGCTCGCATTCCCATTCGGGCACGGCGAGGAATTCCTCGAAACCGAGATCCTTCATCTCGCTAACGAGTTCGATCGAGTGCTCGTGGTTCCAACGGTGCGCCCAAAGGAAGCATCCCCAACCCGAGAACTGCCCGCAGGCGTCGTCTTGGTGACGAGCGAACTCAGCCAGGTTTCCACTGTTGCGAGATTTTGCGCTCGATACCCGATCGCGGCCGCTCGCTCTGTCGCGCGAGCATTTCGCGCTGGCTGGCAGCTCAGCAGGATTCGCGCCGACTTGAAGTTCGATCTCTACGCGACTGCATTGGCGCGAAGGTTGGCTCCGACGGTTGAGTTCTCATTGCGTGACGTATCAGACCTCGTCTTTTACGGGTTCTGGTTTCACTCGCCGACGCGTGTGGCCCTTGAGATGCGACGGTTTCTGAAGCGTTCGGTTAGCCCCGTGGTAAGTCGTGCCAATGGGTTCGATCTCTTCGTCGAACGGCATCCGGACCGTTATTTGCCTCAGCGTGAGCTGTTGCTCGATGGCGTCACCTACGTACTTGCGGCGTCCCCGTCAGCGGAACAATACCTGCATCAGAAATACCCCAAGTATCGTGCAAAATTCTCATCAGAGAGGATTGGTACACCAGCCGCAATTAACCCAGGAAATGCGAGTCGAAAAGCGCTGCACATTGTCTCCTGTTCCTATATATCTCCTGTCAAGCGTTTGAAGATGCTCATCGATAACCTTGCCGAGGCACAGACGAGTCGCGGGATTCTGGTTACGTGGACGCACATCGGCCCGGGTAGCGGTGCTTACGCGGAGGAGGTATTCGCCCACGCGACGTGTCGGCTTGCGTCGGGCACGTTCTCGTTCTTGGGGCATATGGGAAACCGCGAGCTTCACGAGTGGTACGCCAACAATCCGGCCACCGTGTTCGTACAGATGTCGGAGTCCGAGGGGGGGCTTGCCGCTTCTATTCAGGAGGCGCTGGCACAGGGGCTTCCGGTAATCGTGACGGATGTGGGCGGAGTCGGAGAACTCAGACAAGACGCGAGACTGTTTCCTGGATTACTTGACGCCAACCACACGCCTGCTCAGTTTGCTGATCGTCTCGTTGATCTCCTGAGTTCGGACGACGAGTCCTATCAGAGGTATGTTGGCGCCAGCATGGAGTATTGGCGAGTGCATTGTTCCGCATCCACACTCGCGAGTGGCTTCGCTCGTCGTCTACGTCAAATCGCAACCGAAACGTCGGTCGGATACGTCAGCGCGTGACTATCGTGCGCCGCCTGGCTTAGCGGAAGAGTACCCCCGTCACGTGTACGCGCCCAGAGCGGTTCGTGGCGGCGCTGCTGACGCCGCACCACGTATCGCGTTCCCGTACGGACACCGACTACGTGTCCAATGACGTGATCGCTCGGTTATTGGTAGAGCGCGTCGAAGACTGCTTAGGTAGCCACCCGTTTAGCGGAGCACTTCCGCTAAACGGGTGGCTAAGGGTGGTCCTAGCTTCTCCGAGAATGTGGCCGTTATGTGGTGCGCGTCACGGTAGACGAGGGTGCTCCCGATTATGGGCTCGCACCTGGACGCGCTGCAGAAATAGTCCGTGAAGTCAAGATAGGGGACGCCCGCACCTTGCGCGGCATCTGCGGTGGCGGCCCGCGTAGGAGACTGTAGCGCAGCGTCGCGCGGTAGGCCGCACGCTTCCGCGTCATGGAGCCGACCAGAGAGGCACACGGCGGGCGTGGCGCGAAGATCAGGCGTATCAGCGATGACAGCGACGGGCGCCTCGATCTTCACGATCATCTCGTTCAAGCCTGCCTGCCAAGTGGTTGCGGAGTCGCCAGCGAGCTCGTTGGAACTGAAATTGGTGAGCACCACAAGGGCTGGCGGATCGTCGTTGAGGTGCTTGATCACGGCATCGCGCCACTGCTCGCACTCGATGAACGGCACACCGTCCTTGATTGCCGATGCTGAGATCGAGGGGCACGAGTTCTTGGTGCGAATCTCCACTTGGTAACCTTCCGCTTCTCCTGCCGCGCGCAGAGCCGGTGCCCATTGTGCGCCGTGCGAGTCGCCGAACAGGACGACGCGGGGGCCGCCTTCGGTTCCGTAGAGGCACGGCGGTAGCGCCACTCCGCCGACGTCTTGATGGCACCCGTCGCCGGAGATGTCAGGGAGGTCGTACTGTACCGTGTCGAGGGTCGGGATCAGGTTCGATGGGACGAACGGGGTCACGACCGGGGGTGTTTCGAGCACGGTGGCGGCCGCTGGTTGTCCTGCGTCCAGTGGCCGCGCATCGGAGTACGCGAGGGCTGCCGTTGCGACGGCGATGGAAGCGACTGATCCCGCAACTGCGGCGAGCAACGAGCGCCGAGGCCGAAAGCGGGTCAGCCATGACGCTTTCCGGGCCGGGTCCTCCACGTATCGGTACATCAACCACGCGGCCGGGATGCAGAGCGCAGCTAGCCCCAGCGTCGCCCACAGTGGGAGCGGGTCAGCGTAGCCGACGCTCGCCTGGGGAATCCTCAACGCGGGCCAATGGACCAGGTAGAGAGAATAGGAGATCCCGCCGAGGAACAGCATCACCCGGCCCGACAACACGCGGGTGGGCGCGAACCTGCTGGACGTCGCTCCAGCGAGAATGACCAGGGCCGTTCCAACGACGGGTACAGCCGCCCAGTAGCCAGGGAACGGTGTGGCCGAGGTGAATAGGAACACGGGGACGATCATCGCCGCCATCCCAATCCACCCGACCAGGCTGGCGACCTTGGTCGGCACGAACTGGGGGCGGCGTAGGAGCAGAAACGCGATGATTCCGCCGATACCCAACTCCCACGCCCGAGTCGGTAGAAGGAAGAATGCATACGGCTGCACCCAGAACGTCAGTACGACACCCGTTGCGAACGACACCACGACGAGCGCGAGTAGTAACGTGAATAGCGCGCGCCGTGACCGCACCCAACGCCATCCGAGCGCCAGCAGCAGCGGCCAGATGAGGTAGAACTGCTCCTCGATGCCCAGTGACCAGTAGTGCTGAAACATGGACGGTGCTTCTTCAGCGAGGTATTTGGTGCCGTCGAGAGCGAAGAGAAGGTTAGGCACGTAGAGAGCGGTCGCGACTGCGCCGCGCCAGAGTTCCTTCATCATCAGCGGAGGCATCCATGCCACTGCGGCCACCACCGTCAGAACCAGGACAAGGAACGCCGCGGGAAGGATACGACGTGCTCGTTTCGCGTAGAAGGATGCGAAGCGAACATGGCCATCGCGCTCGAGTCCTTCTAGCAAGTGCGTGGTGATCAGGAATCCGGAGATCACGAAGAAAACGTCGACGCCGACGTATCCACCGCTCAGGAACGGCACTCCGGCGTGATAAACGACGACGGCAATGACCGCGATAGCTCGCAGACCCTGAATATCACTACGGAAGCCGCGCGCGTTGGTAGTCGTCCCGCTCGCGCCTGTCACGGCGAGAGTCTAGCCACGTTGTCCCACATCGACGAAATCCGATCGTGTCGAGTGTCGGACGCCTTCGTCAGAGTCGCGCGACGGTGCATGTCACGACGCGCATCCGCTGCTGTCGAAGAACGACCAGCGATGGGTTACCTAGTCGCCGCGAGCGTCGACCGCTTGACGATGCACTGTGGAGTCGACGTTGGCGACAGTTGCCACAACTCGCCGAACTGCCTTGGGATGAAGTGAGGGCCAGCCGGCAATGTCAATCGCGCGGAGGGCGCCACCGCGGCGATAGCGGGCTCCCAGATCTGGTGTTCCAAGCGCCGGTGCCGCGGGGATCGGTCTGGGTGGCGGTGTCTCCGATATGATTGTCACGATCTATTTGTGTCGGAGTAGGCGGGATTAGTTCCGTACTTGCAAGCGCAGATGCCCGGGATAGGCCTCGCGGTGGGCGCGCTTGGTCGAAAGGAAACGCGTGACGGAAAGCGCCTGCGTAGGGGCAACGGTCGTTGTCACGGGGGGAAACGGGCGCGTCGGGCGGCTCCTGGTAGAGAGGCTTCGAGCGGATGGTGTGCGTACTGTATCTCTTGCGCGCTCGCGGGCTGATGCGGGGCATCCGGACGATGTGCTCGTCGATCTCACTGATATGCGCAACGTTCGAGATGTCATATTGAACGCTGACGCGAGCGTAGTCGTGCACTTGGCATCCGTGCTCCGAGGGCCCGACGTTTTGGAAACAAATGAGCGCATTGACAAGTGCGTCGCATTCGCAGTCGACGAGGCCGAGATTGAGCACGTAGTGCTTGCCTCATCGGGATCGGTTTATGGGACGGTCGCAACAGAATCTCGTACAGAAGCGTCAGCGCTCGACGGAGATAGTCCATACGCGATTTCCAAAAAACGCACCGAAGATATTTTTAGAGCAGTTGCGACGCGAAATGGTGCTGCTTCGTTGGCGACGCTTCGCATTTTCAATCTTTCTGGGCCGTGCTTTCCCGACTCCCTGGTGCAGCGACTAATCCGTGCAGACTTGAATCGTCCGGTAACGCTAATTGGTGCAGACACGTTTGTGCGCGATTATATGTATCAAGGTGACCTCATCAAGGTTCTGCGAGAAGCAGTTAATCGACGGTTTTCGGGTGAGAGTATCGTCAATGTGGGCGCTGGCGTGCCGGTTAGTACCCGCCAGTTGCTTGAGCGTCTGAGGGTCGACCCGTCTTTCTTTATAGAGGTCGAGGGCGCGCCAACTTCGAGTTGGACAGACAACTCGAAGATGATCGACTTGTTCGGGGTTGTTCCACGGGCTATGCCCGATCGGTCTTGGGACTTGCGCTCTGCCTGAAGGCCTGGGGACTCTCGACCGGGCGAACGGACGCTAACCATCTGGCC
The DNA here is from genome assembly GCF_007988825.1 of Microbacterium aerolatum. Classification (GTDB taxonomy): domain Bacteria; phylum Actinomycetota; class Actinomycetes; order Actinomycetales; family Microbacteriaceae; genus Microbacterium; species Microbacterium aerolatum. Next base: position 29,986 of record NZ_BJUW01000005.1, on the reverse strand, counting down.
TGTTTGGTCTGCTGTTGAGCGCGAGCGCAAGAGTGGGCGTCATGCGTATTGCCGTTGTGACACCCGGAAGTATCTGGTGGGCTTAGCTACAGCCTTCGGCCGTGAGCTTCTCGCTGACCGAACGGACCATCGGCGTGTGCTGAATGTCGAGCTCGCCGTATTCCCCGGCCTCGCCCGCGAATTGTGCCACCACGGTGTGGGTTTGTCCGGGCGCATTCTCGATAGCGACTTTCACCGCTCCGCGGCCTAGATGCTGAACCCCACGCGCCTGAACCGGTTGACCATCGATCGTCACACTGGTGAGGGTTGACCCGACGGGGCCGTAGAACACCACATAGGTTGCGACCGTACCTCGGTCAAAGAACCTTGCGGGCGCGATATGGTAAGGCAGCTCAGGTGCTTGAGCGGGGGTAATGGTGTTCGCCAGCGTGGCCGTTGTTGTGAATGTCGGAGAATCCGGTGTGGTGCACTGCGTCGACGTTGCCGCGACGTCCAGCTGCATGTAGTAGTCAAGTTTGCTCTGAGTGAAGTCGTTCATGTACACACCGACCAAAGTGCGTTCAGAGTTGGTGCTAGGAAGGCGCCCCGAGAGCTTCGACTCGCCGACAAGTGCGGCCTCGGCTTCGTCGGACGGCGAGTAGAGCAGCCGGTTCTCGTCGATCGCCAGCGCAAGACTGTCGACCAGCGCCTTCGGGTCAGTGCTGCCTGCTGTCAGAACCTCGAAAACAGACTTCGCAGCGGCTGCGAAGAATGCGTCCTGGACGCGCCCGTCAGGGAATCTCCAATAAACCTCGTTGAGTAGCAATGGCACTGCGTTCTCACTGGTGAGTGTGATCTGCTCCTCAAACAGTTGCAACTCCACTCCGTCCACGTCGATTGGCTCAGCCGGAATGATCGCCGGCCCGGTGGCTCGCAGGAGGTAGCTCAGTGCCACCGGGTCAAACGACACCACAGCATCGACCGGCGTTCCGAACGATTCCGCCCAATAGGCGCGAATAATCCGCGCAGACTCTCTGAAATCGGGGCTCATCGTGGTGTCAGAGATCCAGCGTCCCACCTTATCGCCGTACAAGGCTTCGAGCTCAGGGTCCAGATCGATCACCGGAGTAGGGCGTTCATTGCTGAAATTCGCACTAGAGGCTTGTTGAGTGATGCTGATGCGTCCCTGGTCTGCAGTGATCATCACAATCGCTGCCGGGTTGCCGCCGGTGCCGCGGGATTCCGCGTTGTTCTGGAAAACCGTCAGATAATTGCGCGGACCATCTGCGCCGAGCGCGGCCGGAAGGACTCCGATGATCTCCTTGGCAGGCCCAAGCAACGGTTGCAGCTCGTCGACCGCTCCGGTGAGCTGGGCCAGGGCACCCTCGACCTGCGGGATAAGTGAGGCGTGATCGATCGCCTCGAGATCAGTTGCGGCCTTGTCGACGGCATCCGCGGCTTGCGTCACCGTCGCCTGCATGTCGGTGATCGCGGCGAGGTTGATTGCACCGTCGACGGGCGTGAGCGCAGCGAGGCTCAGGTTCGTCGCGGGAGCGACGGCGCCGGTGACCAGATCGTCGGTGACCGCCGCAGCGGTGCGGACGGCGTGCAGGTTCGGTCCGACGAACGGCACCCATTCCAGGCTCTTCCACATGCCACCGTCGGTCTGTTCGCGGGCGTCCGCTGTGAGCGAGCTGAGCTCGGCGGCGGTCGCCTTGGCGCCCTCCGTGTCGCCGGCGAGAATCTGATTTTTCGCCGTCGTGGCGAGAGGCATCGCCTTCTCAAGAGAGGTCTTCGCAGACATCGCTCGGTCGTAGATGGGCTTGCCGACGAGAACACCGGCGACGGCGAGCACGAGGAGCAGCAGGACGATTCCAACCGGAATCCAGAAACGGAAACTGCGCAGCAGGGGTCGGCGCGGCTTCTTCTCAGCACGCAGCTCGGCTCTTGTCGTCATGATCTCAATCGTAGGAGTCGGAATCGGGGGAATTGCCGTGAAAGACGGCGGGTGTTCTCGGGCCCTTCGACAGGCTCAGGGACCGAACTGGGCTCAGGCCAGCGCGGCGCGAACGATGCGCTCGACATCGTCGATCGCGGGCGTGAGCTGCGACGTGGAGAGTTCGTACGTCTCGCGCGACCGTCGATATGGGTCGATGACGTCGTCCTCATCCGGCACCGCGGCAGACAGGCCACGCTGACCGGTCACAGCCAACGCCGCAGCCCTCAGCCGATCGCGCGGGTTCTCGCCCGCGGCATCCGCTGCGGCGCGGGCATCCTCGGTGCTGAGCGTCTGCGCCAGCCGCGCGAACTCGCGCAACGTGAATGTTCGGCGCAGCGCGCTCGGCATGAGTTGCACGGCGTGCGATCGGTGCTCACGCGCCATGGTGAGAACGAGATCGGCATCCTTGAGCATCGGTTCCACCAGATAGCGGGCGCGGTGGGCGCTCGCGGCATCCGTGCCAGCGCCGTGCTCGACGGCGAGCTCCTGAGCGGGCTCGGTCATCGCGTGGTCGACGAGAGCGTGCGTGCCGGCGCTGTGAACGCGGACGCCGAGCGACTCGAGGCGCGCGCGCAGCAGGATCTCGGCCATCGGCGAGCGGCAGATGTTGCCGGTGCAGACAGTGAGGATCGTGGGGCGGGTGTCGTCGGCATCCATTGTTGCCGGCTGCGGAAAAGGAGTCGGCAGGATGGGCGCCTGCACCGGTGTCGCTGCGGGCGGCGTCGACGACGGTGTCGCCTGGACGTTTCGGCGACGCCACTCCCGACGGCTGATGCCCTCGGGTGGGCGATCGGGGGAACGGAAGATCATGAGTCCACAGTAGAGGGCGTAACCCTTCGACAGGCTCAGGGAGCGAGGTGCGGGCTCAGGGAGCGGAGTGCGGGCTCAGGGAGCGAAGTGCGGGCTCAGGGAGCGAAGTGCGGGCTCAGGGAGCGGTGACAGGCTGCGGGGCCAGGGCGCGGCGCGGATGCCGCTGGACGAACAGTCTGACCGCGAGGCATCCGATCGCGGTACCGATCGTGTTCGCGACGACGTCCGACAGAGTGGGGTAGCGGCTGGGCAGCATCGTCTGGACGAGCTCGATCGTGGCGCTCGCCGAATACCCGATCAACAGCACGACCCACGCGTTCGACCGAGGCCAGGCGGCGACGAGCAGCAAGCCGAGCGGAATGAACAGTGCGATGTTCGCCAGGAACTCGAAGATCGTTGCACTCGTGGCATACGCGATGCCGTAGTGCTCGCTGACGTAGCGCGCGATGCGGAACGCGATGCCGGTCGCGCGACCGGCGATCGACGCAGGGAGCCAGACGATCAGCGCGACACCGACGATGTACGGCACGAGCAGCACGCGAGCGATGATCGCGAAGGGCGGAGTGCGGCGGTCGGGCATGAAGCGAGTCTAGGGCTGGGCAGCTTGGGAACTGCTCAGCGATTACGCGGCAGCCGCGCCGGCCGACAGTGTCACCGGACGCATTTGCAAAGGAGCTGGGGACATGACATCGCTTCCGCCTGCCGGGTGGTACCCGGATCCCTCTGCCGAGCAAGCCGGCGATCTGCGCTGGTGGGACGGCGCCGTATGGACCGCGCAGACGCAGTCGGTGGCGGCTCCGGCATCCATGCTCCCCCCGCCGTCGGCATCCGCGCCCGTCGTCAACGCGACGAAGCGTCGCCTGCCGATCTGGGCCTGGGTGCTCATCGGCGTCGCCGCCCTCGCGCTGGGACTGATCCTGTCGCCGGTCTTCGCGCCGCTGTGGCTGGTCGTGCTCATCACCGGCATTGTCGCCCTCGTGAAGAACACGCCCACGTGGCTGCGGTTCCGCGACCGCAAGGTCGCGACTGTCCTCACGGCGATCGCGGCGGTCGCGTTCCTCATCACCGGCAGCCTCAGCAACGTCGTGCTCGGTGCCACCGGTAGCAAGCCGGTCGCCGAGGCCTCGCCGACAGCCACGTCGGAGCCCAGCCCGTCACCGACACCGTCGGCTACCCCCGAGGGAGAATCGGAGCCAGTCGCCTTCACCGGCGAGGTCGGCACTGCGACTGATGCGTCCTCGACGGACGGGCTCACCGCACTCGAGGTTCTGGAGACCCTGGCGATCAAGGGGCGCGCTGCCAAGACCGGATACGACCGCGACGAGTTCGGGCAGCGCTGGCTCGATGTCGACCGGAACGGATGCGACACTCGCAACGACATCCTCGCCGCGCAGCTCACCGCCATCACCCGTTCGGGTGTGTGCAAGGTCACCTCGGGCACGCTCGACGATCCGTTCACGGGGAAGACGATCGACTTCGTGCGCGGCCAGGGAACCTCCGAGCTCGTGCAGATCGACCATGTCGTCGCGCTGTCGGACGCCTGGCAGAAGGGTGCTCAGCAGCTGACCGCAGACCAGCGCGCATCGTTCGCGAACGACCCGCTGAACCTGCTCGCCGTCGACGGACGCGCCAATGCGCAGAAGAGCGACGGGGATGCCGCCACGTGGCTGCCGGCGAACAAGAGCTTCCGGTGCGAGTACGTCGCACGGCAAGTCTCGGTCAAGGCGACCTACGGGCTGTGGGTGACGCAGGCGGAGCATGACGCGATCGCTCGCGTGCTCGGGGATTGCTCCGAGCAGCCCGCAGTGACGTCGAAGTACGCGGCCGCCGCGCCGGTCGTCGAGGTGAAGCCGGATCCCGTTCCCGAGCCTGCGCCTGTGGCGCCTGCGCCGGCCCCTGCTCCCGTCGCTCCGGCACCCGCGCCCGTCGCGCCGGCTCAGCCGGCGCCCGCTCCCGCGCCGCCGGCATCCGTGTACTACGAGAACTGCACGGCCGTGCGTGCCGCCGGCGCCGCACCGATCCACGCCGGCGATCCGGGATACAGCCGCAAGCTCGACCGTGACGGAGACGGCATCGGCTGCGAGTGAGGAGGCGGCTGGCCGCTACGGCCGTCCCATGCCGTAGTAGGTCCACCCGGCGGCGCGCCAGGCCGCGGCATCCAGGCCGTTGCGTCCGTCGACCACGACGCGTCCGTGCGTCAGTGTGTTGACGTGCTCCGGAGCCATCTCGCGGCGATACTCGTCCCACTCGGTGACCAGCAACACAGCATCCGCATCGCGCAGCGCCTCGTCGCGGTCGGCGACGTAGGTGAGCTGCGGATGCAGGCGCCGGGCGTTGTCGATCGCCTGCGGGTCGGTGACGACGATGTCCGCTCCCAGGCCGTTGAGCCGCACCGCCACATCCAAGGCGGGGGAGTCGCGCACGTCATCGCTGTGCGGCTTGAACGCCGCGCCCAGCACGGCGATCTTCTTGCCGAACACTGAGCCGCCCAGACCGTCGACCACGAGCTGGACCGCGCGGTCGCGCCGGCGCAGGTTGATCGCATCCACCTCACGGAGGAAGCTCACCGATTCACGCCGACCGAGCTCTTCGGCACGAGCGGCGAACGCGCGGATGTCCTTCGGGAGGCAGCCGCCGCCGAACCCGATGCCGGCACCCAGGAAGCGCCGGCCGATCCGCACGTCGTACCCGATCGCGTCCGCGAGCAGGGTGACATCGGCGCCGGTCACCTCGGCGATCTCGGCCATCGCATTGATGAACGAGATCTTGGTCGCGAGGAACGCGTTCGCCGACACCTTCACCAGCTCGGCCGTCGCGTAGTCGGTGACGATGAACGGCGTGCCCTTGGCGACGGCCGGGTGGTAGACGTTGCGGAGGATCTCCGCCGCGCGCTCGCCGTCCGGGCCCTCGGGCACGCCGGCGACAAGGCGGTCGGGATCGACCGTGTCCTGCACGGCCCAGCCCTCGCGCAGGAACTCGGGATTCCACACCAGCGTCGCGCCCGTCGCCGCCACCTTCGGCGCGAGAGTCGCCGCCGTGCCCACCGGCACGGTCGACTTGCCGGCGACGATGTCGCCTTCGCGAAGGTGCGGGAGCAGGTTCTCGAACGCCGCGTTCACATAGGTGAGATCGGCGGCGTACCCGCTCTGCTGCTGCGGCGTGCCCACGCCGATGAAATGCACGGCGGCGCCTTCGGCGGCGGCGATGTCAGTGGTGAACGAAAGGCGGCCGGACTCGACGCCCTCGGTGAGGATCTGCTCGAGCCCCGGCTCGAAGAACGGCGCCTGCCCCGCGGACAGCGCGTCGATCTTGCGTCGATCGACGTCGATGCCGATGACATCGTGACCGATGGATGCCATCGCCGCCGCGTGCACGGCCCCCAGATACCCACAGCCGATGACGGATACGCGCATGTTGTTCCTCCCCAAAAGGACGTTGGCACCATCATGGCCTATCCGGGCGCGCCGGATGGAAGTATCTGCGACGACGAGGTTGACGGCGTCTGAACTCTTCGTCGCCGCGCATCGCCAGTTCTGGTCAGCTGCGGCCGTCGAGAGGGCGCGGATGCGGGAAGAGCGCGACGGCGGCACCGACGGCGATGCCCGCGCCCACCACCTGCGCGATGAGGAACGGCAGCACCGATGCCGGGGCGATGCCCGCGAACGTGTCCGTGAAGACGCGTCCGATCGTGACGGCCGGGTTCGCGAACGACGTGGAGCTGGTGAACCAGTAGGCGGCGCCGATGTAGCATCCGACCGCCGTCGCGATCACGGCGATCGACTGGCCCGCGCGGATCAGCCCGGTGATCACGAGAACCAGGCCCGCGGTCGCGACGACCTCGGCGAGGAACGTGGCAGGGGTGGCGCGGTCGGTGGTGGAGAGGGTGGTCGGCACGTCGAACATGGCGTTCGCCAGCGCGGCACCGCCGATGCCGCCGGCGATCTGGGCGGGGATGTATGCGGCGAGCTCGCGCATCGGCATCCGCTTGGGGGAGCGATGCTCGAGGACGGCGATCGCGAGCGACACGACCGGGTTGAAGTGCGCGCCGGACACCGAGGCGAGCAGCACGATGAGCACGCCGAGCCCCATCGCCGTGGCGAGGGCGTTCTCGAGCAGTTGCAGCCCGACGTCTGCGGACAGCCGCTGCGCGGCGATGCCGGATCCGACGACCACGGTGACGAGCATCCCGGCGCCGAGGAACTCAGCCAGCGTCCGCCGCCAGAGGGGATGCGGGCTCACGCGGTGAGTTCGTCGATGAGCTTCTCGACGCGGTCGCGGATGTCATCGCGGATGCGGCGAACGGTCGCGGCATCCTGACCGGCGGGATCGTCGAGCTCCCAGTCCTCGTAGCGCTTGCCGGGGAAGATCGGGCACGCGTCTCCGCAGCCCATCGTGATCACCACGTCGGACTCCTTGACGGCGTCGACCGTGAGGAGCTTCGGGGTGTTGTTCGCGATGTCGATGCCCGCTTCGGCCATGGCGGACACGGCGACGGGGTTGATCTGATCCTTCGGCTCGGAACCGGCCGACAGCACCTCGATGCGGTCACCGGCGAGGGACTGCAGGAATCCGGCGGCCATCTGTGAGCGGCCCGCGTTGTGCACGCAGACGAACAGGACTGTGGGCTTGGTCATACTATAAAGAATAGATCAATATCTATAGATTTGCGAGCAGTGTGCGGACGCGGCGATCGATGTCGTCGCGGATCTCGCGGACCGTGCTCAGGGGTTTGCCGACCGGATCTTCGAGATCCCAGTCCTCGTAGCGTCTGCCGGGGAAGATCGGGCACGCGTCGCCGCATCCCATCGTGATCACGACGTCGGCAGCCTTGACGGCCTCATCGGTCAGCGGCTTCGGGAACTCGCCGCCCAGCGGGATGCCGATCTCGTCGAGCGCGGTGACCACGGCGGTGCGGACGTCGGATGCCGGCGCCGAGCCGGCTGTGCGCACCGTGACCCGGTCGCCCGCGAGCTGGCGCAGGATGCCGGCGGCCAGCTGCGAGCGCCCGGCGTTCTGCACGCACACGAACAGGACTGTGGGGCGTGCCGCGCTGCTCCGAGCGGCCCTGCGGTCGTCGAGGAGATCAGAGGCGAAGCGCGCCGTGCGCGAGGCGAGGAGGTGCGTACCGCTGCTCCGCAGGAGCAGGTCGTGGCTCTCCTGCACGCATCGGGCGACCGTCTCGCGATTGAAGGTGCCGCGGTAGCGCGTGGCGAGATCGTCGACGATGCGGTCGAGATCGGGTGCGACCTCCGCCCCCCGGGATCCGAGGATGGCGGTGATCCTGTCTGCCTGCGCAGGGTCGATCGAATACCAGACGCGGCGCCCCTCGCGCTCGCGGATCACGATGCCCTCGGTGTGCAGGACGCCCATGTGGTGGCTGACCGTGGGTTGGCGCAGCCGCAGTTCCTCGGCGAGTTCGCCGACGAGCGCGCGGCTGCCGTCGGCATCCTGGATCAGCTGCACGATGCGCGCGCGAGTCGGATCGGCGAGCGCTGTCAATGCGCCGTCGTGCACCGCGGGACTCATAGACGGGAGTCTATCTCGCGGTGTGGAATGCTGGGACGAGCTCGCACCTTATACCCCCTAGGGGTACTAGCCACGATCGCAGGAGGTCCTGATGAGCCAGCATGATCACACCATGAGTCATTCGCATGATGAGCACGTGGCGGGTCGAGGGCACGGCCACGCCGAGCACGCGGGTGACGGCGCGCATGCGGGCCACGCCGAGCACGCGGGGCACGGAGGTCATGCGGGCCATGGCGATCACGCCGGGCAATTCCGGCGGCTGTTCTGGGTCATGCTCGTGCTCGCTGTTCCGGTGGTCGCGTTCTCCAGCGCGTTCGCGATGCTGCTCGGCTATCAGCTGCCCGACGCGGCATGGGTGGGGTGGATCTCACCGGTGCTCGGCACCGTCATGTACGTGTGGGGCGGAGCGCCGTTCCTCACCGGCGCCGTGCAGGAGCTGCGCAGCCGCGCGCCCGGGATGATGCTGCTGATCGGGCTCGCGATCACGGTGGCCTTCGTCGCCTCATGGGGCGCGAGCCTCGGGCTGCTGCACCACGAGCTCGAGTTCTGGTGGGAGCTGGCGCTGCTGATCGTGATCATGCTGCTCGGCCACTGGATCGAGATGCGCTCGCTCGCGCAGACCACCTCTGCGCTGGATTCTCTGGCCGCGCTGCTTCCGGACGAGGCGGAGCGCGTGGAGGGGGATGCCACAGTCATCGTGGATCCGTCGGATCTGCGAGTCGGCGACGTCGTCGTGATCCGGCCCGGTGGGCGCGTGCCCGCCGACGGCAAGGTCGTGCAGGGCGCTGCGAGCATGGACGAGTCGATGATCACCGGGGAGTCCCGCACGGTGCGCCGTGCGGAGGGCGACCAGGTCGTCGCAGGAACCGTCGCCACGGATTCGGGTCTTCGGGCGGAGATCACTGCGATCGGCGACGACACGGCGCTCGCCGGCATCCAGAAGCTCGTCACCGAGGCGCAGAACTCGTCCTCCCGCGCGCAGCGCATCGCCGACCGCGCGGCCGCGCTGCTGTTCTGGTTCGCGCTGACTGCCGGTGTGATCACGGCCATCGTCTGGACCGTGCTCGGGATGCCGGACCAGGCCGTCGTGCGAACGATCACCGTCCTCGTGATCGCGTGCCCGCATGCGCTCGGCCTGGCGATCCCGCTCGTCGTGTCGATCGCGACCGAACGGGCCGCGCGCACCGGCGTGCTCATCAAGGACCGGCTGGCGCTGGAGAGCATGCGAACCGTCGGCACTGTGCTGTTCGACAAGACTGGCACGCTCACCAAGGGGACGCCTGCGGTCACCGGCATCCACCCCGCCGACGGAATCGACGCCGACCGGCTGCTCGCGCTGGCTGCCGGTGCGGAGGGCGACTCGGAGCATCCGCTGGCGAAGGCGATCGTGAACGCGGCCTCGCATCTCGCCGTGCCGCCGGCGTCGGAATTCGCGTCATCGCCGGCGGTCGGCGTGCGCGCGAACGTCGACGGGAAGATCGTGCAGGTCGGCGGCCCGTATCTGCTCGAGCAGGAGAACGCCGCCGAGCTTCCGATCGCCGAGGACTGGCGAAGGGAAGGGGCGATCATTCTGCACGTGCTCATCGACGGTGCCGTGGCGGGAGCGCTGCGCCTGGCCGATGAGGTGCGCAGCGAATCGCGTGAGGCGATCGAGGCGCTGCACGCACGGGGCGTTGAAGTCGTGATGATCACCGGCGACGCGGAGGCGGTTGCCGCATCGGTGGCTGCCGAGCTGGGCATCGACCGGTTCTTCGCAGGCGTTCGCCCGGAGGACAAGGCCACGAAGGTCAAGCAGCTGCAGGACGAGGGCCGCAGCGTGGCGATGGTGGGCGACGGCGTCAATGACGCCCCGGCCCTCGCGCAGGCGGACGTGGGCGTCGCGATCGGCGCCGGCACCGACGTCGCCATCGCATCGGCCGGCGTGATCCTCGCGAGCGACGACCCGCGCGCAGTGCTGTCGATCATCGAGCTGTCGCGGGCCAGCTACCGCAAGATGAAGCAGAACCTCTGGTGGGCCGCCGGGTACAACCTCATCTCGGTTCCGCTCGCCGCCGGTGTGCTGGCCCCGTTCGGGTTCGTGCTGCCGATGTCTGTCGGTGCCGTACTGATGTCGCTGTCGACGATCGTGGTCGCGCTGAACGCGCAGCTGTTGCGACGGCTGGACATCCGGCCCGAGAAGGTCGTGGCTGTCCGGTGATCGCTCAGATCCCGGCGCCGCCCCAGGTCATCGACTCGGTGTAACGCAGCAGCACGCCCTCGCGCAGCGCCCACGGCGAGACCTCGATCTCGTCGATGTCGAGCAACTTCATCGCGGTGTGCAGACACACGGCGGCGGCCACGATCTGCAGCGTGCGATCGGGTGTGATCCCCGGTAGCTCCTGACGAGCGGATGCCGGAATCCGGGCGAGCCGCGGAATCCATGACTTCAACGCCGAACGCGACATCACGGTCCGATCGAAGCCGAGTCCAGAGACCTCGCGACCGGCGAGGTTCGCCAGCGACCGGATCGCCTTGGACGAGCCCACCAGGTGATCGGGGCTCGGGAGGGCGTTGAGCTTCGTCGCCACCGGCGCAAGCGCCTCCCTGGCGTGCGCGCGCAGGAGCTCGACAGCATCCTCACCCGGCGGATCGCCGGGCAGGAACTGGACGGTCATCCGCCCGGCGCCGAGAGGGACGGATGCCGCGACCTCCGGTAGCTCGTCGCCACCCGCGGCGAACTCGAACGACCCGCCGCCGATGTCGAGGAGCAGGATGCGTCCGGCATCCCACCCGAACCAGCGCCGCACGGCGAGGAAGGTGAGCTCCGCCTCCTGTTCGCCGGTGAGCACCTGCAGCGGCTGGCCGAGCGCGCGCTCGATGCGAGCGATGACCTCTTCGCCGTTCAGCGCCTCGCGCACCGCGCTCGTCGCGGTCGCGAGCAGCGTCTCGACCCGCTCGGTCTCGGCGACCTGGCGCGCGCGTGTGACGGCATCCACGAGAGCCTGCACGCCGTCCTCGCTGATCGCGCCCTCCGGCGTGAGGAAGCGCATCAGCCGCACCACGCTGCGATCGCTGGTCGTGGCAAGCGGACGTCCGCCGGGACGGGCGTCCGCCGCGAGCAGGTGGACGGTGTTCGACCCGATGTCGAGGATTCCCAAGCGCACGGAACGAGACTACTCGCGCGGTGGTCTTCTCCCCGGCGTTCTGTCATGATGACCGCAGGGTCCCACTGGGGAGGATCCGTAGCGCAAGGGGAAGCGATGCGCGTTCTTCTGGGGTGGACACTGCTGCTGGGAATCGTCGGGACGATCCTGCTCATCACGACGGCCGAGCAGGTACGCAGCGCCTGGCCATGGGTTCAGGGCGCTGGGCAGGTGGTCCTGGCGCTGATCGTCGCGCTCGCCGCAGGAACTGCGCTGTCGGCCCTCGCAGGCGCGTGGGCGCGAGAGATGGATACATTCGGCGCACCGCGGGTCGCCGTCGCCAGCGCATTCCTCGCACTGCTCGTCTCGATCGGGGTGTGGTCGGCGTTCACGTTCTGGATCGTGAACCTGGCCCGATCCGGGGCGGCGATGGCGGCCGCGTCCGATGCCCGGACAGCCGCGATCTGGTTCGTCGGCACCTGGTTCGTCGTCACCGTGCTGTGGCTGGCCTTTCTCGTGTGGGACTACGCCCGGTGGCGGGTGCTGCGGATCGTCCAGTGGCGCGATCCTTCGACGCCCGGCCTGCGCAGCTTCGAAGGAACCATCGTCACCGTCCCCGGTGAGCCGATGCTCCGCGACCCCCTGCACGGCAGCGCATGCGTGTCGTGGAGCATCGACGGCACCACTCAGGAGAACTGGGGCGACAGCGTCGATCGCGCCGCAACTGGCGGATACCTCGAAGGGCGCTGGGTGCCGGGATTCGCGAACTCGGAGGAGCACGCGGGCTTCGACGGTGCAGCATCCGAGTTCTATGTTCTCGTCGGCGAAGACTTCGTCCGGGTTCAGCCAGAGGGTGTCGAGATGCGTGGACGCCCTGGCGCGAAGGCGACGATCGACACGATCCGCCTCGCCGATCGCGCACTGGCCGAGCATGCGCGTGCGCTCCGCGTGCGGCAGATCCGCACACGGCTGCTAACAGTCGGGGATCCGGTCATCGTGACGGGCGTGATCACCGTGGATGCCGACGGCGTCCTCGCCCTGCAAGCGAAGCCCGACGGCGGCGCGCGTGGCGCGCTGGTGCCGAGGGCTTCGGTTCGGGTGCGGCTGTGAGAGGCGGCATCCGATACGCGCGGCGGATGATCTCGCGACGCGCGCCGATACGATGGATGCCGTGACCACCGCCGACCCCACACTGCCACTGTCGCCGTACCGCGAGATCGGACGCGCGGAGTGGGCGCGATTGGCCAAGGGGCTCGACCAGCCGCTGAGCGAGACCGAGGTCGTCGAGCTGCGCGGCATCGGCGACCGGCTCGACCTCACCGAGGTGCGCGAGGTGTATCTGCCGCTGAGTCGGCTGCTGAGTCTGTATGCCTCGGCGACGAAGCGGCTCGGCGCCGCGACCAGCGCCTTCTTGGAAGAGGAGGACGTCACCACTCCGTTCGTGGTCGGCGTCGCCGGTTCGGTCGCGGTGGGCAAATCGACCATCGCGCGTCTGCTGCGCGAGCTGATGAGCCGTTGGCCGGGGACGCCCCGGGTCGAGCTGGTGACGACCGACGGGTTCCTCTACCCGAACGCCGAGCTCGAGCGGCGCGGCCTGATGGACCGCAAGGGCTTCCCGGAGTCGTACGACCGGCGGGCGCTGCTGGAGTTCCTGACCGAGGTGAAGTCGGGCGCCGCCGAGGTGCGCGCACCCTTCTACTCGCACATGAGGTACGACATCGTGCCCGACGCCCGGGTCGTCGTGCGGCGGCCGGACGTCGTGATCGTCGAGGGGCTGAACGTGCTGCAGCCTCCGCCCGCCCCGAACGATGTCGCCGTCAGCGACCTGTTCGACTTCTCCGTTTACGTCGACGCCGATCCGGCGCACATCGAGAAGTGGTACGTGGATCGGTTCCTCGCGCTGCGTCAGGGCGCGTTCGCCAACCCGTCGTCGTACTTCAACGTGTTCGCGCAGCTCACCGATGCAGAGGCCGAGACGACCGCGCTCGGATACTGGCGAGACATCAACATGCCCAACCTCATCGAGAACGTCATGCCGACGCGGCACCGCGCGACGCTCGTTCTGAACAAGGGCATCGACCACAACGTCGAGAGCGTGCTGCTGCGCAAGTTGTGAGCGCGGTTGCGGCGAGCTCGCGGCCGCGAGGGGTCGCAAGTTGTCGCTCGCGGACGGTTTTAGCGACCACTTGCGACCCCTCCTGCCGCTAGCGCACTTAGCTCGGCGCGGGAGGTGGCGTGAATGGTCGCCCGCGCGGCGTTTTGGCGACCACTTGCGACCCCTCCCGAGCGGATGCTGCGTGCACAAGCGCGTGGAGATGACCGCCACCGCGCGCACGGACGGGTGGATATGCTCACCGCATGGGGAATGGCACTGGGGTCATCGGCGGGGGAATCGTCGGCATCGCACTGGCGCGGGCGCTTGCGCAGCGCGGCGATGAGGTCACGGTTCTCGAGAAGGAGCAGCGGCTCGCCGCGCACCAGACCGGGCACAACTCCGGCGTCGTGCACGCCGGCCTGTACTACGCGCCGGGGTCGCTGAAGGCGACGCTGTGCGCTGCGGGCCGCGCGCAACTGCGGGAGTTCTGCCAGGAGAAGGGGCTGCCGTACCGCGAGGTCGGCAAGCTCGTGATCGCGGTCGACGAGGCAGAGGTCGCCGCGCTCGACGAGATCGAACGACGCTCTCGTGCCAACGGCGTGCCCGACCTCGAGCGGATCGACGATTCCGGACGCCTGGCCGAGATCGAGCCTCACGCGCGAGGCGTGGCCGCCGTCCACTCGCCGCACACCGCAGCCGTCGATTACACCTCGATCACCGAGGCCATGGCGCAGGACGTGCGGGCGGCTGGTGGCAGCATCCTGCTCGGTCATGAAGTGACCGCGATCACCGCCGAACCCGGCCGGGTGCGCGTTCGAACAGCCGGTTCCGAGCACACGTTCGACCGTGTCATCGTCTGCGCGGGGCTGCACTCCGACGTCGTCGCACGTTTCGTGGGCGCCGACCCGTCGCCGAAGATCCTGCCGTTCCGGGGCGAGTACTGGGCGCTGCGGCCGGAGCGCACCGACCTGGTGCGCGGAATGATCTATCCGGTGCCCGATCCGCGGTTCCCGTTCCTTGGAGTGCACTTCACCCGAGGCGTCTACGACGACGTGCACGTCGGACCGAACGCGGTGCCGGCGCTCGCCCGCGAGGGCTACAGCTGGCGCCGGATCTCGGTGAAGGACACCTGGGATTCGCTGCGCTGGCCCGGCGCCGCGCCGCTCGCCCGGCAGCACTGGCGCATGGGCATCGATGAGATCAGCGCATCCGTTCTGAAGCCGCGCTACTTCCGCAAGGCGCAGCGGTTCATCCCCGAGCTGAAGATGTCGGATCTGCGCCGCACGTCCACCGCCGGAGTCCGCGCCCAGGCGTGGGGGAGGGGCGGCGAGCTGCTCGACGACTTCGCCATCGACAAGGTCGGCGCGGTCACCCTCGTCCGCAACGCGCCCTCGCCCGCCGCGACGAGCTCTCTGGCGATCGCCGACCACCTCGTGGCGCAACTGTAGGGGACGGCATCCGGCGCGCGCCGCCGCGCGGCAGGTGGTCGGTGTTGTCGCTCCGGGGCGGATTGAGCGGCAGGAAGCGACACCTCCCCGGGCTTGGCGCCGAGCCCCACGCGCGGCAGGTGGTCGGTGTTGTCGCTCCGGCGCGGATTGAGCGGCAGGAAGCGACACCTCTCGGGCGGCGGGCAGGCGTCGGCGACGGCATCCGCGATTGTTCGGAACCCTTGCAAAATCTCGCGCTTATTCTTGACGACATGTGTGGAATCGTCGGATACGTGGGCCCGCGCCCCAGCCAGGACATCCTTATCGCCGGCCTCGCCCGTCTCGAGTATCGCGGCTATGACTCCGCCGGAATCGCGGTCATCGACAGCGACGGCGACCTCGGAATGCGCAAGAAGGCCGGCAAGCTCCAAGCGCTGCGCGACTCGCTCTCCGATGCACCTCTCGGCGACGGCACCACGGGCATCGGGCACACCCGCTGGGCCACCCACGGCGGCCCGACCGACCTCAACGCCCACCCGCACCTCGCCGACGACGGCAAGCTCGCCGTCATCCACAACGGCATCATCGAGAACTTCGCGCCGCTGCGCGATGAGCTGATCGCCGACGGCGTCGACTTCCTCAGCGAGACCGACACCGAGGTCGCCGCAGCCCTCCTCGGCCGCGAGTACGCCAAGAACGCCGACCTGCAGGTCGCGTTCCAGAACGTCGTGAACCGCCTCGAGGGTGCTTTCACGCTCCTCGCCATGCACCAGGATCAGCCCGGTCTCGTCGTCGGCGCTCGCCGGAACTCGCCGCTGGTGATCGGCCTCGGTGAGGGCGAGAACTTCCTCGGATCCGACGTCGCCGCCTTTGTCGAGCACACCCGCAAGGCGCTCGCGATCGGCCAGGACCAGATCGTCGCGATCACCCCGTCCGAGGTCACGGTGACCGACTTCGACGGCAACGCCGTCGAGGCCGAGCCCTTCGACGTATCGTGGGATGCCGCCGCCGCAGAGAAGGGCGGATGGTCTTCCTTCATGGCCAAGGAGGTCGCCGAGCAGCCCGAGGCCGTCGCGAACACCATCCGCGGCCGCGTGCAGGACGGGCAGGTCGTCATCCCCGAGCTCGACGGGCTGGACGAACTGTTCGTCGGCATCAACCGCGTGATCATCACTGCCTGCGGCACGGCATCCTATGCCGCCCTCGTCGGCAAGTACGCCATCGAGCAGTGGGCCCGCGTCGCGACCGACGTGGAGCTCGCGCACGAGTTCCGCTATCGCGACCCGGTGATCGGCGACGACACGCTCGTCATCTCGATCAGCCAGTCCGGCGAGACCATGGACACGCTCATGGCCGTCAAGTACGCGCGCGAGCGCGGCGCGCGCACCCTGTCGATCTGCAACACGCAGGGTGCGACGATCCCTCGCGAGTCGGATGCCGTCGTCTACACCCACGCCGGGCCAGAGGTCGCCGTGGCATCCACCAAGGCGTTCTCGGCGCAGATCACTGCCCTCCTGCTGCTCGGTCTGCACATGGGCCGCGTGCGTTCGACGCTGACCGACGGCACTGCGGTCGGAGAGCTCGCCACGCTTCCCGAGAAGATCGCCAGCGTGCTCGAGAAGGAGCACGACCACGTGTCGCAGCTCGCGAGCTGGATGGCGGACACCCGCTCGGTGCTCTTCCTCGGTCGCCACGTCGGATACCCGATCGCCCTCGAGGGTGCGCTCAAGCTCAAGGAGATCTCGTACATCCACGCGGAGGGCTTCGCCGCCGGCGAGCTCAAGCACGGCCCGATCGCGCTGATCGAGCCCGGCCAGCCGGTGTTCGTGATCGTCCCGTCACCGCGTCACTCGGCGCTCATCCACTCCAAGGTCGTCTCGAACATCCAGGAGATCCGCGCGCGCGGCGCTCGCGTGATCGTCGTGGCCGAAGAGGGGGATGCCGCCGTCCTGCCGTTCGCGGACGAGGTCATCCACATTCCGCTGGCCGGCGCCATGTTCGAGCCGGTGCTCGCGGTCGTTCCGCTGCAGATCTTCGCCATGGCTCTCGCCACGGCCAAGGGCCTGGACGTCGACCAGCCGCGCAACCTCGCGAAGTCCGTCACGGTCGAGTAGCCCGGAGCGGGCGGGGTCGCTTCCCCTTCGACAGGCTCAGGGTCCGCTTTGTGTGAGCGGCCGCTGAGCGTGTCGAAGCGTCCGAGCGTCAGCCCTCGTCGGCGGGCAGCGTCACGTCGATGCCTGACGTCCGGAGCGCCGGAGCCAGGGCGGTGAGACGGCTCAGGTAGGACTCCCAGGTGCGGTCCGCGCCCTCGCGCGGCGACCACGCGGTCTCCGCGTGCGCCGTGAGGCGCGGGAAGACCAGTGCATCGGCATCCTCGAGCGACTCGACCGTCTCGGTCCACAGGGGCGCCTCGACGCCGAGGATGGCGCTCTCAGCTACGCCGGCAACGACATCCGCCGGATCCCAGTCGTACGCGGTGCGCAGCGGCACGATGCCCGCCCAGTCGAGGCCGAGCGGGAATTCGGCATCCGGTTTCATGTCGAGGTACGTGCGATCGCTGGGCGACAGGATCAGGCCGCCGCCGCCCGTGACGAAGCGGGTCGCCTCCTCCGCGTGCGAACCCTGCGGCACCACAGATCCCCAGTACTGCCCGACGGTGCCCTCGGCGATGTCGTGCACGGCCCCGGCCTCGTGCCAGGCGATCGGGGTCTTCCCGGTCTCACCGACCAGATGCGTCGCCCGTGTCATGAAGACGGCGAAGTCCGCGGGGGACGTGCCCAGGCATTCGTCCCCACCGATGTGCAGGTAGGGGCCCGGGGTCATCGCCGCGACCTCGTCGAGCACGTCCTTCACGAAGTCGTACGTGCGCTCCTCGCCGATGCGCAGCGACGAGTGACCCACCGCCCAGCCAGAGAAGTGCTCGCCGTGCACGGGAACCGGCTGCGCCAGCCGCTCCGCCTCGGCGACGAGCTGATCCGTGATCCAGGGCTCCTCGACGAGATCGGGGTAGGCGACGCCGACCGCGTGCGTGTGCCCGGGGAGGTCGATCTCCGGCACGACGGTCATGTGCCGGTCTGCGGCGTACTCGACGATGTGCCGGTAGTCGTCCTTCGTGAAGAACCCGCCGGGGCCCTCGCCGGCGTCGCCCGCGGAGGCGCGCTCGGTCAGCAGCGGCCAGGCATCGATCTGGATGCGCCAGCCCTGGTCGTCGGTCAGGTGCAGGTGCAGGTGGTTGAACTTCAGCGCGACCGCACGGTCGATGTATGCCTTGACCTCGGAGACGCTGAAGAAGTGGCGTGCCACATCGAGCATCACGCCGCGGTAGGCGAATCGGGGAGCGTCCTCGATTAGGATGCGCGGGACGCTCCAGCCCTCGTCGGTGCGTCGCAGCAGCTGCAGCAGAGTGCGCGTGCCGTAGTAGAGGCCCGCGGAGTCGCGAGCGGTGATGCGGATGCCGTCATCGCGGGTGTCGAGGATGTACCCCTCCGGGCCGGTGGAGGCGTCATCGGTGAGGGCGAGGACCACGTTCCCCGCGGCGTGCGCTGCTTCCGGCCCCGCCGTGCCGGCCAGCCGTCGCAGATCCTCCCGCATGAGCGCGACGGTCGCGGGATCGCCCTCGACCTCGAGAGAGGGGAGGAGGAGGTGACCCTCCGCCGGCCGGACGTGAGCCGGAAGCGGAATCAGCGGCAGAGAGTGCGCCGAGTCGATCGGATCCTCGGGAAGCGTCTTCGCATCAGTTAAGACCATGAACAAAACCTAGCGCGGGTCGGCGAGGTGCGCCAGGGCCGGCGGGACATTCCCCGGGAAGTGGGGTCTTGTCTCAGCCCGCACCTTTTGTTAGGTTGCTGTCCTAACAAACCCCTGCGGTTTGAAAACGAGGACGTTTTACCCCTCATGCAACGCAGCACCGAGAGGAAGAGTCGAAATGACCAGTAGGACCTCGCGCAGAATTGCGCTCACAACCGCGGCGGGAGTATCAGCTCTCGCCCTCGCACTCACCGGCTGTTCGGCCGGCGGGGACAGCGACTCAGCGGACGCGGCATCCGACCGCGCTCTCCGGGTCTGGGCCGGCAGCCAGACACCCATTGAGGCCAACTTCAACCCGTTCGCGCCAACCGTGCTCCACGGCGCGCTCGGGCCCATCTACGAGCCGCTGTTCTTCTTCAACAAGACGGCGGACACCGAGCCGGTAGGCCTCATCGGCGAGTCGTACGAGTACAACGAGGACGGCACGCAGATCACGGTCACGATCAAGGACGGGCTCAAGTGGTCCGACGGTGAGGCGCTGACCGCCGACGACGTGGTCTTCTCGTTCCTCTACGAGGCGAACAACCCGGAGGCCAACGGACTGGTCTCGGCAGAGGCGACCGATGAGACCACCGCGGTGCTGACCTACGACACCCCGCAGTACACCACCGAGTTCCAGCGCATGGGCTCCAGCTACATCCTTCCTGAGCATGTCTGGTCGGAGGTCGGCGACTACATGACCTTCACCAACGAGGAGCCGGTCGGCTCCGGCCCCTACATCGTCGACAAGACGACGAAGGAGTCGTACTCGCTGGTCGCCAACCCCGAGTTCCGAGACGCCGACGAGCTCGGCGTGAAGTCCGTGCAGTACATCGCCGTCGACAACAACCAGACCGCGCAGGATCTGCTCGCCGCGGGCAAGCTCGACTGGACCGGCATGTTCATCCCGAACCCGGACTCGGTCACGAGCAACGGGAAGATCGAGTGGATCAACACTCCGCAGGACCCGACGGTGCTCTACACCTGTGCGAATGCCGACCTCGGCTGCACCGGCGCGCAGACGGACGTGGCCGTCCGGCAGGCGCTGAACGCGGCCATCGACCGCACCACCATCAAGGACAAGGCCTTCGTCGGGCTGACGGGCGAGATCTCGCCGACCTTCGCGCTGCTTCCGCGCGATGAGAAGTGGGTCGCCGATCCCGCGAACGAGACGAGCCCGCAGAGTCCCGATGCCGCCGCGGCGGGCGAGATCCTCGAGGCAGCCGGTTACGCGAAGGGCGACGACGGGTTCTACGCGAAGGACGGCAAGACCGTCGAGATGAGCCTGACCTCGGTCGACGGCTGGACCGACTACAACGACGCCGCCAAGCTCATCGCCGAGCAGGCGGCCGAGGCCGGAATCAAGATCAACGCCTCCACCGTCCAGTGGCAGGAGTTCTCCGATTCGCGTCAGACCGGCCAGTACGAACTGATCATGGGCGGCATGATCGGCACCTCCGTGGCGGACCCGTTCCAGATCTATCGGGACTGGTTCGGCGGTCAGGCCGTCGCCTCGACCAGCGCAGTCGGCAGCGAGGTGCCCACCGGGCGCTGGAACTTCAGCCGCTACGACAACCCCGTGGTGGATGAGGCCGTCCAGGCCGCCATCGGCACGAACGACGAGGCCACCAAGCTCGAGCTGTACGGCACGATCCAGGACGAGATCGTCCGCGACCTGCCGTACATCCCGCTCGTGATCAACGCCACGCAGACCTTCTACAACTCCGCCGACTACACCGGCTGGCCGACCGAGGAGGACCTGTACGCCTTCCCGCCGTCCTGGGGTGCGATCGCCGCGGGGTACATCCTGCAGCACCTGGAGCCGGTGAAGTAACGACATGGGTCCGAGGGAGCAGGAAGTGACGAGGAAGATCTGAGATGAAGTTCTACCTGCGAAGGATCGGGTTCTACGCGGTGACGCTGTGGGCCACGATCTCGCTCAACTTCCTGCTCCCGCGGATGATGCCAGGCAATCCTGCCGACATCATGATCGCCAAGCTCCAGCGCGCGGGCGGCGACGTGTCGGAATCGACCATCCGCAACATCAAACTGCTGCTCGGCGGTGACGATCAGCCGCTTTGGCAGCAGTACCTCGGCTACTGGGGCCGCATGTTCCAGGGAGACCTGGGCGTATCGGTGACCAAGTACCCGGCCCCGGTGACCGAGCTCATCGCCGAGGCGCTGCCCTGGACCCTGATCCTGGTCGGCGTCGCCACGGTCATCTCGTTCGTGCTCGGTGTCGCGCTCGGCGCGTGGGCCGGCTGGAAGCGCGGAACCTGGGTCGACAACATCATCCCGGCCACCACCGTGCTGCAGTCGATCCCGTACTTCTGGCTCGCCCTGATCCTGGTTGCTGTGTTCGCGGTCGGCCTTGGCTGGTTCCCGATCTTCGGCGGCTACGACGTCTTCGATTTCCCTGACGGCCCGGTGCCGACATGGTCGTTCATTTCGGATGCCGCAGCCCATGCCGTGCTGCCGGCACTGACCATCGTGCTCAGCTCGGTGGGCGGCTGGCTGTTCGGCATGCGCAACATGATGGTCTCGACTCTCGCCGAGGACTACATCACCACGGCCGAGGCCAAGGGACTGCGGCCGCGCCGCATCCTCACCACCTACGCCGCGCGCAACGCCGCCATCCCCTCGATCGCCGGGTTCTCGATCACCCTCGGCTTCGTCGTGGCCGGCTCCATCGTCATGGAGCAGGTGTTCACCTATCCCGGTGTCGGCAAGCTGATGTTCCAGGCCGTGCTCAACAGCGACTACGCGCTGATGCAGGGCGTCTTCCTCGTGATCACCATCGCGGTTCTCGCAGCCAACTTCTTCATGGACCTGGTTTACGGGTTCATCGACCCGAGGGCACGGCAGAATGTCTGACACCACCACCCGGAACCCTGCCGAGCTGGCCATCATCGAGGACGACGCGGTCGTCTCCTCCCCGCCGCGCACCGAGGCGCTCGTCACCCAGCCGAAGCGGCGCAGCGGACTCCGGGCGATGCTGCCCACGATGACGCCGAAGCTCGTCATCGGCATCCTGCTCGTCGGCGCGATCGTGCTGTTCGCGATCATCGCGCCGCTCGTCACCCAGAACCCTCGCAACTCGCAGAACCCGGCGCTGTCGCCGCCGTCGAGCGAGCACCTGCTCGGCACCACGAAACTCGGGTACGACGTGCTCGCCCAGTTGGCGCACGGCGCGCAGGGGTCGCTCATCGTCGGTCTCATCGCCGGCGGAATCGCCATCGTGCTGTCGCTGGTCTTCGGCGTCCTGGCCGGATACCTCTCGGGGTGGCGTGAGGACGTGCTGGCACTGGTCACCAACATCATGATCGTGATTCCGGGCCTCCCTCTCGTGATGGTCATCGCCGCCTTCGCGCCGGTGCGGAGCATGCAGCTGGTCGCCTTCGTGCTGGGCATCACCTCCTGGGCGGGCGCCGCCTACGTGCTGCGCCTGCAGACCCGCTCGCTGCGCACCCGCGACTACGTGTACGCCTCGAAGGTCGCCGGTGAGCGCTCGCTGCGCATCATCCTGATCGAGATCATGCCGAACCTGCTGCCGCTGCTGGCCGCGCAGTTCCTGTTCGCGATCATCTTCGCCATTCTCGGCGAGGCGGGCCTGTCGTACCTGGGCCTCGGGCCGACCGACTCGATCACCTGGGGCACGATCCTCAACGAGGCCCAGTCGGGGCAGGCGCTCGGCCAGGGCGCATGGTGGTGGTTCGTGCCGCCGGGCATCATGATCGCCGCACTCGGCTGCGGTCTCGCCCTCATCAACTTCGCGATCGACGAGATCATCAACCCGAAGCTGCGCAGCTCGCCGCAGGCCGCCCGCAACGTGCGCAAGGCCGCCAAGTCGAAAGGAGTGGCCGCGTGAGCGTGGTCGAGCCGGTGCTGAGCGCCCGCAACGTGTCGATCGAGTACGAGGTCGACCCGCCGGTGAAGGCGGTTCGCGATGTCTCGCTCACCCTCAACCGCGGTGAGATCCTCGGCCTCGCCGGTGAGTCCGGCTGCGGCAAGACGACCCTCGCGTACGGACTGAACCGACTGCTGAACGCGCCGGCGCTGATGACCGGCGGCGAGATCGTCTTCCACGACCGCAACGGCGACGACATCGACATCGTCGGCCTCACCGGGGAGAAGCTGCGGGCGTTCCGCTGGGACAAGATCTCGATGGTCTTCCAGAGCGCCATGAACTCGCTCAATCCGGTGATCACCGTCAAGGCGCAGATCTTCGACGTCTTCGACACGCACCGACCCGGGATGAGCAGGGCCGCGAAGAAGGAGCGCGCACGAGAACTGCTGACCCTCGTCGGCGTCGACCCGAACCGGCTCACGAGCTTCCCTCACGAGCTGTCGGGCGGGATGCGGCAACGGGTGATGATCGCCATGGCGCTGGCTCTCGATCCGCAGGTCATGATCATGGACGAGCCGACCACCGCGCTGGATGTCGTCGTGCAGCGCGACATCATCAGAGAGATCATGCGACTGCGCGAGCAGCTCGGCTTCGCCGTCATCTTCATCACGCACGACCTGCCGATGCTGATCGAGATCAGCGACCGGATCGCCGTCATGCTGCAGGGGCAGATCGTCGAGCAGGGCACGTCCGAGGAGATCTACCGCAACCCGCAGCACGAGTACACCAAGCGGCTGCTGTCGAGCTTCCCCAGCCTCCGCGGAGATCGCGGCGACTTCGTGCGCACAGGAGCGCAGATCAGTCAGGAGCAGGTCCGATGAACGCGAAACCGAGCCTCGAGGCCCGCAATCTGGTCAAGGACTTCACGCTGCGCTCTGGCCTGCGCACCTCGATC
Organism: Microbacterium aerolatum; assembly: GCF_007988825.1. Taxonomy (GTDB): domain Bacteria; phylum Actinomycetota; class Actinomycetes; order Actinomycetales; family Microbacteriaceae; genus Microbacterium; species Microbacterium aerolatum. The sequence continues at coordinate 6,440 of NZ_BJUW01000005.1, read as the reverse complement.
CTGCACGCGGTCAAGGATGTGTCGTTCACGATCGAGGCCGGCAGGACGATCGCTCTGGTGGGGGAGTCCGGTTCGGGCAAGTCGACCATCGCCCGGATGCTGATGAAGCTCGAGACCCCGACCTCCGGTGAGATCCTGCTCGACGGGAAGCCGACCGGTTCGGGCGGGCGCGACGTCGCCGCGTACCGCTCCGAGGTGCAGATGGTGTTCCAGGACCCGTTCGCCTCGCTGAATCCGTACCACACGATCGCTCACCACCTCGAGCGCCCGGTGCGGCTGCACCACCCCGACCTGAAGGGCGATGAGGTGCGAGGGCGCGTGCTCGAGCTGCTCGAGCGCGTGCGGCTGTCGCCCGCTGAGAGCTTCGCCGACCGTCGCCCGCACGAGCTGTCCGGCGGCCAGCGGCAGCGCGTCGCGATCGCGCGGGCGCTGGCTCCGGGGGCGCGGTTCATCGTCGCCGACGAGCCGGTGTCGATGCTCGATGTGTCGATCCGCCTCGGCGTTCTGAACCTGCTCGCCCACCTGCAGCGCGAGGACGATCTCGGCGTGCTGTACATCACGCACGACCTCGCCACTGCCCGGCACTTCAGCGACGAGATCATGGTGCTGTACCGAGGCGACGTCGTCGAGCGCGGGCCCAGCGACGAGATCATCCTCAACCCGCAGCACGAGTACACCAAACGGCTCCTCGACGCTGCGCCCGAGCCGGAGAACCTGGGGCGGCTGCGGGACGAGGTGCGGCGGGAGCTCTCCCGGGCCTGAGCCGTACGGATGGGACCGCCCCGAGTAGGCTGGAACCGTGATCATCGGGACCGGCATCGACCTCGTAGACATCCCGCGGTTCGAGCGCACCATGTCCCGGACACCGCGGCTGATGGAGCGACTGTTCGCCCCGACCGAGCGCGAGCTGCGGCTGCCGTCGCTCGCCGCGCGCTACGCCGCGAAGGAAGCCCTCATCAAGGCGCTCGGAGGCTCGGACGGCGTGCACTGGACCGAGATCGAGATCGGGTCCGAGGAATCGGGCAAGCCGTACTTCCGGCTCTCGGGCACGACCGCAGACGCCATCGAGCAGCGCGGCATCACCAGCCTGCACCTGACCATGTCGCACGATGCCGGACTCGCCACCGCGTTCGTGATCGCCGAGCGAGTGGAGGGGGCCGCGTGAGCGTGCCGTTCCGCGAGGCGTCCATCGAGATGGATGCCATCGCCGACAACACCCGCCACCTGCGCCGCCTCACCGGCGTCGAGGTCATCGCCGTGGTCAAGGCGAACGGATACGGGCACGGTACCACGGCATCCGCCGTCGCCGCGCTGTCCGGCGGGGCGACTCGTCTAGGCGTCGCGGAGATCCCCGAGGGGCTCGCCCTGCGCCGCGCCGGCATCAACGCCCCGATCGTGGCGTGGCTGCACGAGCCGGGTGAGCGCTTCGAAGAGGCCGCCGCGAACGGCATCGAGGTCGGGATCTCGTCGTTCGACCAGCTCGAGGCCGCCGGTGCTGTCGCCGGCGGTGACGTCGCCGTGCATCTCAAGCTCGAGACCGGCCTCTCCCGCAACGGGATCGCGCCGGGGGACTGGGGCCGGGTCTTCGCCGAGGCCGCGCGCCTGGAGCGCATCGGCCGCATCCGCATCGTCGGTCTCTTCAGCCACCTCTCGAACGCCTCGCCCGCTGACGACAGGGCGGCGCTCGCACGTTTCGAGGAGGGGACGAAGGCCGCGGCATCCGCCGGCATCCATCCAGAGATCCGTCACATCGCAGCGACCGCTGCGGCGATCGACCTGCCCGAGACGCGACTCGACGCCGTGCGCATCGGGATCGGACTGTACGGGCTCTCGCCGTTCGACGACCGGTCATCCGCCGAGCTCGGACTGCGCCCGGCCATGACGCTGCGCGGGGCGGTCGCGGCCGTACGACGGGTGCCGGCCGGATCCGGCGTCTCGTACGGCTACGACCATCGCACGAACCATGACACGACCCTCGCTCTCGTGCCGCTCGGATATGCGGACGGCATCCCACGGCAGGCATCCGGGCGCGGACCCGTGGTGATCAATGGTCAGCGGTTCGCTGTGGCGGGCCGCGTCGCGATGGACCAGTTCGTGGTCGATGTCGGCGACGCGCACGTCGCGGTGGGCGATGAGGTCGTGCTGTTCGGCGACCCGACTCTCGGTGCGCCGTCGGCGACGGAGTGGGCGAACGCGGCGGGCACGATCAACTACGAGATCGTGACCCGCGTCGGCAATCGCGTGCCGCGGAGCACGTCGTGAGCGTCGATCCCGCCTTCCTCGGCCGTCGTGAGATCGCGACCGCTGATGAGATGGAGCGACTCGGGTTCGTCATCGGCGAGCAGCTCGTCGCCGGAGACCTGCTGGTGCTGACCGGACCGCTCGGCGCGGGCAAGACGACGTTCACGCGCGGGCTCGCGGAGGGCCTCGGCGTGCGCGGGCCGGTGCAGAGCCCGACGTTCGTGATCGCCCGCACGCATCCCTCGCTGGTCGGGCGGGCGCCGCTCGTGCACGTCGACGCGTACCGGCTCGGTTCGGCCGCGGAGCTCGACGACCTCGACGTCGACCTCGCAGGATCGGTCGTCGTGATCGAGTGGGGCCGCGAGATGGCCGCGTCGATCGCGGATGCGTGGTGGGACATCGAGCTGGAGCGCCCGGTGGGCGGCGCCGAGGGCATCGCCGACGAGGACCTGGATGCCGACGCACCCCGCATCGTGACGATCGAGCGCGTCGGCCCCTAGGTCAGCGCGGGAGGTGTCGCTTCCTGCCGCTGGGGCGGCGCCGATGCGACAACTTCGACCACCTCCCGGCGGGGCACAGTTGCCGAGGGGCGTTGAGCGGAGGCGCGGAGCGCCGCAGACGAAACGGGGTGAGCGAGCGGAGCGAGTCGAAGCCGGGTGTGTGTGAGGACGCTTCGACTCGTCGCCTGCGGCTCCTCGCTCACCGCGTTTCGTCTCGCTGCGCTCGCTCAACGACCCGCAAAGGTGCTCCGGTCTTGAGCCCGCATGGAGCTGCCCGACGCTATGAGCAGGGAGCTGCCCGACGCCAAGAGCCCGCGGTTATCGCGGGGCGTTGAGCGGAGGCGGCGGAGCCGCCGAAGACGAAACGGGGTGAGCGAGCGGAGCGAGTCGAAGCCGACTCCGGCCGCTATGACTCCTGCGTCCCGCGGCGCTTGGCGAGGGCCTCGAAGATCGCCTTCTCGGCGTCGGCGCCGGAATCGGCTGCTGCGGAGACGTTCTCTGCGACGACGGCATCCACGATCTCGGACCGCTGGATGCGGGTCTCGCGAGGCGCGTTCACGCCGATGCGCACGCTGTCGCCCTTGATGTCGAGCAGCGTCACCTCGATTTCGCCGTCGATGCGTACGCTCTCACCGATCCGCCTCGTCAACACCAGCACCAGTTCAGCCTACTGGGGTGTCGGCACAGAACCCACCGCCGGACCGCTCGACCCGGTCAGCGCTGCGCTGTCGCGCACGACCCCGACGGTCTCGATCGTGAGCGCCGCGGCGGTCGCCTCGTTGTACGACAGCACCGGCAACCCGTCGGTCTGCGCCGAGACCAGCCGCCGCACGGCGGCCCGCAGCGTCGGCGCGCACACGAGCACCGGCTCGCCGTCCGTGACGCCGGCCACGGCCTGCTTCACGGATTCGATGACCGCCTCGAGCCGCTGCGGGTCGAACACGATCTGCGGTCCGTCGTCGCTGCCCCGCAGGCTCTCCAGCATCGCCTGCTCCAGCAGCGGGTTGATCATGATGACGCGCAGCGTCCCGGCATCCGCGAACCGCGCAGCGATCGCAGGCCCCAGCGCCGTCCGCGCGGCCTCGATCAGGCCGTCCGGCTCGGTCGACGTCTTCGCGCGCAGCGCGAGCGCCTCGTAGATCCGGCTGAGGTCGTTGATCGGCACGCGCTCGGCGAGCAGCCCCTGCAGCACCCGCTGCACCTCGGCGAGCGAGAGCAGCGCGGGGGTGAGCTCCTCGACGGCGGCAGGCGACACCTGCTTGAGCGCGTCCGTGAGCTGGCGCACGTCCTCGCGACTGAGCAGTCGCGCGGCGTTCGACTGGATGACGCTCGACAGGTGCGTGATGATGACGCTCGCGCGGTCGATGACCGTGGCGCCGGAGAACTCGGCGCTGTGCCGCATCTCCATCGGGATCCACTTGCCCTCCAGCCCGAACACCGGGTCGAGCGCGGCCTGACCGGGCAGCGACTCCAGCCCCTGTCCGAGCGCGAGCACGGACCCCGGAGGCGCCGTGCCGCGTCCGGTCTCGACGCCGGCGATGCGGATGACGTACGTGGAGTTCGGCAGCTCGATGCTGTCGCGCGTGCGCACTGGAGGTACGACGAGGCCGAGGTCGAGGGCGATGCGCCGCCGCAGCGCCTTGACACGGGCCAGCAGATCGTCGGGGCCGCCCGTCACGAGATCGACGATGTTCGGTGCGAGCTGGATCTCCAGCGCGTGCACGCGCATCTTCTCGATCAGCTCCTCCGGTTGCTCCGGCCCCGGCGAGCCGTCCGGGCCGGCGGCGGCGGAGGCCGCCTCGGCGGAAGCCCGCGCCTGCGACGACTTCACACGCTGCGCCGCCAGCAGCAGCAGTGCGCCGGTCGCGACGAACGGCAGCAGCGGCATCCCGGGGATGAACGCCATCACGATCGCCGCGCACCCGGCGATGGTCAGGGCGTTGCGGGACTGTCCCAGTTGCGCAGTCGCGGCCTGACCCATCTCGGCCTCGGCGTTCGAGCGCGTGACGATCATGCCGGTCGACACCGCCATCAGCAGCGCCGGGATCTGCGTCACCAGGCCGTCGCCGATCGTCAGGAGGCTGTAGGTGCTCACCGCCTCGTCGATGGCCATACCGTGCGAGACGATGCCGATCGCGATGCCGCCGATGAGGTTGATGATGATGATCACCAGGCCCGCGATCGCATCGCCCTTGACGAACTTCGACGCACCGTCCATGGCGCCGTAGAAGTCGGCCTCCGCGGCCACCTCGGCGCGACGCGTGCGCGCCTCGGTGTCGGTGATCAGACCCGCGTTGAGGTCTGCGTCGATCGCCATCTGCTTGCCGGGCATGGCGTCGAGGGTGAAGCGCGCTCCCACCTCGGCGACGCGCTCTGCGCCCTTGGTGACCAGGACGAACTGGATGACCACCAGGATGAGGAACACCACCGCGCCGATGATGAGCGACCCGCCCACCGCGATCTCGCCGAACGCCTCGATCACCTGGCCGGCATATGCTTCGCCGAGCACCAGTCGGGTGGATGCCACGTTCAAGCCGAGCCGGAACAGCGTCGCCACCAGCAGTAGCGACGGGAACACCGAGAAGTCGAGTGGCTTCTTGACGAACATCGACGTCAGCAGGATCAGCAGCGCGAACATGATGTTCAGGATGATGAGGGTGTCCAGCAGGAACGGCGGGATCGGCACGACGAGCAGCATGATGATGCCGACGACGCCGATCGGCACGGAGAGCTTGTTCAGCAGTTGATTCATGCGGTCCTCCGGTAGGGAAGAGAGTGGATGCCGCGTGCGGCACCGCGCTTGCGGAGACTGTCGACGAACACGAGCACCCTCGCGACGGCGTTGTACAGGTCGGCGGGGATCTCCTGGCCGAGCTCGCACGCGGCGAACAGCGCACGCGCGAGCGAGATCTCCCGCACCATCGGCACGCCCGCAGACTTCGCCCGCTGGCGGATACGGTCGGCGATCACGCCGGTACCCTTCGCGACCACCTTCGGGGCGGCCTTTCCGGCCTCGTACTTCAGCGCCACGGCCACGTGCGTCGGGTTCACCAGCACGACGTCGGAGCCGGCGACGGCCGCGATCATGCGGTTGCGGCTGATCGCGAGCTGGCGCGAACGGCGCTGCTGGCGGATCAGCGGGTCGCCCTCGGAGTTCTTGTTCTCGTCGCGCACCTCGCGCTTGGTCATGCGCGTGTGCTTCTTGTTGCGACGCATCACGACGAACACGTCGATCGCGGCGAGGGCGAGCCCGACGGCGATCGCGGTCTGCAGCAGCGCAGTGCTGCCGTCGTTCGCGGTGCCGAGCAGGCGCGAGAGGGAGTGCGAACCGCTCGCCGAGAGCACCGGCACGAGGCCGGCGATCACAATCCACAGCGCGAGGCCGATGGCCGCGGTCTTCAGCAGCGCCTTGGCCCCTTCCCAGAGCGCCTGCATCCCGAACACGCGCTTGACGCCGTTCACGATGTTGAACTGTTCGAAGCGTCCGGCGAGCTTGCGGGGGTGCACGCCGCCCTGGATCACGGCGCCGAGGAGCGTGACGATGGCGACGGTCGCGAGCATCACCCCGAGCGTCGGCAGCACGGAGCCGAGTCCGAGCCCGAGCGCGCCGAGCGCGGTCGACGTCGACGGCGCGTGCACGATCGAGGTGAGCGAGATCAGCTGCTCGGTGCCGGCGGCCGAACCCGCCACGATCGCGGC
>NZ_BJUW01000004.1 GCF_007988825.1 Microbacterium aerolatum | reverse complement strand
CGACGCTGCACAACAAGGGCGTCGTCAAGGCCAAGGGCGTGCTGATCGGCGACACGGTCGTGCTGCGCAAGGCGGGCGATGTCATCCCCGAGGTGCTCGGTCCGGTGGTCGAGCGCCGCGACGGCACCGAGCGCGAGTTCGTGATGCCCGAGAACTGCCCCGAGTGCGGCACTCCGCTGCGCGCGATGAAGGAGGGCGACATCGACCTGCGCTGCCCGAATGCGCGCTCGTGCCCCGCACAGGTGCGCGGCCGTGTCGAGCACATCGGATCGCGCGGCGCCCTCGACGTCGAGGCGCTGGGAGAGGTGACGGCCGCCGCGCTCACGCAGCCGAGCATGCCGGCCGCGCCGCCGCTCGACACCGAAGCGGGGCTGTTCACCCTGACGCTCGAGCAGATCGTGCCCATCCAGGTCGTCGTGAAGGACGCCGAGACAGGGCTCCCCAAGGAGGACGAGGACGGCGTCGTGAAGACGCGGTCGCCGTTCCGGCGCAACCCGACGGCGGCCGAGAAGAAGCAGGGTATCGACGGTCCCCAGCCGTCATCGCAGGCGCAGACGCTGCTCGCCGAGCTCGAGAAGGCCAAGACCAAGGACCTGTGGCGGCTGCTGGTCGCATTGAACATCCGCCACGTCGGCCCCGTCGCCGCTCGGGCTCTCGCGCAGTGGTTCGGTTCACTCGACGCGATCCGCGCCGCGTCGCGTGAGGAGCTCGCCGCCGTCGAGGGCGTCGGCGGCATCATCGCCGACTCGCTGCGCGACTGGTTCGAGATCGACTGGCACGTCGACATCGTCGAGCAGTGGGCAGCAGCCGGTGTGCAGTGGGCCACTCCCGGGCACCCCGGCCCCGGAGCCGGCGTCGCCGCGGGCGGAGTGCTGGAGGGGCTCACCGTCGTGGCGACGGGGTCGCTCGAGGGCTACACGCGCGAGGGCGCGCAGGAGGCGATCATCCAGGCCGGCGGCAAGGCGGCCTCGAGCGTCTCGAAGAAGACCGATTTCGTGGCTGCGGGCCCCGGAGCGGGCTCGAAGCTCGGGAAGGCCGAGGAACTCGGCATCCGCATTCTGGATGCCGCCCAGTTCCGCATCCTCGTGACCGAGGGTCCCGCCGCGCTCGACTCCTGAGCCGCGCCGCGACCGCGAGACGAGGTTTGCAGCACGAAACGGGGGCTGGAACCCGCGGTCTCGTGCGACAGACCTCGTCTCGTGCGCTCAGGCCGTGCCACGTATCTCGAAGCCGCTCGACGACGCAGGGACCGCCTCGCTCACGGCCACCTCGGTGACCTGGGCGCCGGCCGGGCCCTGCGCCAGCAGGTCGAGGACGGCCTGCACATCGGCATCCGCGCCATGAAGCTCGGCCTCGACCGTGCCGTCTCGGCGGTTGCGCACCCAGCCCGCGACACCGTGCGCCTGCGCAGCATCCTGCACGAACCAGCGGAACCCCACGCCCTGCACGCGTCCGTGCACGGTGACTCGCACTGACCTCATGCGTCCAGCATGCCGCACGCTCACGGCATGAGACGAGGTTTCTGGCACGAGACCGGCGGGAGGAACCACCGTCTCGTGCTGCAAACCCCGTCTCGCGGGATCAGCCCTTGTGGCGGGGCTTGCGGAACGGCTTGTCGTCGCGCGACGGGCGGTCGCGGCGCTCGTAGCCACCGTCGCGCGATCCGGCGTTGCGGCGACCGGGTGCGCCGCGATCGGGCTTGATCTCGATCAGCTGGCCCGAGATGCGGGTGTTCTTGAGCTTGTCGAGCACTGACGAATCCATGTTCGCGGGGAGCTCGACGATCGAGAAGTCCGGGTTGATCTTGATCGCACCGAAGTCGTCACGGCCGAGACCGCCCTCGTTCGCCAGCGCGCCGACGATCTGGCGCGGCTCGACTCGATGACGACGGCCGACCTCGATGCGGTACGGGGCGTAGTCACCGCGCCCGCGGCGCTCCCGCGGCTCGCGCGCCGGACGGTCCCGGTCGTTGCGCGGACGGTTGTCGCGCTCGACGGCGACGGTCAGCGGGTCGTTCTCCGGGTCGAGCAGGAGCGGTGTCGCTCCCTGCGCGACGACGGCCAGAGCGGCCGCGACATCCGACTCGGGCACATCGTTGTTGCGCACGTAGTGGGCGACGATGTCACGGAACGCCTCGATACGCGCGGTCTCGGAGAGCGCAGCGGTGATAGCGCTGTCGAACCTCGCCAGGCGTGTGGTGTTGACGTCCTCGGTGGTCGGCAGCTGCATCTGCGTCGGCGCCTGACGCGTCGCCTTCTCGATGCTTTTGAGCAGGTAGCGCTCGCGCGGCGTGATGAAGCTGATCGCGTCGCCGGTGCGTCCGGCACGGCCGGTGCGGCCGATGCGGTGCACGTACGACTCGGTGTCGGTGGGGATGTCGAAGTTGACGACGTGGCTGATGCGTTCCACATCCAGGCCGCGAGCGGCGACATCGGTGGCGACCAGGATGTCGAGCTTGCTCTCCTTGAGCTGGTTCACGCTCCGCTCGCGCTGCACCTGCGGGACGTCGCCGTTGATGGCGGCCGCGGAGTATCCGCGCGCACGCAGCTTCTCGGCGAGCGTCTCGGTCTCGTTCTTCGTGCGGACGAACACGATCATCCCGTCGAAGTTCTCGACCTCGAGGATGCGCGTGAGGGCGTCGACCTTCTGCTGGTACGAGACGACGAGGTAGCGCTGGGTGATGTTCGTGTTGGTCGCGGTCTTCGACTTGACCGTGATCTCCTCGGCGTCTCGCAGATACTTCTGCGCCAGACGACGGATCTGCGCCGGCATGGTGGCCGAGAACAGCGCGACCTGCTTCTCCTCCGGAGTCTGCGCGAGGATCTGCTCGACATCCTCGGCGAAGCCCATCTTCAGCATCTCGTCTGCTTCGTCGAGCACGAGGTACTTCAGCTCGGAGAGGTCGAGGGTGCCCTTCGCGAGGTGGTCCATGATGCGGCCGGGCGTGCCGACGATCACGTGCACGCCACGGCGCAGCGCCGACAGCTGCACGCCGTAGCCCTGACCGCCGTAGACGGGCAGCACGTGCACGCCCTTCATCTTCGCCGAGTACGACTCGAACGCCTCGCACACTTGGAGCGCGAGCTCACGGGTCGGGGCCAGGACGAGCGCCTGAGGAGTCTTCTGCGAGACATCGAGGCGCTCGAGCACCGGCAGCGCGAACGCGGCGGTCTTGCCGGTTCCGGTCTGAGCCATTCCGACGACGTCACGGCCGCCCAGGAGCGTCGGGATCGTTGCGGACTGGATCGGTGAGGGCGTCTCGTAGCCGAGGTCGCGGATCGCCTTCAGGACGGGCCCGGTGATGCCGAGCTCCTCGAATCCGGGAGTGGCGGGGGATTCGTCGGCGGGCTCGTTCTGGGGTGCGTCTTCAGGGGTCACTACCTAAAGGTAGCGCCCGCGCGGCCTCGTTGCCTGTGAAGACGCACTCTCAGTCGGCGCCGGTGAGCGCGAGGATCTTCTCCTTGACCTGGCGCCGGAGCACCTTTCCGATCAGCGACTTCGGCAGCTCGTCCACCACGAAGAGCCGGCGCGGCACCTTGTACGGCGTCATGATCTCCCGCGCGAACGAGCGGATCGCCTCTTCATCCAGCTCTGCGCCGGCATCGAGCACGACCGCGGCGACGACCTCCTCGCCGGAGCGTCCGCCCGGCAGACCGACGACCGCGACGTCGGCGATGGACGGATGCTGGCGCAGCGCGTTCTCCACCTCGGTCGGGGAGACGTTGAACCCGCCGGTGATGATGAGCTCCTTGATGCGGTCGACGATCCGCACGAAGCCGGCCTCGTCGATCGTGACGATGTCACCAGTGCGATACCAGCCGTCCACGAACGCTTCCTCCGTGGCCTCCGGCTTGCCGTAGTAGCCGGAGAACACCTGCGGTCCGCGCACGACGAGCTCGCCGGGGGCGCCCGGTTCTACGTCCTGCGTCGGGTTGTCCGGGTCGACGACGCGGCACTCCGTGCCGGGCAGCGGCAGACCGACCGTGCCGGCCACGCGGTTCGCGGCCACCGGGTTCGCCATCAGCACGGGGGAGCACTCACTGAGGCCGTATCCCTCGACGAGGTACCCGCCGCTGGCCTCTTCGAACGGCACGACGAGCTCGTGCGGCAGGGCCATGGCGCCCGAGATCGCGATCTCGGTTCCGGCGAGCGAGATGCCCTTCGCCTTCGCGGCCGCGAGCAGTCGCTCGGCGATCGGCGGCACGAGCGGCAGGAACGTCGGCGGGTGCTTCTTCACGACATCGAGCACCAGGTCGGGGTCGAACTTGGGGAACAGCACCAGTCGCGCGCCCATCGACATCGCGAACGTCAGACACAGCGTGAGCCCGTATGCGTGAAACATCGGCAGGACCGCGTACACGACGCACCCCTTGCCGCGCTGGATGGAGGGCACCCACGCCTTGGCCTGCGCAGCGTTCGCGAGCAGGTTGCGATGCGTGAGAGACGCGCCCTTGGGGATGCCTGTCGTGCCGGAGGTGTACTGGATGATCGCGAGATCTTCGGGGGCAGGCTTGGGGTGGGATGCCGGAAGCGGCTCACTGCCGACGACTTGCTCCCAGGCGATCGCGCCGCGCACCTTCTCGGTGAGCGCCGCGCGCGATTCCCGCGCCTTCGCGACGGGGAGTCGGAGAGCGAACCGGGTCATGAGCGGCATGGCCCTGGTGACGTCGACCGAGATCAGTGAGGTCACCGCGAGATCGCGCGGGAACTCCTGCACGGTCTTCACGACCTTGCTCCACACGATGGCGTGCTTGGCGCCGTGATCCTCGAACTGCTTGCGCAGCTCGCGAGGTGTGTACAGCGGATTGTGCTCGACCACGACGGCGCCCAGGCGCAGCACGGCGTAGAAGGCGATGATGTGCTGCGGACAGTTCGGCAGCACGATCGCCACCGGGTCGCCTGAGCGGACGCCGAGGGCGTGCAGACCGGCTGCCGCCCGGTCGATAGCCGCCTGCAACTGCGCGTACGTCATCTCCTGGCCGAAGAACTCCAGCGCGGGCGCATCCGGGAAGTCACGCGCGGACGCCGCGACGATGTCGATGAGCGAGCCGCTGACGGGTGGAAGGTCCTCCGGCACCCCGTCCGCATAGCTGGAGATCCAGGGACGAGGGGGATCGTACGTCGTCATGCTGCCAGCCTATTGCGATCGTCGGCGGGTCTCCCGCAGAGCGCCAACTAGACTGGACGGGTGTCTGAAATCACCCCTGATCTTGTGCGCCATCTCGGCGTGCTCGCGCGCATCCAGCTGAACGACGACGAGGTGACGCTGCTCACGGGCCAGCTCGACGCCATCGTCGACAACATCGCGAAGGTCTCGCAGGTCGCGACCCCCGACATCGCGGCGACGAGTCACCCGATCCCGCTCGCGAACGTCTTCCGTCCCGACGAGGTCGGCGAGACGCTCACCCACGAGCAGGTGCTGCAGAACGCACCGGATGCCGCGGACGGCCGATTCCGCGTCACCGCGATCCTGGGGGAAGAGCAGTGAGCGACATCATCCGGCTGACTGCCGCCGACCTCGCCGACAAGCTCGCCTCCGGCGAGGTGTCCAGCCGCGAGGCCACTCAGGCGTACCTCGATCGCATCGCAGCCGTCGACAGCGACGTGCACGCCTTCCTGCACGTGAACGAGGGCGCACTCGCCGCCGCAGATGCGATCGATGCCTCCCGTGCAGCGGGTGAGCAGCTGCACCCGCTCGCGGGTGTTCCGCTGGCCATCAAGGACGTCCTGGTCACCACCGACCAGCCCACCACCAGCGGATCGAAGATCCTCGAGGGCTACATGTCGCCCTACGACGCGACCGTCGTGGCGCGTTCGCGCGCCGCAGGGCTCGTGCCGCTCGGCAAGACCAACATGGACGAGTTCGCGATGGGATCGTCCACCGAGCACTCCGCATACGGCCCGACCCGCAACCCGTGGGACCTCGACCGTATCCCCGGCGGCTCCGGCGGCGGTTCGGCCGCCGCGGTGGCAGCCTACGAGGCGCCCCTCGCGCTCGGCTCCGACACCGGCGGATCGATCCGTCAGCCCGCCCACGTCACAGGAACGGTCGGCGTGAAGCCGACCTACGGCGGAGTGAGCCGCTACGGCGCGATCGCCCTGGCATCCAGCCTCGACCAGGTCGGCCCCGTCACTCGTACCGTGCTCGACTCCGGACTCCTGCACGACGTGATCGCCGGTCACGATCCCAGGGACTCCACCTCGCTCACCGACGCCTGGCCGTCGTTCGCGGATGCCGCCCGTGAGGGCGCGCGCGGAGACGTGCTGAAGGGGCTCAAGGTCGGCGTGATCAAGGAGCTTCCGGACTCGGGCTTCCAGCCCGGCGTCGCGGCATCCTTCCGCGCCTCCCTCGACCTGCTCGAGGCGAACGGCGCCGAGATCGTCGAGATCTCCACGCCGCACTTCGAGTACGGCGTGGCCGCGTACTACCTGATCCTGCCCGCAGAGGCGTCCAGCAACCTGGCGAAGTTCGACTCGGTGCGCTTCGGCCTGCGTGTCACCCCGGACGGCAACCCGACCGTCGAGGACGTCATGTCCGCGACGCGCGACGCCGGCTTCGGCGACGAGGTGAAGCGCCGCATCATCCTCGGCACCTACGCGCTGTCGGCGGGCTACTACGACGCGTACTACGGCAGCGCCCAGAAGGTCCGAACGCTCATCCAGCAGGACTTCGATCGCGCATTCGAGCAGGTCGATGTCATCGCGACGCCCTCGGCACCGACCACGGCGTTCAAGATCGGTGAGCGGATCGACGATCCGCTGCAGATGTACCTGAACGACGTCACGACGATTCCGGCGAACCTGGCCGGCGTCCCCGGCATCTCGATCCCCTCGGGCCTCGCGGACGACGACGGTCTGCCGGTCGGCATCCAGTTCCTCGCCCCGGCACGCGAGGACGCCCGTCTGTACCGCGTCGGCGCGGCGCTCGAGACCGCACTCGTCGACTCGTGGGGAGCCCCGCTGCTCACACGCGCACCCCAGCTCGCAGGAGGGAACCGCTGATGGCCGCCGCAGCCAAGCTGATGGATTTCGAGCGGGCGCTCGAGCTGTTCGAGCCCGTGCTCGGTTTCGAAGTGCACGTCGAGCTCAACACCAACACGAAGATGTTCTCGGATGCGCCGAACCCGGCGAACGAGAAGTATCACGCCGCCGAGCCCAACACGCTCATCGCGCCGGTCGACCTCGGTCTGCCCGGGGCCATGCCGACCGTGAACGAGACGGCGATCCGGTCGTCGATCAGCCTCGGTCTCGCCCTGGACTGCTCGATCGCGGAGTCCAGCCGCTTCGCTCGGAAGAACTACTTCTACCCGGATCTCGGCAAGAACTACCAGATCTCGCAGTACGACGAGCCGATCGCGTACGAGGGATCCGTCGAGGTCGAGCTCGAGGACGGCACGCTCGTGACCGTGCCGATCGAGCGCGCGCACATGGAGGAGGATGCCGGAAAGCTCACCCACATGGGCGGAGCGACCGGTCGCATCCAGGGCGCCGAGTACTCGCTGGTCGACTACAACCGCGCCGGCGTCCCGCTCGTCGAGATCGTCACCAAGACGATCTTCGGCACCGACCACCGCGCGCCCGAGGTGGCCAAGGCCTACGTGTCGACGATCCGCGACATCGTGCGCAGCCTCGGCATCTCCGAGGCGCGTCTCGAGCGCGGCAACCTGCGCTGTGACGCGAACGTGTCGCTGCGGCCCCGGGTCGCAGAGGGCGAGGAGCCGGCACCGCTCGGCACCCGCACCGAGACGAAGAACGTCAACTCCATGCGTTCGGTCGAGCGTGCGGTGCGTCACGAGATCCAGCGCCAGGCACAGATCCTCGCAGACGGCGGAAAGATCATCCAGGAGACCCGTCATTGGCACGAGGACACCGGCACGACCTCGCCCGGTCGCCCCAAGTCGGATGCCGATGACTACCGCTACTTCCCCGAGCCGGACCTGCTGCCCGTGCAGCCCGCCGCCGAGCTGATCGAAGAGCTGCGTGCGGCTCTGCCCGAGCAGCCGGTCGCCCGTCGCCGCCGGCTGAAGACGGAGTGGGGATTCACCGACCTCGAGTACCAGGACGTGCGCAACAGCGACCTGGTCGATGTCGTCGAGGCGACGATCGCCGCGGGCACCACGCCCGCCGCGGCGCGCAAGTGGTGGACCGGTGAGATCTCCCGCCTCGCGAACGCGCAGGACAAGGATGCTGTCGAGCTGATCGCCCCGGAGAACGTCGCTGCCCTGCAGAGGCTCGTCGACGACGGCACACTCACGGACAAGCTCGCCCGCCAGGTACTCGAGGGCGTCATCGCGGGTGAGGGCACGCCGCAGGAGGTCGTGGATTCCCGCGGACTCGCGGTCGTCTCCGACGACGGTGCGCTCATCGCGGCGATCGACGAGGCGCTTGCTGCGCAGCCCGACGTGATGGCGAAGATCAAGGACGGCAAGGTGCAGGCCGCCGGTGCGATCATCGGCGCTGTCATGAAGGCCATGAAGGGGCAGGCGGATGCTGCGCGCGTGCGCGAGCTGATCCTGGAACGAGCGGCCCAGTAGCCGTCCGGCCCGCGACACTTCGGGGGCCGCGAGCACGAATGTCGGATCGATCCGCGTGATCGGTCCGACATTCGTCGTTTCGGACCCCGGACTGTTCGGCGGATGTCGGTGACCTCGGGGAGAATGGATGCATGGGGCGCGGTGACGGACGTGGCCGCATCGTCTCACCCGACGGTGCGGACGACACGGGTACGCGCATCCTGCACGTCGACATGGATGCCTTCTATGCCGCCGTCGAGGTGATGGACGACCCGTCGCTGCGCGGCCTGCCTCTGATCATCGGTGCTCCGGACGGCCGCTCTGTCGTCTCCAGTGCGTCGTACGAAGCCCGGCGGTACGGCGTGCGCGCCGCGATGCCGGTCGGGCAGGCGTTGCGTCTGTGCCCGACCGCGAAGATCGTCATGCCGCACTTCGACCGGTACCAGGCTGTGTCGAAGCAGGTGATGGCTGTCTTCGAGTCGATCACCCCGATGGTCGAGCCGCTGTCGGTGGACGAGGCGTTCCTCGACGTGCAGGGCGTCCGGCGGTTGTGGGGGAGCCCCGGTGAGATCGCGCGGCTGGTGCGCGAGCGGGTGCAGGCCGAGGTCGGCATCACATGCAGCGTGGGAGTGGCCGCCACGAAGCACGTCGCAAAGATGGCGTCGACGCTCTCGAAGCCCGACGGGCTGCTGATCGTCGCGGCCGCCGATACGCTCGACTTCCTCGCCCCGCGATCGGTGCGTGCGATGTGGGGAGTGGGGCCGAAGGCATCCGAGGCGCTCGAGGCGCGCGGCATCCGCACGATCGGCGACATCCGGGATTCGCCGCAGGAGATGCTCGACCGCGCCGTCGGCCCAGCCCTCGGCGCACGCATCGCTCAGCTCGCACGCGGTGAGGATGCCCGCGCCGTCGAGACCGAACGCGTCGAGAAGAGCGTGGGCCATGAGGAGACGTTCGACGTCGACATCACGGATCGCGAGTTCCTGCGCGCCGAGCTTCTGCGTCTGGCAGACCGCGTTGCTGTGCGTCTGCGCCGCGCCGACTGGGAGTGCGCCACAGTCGCGATCAAGATCCGCTTCGACGATTTCACGACGCTGAGCCGGTCCCAGACGCTCGCAGAACCCACCTCCGTCGGGCAGCGGATCGGCGAGGCTGCGCAGAACCTCTATGAATCCATCGATCGACGCGATCCGATACGTCTGGTGGGAGTGCGCGCCGAGAAGCTCCGCCCCGCCGGCAGCTCGGCCTTCGCGCTGTGGGATGACGATGAGCACTGGCGCAAGGTCGAAGGAGCGCTCGACGATGCCAGGGCGCGCTTCGGCAACGCCACGATCACGCGGGCCAGGCACGTCGGTCGCGGCGACGGGCGCGGTGCCGTGCGGCACCCGAAGGATCACGGCGTCGATTGACCTCCCGTGGTGCGCGTTCGTCGAGTACCGTGGACACATGCCGAACATCGCACTGGACCTCGGAAATCAGATCGCCTCCTTCGGCGTGAAGGCCGCTTATGGCGAGCCGCAGGACGTCGACGGGGTCAGCATCACTCCGGTCGCGCTGACCTGGGCCGGCTTCGGAGGCGGCGCCGATCAGGACGAGAACGGCGGCGGAGGCGGCGGGGGAGTCTCCATTCCCCTCGGCGTATACGTCCGTCGTGAGGAGGGACTCCGGTTCGAGCCCAACATCGTCGCGCTGCTCGCAGTCGCCATTCCGTTCGTCTGGGTCGCCGGACGTGCGCTCTCGCGCGTGATCCGTGCACTCAAGAAGTAGCGACCCGTTCGGGCAGGCGCTCACACGTGCCGCCGCTGACATCATCGAGGCGATCAGGGCGGTCGAAGCATCCAACCCTGTCGTGCTCTTCGACGGCCGCGCCGGCGCGGGAAAGACCACGCTCTCGCGGATGGTCGCGGCGAACTGGCCGGTCGCGGGACGTCCGCAGCTGATCGCACTCGACTCGCTGTATCCGGGCTGGGACGGCTTGGATGCCGGAGCCGAACGAGCCCTCCATGACATCCTGCGTCCGCACGCACGCGGACTCCTGAGCACCTGGCGGCGCTGGGACTGGGAACTGGGGACCGAAGCGGAAGCGCACGCCGTGACGCCGGCGCTCGGTGTGATCCTCGAGGGGTGCGGCGCGCTCAACCCGGCGTCGGCGCGGCTCGCCGACGTACGCGTCTGGGTGGAATCGCCCACCCCGTCGCGCAAGCGCAGGGCGCTGGAGCGTGACGGCGAGGGATTCCGTCCGCACTGGGACCGCTGGGCCGCGCAGGAAGACCGTCACATCCAGCGGCACGCGCCGCAGGAACTGGCGACCATGACTGTCGCCCTTCCCTGATCAGGCGTCTTCCGGCATGTCATCCAGGCCGTCGGCTATCGCGATGAGCCCGTCGAGGCGGAACGCCAGCCAGTCGTAGACCCCGAACCGTGGGTCGTCGGGATCGCGGTTCTCGTCGTCGTCTGTGATGTCGAGCCGTGTGGCGATCACCAGGCGCAGCGCGGTGAGCGTTCGGAGCCATGCGTCGAGTTCGCCAGGAGGAATGACGACGTCGATGTGGTCCGCGGTGTCATCGTCCGGGACGGAGGTGTCGTCCCCGGCGAACACGTCCAGGGCGCGACCGACGACGGCGGCGTCAGCGGTGCGCCGATCGAGCAGGTCATCGCGTGTGGCCGTGACGAACTCCGCGGCGGCCTCGGCATCCTCGGGATACGGGCTCGGCGTCAGTCGCGCGACGCCGGGATCGGGGGAATCGTCGGCGGCTGCGATGATCTCGGCCAACTGCTGGACGAGTCCCGCGAGGTGCAGCCCCTCGATCGGGGCGAGACGAAGCCGGATTTCGCGCGCGTTCATTGTGGTGCCTTTCGAACCGTCGCCCAGAGTCCGTAGTCATGCATCGCCTGCGCGTGCACCTCCATCGTCTCGCGCGGACCGCTGGCGACGATCGCGTGGCCGTCGTGGTGAACGGCGAGCATCAGCGTCGTCGCGTGCTCGGTCGAGTAGCCGAAGTAGGTGCGGAAGACCCGGACCACGTAGCTCATCAGGTTCACCGGGTCGTTCCAGACCACGACCTGCCATGGTTCGAGCGGAGCGGCCTGCAGGTCGACGACCTCGTCCAGGTCGGGTGTCGAGATCGGCGTGCTCATGCCCACCCCAGTTCGTGCAGCTGCTCGTCGTCCAGTCCGAAGAAGTGCGCGATCTCATGGACGAGTGTGGTGTGCACCTCGTCGCGGAGCGCGTCCTCGTCTTCGACGTGGGCGAGGTGCGGCTCGCGATAGACGATGATCCGGTCGGGCAGTTCGCCCATGCCGTACTGCCCGCGCTCGGTGAGCGCGAGGCCGTCGTACAGTCCGAGCAGGTCGAGTGTGCCGTCCTCCGGACGATCCTCGACGACGAAGACGACGTTCTCGAGCCCCTCGACCATCTCGTCGGGGAGCCGGTCGAGCTCGTCCACGACGAGTTCTTCGAAGGCCGAGGCATCCATCTCCATCACGGTCCAGCCTACGGCTCCTGTGCGGCTAGTGGACGAACAGCAGCAGGCCGGCGACGAGCAGGAACAGCGAGCCGAAGATGATGTTGATGATGCGGACGCCGCGGCGGGTGCGGGTGAGTGCGCGGAACGGGCGGGCGGCCGTCGCGAAGAATCCCCACATCACGATGACGTCGACGGTGATCACGGTTCCGATCAGGATCAGGTACTGAGGGAGGGCGGGCTCGTCGAGGCGGATGAACTGCGGCACGAAGGCGAGGAAGAACACGATCGCCTTCGGGTTGAGGACGTTCACCCAGAAGCCGCGACGGATCATCGAGAATCGGCCTTCGCGAGGCGGAGCGATGCCATCGGATGCCGCTGGCTCCGGCACGCGCGCGAGGATCATCCGGATGCCGAGGAAGGCCAGGTATGCGGCACCGGTGTAGCGGACGATGTCGAACAGCACGGGCGAGCGGGAGACGAGCAGCCCGACACCTGCGGCGACGATGACGACGTGAACGATCAGCGCGAGCTGCTGTCCGATCACTCCCCAGACGGAGCGTCGCCAGCCGTGTGCGAGCGCGTTCGACATCGTGTTGATGGCGCCGGCTCCGGGAGTGAAGCTGATGACGACGGATGCTGTGAGCAGGGAGAGCCAGACGGTCAGTGCCACGGAACGATCCTAGGGAGAAAGAGAGGGCCGAGTCGTGCGACTCGGCCCTCATCACTGTGGGTGGCTAACGGGGCTTGAACCCGCGACCCCCGCGACCACAACGCGGTGCTCTACCAGCTGAGCTATAGCCACCATGCGCCTACCTGAGCAGGCAACCAGACAAGTCTATTACACGTCTGAGGCGAACGATGACACCGTGCGCTCAGCGATCGCACGCGCTTCGTCGCTCGACGGACCGGGCTCCGCGACGAACACCGCCTGGCGGTAATACTGCAGCTCGCGAATCGACTCGAGAATGTCGGCGAGGGCGCGATGTCCGCCGTCCTTCGCCGGTGCCTGGAAGAAGACGCGGGGGTACCAGCGGCGGGAGAGTTCTTTGATGCTCGAGACGTCGACATTGCGGTAGTGCAGCCACTGGTCGATCTGCGGCATGTACTTGGCGAGGAACATCCGGTCGGTGCCGATCGTGTTGCCGGCGAGCGGAGCCTTGCGCTCGAGCGGCACGAACCGCTTGATGTACTCGAGGGTCTGCGCTTCGGCGTCGGCGAGTGAGACGCCGAGCGGGATCTCCTCGATCAGGCCGGAACTCGTGTGCATCGCGGTGACGAAGTCGTTCATGTTGGCGAGCGCGGCGTCGCTGGGCTTGATGACGATCTGGAATCCCGGGTCGACGGCACGCAGCTCGAAATCGGTGATGACGACGGCGATCTCGACGAGTTCGTCGACCGAGAGGTCGAGGCCCGTCATCTCGCAGTCGATCCAGACGAGGCGGTCGTTCTCGGACGCAGATACCATGCCCTCATTCTAGTGAATGCACGGACATCGCCCCTGCTACCGTAGACGTGCACGCCTCCGTAGCTCAGTGGAAGAGCATCGGTCTTCTAAGCCGTTGGTCGCAGGTTCGAACCCTGCCGGGGGCGCTTCATCCGTTCCGCAGAGCTTGCACGGCGTCATCGGGCTGCCAGAAACTGCCGACGAGGCGGAAAGTGCCAGTGGCCACGTGAAGGCGTTCGGCGCGGTAGCGCAGGCCCAGCGGATCGGCCACGATGCGCAGGTGACCGAGGATGCGGCCCGCGGCGTCCTGCACCCGCCAGAGATGATCCGATGCGCGCACCAGCCGTTCGCGCTTAGAGATGAGGCGAGGTGCCGCAAAGGGGACTTCGGGGGTGAGGGCGAGATGAGGATCTGACATCGGATTCTCCTTTCGATTCGAAGATATGGCCGACCACCGACATTCGCTCGGGGCTGCTCTCGGACCTCTTTTCCTCCACTGACCTGGGCACTAGGTGAGTTCTCCACCGGACGCGGTTTCGCGGGCCATCCGTGTCGTTCATGCGGAGCACTCTGGGATCACCCGGGTCAGCCCCGGCACACCAAGGAGACTGAAATGAACGACACCGTGACGATCCTCGGCCGCGTCGGCGGCGATCCGAACCGCAGCGAGACGACGACCGGAGTGCCGGTCGTGAACTTCCGGGTCGCGAGCCCGCAGCGGCGCTTCGACCAGAAGACCCAGACCTGGATCGAGACCGGCACCAACTGGTACAACGTCTCAGCGTTCCGCCAGCTGGCCGAGCACGCGAAGGCGTCCCTGCACACCGGCGACGGCGTGATCGTCACCGGACGGCTGAAGCTGCGCGAGTGGGAGAGCGGGGGCAAGAAGGGGCTGAGCGCAGACATCGACGCCGACGCGATCGGCCACGACCTGCGCTGGGGTGCCAGCGCGTTCGCGAAGGCGCGTACGGCGACACCCGCCCAGGTGCCCGTGGACGCCGGCACCGAGACCCACCAGGGCTCTGAAGCGGACGCCGACGATGACCCCTTCTCCGGCTCGTCGGCCGCGCCGTCACCGGAGCCTGCGTTCGCCGGGGAGGTATGGACGACGGGTGACTGAATCCGCGGAGGCGCACGGCACCTTCGCCCGGGGTGAGCTCGCGCGAGCGGGCGGCGAGGCGCGCCCGTAGGATCGGAGCGTGCCTCGTCGACTCCCCGCTTTCGGTTCGCGCGTCACAGTCGGGGCGCTGGCGATCGTCGTGCTGTGTCTGACGGCCTGCGCGCCGGCACCAGAGCCGTCGCCGACACCCGAGTCGACGGCGTCTGAGACCGCGTCGCCGGAACCGAGCCCGACGCAGGAAGGCCCGGTGCTGCATCCCGACGGAACCGCCGAGGACAACCTGCCGCTGTTCGAAGCCGTCACCGTCAAGGTATGGGCGGAGTCAGGGAGCTCGTCCGGCAGGGCGTACATCGATGCGCTCGTCGCAGCAGGCTTCGCCAAGGACGACATGCAGGTCACACAGGACCTCACGACCGTCGGGAACGCCGTCGAGAGCATGCAGTTCTCGGTCCGATGGGGCGACGACGCGTGCCTGGTGGGGCAGGTCGGACCGTCGACGGGGGAGCCGGTCACGATGGTGATGGATCAGCTCGCAGAGGGTCGCTGCCTGGTCGGTGAGACCAGGCCGATCGATTGGTGACGCGCAGCCGGTAGGCTGGAGAGTCGATTCTCGACGCCAACATAAGGAGCGGTTCTCGGTGGCTGAGTACATCTACTCGATGGTTCGTGCACGCAAGGCAGTGGGCGAGAAGCTCATCCTCGACGACGTGACGATGTCCTTCCTCCCAGGAGCGAAGATCGGCATGGTCGGCCCGAACGGTGCCGGTAAGTCGACGATCCTCAAGATCATGGCCGGTCTCGACCAGCCGTCCAACGGCGAGGCGAAGCTCACGCCGGGCTTCAGCGTCGGCATCCTCATGCAGGAGCCCGAGCTCGATGAGACCAAGACGGTGCTGGAGAACATCCAGGAGGGCGTCGCCATCAAGGCGAAGCTCGACCGTTTCAACGAGATCTCGGCGCAGATGGCCGACCCGGATGCCGACTTCGACACGCTGCTCGCCGAGATGGGCGTGCTGCAGGAGGAGATCGACGCCGCAGACGGCTGGGACCTCGACTCGCAGCTCGAGCAGGCGATGGACGCGCTGCGCACTCCTCCCGGGGATGCCGCCATCGCGCCGCTCTCCGGCGGTGAGAAGCGCCGCGTCGCACTCGCCAAGCTCCTGCTCCAGAAGCCGGATCTGCTGCTGCTCGACGAGCCCACCAACCACCTCGACGCCGAGAGCGTGCTGTGGCTCGAGCAGCACCTGCAGGCGTACAAGGGTGCCGTCATCGCCATCACCCACGACCGGTACTTCCTCGACAACGTCGCGGAGTGGATCGCGGAGGTCGACCGCGGTCGCCTGATCGGCTACGAGGGCAACTACTCCACCTACTTGGAGAAGAAGGCCGAGCGCCTCGACATCCAGGGCAAGAAGGACGCCAAGCTCGCCAAGCGCCTCAAGGACGAGCTCGAGTGGGTCCGCTCCAGCGCCAAGGGCCGCCAGACCAAGTCGAAGGCGCGTCTGGCCCGCTACGAGGAGATGGCTGCCGAGGCCGAGCGCACCAGGAAGCTCGACTTCGAGGAGATCCAGATCCCCGCGGGCCCCCGTCTCGGAAACGTCGTGATCGATGCGAAGAACCTGAAGAAGGGCTTCGGCGACCGCGTCCTGATCGACGGACTGAGCTTCAACCTGCCGCCGAACGGCATCGTCGGCATCATCGGCGCCAACGGCGTGGGCAAGACGACACTGTTCAAGACGATCGTCGGTCTCGAGCCGCTCGACGGTGGAGACCTGAAGATCGGCGACACGGTCAAGATCAGCTACGTCGACCAGTCCCGCGCGAACATCGACCCGAACAAGAACCTCTGGGAGGTCGTCTCGGACGGCCTCGACTTCATCACGGTCGGCAAGACCGAGATCCCGTCTCGTGCCTACGTTTCGAAGTTCGGCTTCAAGGGACCGGACCAGCAGAAGAAGGCGGGCGTGCTCTCCGGTGGTGAGCGCAACCGGCTGAACCTCGCCCTGACGCTCAAGGAGGGCGGCAACCTGCTGCTCCTCGACGAGCCCACCAACGACCTCGACATCGAGACCCTGAGCTCGCTCGAGAACGCGCTGCTCGAGTTCCCCGGCTGCGCCGTCGTCATCACCCACGACCGCTGGTTCCTCGACCGCATCGCGACGCACATCCTCGCGTACGAGGGCACCGATGAGAACCCCGCGCAGTGGCACTGGTTCGAGGGGAACTTCGAGGCGTACGAGAAGAACAAGATCGAGCGTCTCGGCCCGGATGCAGCGAACCCGCACCGTTCGACGCACCGCAAGCTCACTCGTGACTGACCCTTCGACAGGCTCACAGGCCGGCGCACGCCTGCATCTCCCCATCCACGTGCGGTGGGGAGATCTGGACGCGTACAACCACGTCAACAACACCTCGATGCTCAAGCTCCTCGAGGAAGCGCGCGTGCGCGCCTTCTGGAAGGCGGAGCCGGGCGAGGACGCACCCGCGACCGCGGTGCTGGCATCCGGCATCGAGCAGGGCATCCTCACCCTCATCGCCCGCCAGGAGATCGAGTACTTCGAGCCGGTGCCGTACCAGCGGCGTCCGCTCGAGGTGCAGATGTGGTTCGGGAAGATCGGCGGATCGAGCGTCGACGTCTGCTACGAGGTGTACAACGATCCCTCGAACGAGGAGCGCGTCCTGTACGCGCGCTCCACGGCGGTAGTGGTCCTGGTCGACGCGACGACCGGACGCCCGACCCGCCTCGGGGACGACATGCGCCGGGCGTGGGCGCCGTACCTCGGCGAACCGATCACCTACGCGCACCGCAGGTAGCGTCAGCGCACCTCGGGGACGCGGATCATGATCTCCTGCGAGACACTGGCCGCGAGCACGCCGTCGCGCGTGTAGATGCGCCCGGTCGCCAGTCCCCGGCCGCCTCTGGCATTCGGGGACTGCTGCACGTACAGCATCCACTCGTCCACGCGTGCCGGACGGTGCCACCACATCGCGTGGTCGAGGCTGGCGACCCGCAGACCGGGGGTCGACCAGTGGAGGCCGTGCGCCCGCAGGATCGACTCCTGGATGGTCATGTCGCTCAGGTAGGCCAGGGCCGCACGGTGCAGACGCTGGTCGTCCGGCATGGGTGCGCGCAGCCGCATCCACACGGCCTGATTCGCAGCGCGATCGCCGTCCGCCGCGAGGTAGATCGGCGTCTGCACGTGACGCATGTCGACGGGGCGCTCGCTGAGCATCCGGAGCGCACCAGTGTCCGCGCCGCCGAGGAGGCGCTCGTCCGGGGCCAGCTCCTCCGGCTGCGGAACGTCTGCCGGCATCGGCTCGGCATGCTCCACGCCGGGTGCCTCGTCCTGGAACGAGGCGATCATCGAGAAGATCGGCACGCCGTTCTGGTACGCCTGGGCACGGCGGGTGGAGAATGAGCGGCCGTCATGGATGCGATCGACGGCGATCGTGACGCCCAGAGAAGAATCACCGGGGCGCAGGAAGTATCCGTGCATCGAGTGCACCGCGCGGTCCGCGGGCATCGTCCGCTCGGCGGCCAGGAGCGACTGCCCGAGCACCTGGCCCCCGTAGATGCGCCCGGTGGGCATGCTGTGCGACCGGCCCGTGAAGATGTCCTCTGTGGTCCTGGCCTGACTCTCGTCGAGATCCAGCACATCGAGCAGGTTGTCGACGGAGGTCTGGGCCGGGGCATCTGCGCTCATGGCGCTCCTCACTGCTCGTGGAAGACTGCACCCGGGGATCTCAGGTCGCGTCCTTGGTAGTTTAGAACGCGTGCAGCCCAGCCTCATCCTCGCCGATTCCGACACCGCGAGCGACGTGCTCACCTTCCTGGGGCGGGCCGGCCAGGTCGCCGACGACGGCGTCAGGCTGCAGGCCGTGGGCGGGGTTCTGGCGCTGACGGCTGCCGCCCTCGCACCGCAGGGCTTGTTCGATCAGACCCCGACGATCCTCGCGATGCGCATCGTGCACGCCGACCCCGAGCTGCAGTGCGACATCGTCGTGGACGAACTGTCCCGCGACGAGGACGAGCGGATGCTGCGGCTCCCCGAGACCGGACGGTCGCCGGCTTGGGCCGGCGTCGCCCCGCCTCGCTCCGGTTGGACGCCGACGGGCGAGCTGGATGCCGCCGTGATCGCTCAGCGCGCGCAGTGGGGGATCTCCGCTGTCGCACGCGGCGCAACGCCCGGATCAGGTGAGGAGGCGGTTCGCGCGCTGCGCGCCGCGATCTGGGGCGAGCCGGACGACGACCTCCACGGCCTGCCGCGCGGGGTCGCTTTCGCCGCCCACGCGTTCGGATTCATCTCCGGCGAGGAAAAGGTGCCGATCACGGTGTCCGGTCGGTGGACCCGGCTGGGCTTCCGGCGGGGGCACGTGCTGACCCGCGGTCCGGTGGCGTCCGGGCTCACCGCTGTGCGCGCGACGGGCCCTTCGACAGGCTCAGGGACCGAGTAACGGCTCAGAACCGAGTAGCGGCTCAACGACCCGAGTATCGGCTCGGGGCGAGTAACGCCTCAGCGCGCCGCCGCGCGACCGGCCTGCCGTCCCGAGAACAGGCATCCGCCGAGGAACGTGCCCTCCAGAGCCCGGTAGCCGTGCACGCCGCCGCCGCCGAAGCCGCTCGCCTCTCCCGCCGCGAACAGGCCGGGGATCACCGCGCCGTCGGCGCCGAGCGCCCGTCCGTCCAGGTCGGTCTTGATCCCGCCCAGCGACTTCCGGGTGAGCACGTGCAGCTTGACCGCGATCATGGGGCCGGCGGAAGGATCCTGCAGCCGGTGCGGGGCGGCGGTGCGGATGAGCTTGTCTCCGCGGTACGCGCGCATGGAGCGCAGCATCCCGACCTGGGCGTCCTTGGTGAAGTCGTTCTCCATCTCGAGGTCGCGAGCGATGACCTCGCGTCGCACGTGCTCCAGATCCAGCAGCTCCCCGCCGTCGTGACTGGCCATCTGCGCGAGCAGCGAGTCCAGGTCGTCCTCGACGATGAAGTCCGCCCCCTCGTCGAGGAACGACTGCACGGGCCCGGTCGGACCCTTCGCAAGCCGGGACTTCAGCAGCAGCCGGACGTCCTTGCCGGTGAGATCGGGGTTCTGCTCGCTGCCGGACAGCGCGAACTCCTTCTCCACGATCTGCCGCGACGTGATGAACCAGGAGTGGTCGTGCCCGGTCCTGCGCAAGTGCTCCAGCGTCCCCAGAGTGTCGAAGCCGGGGAACAGCGGCACGGGAAGCCGTCTGCCCGTCGCATCCAGCCACAGCGATGACGGGCCGGGGAGGATCCGGATGCCGTGCATCGGCCAGACCGGATCCCAGTTCTGGATCCCCTCGACGTAGTGCCACATGCGGTCGCCGTTGATCAGGTGCGCGCCGGCGGCCTGCGACACCGCCTGCATCGATCCGTCGACGTACGCGGGCACCCCGGAGAGCATGTGCGCGGGCGGCGTCCCGAGTCGTTCTGGCCAGGAGGACCGGACGAGGTCGTGGTTGCCGCCGATGCCGCCGGAGGACACGATCGTCGCGCCCGCCGAGATCTCGAACGCTCCGACGATGTCACGCGACGATGCGGTACCGCGCTCGGTGGGGCTGTCGGCGAGCACGTCGCCTCGGGCGCCGACGATGGCGCCGTCCGAGAGGATCAGTTCTGTGACGCGGTGGCGGGGCAGGATCGTGACCGTGCCGGCCTCCTCGGCTCGGTGCACGGCCTCGTCGAACGGTGCGACGATCCCAGGACCGGTGCCCCAGGTGATGTGGAATCGCGGCACGGAGTTACCGGGCCCCAGTGCACCGTAGCCGCCGCGCTCCGCCCAGCCGACCACGGGGAAGAACCCGACACCGCGTTCGCGCAGCCACGCGCGCTTCTCACCGGCGGCGAACTGCAGGTACGCCTCAGCCCACTTCCTGGGCCACTCGTCCTCGTCGCGGTCGAAGCCGGCGTTGCCGAACCAGTCCTGCCTCGCGAGCTCCAGCGAGTCCTTGATGCCCATCCGTCGCTGCTCGGGCGAGTCGACGAAGAACAGCCCGCCGAAGGACCACCAAGCCTGTCCGCCGAGGTTGGATCGCGGTTCCTGGTCGACGATGATCACTCGGCGTCCTGCCGCCACGGCCTCGGACGCGGCGACGAGCCCTGCCAGCCCCCATCCGATCACCAGAACATCTGCGGACAGGGGCGTGGTCGTCATGCGGTCTCCGTTGAATCCTCACTGGTGCTGCGTGCGTCGAGCGTCGGCCGGCCACCAGGGGAGGCGGCGGCAGATGGCAGCGTATTCACCATGGCATAAGCGGCCCGCTCGAGGTAGTCCCAGAGCGTGGCGTCGTGCAGCGGAGAGAGCTCCACCTCGTCGAGAGCCGTGCGCATGCAGCGCAGCCAGCGGTCGCGCGAGTCGGGATCCACGCGGAACGGCACATGTCGCATGCGCAGACGCGGATGCCCTCTTCGCTCGCTGTACGTGGTGGGGCCGCCCCAGTACTGCACGAGGAACATCGTCAGGCGATCCGCCGCAGGACCGAGGTCTTCCTCGGGGTACATCGGCTTGAGGACGGGATCGAGCGAGACCTCGCGGTAGAAGACATCGACGATCCGCTGGAAGGTCGTCTGGCCGCCGACCTCGTCGTAGAACGTCATTCGGTTTCCTCCGGAGGCTCGGGTTGCTGCTTGGGGTTCTTCTTCCGCCAGATGCCGCGGGCAGCCGGCGGAACACCGGTGACGGCATTGGGGCGTGTCCTCGGCGGATTCGCGCCGCGCACCCGGCGCGCACCGGCGACGCCGTCGGGGATGACGGACTCGAGCGACGGCACCGCGAGATCGAGCTTCTCGACGGCATCCTTCAACCGCATCCGCAACTCGCGGGCGACGTCGTCCATCGCGGTCGCGCGGGTCTTCATGACGACGCGGATGACGAGCGCTTCGCCCGACATCGACTCGAGGCCCCACACCTCGGGGCGCTCGATGATGCGCGTGCGCCACTTGTTGTCCTTGGCAAGCCCCTGAGCGGCTTCCAGAAGCGCGGCTTCCACGGCCGGCACATCCGCGTCCACCGGGACGCCGATGTCGACGATGGCGCGAGCCCATCCCTGCGACATGTTGCCGATCCGGGTCACCTCGCCGTTGCGGACGTACCAGAGCGTGCCGTTCACATCGCGCACATGAGTGATGCGAACCGCGACGTACTCGACGACACCTGTGGCGAGACCCATATCGACCATGTCTCCGATGCCGATCTGGTCTTCGGCGACGATGAACAGGCCATTCAGGACGTCCTTGACGATGTTCTGCGCGCCGAAGCCGAGTCCGGCGCCGATCGCGGCCGTCAGGAGCGTGAGCGAGCCGACCAGATCGGGTGCGAGCCGATTGGTGATCAGCACGAGAGCGACGATGGCGACCGCGACGTTGACGATGTTCTGCAGGATCGTGCCGAGGGTGCGCGTGCGCTGAACGAGTCGCATGTCTGCGAGGGGCGACCGCTCGAGGGCCTGCGTGTCATCGACATTCGCCTTCGACTTGGCGCGATCCACGATGCGGTGGACGATGCGCCGGATCAGCAGTCGCAGCACGAACGCGATGACGACGCAGATGACGACGGTCAGAACGACGTGGATCACGTTCTCGCCCGCGGCGAGGAGCCACGCGAGCGTGCCTTCCCAGAGCTGGACCAGCCAGAGCTGGAACGCCGATGGTTCAGGCACGGTCTCGAGGGGGAGGTTCAGCACCTCCCGATTCTATCGATCAGGCCTCTGACCGGGCTGAAAGCAGCGCGGTCAGAGGCCTGATCACAGCGGAGTCGGTCAGTCGACGGGCTCGGGCTCCTCGGCATCCCTCGCCTGTGCGCTCAGCGCGCGCTCGACGTCGGCGAGTCCTTCGCTGACCAGGCGGCGAAGCGCGGGTGCAGCATCCGAGTTGGCGGACAGCCACGCGCGCGTGGCGTCGCGCAGCTCGGCGTCGGCCAGCGCGGTGGGGTAGAGCCCCACGATCAGGTAGTTGGCGATCTGATACGTGCGCGATTCCCACACCGGGACGAGCATGTCGAAGTAGCGCTGCACGAACTCCCCGAGCACCTCTGCGCTGTTCGGGTGCACGAAGCCGAGCGCAGCAGAGCGCACGATCGTGTTCGGCAGATCGGCGTTGTCGACGAGCGAGGCCCATGCGACGCGCTTGTCGTCGACCGTCGGCAGCGCAGCACGCGCCTGCGCGGCGAACTCGGCGCCCTTGGACGTGTTGTCCGCGGCGAGTGCAGCGTCGATCGACGCGGCATCGGTGGCGCCGATCGATGCGAGGCCGACGAGCAGCTGCCAGGACAGGTCGGTGTCGATCTCGAGGCCCGGGAGGGTCTCCTCGCCGGAGCGCAGGCGTCCGACGATGCCGGCGTGCTCGGAGTTCACCATCGATGCCGCGAAAGCCGTCACGAACTGCAGCTGGCTGTCGCTGCCCGCGGCGGCGCTGTGCGCGAGATCCCAAAGGCCTTCTGCGACCTTCAGGCGCGCCGCGTCGCGCTCAGCCGGCGCGACGTAGAGCGTCGCGGCGGTGCGCAGCTGCGCGAGTGTGGTGCGAACGGTGGTCGACTCGGTCTCGCGGCCGATGTTGCCGAGCACGAGCTCGATGTAGTCGGATGCCGTGCTCTCGGCGTCGCGCGTCTGATCCCAGGCGGCACCCCAGATGAGGGAGCGAGCGAGCGGGTCAGAGACGTCGGCGAGGTGTGCGATCGCGGTCTCGAGCGAGCGCTCGTCGAGGCGGATCTTCGCGTAGGCGAGGTCGTTGTCGTTCAGCAGCACGAGGTCGGGGCGCTTCTGACCCTGCAGCTCGGGCACCTCAGTGCGGTCGCCGTCAACGTCGATCTCGACGTAGTGAGTGCGGGTGAGTGCGCCGCCGTCGAGGTTGTAGAAGCCGATGCCGAGCCGGTGCGGGCGGATCGTGGGGTAGTCCGCCGGGGCGGTCTGAGTGATCGCGAACCGGGAGATGACGCCGTCCGCGTCCTCGGCGATGACGGGCGAGAGCGTGTTGACGCCGGCCGTCTCGAGCCACTTCTTGGACCAGGTGCTCAGCTCACGGCCGCTGGTCGCCTCGAGCTCGGTGAGCAGGTCGCTCAGCTCGGTGTTGCCCCAGGCGTGCTTCTGGAAGTACTGGCCGACGCCCGCGAAGAACGCGTCGATGCCCACCCAGGCGGCGAGCTGCTTGAGCACCGACCCGCCCTTGGCGTAGGTGATGCCGTCGAAGTTCACCTGTACGTCTTCGAGGTCGTTGATCTCGGCGGTGATCGGGTGCGTCGAGGGGAGCTGATCCTGACGGTACGCCCAGGTCTTCTCCATGGCGTTGAATGTGGTCCACGCCTCGGTCCACTCCGTGGCCTCTGCGGTGGCGATCGTCGACGCCCACTCGGCGAACGACTCGTTCAGCCACAGGTCGTTCCACCACTTCATGGTGACGAGGTCGCCGAACCACATGTGCGCGAGCTCATGAAGGATCGTGACGACGCGACGCTCCTTCACGGCGTCGGTCACCTTGCTGCGGAAGACGTACGTCTCGGTGAACGTGACCGCACCTGCGTTCTCCATGGCGCCGGCGTTGAACTCCGGCACGAACAGCTGGTCGTACTTCGCGAACGGGTACGGGACTCCGAACTTCTCCTCGTAGTACGCGAAGCCCTCGCGGGTCTTGTCGAAGATGTAGTCGGCGTCGAGGTGCTCCCAGAGGCTCTTGCGCCCGTAGACGCCCAGCGGGATGACCCGGCCGTCGGCGCTGGTCAGCTCGGAGAACGTCGACTCGTACGGGCCTGCGACGAGGGCCGTGATGTACGACGAGATGCGCGGGGTGGGCTCGAAGCCCCACGTCGCGGTGTTGCTCTCATCGTGGTTGATGGGCTCGGGCGTGGGGGAGTTGGAGATCACCTTCCACGCCTGGGGCGCCGTGACGGTGAACTGGAACGTGGCCTTGAGGTCGGGCTGCTCGAACACGGCGAACACGCGGCGCGAGTCGGGGACCTCGAACTGCGAGTAGAGGTAGACCTCGCCGTCGACGGGGTCGACGAAGCGGTGCAGTCCCTCACCGGTGTTCGTGTAGAGGCAGTCCGCGTCGACGACGAGGACGTTCTCCTCCTGCAGGTCAGTCAGCGTGATGCGTGATTCGGCGAAGACCTCGGCGGGGTCGAGCTGCTCTCCGTTGAGCGAGATCTCGCGCACGTCGCGGGCGATGAGGTCGATGAAGGTAAAGCTGCCGGGCTTCGCGGTGAAGTGCACGACGCTGCGGGAGCCGAACACCTCGGCGCCCTTGGTCAGGTCGAGCGAGATCGCGTACGACTGGGTGTCGATGATCTCGCGGCGCTCCTGCGCTTCGATTCGGGTGAGGTTCTCTCCAGGCACAGCTGTTTCTCCCAGGGGTTCGGGGGTGTCGCATGGGGTCGACGCTGCTGGCGCCGACGGCAACCATGACAGCCTACGCCAGGACGGCGACGATGCCGGCGCGCGGGAGGTGGGAAGATGGAGGGGTGACTGCGCTCGATCAGACTTCCGTTCCTTTCGCGTCTTCTGCCGCCGCCGGCGGAGCCGAGTTCATCGAGACCCCGGTGGCTTATGACGCCCTGGTGCTCGCGAGCTTCGGCGGCCCCGAGGGGCAGGATGACGTCATCCCGTTCCTGCGGAACGTCACGGGAGGACGCGGCATCCCGGACGAGCGCCTCGAAGAGGTGGCGCATCACTACCGGCACTTCGGCGGGGTGAGCCCGATCAACCAGCAGAACCGCGATCTGAAGGCCGCACTCGAGGCCGAGCTCGCCGCCCGCGGCATCGACCTGCCCGTCTACTGGGGCAACCGCAACTGGGAGCCGTACCTCGACGACGCGTTCACGGCGGCCGCGAACGACGGCCACAAGACGCTGCTGGTGCTCGCGACGAGCGCATACAGCTCCTACTCCAGCGACCGTCAGTACCGCGAGGACATCGCGCACGCCATCACAAAGGCCGGTCTCGAGGACCGCGTCACCGCCGACAAGGTGCGTCTCTTCTTCGACCACCCCGGTTTCGTCGCCCCCTTCCAGGAGGGAGTGGATGCCGCGGTGTCCGAGTTCCTCGGACAGGGCATCCCGGCATCCGACATCCACGTGCTGTTCTCGACGCACTCGATCCCGACGGCGGATGCCGAGCGCTCCGGACCCCGCGACGTCGACTGGGGCGAGGGCGGTGCGTACGCTGCACAGCACCGCGCCGTCGCCGAGCACATCATCGAGAAGCTCGGCGCCGTCACCGGCGGCGCGACCGTGCCGTGGCAGCTCGTCTTCCAGTCCCGGTCCGGCCCGCCCAGCCAGCCCTGGCTGGAGCCCGACATCAACGACGTGATCGCTGAGCTGCCCGCCGCAGGGGCGAAGGCCGTCGTGATCGTGCCGCTCGGCTTCGTGAGCGACCACATGGAGGTCATGTGGGACCTCGACACCGAGGCCATGGAATCGGCCGCCGAGGCGGGCATTCCAGCGGTGCGCACGCAGACCCCCGGCATCCATCCGGCATTCGTCAGCGGTCTCATCGACCTCGTCGTCGAGCGCATCGAGGGGACTCCGGCGGCCGAACGCCCGCACGTCACGGATCTCGGACCCTGGTACGACGTGTCCCGCCCCGGCGACTGCGAGAACGTCCGCCTCGGATTCAAGCCCGCCGCCGCCGGCATCGCACCCTGACGGGTGTGTCGGCCGGCGCTTCTAGGATGGTGAGCATGCGCATCCACATCGCCACAGATCACGCGGGTCTGGAGTTCTCGACCCAGCTGCAGGAGCATCTGAGCTCCCTCGGACACGACGTCGTCGACCACGGCCCTGTCGAGTACGACGCGGTCGACGACTACCCGGCGTTCTGCATCCGTGCAGCGCAGGCCGTCGTGGCCGACCAGGCGGCGGGCGTCGAGGCGCTCGGCGTCGTCTTCGGCGGATCTGGCAACGGCGAGCAGATGGCCGCGAACAAGGTGCACGGCATCCGCGCGGCGCTCGTGTGGAACCTCTCCACCGCCGAGCTCGCGCGCGAGCACAACGACGCCAACGTCATCTCGATCGGCGCGCGCCAGCACACCTTCGAAGAGGTCGTCTCCTTCATCGAGCGCTTCATCGCCACGCCGTTCTCCGGTGACGAGAGGCACGTCCGCCGCATCGGGCAGATCGCGGACTTCGAACGCGACGGATCGCTGCTGCCCGACCCCCGCGCCTGACATGCCCGAGGGACACTCCGTACACCGGATCGCGCGGCAGTTCGACCGGAACTTCATCGGCA
The DNA here is from genome assembly GCF_007988825.1 of Microbacterium aerolatum. Lineage (GTDB taxonomy): Bacteria > Actinomycetota > Actinomycetes > Actinomycetales > Microbacteriaceae > Microbacterium > Microbacterium aerolatum. Next base: position 273,981 of record NZ_BJUW01000004.1, on the reverse strand, counting down.
AGACGCTGCACGCGTCCAGCCCGCAGGGCCGGTTCGCCGAGGGCGCCGCTGTGCTCGACGGTCGTGAGGCCGTGAGCGTCAAGGCCGTCGGCAAGCAGATGTTTCTCGAGGCAGAGGGCGACCTCTGGCTGCGGGTGCACCTCGGTCTCTACGGTGCGTGGGACTTCGCGGGGGAGATCCTGCTCGATCCCACCATTGCCTCGGCGAACGGCCGGATGGGGCAGACCAACCAGCGCGGCACGGATCCGGATCTGCTCGACGACGCGCAGATCCTCGACGACGTGGGGGAGAACTCGCTCGCATCCATCGGCGCTCCGCGACGCACCCGCGTCCACGTGCGCATGTCGGAGCAGACCAAGGGCCTGGAAGACGAGGGAGCCGAGTGGCCGCCTCCGATCGTGGGGCAGGTGCGACTGCGCCTGATGACAGACATCACCGCGGCAGACCTGCGCGGGCCGACGGCGTGCGTGCTGCAGACTCCCGACGAGATGCTCGCGACCGTGGCGAAGCTCGGACCCGATCCGCTCGTCGGCGATCCGGCGGAGAACGAGGAACGGTTCGTCCGCGCCGTGCGCAAGAAGGGCACCGCGATCGCGCTGCTCCTGATGGACCAGTCCGTCGTCAGCGGCATCGGCAACGTGTACCGGGCCGAGATGCTGTACCGGGCGCGCCTGAATCCGCACACGCCGGGCAAGGCCGTGCCGGAGGAGATCGTCCGGCAGCTCTGGGAGGACTGGGCGCGGCTGCTGCCGCTCGGCGTCGAGACCGGCCAGATGATGACCATGGACGACCTGTCGCCTGCCGACTACCGTGCGGCGATGGCGAGCCGCGACGACCGGCACTGGGTGTACCACCGCGCCGGCCTTCCATGCCGGGTGTGCGGCACCGAGATCGTGCTCGAAGAGCTCGGCGCGCGCAAGCTGTACTGGTGTCCGCGCTGCCAGGCGTGACTAGGGTGGTTCCACCGACTGCAACGACGCGAGACAGGAGCATGCATGGACCTCACCGGACTCCAGACCGCACTTGAGACCTTCAGCGGTTGGATCTGGGGGCCCTGGTTCCTGATCCCGCTCCTACTGGGTACCGGTCTGTACCTGACGATCCGGCTCGGTGGCCTGCAGTTCCTGCGCCTCGGATCCGCTCTGCGGCTCGGTCTCTTCACGCGTAAGGACCCCGGATCGGACGGCGACATCTCGCAGTTCCAGGCGCTGACCACCGCGCTGGCCGCGACGGTCGGCACGGGGAACATCGTCGGCGTCGCGACGGCGATCGGCATCGGCGGACCGGGCGCCCTGTTCTGGATGTGGATCACCGGTCTGCTCGGGATGGCATCGAAGTACTCGGAGGCGTTCCTCGGTGTGCGCTTCCGCACCACGGATGCCGCCGGCGAGAAGAACGGCGGTCCGCAGTACTACCTCGAACGAGGCATCCGGGGTCCGCTGGGCAAGGTCCTCGGACTCTCATTCGCCATCTTCGCGGTCATCGCCTGCTTCGGCATCGGCAACATGACCCAGGGCAACTCGATCGCCACGAACCTCGAGTCGAGCTTCAACGTGCCCACCTGGGTGACCGGCATCGTCCTCACGATCTTCGCGCTGAGCGTGCTGGTGGGCGGCATCAAGTCGATCGGCCGCGTGACCGCGGGTCTCGTCCCGATCATGATCGTCTTCTACGTGCTCGGAGCGATTTACATCCTCATCGCCAATGTCGGGGCCTTGCCTGCGGCCTTCGCGCAGATCTTCACCGAGGCGTTCACCGGCACCAGCGCCGTGGGCGGCTTCGCGGGGTCGGCGATCATCATCGCCGTGCAGTTCGGCGTGGCACGCGGGATCTTCTCGAACGAGTCGGGCATGGGGTCCGCCGCGATCGCGGCCGCTGCCGCGCAGACCAGCCACCCGGTGCGCCAGGGACTCGTGTCGATGACACAGACCTTCATCGACACGATCATCGTCGTCACCTGCACCGGGCTGGTCATCATCGCCACCGGCACCTGGAATCAGATCGACCCGGAGACAGGCGAGCAGATCAGTCCGGCCCTCATGACCGGCGAGGCGTTCTCGCACGGACTGCCGGGCGACTGGGGCCACATCATCGTGACGATCGGACTCGTGCTGTTCGCGGGCTCCACGATCCTCGGATGGTCGTACTACGGAGAGCGGAACATCGAGCGCCTGCTCGGCCGTCGGGCGGTCATGCCGTTCCGCATCATCTTCTCGCTCGTCGTCTTCATCGGATGCACGGTGCAACTCGGGGTGGTGTGGGCCTTCTCGGATGCGATGAACGGTCTGATGGCGTTCCCGAACCTCATCGGGCTGCTGGTGCTGTCGGGCCTCGTTGCGCGTGAGACGAAGCAGTATCTGAAGAACGACCCGAAGCTGCGCGCCACCCGTGACGAGGTGGACGCCTTCATGGCGGGGACGCCAGGGTGGGAAGAGTGGAAGACCGAGACGATCTCGGTCGTCGAACCGGGGCAGCGCAGACGTTGACGGCGACCGCGCCGTCGTAGGCTGAGGGGATGCGCCAGAATCCCAGCTTCACCTTGGCCGACGTCGCGGAGATGCGCCGGGTGATCGAACAGAATCCGTGGGCGACGATCGTCAGCGCGGCCGATGAGGGCCAGGTCGCTTCGCACTACGTCATGATGCTCGACGAGGATCGCGACGACCTCACGATCGTCGGGCACGTGGGACGTCCGGATGACCTGATCCACGGCATGGGCGAGCGCGAACTGCTCGTCGTCTTCCAGGGCCCGCACGGGTACGTCTCGCCCGGCTGGTACGGAAAGGACACCCAGGCGGTGCCGACCTGGAACTACATCGCGCTGCATCTCGCCGGGGTTCCCGAGATCCTCGGCGACGACGAGAACCTGCGGGTTCTCGACCGGCTCGTCGAGCGCTTCGAAGGACGGATGCCGGACCCGCGTCTGATGTGGGAGCGCCCGAACGACGAAGCGTTCGTGCGACGGCTCGCCGCCGGCACGGTCGGATTCCGGCTCACGCCGACACGCGTCGTCGCCAAGCGCAAACTGAGCCAGAACAAGGATGCCGCGACAGTCGAGAACGTCATCGCCGAGCTGCAGGGCGATGGCGTGTACGCGAATCCCGCCCTCGCCGACGAGATGCGAAGAGCACAGGATGCTCGGCCGGGACGAAAGGCATGACAGAGGTCGGTGACGCCGTCGCCGCGGTTCGCGGTGTGCGCATCGCCGGCCCCGGCCGTGAGCATCTCGCGGATTCGGAGCCGGTGGACATCCATCTCGACGGTGACCGCATCGTCGACATCGCGCCGGCCGGAGCTGTGCGCCCGCGTGGGTCGGTCCTCGAGGGCGACAGCGCGTGGGTGGTGCCGGGGCTTTGGGACAACCATGTGCACACGATCCAGTGGGCGCTCGCATCTGAGCGCGAGCCGCTCGGTGACGCATCTTCGGCCTCGGAGGCTGCGGCGCGGATGTCGTCTGTCGCCCCGCTCGCAGACGGCCGCCGCGTCGGAACCGGCTTCCGTGACGCCCTGTGGCCGGACGCGCCCTCACTCGAGACGCTGGATGCTGGCACAGGTGGCGCGCCGACGTACCTGATCAACGCCGACGTCCACAGCGTGTGGCTGAACTCGGCCGCGCTGCAGCGCGAGCGGTTCTCGTCGCCGGACGGGATGCTGCGCGAGGAGGACGCGTTCGAGATCTCGAAGCGCCTGAACTCCGTCGAGACCGCGCACGGCGATCGCGCGGTCGCTGCCGCCGGCGCCGCTGCCGCCGCCCGCGGTGTGACGGGAATCGTCGATTTCGACATGGCCTGGAACGCCGATTCCTGGGCGCGTCGGGTGGACGGCGGATTCGGGTCGCAACGCGTGGAGTTCGCGGTCTACCTGTCAGATCTGACCCGGGCGATCGAGGAGGGCCTCAGAACCGGCGAGCCGTTGACGGGAACCCGCGGGCTGGTGCGGATGGGGCCGTTCAAGGTGATCACCGACGGGTCATTGGGCACGCGCACGGCCGCGTGCTCGCACCCGTATCCCGGCGATGAGGCGGACCTCGGCGTGATGAACGTCTCGCCCGACGATCTCATCGATCTGCTGACTCAGGCCACCGGCGCCGGCCTCGGCGTCGCGATCCACGCGATCGGAGACCGCGCGGTGTCGTCGGCGCTCGACGCCGTGACGGCGACCGGAGCCACGGGCACGATCGAACACGCGCAGCTCGTCAAGCACGCGGACATCGCGCGCATCGCGCGTCTCGGGCTCGCGGCGAGCGTGCAGCCCCAGCACGCGCTGGACGACCGCGACCTGGTGGAAGGTTACTGGGCACAGCAGACGGCGCTCGGCTACCCCATGGCGTCGCTGCTGCGGGCCGGCGCGGAAGTGCGATTGGGATCGGATGCCCCGGTGGCACCGTTGGATCCGTGGCAGGCCATCGCCGCATCCGTGTACCGCACCGACGATGAGCGGGAGCCGTGGCATCCAGAGGAGCGGCTGACGCTCGACGAGGCGCTGGTGGCCACCGTGCGCAGCGAGGTGCGGCCCGGTGAGCGTGCAGACCTGGTGCTGTGCGGCGCCGACCCCCATGCTGCTTCGATGGCGACGCTGCGCCGGATGCCGGTGTCGGCGACCCTGCTCGGGGGACGGCTCACGCACCTCGGGCGATGACCTTCAACCCGAGGTTGAACGTCCGGTGCGTATCGATGTTCGAATGTCGGTGGCCCCGAGTTGAATGGGGGTATGACGACCTCGGCGATGACGTCTCCGGCACTGAACGCGCTGCTGGACGATCTCGTGCGCACGATGGCGTCGATGGAGCAGACGATCAATCAGCTCACGGCGGTCAAGACGGCAATGCTGGCGACCGCCGCGCGGATCGCCGACGACGAGCCGTTCGACTCCGTCGACTCCCGTGAGATGGCGCATCGCGCGGTGGCGACCGAGCTCGCCGCCGCGCTGCGAGTGAGTGATCGCACGGTCGAGTCGCAGATGGACGATGCCGTGCTGCTGGTCACGGACTTCCCGCAGACCGCGGCTGCGTTCTACAGAGGTGCCGTCTCGCATGCCCACGTGCGGATCATCCTCGCCGCAGGTCACGCGATCGAGAGCGCAGAGGGGAGGGAGCGCTTCGAGAGCATCGTGCTGCCGCGCGCCGAAGCGGAGTCTCCCAATCGATTCCGTCCCTTCGCCAAGCAGACGGCGGAGCGACTTCGCGAGGTCTCATTCACCGAGCGGCACCGCGAGGCGCGCGAGAATCGCGGCGTATGGATGCGGGATCATGAGGACGGCATGGCAGAGCTTGTACAGTACGGGCCGACCGCGCTCATCCGCGCCGAGCATGATCGCCTCACTCAGATGGCGTTCGAGGTGAAGCAGGAGAACGCGCGGCTGGGCAAGGCGATGGCTGAGGATGACTTCGCCGACCAGCGCACCATGAACCAGCTGCGATGCGATCTGCTGGCCGACCTCGTGCTGACGGCGACACCGACGGGGCACCTGGGTGCAGATGGGCTGCTCGGCGAGATCCGGGCGCATATCGACATCACCGTCCCGGCGTTGACGCTCACGGACCCGGATGAGCTGGCAGCGCCCGCACACCTGGAGGGCGTGGGGCCGGTGGATCCGGAGACGGCGCGGATCCTGGTCGGACACGCGCCGGGCTTCGACCGCGTCCTGACCGACCCGGTGTCCGGTTCCGTGCTCGGAGTCGACCGCTATCGTCCCTCGGCCGAGATGCGCCGCTATCTGCGTGCCAGGGACCGGCGTTGCCGCTTCCCCGGCTGCCGTATGCTCGCGCGGATGTGCGATGGCGACCATACGGTCGATCATGCTCACGGCGGGCCGACTGAGATCGGAAATCTCGCCGACTTCTGCCGCCGACATCACGTGACCAAGCACAACACCCCGTGGAGGGTACGACAACTCGGCGGTGGGATTCTGGAATGGACCAGTCCCACCGGCAGGATCCATGTCGATCGCCCACCGGGCGTCGCCACGCACGTGACATTCGAAGACGTCGAAGAGCGGATGCCGGTGCCCGCGCCGTTCTGAACGCGCGCTGTCCCGCCCCGACACGACGAAGGGGCACCGGGACGGATCCCGGTGCCCCTCGCAGGAGGTGTGTTACTCGGCGATGTGCGCGACGAGGAACCAGCGGTCCTTCTCGAGTCCGCGCATGATCTCGATCGCGACATCCTGGCTGGTGAGGTCGACCTCGTCGAGACCGTCGATGGCGGCCTTCGTGTCGACCAGGATCGCGTCGATGTCGGCGATCACGTTACGGATCAGGTCGCTGGACTGCGCGAAGCCGGCGGGAACCTCGGAGCCGGCACCCTTCTCGGCGACGGCCTTCACACGGGCGTCGATCGGCAGGCCGAGAGCGACGATGCGCTCCGCGGCGGTGTCTGCGAAGTCACCGGCGTGAGCGACGATCGTGTCGAACAGCTCGTGCACGCCGACGAAGTTCGCGCCGCGAACGTGCCAGTGCGCCTGCTTCGTGTTGATCGTCAGGGCCTGCAGGCCCAGTACGACGGGGGAGAGGAACTGCGACGCGGCGGCTGCCACGGTCGGGTCGCTGGCGGTGGTGGAAACGGTCTGCGCCTTGCTCATTATTTGTCCTCCATTACGGCTTTTCGATGCCTGATGGACACAACGCTACTCAGCCTGAGGCATTCCGCAAGCAAGCTGAGGCTGGGCTTATCACCCCGAAAATCCGCGGAACGACGCGGAAGTCAGGATAGTCTCACCTCATGAGCATCTCCTCGTCGGCCTCCGTCCTTGCCCTTGCGAACAAGACCCCGAGCATCGTGGAAGACGCGTTCGTCGCCGACGGTGCGCGCGTGATCGGCGACGTCGTCATGGAGGCAGGATCCAGCGTCTGGTACAACGCGGTGCTGCGCGGCGACTCCGCCGGAATCGTGCTCGGCCGTGGCAGCAACGTGCAGGACAACGTCTCGGTGCACGTCGACAGCGGGCACGGCGTCATGGTCGGCGAGAACGTCTCAATTGGGCACAACGCCGTCGTGCACGGCTGCACGATCGGTGACGGCTCGCTGATCGGAATGGGGTCGGTGATCCTCAGCGGTGCCGTGATCGGCCGCGGATGCCTCATCGCCGGCGGCGCCGTCATCCTGGGCGGCACCGAGATCCCGGACGGCTCGCTTGTGGCGGGCGTGCCGGCCAAGGTTCGCCGTGAGCTCTCTGCGGAGGAGCGTGCGGACCTCATCCGCAACGCGGAGATCTATCACGAGCACCTGCGTACGCACGAGGACGCGGTACGGCTCGGATAGAGTGGACGCGCTAGGGGCGGTGGCCAAGCTGGTGAAGGCAGTGGGCTCATAACCCAACGATCGCGGGTTCAAGTCCCGCCCGCCCTACCGATCGATAGTGTGACCCGCATGGATGACTCCCGCGTGCCGACGTCCGCACCTCTTTCGACGTGGCTTGCGGAACTGGCGCAACCGAGCGGCGCGCCAGGAGGAGGTGCCGCGTGCGGAATCATGGTCGGCCTCGCGGCCGCCCTGCTGGGAATGGTCGCCGAGTACACCCCCGGCGATGTGCGCGCGACGGAGTGCGCGGCGCGACTCGTCGACCACCGCGCGGCGGCGCTGGAAGCGGCCGAGGAGGACGGGGTCAGATCAGTCGAGTTCGGTGCCGCTCTCGCGATGCCCGCCGACGACCCTGAGCGGGACAGCCGCGTCCGGGACGCCGCGGTCGTGGCCGCCCGTTCCTCGGCGGCACTGGGGGAGGCGGGCAGAAGCCTGTTGCCCGAACTCGTCCTGCTCGCCGAGATCGGAAACCCGTCGCTCAGGGCTGATCTGGCCGTCGCGGCAGAGGCGCTCACTGCGGGCATCGCCGGTGCTTGCGTCAACATCAGCGCGAATCTGCAGACGGCGCGGAAGCACGGTGCGTCGACGTCGGCAGTCTCTGATTCAGAAGCGGCTCACGCGATCCTGAATGACGCGAAGAAGGAGACTGCGACGATCGCCGATCAGATCTCCGCGCGGTTCACAGCGGACGCGCCGTGATTGCCTCGTCTCCGAGGTCCTTCCGCGCGGTGCGAAGGCACTTGGTGCACAGCAGCTCCACCGTGCGCGGGTGATCCTCCCCGCACGTGCAGTCGATCGTCACGCGCCACTTCGCCCGACGTCCGCACGGCGCGTACGCTTCGTCATCGCCGTGGTCGCACTCGCACTCCAGCGGGACGTCGTCGTCCCAGCCCAGCGCGATCTCATCGAAGGTCAGATCCACGGGAACATCCTGCCGCATCACATCACGTTCCCGATGTAGGAGTACTTCACGAAGACCTCGGCGGAGATCGCGGATTCCTCCAGCACACCCTGCAGAGCATTCATCATGTAGTTCGAATCCCACCCCATGTAGAGGTAGTTCTCGTCGTCCAGGGCGTCCCACTGGCCCTTCCACGCCATCTCGGAATAGATCGGTCCGCCGTGCGCTGCACTGTACCTGAGGGCCGCTGCCCGGTCGTCTGTCCATGCGCGACGGAACACGCGATTGAACAGCGCCCGGACGTCCTTGACCTCCCAGTGCTCTCCGCGATACTCGACGTAGTCGAACTCGCGGTCCCAACCTGCCGGCCAGCCGCGGCGGCGCACGGCGTCCAGTACGGGTGTGAGACCGTCGTCGTCGATCTCCGGAAGCGCGGGACGCGCCCACATCCGCAGCAGGGATGCCGAGAGTCGCACGCTGCGCTCGCTGATCGCAGAGGTGCTCCAGCCGACGAGCTCGGCGAGAGCCCTGGTCTCGTCGACGTCGCTGCGGGCGTAGGCCTGAGCGCTCTTCTCCGGGAAGGATGCACCGAACACGCGCTCAGCCAGCGGCTGCTCGAGAAGAGTGAGGTTCCCGAGCGTCGGCGCGAGCGCACGATGACTGTTCTGCTCGTCGTCGGAGTACTCACTCCACGAGCGGATGCCGTCACCGGACCACGCCTCGCCAGGAAGCAGCGGAACGATGTGCTCGATGTCGTACCCCTCGGCATCCGGCACGTCCTCGAGACGTCCCAGCACGTACGCCGCGTGAGGCAGCTCCACATACTTGAGGACGGCGCTCACTCGCTCGTCGGACGGCGTGATGCGGGCGAACGCGCGCATCAGCGCGTCGCGTCCCTCAGCGCGCGCCCGGCACAGCCGCGCGATCAGCCGTTCCGCCGGAAGACCGACCAGGGCGCGGCGCAGATAGAGCGCCTGCGTCCACTCGAGAGTCTCGATCAGCTCCTCGCGGGTGATCAGCCCGCGTGCGTGGTCGCTGTACGCGCTCATCGCCAGCGGATATGCGGCCCGTCCGAAAGTGTTGATGTAGACCAGCTGCCGGCGGATCTCGGCATCCGCTTCCAGGGACGGGTCGAGCAGGATGCCGTAGATCTCGGCGTAGTGGCGCCAGATCTCGGCATCCGCCTGAAGGTGCTGCGCATCCACGCTGGGGAACGAGCGGCGGAACGCCGCATACACGCCGTGCTCGCCGTCCGCCGCCACCTCGCGGCCCGTCGTCATGACCAGGTAGTGGCGCCAGAACGCGCCGATCATCTCACCGGTGTGCTGCTCGATCGGGAGCCAGAAGCGCGCCTCCACGTCGAGCTGCTCGGCGTGCGTCAGCCCCATCAGGATGTAGTTGTGGATGAGCTCGTGATCGCGCAGCGGCTCACCCGTGGAGTTCAGGCTCTCGAAGATCTGCTGCGCGTTCGCCTGTGCTCCGAGCGTGATCGAGACGTGCTCGAGACGCTGCAGGCCGCGCCAGATCCGCGGCGCCTCATCTGCATGGACCTGGCTGCGGAAGAACGCATAGTTGTCGTCGAAGCGCGACTCGCGCTCGGCGTCTTCGCGACGATCCAGCACGACCGACTCGTAGAGGTGCGCCCAGGCGTCGTGGGGGCGGAGTTTGGTGCGCGAGGGGTCTTCGGCGCGCACGAGGACCCGCTCGAGCTCGGCGGCCATCCCGGCATCCGTGTCGCGGACCGCGTGGTGCAGGGCAGCCACCAGCAGCATGAGCGTGGTGATGCGCTGCTGGCCGTCGATCAGGATCAGGTCGGTCTCGGCCGAATCCTGCGCCGAGAGGATCGACCCGATGAAGTGGCGATGCGTGTCGTCCTCGCCGGCCACAGCACGGATGTCGGCGAGCAGCCGCTCGCATCCGCCGATGTCCCACCGGTACTGGCGCTGGTAGACGGGGACGACGATGGCGGTGCCCGGAGCGGAGAGCCACTCGATGGTGTTGACGGCGGTCGCTTCGACGTTCGTGGCGGTTGCCATGGTGTTCGCTTCTGCTCCTCACATCGGCGGCACCAGTCGCTCCGCCATCATCAAGTCTAGTGCGGGTGCGATTTTCACGGCCGTGTCCTCAGGCGCGTTCAGTCGGCGCTGTTAGGCTTGCCTTATCAGGGCCTGTTAAAACGTGCTGGCCCCCGATGAAAGGACATGACTCAGATCATGGGATACATCAAGTCCGCAGCGCTCGAGGAAAAGGGCTTCGTCGTCCTCGACAGCTACAACCAGGAGCTCGACCCCAAGGAATGGCTCGACATCGAGTACGTCGACTGGAAGTCGTCCGGTGACACCCGCTTCGCGCCGCTTGCCAGCGCCAAGGGTGACATCGAGTGCAACGGCTTCTGGAACCACAAGCCGCCGCGCACCGACAAGGACGGCGTCTGGATCCCGGAGCAGACCGAGAAGGCGCCGATCCTGACGCGCCGCGCGCAGGAGCCCGGCGCGAACGTCGGACGCTGCCGCATCATCGAGCTGCAGCCGACGCCGTACGGCGAGTGCCTGTACAACCTGCACCAGGACGACAACAACCGTCTGAACCCCGACGGCACCGGCTGGGTGGTCCGCGGGTTCTTCAACCTGACCGACGACAAGGACAGCTACTTCGTCCTGCGTGAGAACCGCACCGACCCGAGCATCGAGTACCGCATCGCTCTGCCCGCCGGTGCTCAGCTCATCGTCGACACGCAGCGCCTGTGGCACGCCGCAACACACAACGGCACCGAGCCGCGCTACTGCCTGATCACGTCGTGGACCTCGGGTCCCGAGCTCGACGCCTACATCGAGAAGTACAACGGCACGGACGACGTCCCGAACGTCGAGGTCCCGCAGGACGTTCTCGAGGCCGGCTACGCCGAGCAGGCCCGGAAGGATGCCGCTCGCGCCGCCTACTACGCCGCAAAGGGTCAGCAGGCCAAGCTGGCCATGAGCGAGGCGTAAGACACTCCCACAGAACCCGCCGAATCACACGCTTGTGATTCGGCGGGTTCTGCGCGATAATCGCCGTATAACCGCATATTCACGCCACTCTCGTGGAACAGGTCGTAGGGGAAGACGCACCTGATGAAACGGAGAGATCATGGCGACGGCTTACGCACGCGGAGTGGTGTACATCCACTCCGCGCCTCGCGCGCTCTGCCCGCACCTGGAATGGGCGGTGGGACGCGCCATCGGTCGTGCGGTGAACTTCGACTGGGCGGACCAGCCCGTGCTCGAGGGATCTCGCCGTGCCGAGTTCTACTGGGACGGACCGGTCGGCACCGGTGCTGCTCTTGCGACCGCGATCCGCGGCTGGGAGCACCTGCGCTTCGAGGTCACCGAGGATCCCACGCCCCGCAGCGACGGCGGACGCTGGCTGCACACGCCTGATCTCGGCATCCACTACGCGCAGACCGACGCAGCCGGGAACATCGTGATCGGCGAGGACCGCATCCGCTACGCCATGGAGATCGCCGCCGGGAGTGCGATCGAACTGCAGCGGGAACTCGACGTCGCGCTCGGATCCGGGTGGGACGAGGAGCTCGAACCGTTCCGTCACGCCAGTGACGATGCCAGCGTGGTCTGGCTGCACAAGGTCGGCTGACCCGACACCACGAACTCGGGGCGCTGGGAGGCGTCAGTATCGGAAGCCGGTGAGCATCCCGGCACCTGAGAACGCGAATCCCACGCCCCGCATGACGAAGGCCTCGCCCGAACGATCGGGGACGAGGCCTTCGTCATGCGGCGTGAACGAGACGGAACCGCTCGCACAGCACCGGCATGTCGGGCGCGAACCCGCGTGGACCCTCGGAGTACTCCCGCCAGAAGCGCTCGTGCACCTCTCGCCAGTATGCGAGGGTGCGATCACCCTCGCCCTCGGCGTGCGCATGCTCCGCTGACACCTGGTCGAACGGGACGGTCTGCAGCGACGTCGTCTCGAGGACAGCCCGCGGCATGCCGGCGCCGTCGAGGATGACGCTCAGCTCGCCGACCGTGGGAAGAGGATCGCCGGTGGATTCGTAGTCCCATATCGAGGACGCAGTGCCGGTCTTGACCCCTGCGAGAACGAGCTCGAGCAGCTCGTCGGCGTGCGCCGGGGTCGCGCCGAAAGCCCATGCCTCGGGAACCGCGGACGGCAGCTCAGGATGAGCGGCGCGCACCTGCTCCCAGTACAGTGCGACCGCGTCAGAGTCCGGCATCAGCCCTCGTAGTCGGCGAACGCGGCGACGGCGTTGTGGCCGCCGAAGCCGAACGAGTTGCTGATCGCGAGCTGCGGGCCATCGCCGAGAGGCTGGGCATCGCCGGATACCAACAGCGGGATCTCAGGATCCTGCGTGCTGATGTTGATGGTCGGCGGTGCGATCCGATCGCGGATGGCCAGGATCGCGTAGATGGCCTCGAGCGCTCCGGTGCCGCCGAGCAGGTGGCCGGTCGAGGCCTTGGTGGCGGAGACCGGAATCTGGTGGACGCGGTCGCCGATGACGTTGCGCAGTGCGATGTACTCGTTCGGGTCGCCCACCGGCGTCGACGTCGCGTGCGCGTTGATGTGGGTGATCTCGTCAGGGGTGCGGCCTGCGACCTCGAGCGCGAGGCGCACGGCGCGCTCGGCGCCGCGACCCTCGGGGTCGTTCGCTGTGATGTGGTACGAATCGGCCGTCACGCCGCCGCCGACGAGCTCGGCGTAGATCTTCGCGCCGCGGGCCTTCGCGTGCTCCTCGGTCTCGAGGATGAGGACTCCTGCGCCCTCGCCCATGACGAAGCCGTCGCGATCGACGGAGTAGGGACGGGATGCCGTCGCCGGGTCGTCGTTGCGGCGGGACAGCGCCTGCATGGAGGCGAAGGATGCCACAGTGATCGGGTGGATCGCGGACTCGGTGCCGCCGGCGATGACGACATCGGCGAGACCGGCCTGGAGGTGCTCGTAGGCGTTCACGAGCGATTCGGTGCTGGAGGCGCAGGCGGAGGCCACTGTGCGCGCGAAGGCGCGCGCCTGGAAGTGCAGGGAGAGGTTGCCCGCCGCCGCGTTCGGCATGAGCATGGGGACCGTCATCGGCATGACGCGTCGCGGCCCCTTCTCGCGCAGCGTGTCCCACGCGTCGAGGAGAGTCCACACGCCGCCGATCCCGGTCGCGAAGTCGATGCCGAGGCGCTCGGGGTCGACATCGGGGGTTCCGGCATCCTCCCAAGCCTCCATCGCGGCGACCATCGCGAACTGCGACGAGGGGTCGAGCCGCTTCGCCTGGGGACGCGCGAGAACGGTCTCCGGACGGACGATGGCCTCGGCGGCGAAGGTCACGGGGAGCTCGTACTCTGCCACCCACTCGTGTTCGAGCGAGCGGCCGCCGGACATGCCCGCGAGCAGGTTGGTCCAGTTCTCCGGGGCGGTGCCGCCGATCGCGGAGCTGGCACCGATTCCGGTGACGACGATGCGCTTGGTCATTGCGTGAGGTTCCTTATCGAAAGTGAGGATGCCACGCTCCGCGTGCACGGAGGTGGCATCCTGCGGGTCTTACTCCTGACCGGCGACGATGAAGTTGACGGCGTCGGCGACGGTCTTGAGGTTCTTGACCTCGTCATCGGGGATCGTGACGCCGAACTTCTCCTCGGCGTTGACGACGATCGTCATCATCGAGATCGAGTCGATGTCGAGGTCGTCGGTGAAGGACTTCTCGAGGGCGACCTCGGAGCTGTCGATTCCGGTCTCATCGGTGACGAGCTCGGCGAGGCCGGCGAGGACCTCATCGTTGGTGAAAGCCATGTGGATTTCCTCTTTCTTGCGGGTTGTGTTCGGAACCGTTGCCCAGTCTAGGGAACGGCGTACGTGGTTCAGGGGAGGACGACGACCTGTGCGGCGAATACGAGCCCGGCGCCGAAGCCGATCTGGAGGGCGAGACCGCCGGAGAGCTCCGGGTGCTCGGCCATCAGCCGGTGACTGGCCAGCGGGATGGACGCGGCAGACGTGTTGCCGGTGGTCTCGATGTCGCGGGCGATCACCGTGGTCTCGGGCAGCTTCAGCTGCTTGGCGAACTCGTCGATGATGCGCATGTTCGCCTGGTGAGGGATGAAGGCCGCGAGATCGGACGCTTCGATGCCGGCGACGTCGAGCGCTTCGCGCGCGACCTTGGCCATCTCCCAGACGGCCCAGCGGAACACCGCGGGCCCCTCCTGGCGAAGCGTCGGCCACGGGACCTCGCCGTCGCGGAACTGGGTCAGCGTGCCGTTCATGGCGACGACCTCGGACTTCGAGCCGTCCGAGCCCCACACCGCCGGTGCGATTCCCGGCGTCTCACTCGGTCCGACGACCGCGGCGCCCGCACCGTCGCCGAGTAGGAAGGAGATGCTGCGGTCAGTGGGGTCCACGACATCGGAGAGCTTCTCGGCGCCGATCACGAGTGCGTAGTGCGCGGCACCCGACCGGATCAGCGCATCGGCCTGTGCGATGGCGTAGGCGTAGCCGGCGCACGCCGCATTCATGTCATAGGCCGCTGCCGGGTTGGCGCCGACGCGGTCGGCGACGATGGCCGAGACGGAGGGGGACTGGCGCGGGTTGCTGATGGTGGCGACGATGACAAGATCGATGTCGGATGCCGGGATGCCCGACTTCTCGATCGCCTCGGCGCCGGCGATGGCGGCGAGATCGACGGCGTCGGTCTCCTTGTCGGCACGCACTCGCGTGACGATGCCCGTGCGCTGGCGGATCCACTCGTCGCTGGAGTCGATCGGACCGATCAGATCATCGTTCGGGACGGCGTTCTCGCCGCGTGCCGCGCCGTAGGCGAGGATGCGGGTGTACTGCGGGCCGCTGGCCTGCTTGAGAGTGGCGGTCATGCGGCTGCTCCGTTCAGCAGCTCGGCCGCTGCATCGAGGTCATCTGGGGACTTCACGGCGACGACGGGAGTGCCGCGCAGGCCGCGCTTGGCGAGCCCCGCGAGGGCGCCCGCCGGCGCGAGCTCGATCATGCCGGTGATGCCGGCGTCGGCGAACGAGGCCATGCACAGGTCCCATCGCACGGGCGAGGAGACCTGGTCGACGATGAAGTCGAGCGCGTGGGCCCCGGAGGCGACGATCGAGCCGTCACGGTTCGTCCACAGGGTGAGGTCCGGATCGTTCGGCGTCACGTCGGCCACGGCGGAGCGCAGGGCGTCCACGGCAGAGGACATATACGACGTGTGGAATGCTCCCGCGACCTGCAGCGGGATCACGCGCGTGCCCTTGACCGGCGCCTCGGCGAGAGACCCCAGAGCGGGCAGGGCGCCGGCGGCGACGATCTGACCGCCGCCGTTGTAGTTCGCGGGAGTCAGCTCGAGCTCGGCCAGACGCTCGAGCACGGCCTGCTCGTCGCCGCCGATCACGGCGCTCATGCCGGTGGGGGTGTGCGCGGCGGCATCGGCCATCGCGCGCCCGCGGATGCCGACCAGTCGCATGGACTCCTCGGCCGCGATCACGCCGGTGCCGACGATCGCGGCGAGTTCGCCGACGGAGTGACCTGCCACGCCGTCGGCGCGGCGGCCGGCGCGTTCCACGAGCGCCTGCGAGGCGATCAGGGATGCCGCGACGATGAGCGGCTGCGCGATGCGCGTGTCGCGGATCGTGTCGGCGTCGGATTCGGTGCCGTGTGCGATCAGGTCGACTTCTGCGGCCTCGGAGTACCGGGCGAGGCTGTCGGCCACGCCGTCGAGCTCGAGCCAGGGTGCGAGGAAGCCGGGGGTCTGTGAGCCCTGTCCAGGGCAGGCGACGACAATCACCTACCCAGTCTGCCAACGATCATGCCGAAACGGTGGATGTACCCTCACAAGATTCCCGGATTCGTTTGTGCGTGGCGCACAGCGGTCTCGGGCTCAGCGGGCGCGGCGTGCGGCCGGTCGCCGACGCACCGTCTCGGCTGTTCCGATCGAACCGAGGATCAAAGCCGTCTGCAGGATCAGCGCTTCGCGCGGGCCGGTGGCATCCCAGCCGATCACTTCGCTCACGCGCTTGAGGCGGTAGCGCACGGTGTTCGGGTGCACGAACAGCTCCCGCGCGGTAGCCTCCAGCGAGCGTCCGTTGTCGAGATAGCTCCACAGCGTCGTGACGAGGTCAGTGGAGTGCGCCTGCAGCGGCCGGTAGATGCGGTCGATCAGCGTCTGCTTCGCGAGCGGGTCGCCGGCGAGAGCGCGCTCGGGGAGGAGATCATCGGCCTCGACAGGACGCGGCGCGGTGCGCCAGGCGCGCGCGACCGCGAACCCCGCGAGAGCCGCGCGGGCACTCTGCCCGGCATCCACCAGGGCAGCGACGGGCGGTCCGAGCACGACGTAACCCGGGCCGAACGACGGCTCGAGGCGCGTGGCGATCTCGTCGAAGGCGAGGTCCTCCTGCTCCTCCTCGCGACCGGGCACGTGGGCGCGGCCGAGCACGAGCACGAGCCGTGACCCCTGCACGCCGATCAGAACATCGACGGAGAGTTTGCGCGCGGTGCGGCGGACATGATCGACGTCGAACTGAGGGGGAGTCGTGCCGACCAGCACGCACACCTCGCCGTGACCGTGCCAGCCGAGGGCTGCGATGCGGCTGGGCAGCTCCTCGTCCGCCTCGCCGGTCAGGATGGAATCCACGACCAGGGCTTCGAGCCTGGCATCCCAGAGCCCTCGTGCCTCGGCGGCGCGGGCATAGACGTCGGCGGCTGCGAAGGCGACATCGCGCGAGTACAGCAGGATCGCCTCGCGCAGATCCTCGCCCTTCCCAGCAACGCGCTCCTCGGTGACTTCGACGGTCACGCGGATCAGCTGCAGCGTCTGGGTGAGGCTGACGCTGCGCAGCAGCTCGCGCGGCGCGGCGGCGAAGATGTCAGCGGCGATCCACGGCGTGGATGTCGGGTCGTCGAACCACTGGATGAATGAGGTGATGCCGGCCTGCGCCACCAGCCCGACCGCAGAGCGGCGGGCCGGTGGCATGTCGGCGTACCAGGGCAGCGTCTCCTCGAGTCGCTGGATCGTCGCGGTCGCGAGATCACCCGAGATGCGACGCAGCCAGGCAAGCGTCGCGGTCTTGTCCATCGACGCGGGAGACGATGCGGTCACACGCGGCTCAGCTCTCGCCGCCGGCGTTCCCGCTCGTACCCGCGTTCACGTTGTGCAGGTCGTACTTCGAGATCGCCTGGGCGATCACGGAGCGGTCGAGCTTGCCCTGGTCGGCCAGGCCCTGGAGGGCGCGGACAACCATGGACGGTCCGTCGATCTTGAAGAACCGGCGTGCCGCAGCGCGGGTGTCGGCGAAGCCGAAGCCGTCGGCGCCGAGCGTGTAGAAGTCGCCGGGCACCCACTGACGGATCTGGTCCTGCACGGCGTGCATGTAGTCGCTGGTGGCGATGAACGGGCCGTCGGCCGACTGCAGCTTCTGCGTGAGGTAGGAGAGCTTCGGCTCTTCCTCGGGGTGCAGGAAGTTGTGCTCGTCGGCGGCCAGGCCGTCACGGCGCAGCTCGTTCCAGCTGGTCACCGACCAGACGTCGGCGACGACGCCCCAGTCCTTCGCCAGCAGCTCCTGCGCCTCGATCGCCCACGGGACGCCGACGCCGGAGGCGAGCAGCTGCACGCGGGGGCCCTCGCCGGTGCCCTCGGACACCCGGTGGATGCCCTTGAGGATGCCTTCGACATCGACGTTCTCGGGCTCGGCGGGCTGCTTGAACGGCTCGTTGTAGACCGTCAGGTAGTACATGACGTCGGGGTCGGGGTGCGATCCGCCGTACATGCGCTCGATGCCGGCCTGCACGATGTGCGAGACCTCGTAGCCGTAGGCCGGGTCGTAGCTCACGGTCGCAGGGTTGGTCGACGCGAGCAGTGGCGAGTGGCCGTCGGCGTGCTGCGTGCCCTCACCGGTCAGCGTGGTGCGTCCGGCGGTCGCACCGATCACGAAACCACGCGCCATCTGGTCGGCGGCCGCCCAGAACGCGTCGCCGGTGCGCTGGTAGCCGAACATCGAGTAGAAGATGTAGATCGGGATCAGCGGCTCGCCGTGCGTCGAGTACGACGTGGCGGTGGCGGTGAACGCCGCGGTGGCGCCCGCCTCGTTGATGCCGACGTGCATGATCTGACCCTGCGGGCTCTCCTTGTACGCCAGGAGCAGCTCGCGGTCGACGGCGGTGTAGTTCTGACCGTTCGGGTTGTAGATCTTCGCCGAGGGGAAGTACGAGTCCATGCCGAACGTGCGCGCTTCGTCGGGGATGATCGGGACGATCCGCTCGCCGAAGCCCTTCACCCGCAGCAGGTCCTTGAGCATACGGACGAACGCCATCGTGGTGGCGACCTCCTGGTTGCCGGAACCCTTCTTCGGGAAGGCGTAGTCCTTGTCCTCGGGGAGGGCGAGGTCGACGTGCTTCGTGCGGCGCTCCGGGAGGAAGCCGCCCAGCTCGCGACGGCGCTCCAGCATGTACTGGATCGTCTCGTCCTGCGCTCCGGGGTGGAAGTACGGCGGCTGGTACGGGTTCTCCTCGAGCTGCGCGTCCGTGATCGGGATCTGCATGGTGTCGCGGAAGAGCTTGAGGTCGTCCAGAGTCATCTTCTTCATCTGGTGCGTCGCGTTGCGGCCCTCGAAGTGCGGACCGAGGCCGTAGCCCTTGACGGTCTTGGCGAGGATGACGGTCGGCTGGCCCTTGTGCTCCATCGCGGCCTTGTACGCCGCGTACACCTTGCGGTAGTCGTGGCCGCCGCGGCGGAGCTTCCAGATCTGGTCGTCGGTGTAGTCCTTGACCAGGGCCGCGGTGCGCTCATCGCGTCCGAAGAAGTTCTCGCGGACGAACGCGCCGTTCTCTGCCTTGTAGGTCTGGTAATCACCGTCGGGGGTGACGTTCATGAGGTTGAGCAGCGCGCCGTCGCTGTCGCGCGCCAGCAGGTCGTCCCACTCGCGGCCCCAGACGACCTTGATGACGTTCCAGCCGGCACCGCGGAAGTACGACTCGAGCTCCTGGATGATCTTGCCGTTGCCTCGCACAGGGCCGTCGAGCCGCTGCAGGTTGGCGTTGATCACGAAGGTGAGGTTGTCCAGGCCCTCGTTCGCCGCGACCTGCAGCTGGCCGCGGGACTCGACCTCGTCCATCTCGCCATCGCCGAGGAACGCCCAGACGTGCGAGTCCGCGACGTCCTTGATGCCGCGGTTGGCGAGGTACTTGTTCGTCATCGCCTGGTAGATCGCGTTGATGGGTCCCAGACCCATCGAGACGGTCGGGAACTGCCAGAACTCGCGCATCATGCGCGGGTGCGGGTAGGAGGGGATGCCGTTCGGAGCGCCGGACTTCTCTTGGCGGAACGCATCGAGCTGCGCCTCTGTCAGGCGTCCCTCGAGGAAGGCACGGGCGTACATGCCGGGGGAGGCGTGGCCCTGGTAGAAGATCTGGTCGCCGCCGGAAGGGTGGTCCTGCCCGCGGAAGAAGTGGTTGTGGCCGACCTCGTACAGCGACGCAGCCGAGGCGTACGTGGAGATGTGACCGCCGACGCCGATGCCGGGGCGCTGCGCGCGGTGCACCGTGATCGCGGCGTTCCACCGGATCCAGTGACGGTAGCGCCGCTCGAGCTCCTCGTCACCGGGGAACTCCGGCTCGTTCTCGGAGGCGATGGTGTTGATGTAGTCGGTGGTCGGGACCATCGGCACGTTCAGGTGCAGCTCCTTGGAGCGCTTGAGCATGCTGAGCATGATCTCTCGACCACGTCCGTGGCCCTTGGCGTCGACGAGCTCGTCGAGCGACTGCCGCCATTCGCCGGTCTCTTCCGGATCGCTGTCGAGGGGGCCCTGGGAGTACGGATCCTGATCGTGGACGGTCACGTGGAGCCTTTCGTCAAGCTGGCAGGTCTTGCCAAGGAAACGGGAAGCGACGCGGGGGAGTCTTGTCGTCTCGGCACAACGCGCGCTGTTCTCAGCCTAGCCCCGTTCGATGGTTACGTCGCGCACGCGGGCGCTGGATAGAATAAAGCCACCAGGGCCTTTAGCTCAGCTGGTAGAGCGCCACGTTTACACCGTGGATGTCGTCGGTTCGATCCCGGCAGGGCCCACTTCTCCCACAGATTTCCGCGTCTCAACGGATCAGTGCGCGCACCGCGTACCGCGCCGCCATCAACGCGACGATCAGCAACGTGACCTCGATGAACCCGCCGAGCCGCACGGCCCCTCCGAGGACGAGATCGGTGAGCCACAGAACGAGGAACTTGCTGCCGGCGCTGAGGATCACCAGCGCGATCCGCGCAGTCACTCTCACCCGACGCGATTCTCCGGCTCTGAGCCGCCTCAGGATGCGGTCTTCGCGGTCACCACGATCTCGAGAGCGATCTTCATCAGCACGGCGGTGATGACCGAGACGAGGAACGATTCCGAGACCACGGACGGGAAGAACTGCACGAACAGCTCGAGCACGATCAGGTAGACGAGCACGTCGACGAGGTCGATCGGGCGGATCAGTCTTCGGCGTGCCTTCCGAGCGTCGGCCATGGCGTAACCGTACTGCGAAGGCTCACCGGTGTCTGCCCAGCGTTATCCGTTCAGTCGTCGGACAAGACCCGGATGAGAATCTTCCCGATCGCGCCGCGCTCGACCGCATCGTGCGCGGCGGCGGTCTCTTCGAGCGGGAACCACGTGAGCGGCAGCCCGGCATGCTCGCCGACGGGAAGAGCGTCGTCCTCCAGCGCCGCCGTGACATCCTCGGCGGCTGCGGTCAACGCATCCTCGCCGACGGTGTACAGGAGCAGGCCCTGCCAGCGGGCGTTCTTGGCGAAACTCGGCATGATCGGGATCGTGAACGCGTCGCCCTTGTCGTTCGCGTAGTACGCGATTGACCCGTGATTGGCCAGCACCGCGACGTCGAGCGCGGCGTTGCTCGCCGGTGAGACCTCCACGACCTGATCGACGCCGGACGGGGCGACTTCGAGGATGCGCTCGGCCAGTCGGTCATCGGGGTACTGGAAGACGTGGTGAGCGCCCGCCGCGCGGGCGAGCCGCTCCTTCGCACCCGTGCTCACGGTCGTGATGACCGTCGCGCCCGCCCATGCGGCGAGTTGGATCGCCGCGTGACCCACGGCGCCCGCACCGCCCTGCACGAGCACGGTCCGCCCGGCGAGCGCGCCGGGGGAGAGCCGCGCCGGGCCATGCTCGTGCACGGTCAGCGCGCGGTGCGCGGTCATCGCCGGAACACCGAGGCTTGCGGCGACATCGAAGCCGACACCGTCCGGGAGTCGAACTGCGCGCGATGCCGGAACCACCGTGAAATCCTGGGCGGTGCCGGTCGGCCGCTGGTGGGCAGCGAGATGCACCCACACGCGATCGCCGACCTGCAGGCCCTCGACGCCGTCGCCGACGGCATCCACGACACCGGCACCGTCCTGGTTCGGGACGATCTCCTCGAACGGCATCGGCGCGCCGGTAGCTGCGCGGGCCTTCCAGTCCGTCGGATTCACACCGGAGACGTGGATGCGCACCCGCACCTCTCCTGGGCCCGGCTGTGCCGTTTCGCGCTCGGTCAACGTGAGCGCAGTGGAGTCGCCCTTGTCCGTGTAGACGATTGCTCTCATGTCAGATGCAAGTCGAGCCCGCGCGGGACTATTCCGTCGCAGCCGGACTCCACCCGGACTCATCGCGGATCGCACGCTGGATTCGCCTGCTGATCTCCCGAAGCTGCTTCTTCTGCGCCGCCGTCAGCGGGTCGAGGGCGAGCCGATGCACCGTGCGCACATGACCCGGCGTGGCCTGCTCGACCTTCGCCCTGCCCGGCTCGGTGAGAATCGCGAGCGTGTACCTGCCGTCGGTGGGATCCGGCATCCGTCGCATCCAACCGCGCTTCTCCAGCCGCGCCGCGGCGCGCGACAGACGCGAAAGCGAGCTGTTCGCGTAGCCCGCGAGCACACTCATCCGGAGCGCCTGCTCCGGAGCATCGGCCAGGGCGTACAGGATCCCGTACTCGAAGTGCGTCACCTCCGAGTCGGACTGCAACTGAGCGTCGAGCGCGGCCGGCAGCCATTCCAGGACGGTGGCCAGAGAGGACCAGGTCTCCAGGTCGTCGCCCGTGAGTGCTGAGGGGGCTGTGCGATCCGTCATGACAGCAGACTATTGCACTTTCTCAGTCAAGTGACATTGGTAAGCTATGACTTGACTGATCAAGTGAATGGAGAGTCATGGAACTGCAGCTGAGCGGCCGACGAGCGTTCGTGAGCGGGTCGACGCAGGGGATCGGATTCGCGATCGCGCGGGGGCTCCGCGCAGAAGGTGTATCCGTCGTGATCAACGGGCGCGAACGCGCCACGGTCGATCGTGCTGTTGTCGAGCTGAAGGGGGAGGATCCTGACGCGCCGGTCGCGGGGATCGTCGCGGACGTCGCAGACCCACGGCAGATGGCGCAGCTGCTCGAGCAGCTCGGCGAGGTCGACATCCTGGTCAACAACGTCGGACTCTTCGAAATGTCTGCGTTCGGCGATATCGGCGACGACGACTGGCAGCGCTACTTCGACGTCAACGTCATGAGCGGCGTGCGCCTCTCACGCCAGCTGCTGCCCGGCATGCTGGAGCGCGGGTGGGGACGCATCATCTTCGTCGGAAGCGAATCCGGCGTGAACATCCCTGCAGACATGGTGCACTACGGCGTGACGAAGGCCGCAGTGCTGGCTCTGAGCAACGGCCTGGCCAAGCTCACCCGCGGCACCGGTGTCACTGTGAACACGATCCTCGGCGGTCCGACCTACTCCGATGGCGTCGCCGATACGGTTGGCGCGCTCTCGGCAGCGCAGGATGTTCCTGAGGATGCGATGAAGGCCGCCATCATCTCGCAGAACACGACATCGCTGCTGCAGAGATTCATCGACCCTGCCGAGATCGCCAACCTCGCGCTCTACCTGGCGAGTCCGCTCTCTTCCGCCACGAACGGCGCGGCTCTGCGCGCTGACGGCGGCGTTCTCACCGCGATGCTGTGACGCGCCGCGGCGGGGGAGCGTCGCGGCTCAGGACTCCTCGTGCGAGCGCGGGTCTGCGTCGAACAGCCGGCCATCGGCGCGACCGAGCGCGGTGATCGCCTCGACCTCGGCCTCATCGAGTGTGATGGATGCCGCCGCGAGGTTGGCCTTCTGGTGCTCCAGCGACGACGCCTTCGGGATCGCGACGCTCTCACGAGCGACGTGCCAGGCGAGCACGGCCTGGGCCGGCGAGATGCCGTGCGCGGCGGCGACCTCCGCGATCACCGGTTCCTCCAGCAGCTCCTTGCCGCGGCCGATCGGGCTCCACGCCTCGGTGATGATGCCGTGCTCGCGGTGGTAGGCGAGCTGCTCGGTCTGCGGGAAGTACGGGTGCAGCTCGATCTGATTGACCACCGGGAGCACTCCGGTCTCGCGCTCCAGGCGCTCCAGGTGCTCGGGCAGGAAGTTGGAGACGCCAATCTGGCGCACTGTGCCGCGCTGCTGCGCCTCGACGAGCGCGGCCCACGCCTGCACGTACTCGTCCTGGATCGGGTTCGGCCAGTGGATGAGGTGCAGGTCGGTGGCATCCAGGCCGAGCCGGAATCGGCTCTCCTCGATGCTGGTGCGCGCCCTCTCGGCCGGGTGGTGCCGGCCGGGCAGCTTCGTGGTCACGATGACCTCAGCGCGATCAGTGGCGGCATCCGCCACCCCACGGCCGACCGCGCCTTCGTTCTCGTAATTGAATGCGGAATCGACCAGCCGGTAGCCGGCGTCGATGGCGCCGGCGATCGCGGCAGCGCCCGCATCGCCGTTCAGTCGATACGTGCCGAGGCCGATCGCGGGGAGAGTGAAGCCGTTGTGGGCGGTACGGACGGGAAGAGCGGTCATGGTCACAGGGTACGCGGCACAATGGACGCATGCGCTGCCCCTGCACATCCGGAGACACATTCGACTCGTGCTGCGGCCCCGTGCTCTCCGGCGCCATCGCCGCCCCCACGGCTGTGCGTCTCATGCGCTCCCGTTTCACGGCCTTCGCGACGGGGGATGCCGCGTACCTGCTGCGATCGTGGCATCCGACCACTCGACCGGCCGAGCTGGATCTCGACGCGGGTACCCGATGGACCCGGCTGGACATCCTCGACACCGTGTCAGGGGGGCCGTTCGACACGGACGGCGTCGTGGAGTTCGAAGCGTTCTTCCGCGACAGCGGCACGCCCGGTTCTATGCGCGAACGGAGCAGATTCCTGCGCGAGAACCGGATCTGGACCTACCTGGACGGTAAGTTGGATGTGTGAACGCCAGCCCCGAACAACAGCGCATCCTCCTCGACGTCGCCGAGCTCGATCGACGCCTTCAGCAGGCCGAGCGGCAGCGGACGACACCGGCGCAGGGGGCGCGTATCAGCGAGCTCGCCAAGGAACGCCAGGAGCAGCTCCGTGAGCTGACCGCGCTCAGCGGTACCCGCGACGACATCCGCACCGAACTGACCCGGCTCGAATCCGATGTGAAGGTCACCGAGCAGCGCCGCACGCGCGACGCCGACCGCCTCGCGACCACGACCAGTCCCAAGGACGCGCAGGCGCTCGAGCACGAGCTGGCCAGCCTCGCCAAGCGCATCAGCGACCTCGAAGACATCGAGCTCGACGTCATGGGCCGTCTCGAAGACGCCGAAGCCGCCGTCGCGACCCAGCAGGCGCTGATCGACACCACCACCGCCGAGGGCACCGAGCTCACGGCGCAGGCCAAGGCGTCGATCGCGGCCGCCACCAGCGAGATCGAACAGCTCACCCGCGACCGCGACGCGGTGACCGCAGAGATCCCCGCTGAGCTGCTCGCCGAGTACACCCGACGCGCGTCGCGCGGCATCGGCGTCGGACTACTGCGGCGCGGCACCTGCGAAGGATGCCGCATGATGCTCTCCGGCACGCATCTCAATGAGGTTCGTCAGGCCGCGCCCGATGCCGTCGTCTCGTGCCCGGAGTGCGGCGCGATCCTCGTGCGCACCGAAGAATCGGGGCTGTGAGCGCCGGGCCGGCAGCCGATTCCCGGATCCTGCTGGCCGCAACGGGCGACGGCGGGGCCGCCGCCGTCCGGCTCGACGCCGAGGGCTCAGAGATCGACCGCACCGACCTCGCCGCCGCAGAACTTGCCGATTGGGTCCGCGAGGTCGAAGCGCGTGAACGCCCGCGCTGGGTGATCCGCAGCGCACGCGAGCTCTACCCCGATCTCCTCTCCGTGGGTGTGCAGCTGACCCGCACGCACGACCTGCTGCTGTGCCACGCGATCCTCCGCGACACGGATGTGGTCGCCCGTCCGCTCGCGCCCTCGCCCGACTGGCTGCCGCGCGAACCGGAGATCACTGAGCCCGCGCTGTTCGCCCCGGACGACCACGGCGGGGCGGAGTCCGTCGCCGACCTCCTCGACCAACTGCGCGCACAGCTCGGCGTGATCGCCGCCGACCGCACGGGTCGACTCGCGCTCCTCTGCGCCGCAGAGTCCGCGGGCGGCCTGATCGCCGAGGAGATGCGCGCCGCCGGCCTTCCCTGGGATGCCGCCGAGCACGACCGCATCCTCACTGAGGTGCTCGGCGCCCGCCCGTCCGGCGGAGGGATGCCCGCGCACATGGCGACCCACGCCGACGCCGTGCGCTTCCACGTCGGGGACCCGACGCTCCACCTCGACAGCCACGTGAAGCTGCTGCGCGCACTGCATCGCGTCGGCGTCAACGTCGAGTCGACCAGCCAGTGGCAGCTCAGCGAGATCTCCCACCCCGTCATCGCGCCGCTGCTGGCGTACAAGAAGCTGTCGCGGCTGATGAGCGCCAACGGGTGGGCGTGGCTCGCGGAGTGGGTGCACGGCGGACGCTTCCGCCCCGTGTACATCCCCGGTGGCGTGGTCACCGGCCGCTGGGCGTCTTCAGGTGGCGGAGCGCTGCAGCTGCCGCGCATCCTCCGGCCCGCCGTGCGGGCCGACCCGGAGTGGATGCTCGTCATCGCCGACGTCGCGCAGCTCGAGCCGCGGATGCTCGCCGCGATGGCATCCGACAAGGCCATGGCCGAGGCCGCTCGCGGACAGGACTTGTACGCGGGGGTCGTCGCCTCCGGAGCGGTGGCGACGCGAGAAGAGGCCAAGTACGCAGTGCTGGGCGCGATGTACGGTGCCACGACGGGGGACAGCGGCAGGCTCGTGCCGCGCCTGCGCAGGGTTTACCCGCGCGCTATGCACCGCGTCGACGAGGCCGCCCGCATCGGCGAGGACGGCGGTGTCGTATCGACCTGGCTCGGCCGATCCTCGCCGAGACCGGACGCAGACTGGCAGGCGCAGCAGGCCGCCGCGACCGGCGCCGATGTCGTGCCCGCCGAGGTGAAGCGTGCGCGCGGGCGAGCACGTGAACGAGGCCGATTCACCCGCAACTTCATCGTGCAGGGGACCGCCGCCGAGTGGGCGCTGATCTGGCTGGCGGAGATCCGGCATCGGCTGAGGCAGCTTCCTGCTGCACAGACCCCGGCGACGGCATCCGGTCCCTTCGCGACGCAGGCGCACCTGGCCTTCTTCCTGCATGACGAGGTGATCCTGCATGTTCCGGCCGAGCAGGCCGATGCCGCGGCATCCGCGGTGCGCGAGGCCGCCGCAGTCGCCACCAGGCGCCTGTTCGGGGCGTTCTCGATCGACGTGCCGCTCGACCTCCGGATCGAGCGCACCGGCGAGAAGTAGACTGGAGAGGCGAATGGGGCGGCTGGACGGTCGCGTTGCGGGCAACCGCACCGAGGAACGTCCGGGCTCCGCAGGGCAGGACGGTGGGTAACGCCCACCCGGAGCAATCCGCGAGATAGTGCCACAGAGAGCAGACCGCCTCCGGCCCACGGGTCGCGAGGTAAGGGTGAAAGGGTGGAGTAAGAGACCACCGGGGGTCATGGTGACATGACCTGCCAGGTAAACCTCGTCCGGAGCAAGGTCAGACAGAGGATGATGACGCGGCTCGCCGAGTCCTCGGGTAGACCGCTGGAGCGGCACGGCAACGTGTCGCCGAGAGAGATGGCCGTCGAAGGGGATCCTCGAGAGAGACCCCGGGACAGAACCCGGCGTACAGGCCGCCCCATTCGCAGCCCGTACGCCGGATCTCGCTAGTCCGCAGCCAGGGACGCCGCGCCGATGATGCCGGAGGAGTTCCGGTGGATCGCCGGGACGATCGGCGTCTTCAGATCGAGCAGCGGAATGAACTTGTCGGGGTGCTTCGAGACGCCACCGCCGACGACGAACAGGTCGGGGCTGAAGAGGAACTCGACGTGCGAGAAGAAGACCTGGAGCCGGGCCGACCAGTCCTCCCAGGACAGGTTCTCGCGCTCCATGGCCGAGTACGCGCACCACTTCTCGATCGACGCGTCCTCGACGGTGGTGCCGTCGTAGAGCAGATGGCCGAGCTCGGTGTTCGGCAGCAGCACGTCGTTGTACAGGAACGCCGAGCCGATGCCGGTGCCCAGGGTCGCCATGATCGTGAGGCCCTCGACGTCGCGGGCTGCGCCGTGGCGCGCCTCGGCGATCCCGGCGGCATCCGCGTCGTTGACGAAGGTGATGTCGCGGCCGAGACCGTCCTCGAAGAACTTCTCGGCCTCGAAGTCGAGCCACTCCTTGGAGACGTTGGCCGCGGACAGCGTCCTGCCGCGCTTCACGATCGCGGGGAATGCCACGCCGAGGGGCAGATCGGAGTCGCGCACGCCGAGCGTGTCGAGAACCTCGTGGACCGCCTTCAGCACGTCTTCGGGAGAGGCGCCCTTCGGGGTGTCGACGCGAATACGATCGGAATCGAGCGTCCCCTTGTCGAGGTCTACGATTCCTGCCTTGATGCCTGTGCCGCCGATGTCGACGCCGATCGCTTTTGCCATGCGCAATAGCCTAGCGAGAGCGGGTGTCCCCATTAGTATCGTGACAAAGCCTTACGAAGGGACGGGCCATGTCTCGAGGAGAAGATTCGTACATGTCCAGCGGAGAGCGCAAGTACTGGTACAACACCACTTCCGGTGAAGTCGAGTACGGCTACATGTCGCCCGCCGTCGATCGTGTCGGCCCCTTCGACACGGCCGCCGCGGCCGCGAACGCGCTGCAGACGCTGCGCGAGCGCTCTGAGGCATGGGCGGTCGAGGAAGCGATCGACGAAGACTGGCGCAAGGCCACCGACGTGGACGGGAAGTAATACCGCATATGGGCATGGACAAGCAGCGGGACTTCGTGCTGCGCACGATCGAGGAGCGCGGCGTCAAATTCGTCCGTCTCTGGTTCACCGATGTGATCGGCACCCTGAAGTCCGTCGCGATCGCGCCGGCCGAGGTGGAGGGGGCGTTCGCCGAGGGGATCGGCTTCGACGGCTCGGCCATCGAGGGGCTCACACGCACCTACGAGTCCGATCTGCTCGCGCAGCCCGACCCCACGACTTTCCAGATCCTGCCGTGGCGCGGCGAGATCGACCCGACGGCGCGCATGTTCTGCGATCTGACAACGCCCGATGGTCAGCCCGCGGTCGCCGACCCGCGTCATGTCCTCAAGCGCACGCTCGCGAAGGCGGCGGATGCCGGGTTCACGTTCTACACGCATCCCGAGATCGAGTTCTACCTGCTCAAGTCCTCGGGCGTCGGGCCCGAGGGTCCCGTCCCGGTGGACTCGGCCGGGTACTTCGACAACGTCCCCGGCGGGACGGCCCACGACTTCCGTCGCCGGTCGGTGCGGATGCTGGAGGACCTGGGCATCTCGGTCGAGTACAGCCATCACGAGGGCGGCCCCGGTCAGAACGAGATCGACCTGCGGTACGCGGACGCCCTGACGACCGCGGACAACGTGATGACGTTCCGCACGGTCGTCAAGGAGGTCGCGATCGAGCAGGGCGTCTACGCGACGTTCATGCCGAAGCCGATGAGCGACCAGCCGGGCAGCGGCATGCACACGCACATGTCGCTGTTCGAGGGCGACCAGAACGCCTTCTGGGAAGAGGGCGCAAAGTACCAGCTGTCGAAGACCGGACGCCACTTCATCGCCGGTCTCCTCCGTCACGCCAGCGAGATCTCCGCCGTCACCAACCAGTTCGTCAACTCGTACAAGCGGCTGTGGGGCGGCGACGAGGCGCCGAGTTTCGTGACCTGGGGCCACGCGAACCGCTCCGCACTGGTGCGCGTGCCGATGTACAAGCCCAACAAGAGCCAGTCGTCGCGTGTCGAGTACCGCGCGCTGGATTCGGCGGCCAACCCGTATCTCGCGTACGCGCTGCTGCTCGCCGCCGGCCTCAAGGGCATCGAAGAGGAGTACGAGCTGCCGCCGGAGGCCGAGAACAACGTCTGGTCGCTGAGCGACGCAGAGCGCCGTGCTCTCGGTTACACCTCTCTGCCTGCCAGCCTCGATCACGCACTCGAGTACATGGAGTCCTCCGAGCTGGTCGCCGAGACGCTCGGCGAGCAGGTGTTCAACTACGTGCTGCTGAACAAGCGCAAGGAGTGGGAGGCCTACCGCGGTCAGGTCACCCCGTTCGAGCTGAAGAGCAACCTCGAGCTGCTCTGATCGGATGGTCCGCTCAGAGTCCGCGCTGTCACGATCGGCACTCGCCCGACTCGGTTTCACAGGGCTGAGCGGCGCCGCCGATGCCGTCGACGAGCTGTCCACCCTGCTCGCGGTCGACGGTGCGGAGCTGCTCGGCGGCGCCGTGGCGGCCGATCCGGATGCTGCCGTCGAGGGGATGCTGCGGATCGCCAGACGCGACACGGGCGTCCTGCGGCAGCTGATGGGCGACGAGGAGTCGCGCGCGATCGTGTGGCGGGTGTTCGGTGCTTCGAACGGGCTGGCGGACTTCTTCTACCGGCATCCGGACGAGCTCCAGGTCCTCGGCGAGGTCGGATCGCTCGTACCGAGCGCGCGCACTCTGCAGGAGCGCATGCTGGCTGCGGTGGGCGCCGTGGACGGCATCGCTGCCTCCGGCGAGGACACCTCCTGGGTCGCGCTGCGTATCGCGTACCGCCGCTCCCTCGCGGAGATCGCGGCGATCGACCTGATGACGCCGGAGCCGGCTACCCGGATCGCCGCAGTGTCCGCCGCCTTGGCGGATGCCGCCGGCGCGGCGCTGGAGGCCTCACTCGCCGTCGCGCGAGCACGCGTCGCGGCGGCAGTCCCGGCGGAGGACGTCGCACGCACGCAGCTCGCCGTCATCGGCATGGGCAAGGCCGGGGCCCGCGAACTCAACTACGTCAGCGACGTCGACGTGATCTTCGTGGGTGGCTCCGCCGACGAAGACGCGCTCGAGGAGGGGCGCGCGATCGACATCGCCACGCGCCTCGCCCGGGAGACCATCAAGGGCATCTGCGGGATCGAGGTCGAGCCGCCGCTGTGGGACGTCGACGCCAACCTCCGCCCTGAGGGCAAGCAGGGCGCGCTCGTGCGTTCGCTTGGCTCCCATCTGGCGTACTACGACCGCTGGGCGAAGAGCTGGGAGTTCCAGGCGCTGCTGAAGGCGCGTCCGATCGCGGGCGACGAGTCGCTCGGAGAGGCGTATCTGGAAGCCGTCCAGCCGAAGATCTGGTCCAGCGCCGCACGTGAGGACTTCGTCGACAGCGTGCAGCGCATGCGGGAGCGGGTCACCGAGCACGTCGACCCCGAGGATGCCCCGTATCAGCTGAAGCTCGGCGTCGGCGGCATCCGAGACATCGAATTCACCGTGCAGCTTCTCCAGCTCGTGCACGGGCTGACCGATCCCGACATCCGCACCCGCGGCACGCTCGAGAGCCTGGACGCACTGGTCGCGGGCGGATACATCGGGCGCTCCGATGCCGCGATCTTCGCGGCCGACTACCGCACGCTGCGCCTGATGGAGCACCGGGTGCAGCTGCGAGACCTCACGCGCACCCACCTCATGCCGCGGACGGCGGAGGAACAGCGCGTGCTCGCCCGTGCATCCGGGCTCGCCGAGACCGCACCGGCGATCTGGGAGCTCTGGGAGCGCGTCAGACGCGAAGTCCGCGACATCCACACCCGGCTGTTCTACCGCCCGCTTCTGAGTGCGGTGGCGGCCCTGCCGGAGGAGGAGCGCACGCTCTCCACCGAGCAGGCTCGCGACCGCCTGGCCGCGATCGGCTTCCGCGACCCGGCCGGCGCGCTCCGACACATCGGCGCGCTCACGTCCGGCATCAGCCGGAAGGTCACCATCCAGCGCCACCTCATGCCGATCATGGTGCGCTGGTTCGCCGACGGCAGCGACCCCGACTACGGCCTGCTGGCGTTCCGCCGGATCAGTGAACGTCTGGGGGACACGTCCTGGTTCCTGCGGATGCTGCGCGACTCGTCCGGCGCCGCGGAGAGCCTCACGCTGCTGCTGTCGGCGTCGCGGTACATCGGCGAGCTCCTGGAGTGGATCCCCGAGTCGGTGGCCTGGCTCGACAACGCGGAGCGCCTTCGGCCGCGTGCCCCGGTGAAGCTCGACGAGGAGGCCAGGGCGATCCAGACCAGGCACGCGTCCGTGACGTCTGCGCTGAAGGCCGTGCGGGCACTGCGTCGGCGGGAACTGCTTCGCATCGCGATGGGCGGCGTCCTGGACGTCATCACGATCGAGGAGCTCGCCACGGCGCTCACCGCCATCACGGATGTGACGATCCAGGCGGCGCTGCGAGCCGTTCGGCGCGAGGTGGTGCCGCCCGAGGACGACTCCTTCGAGTTCGCCGTGATCGGGATGGGCCGGTTCGGCGGCGCGGAGCTGGGCTTCGGTTCCGATGCAGACATCCTCTACGTCTATGACCCGGGCGATGTCGACCCCCAGCGGGCGCAGAGCCTGGCCTCGCAGATCGTGGCGGGGCTGCGAGAGCACCTCACCGATGCCAAGGTACCGCTGGACCTGGATGCCGGTCTGCGTCCCGAAGGCCGCAACGGGCCCGTCGTACGGACCCTGGTGGCCTATACGGAGTACTACCGGCGCTGGTCGGTGTCCTGGGAGGCTCAGGCGCTCCTGCGCGCCCGTGGCGTCGCAGGGAGCTCCGCGCTCGTCGAGCGATTCATGGCGATGACCGACAGCGTCCGCTATCCCGAGGACGTCGACGAACACGCCCTCCGTGAGATCAAGCGCATCAAGGCGCGTGTCGAGGGGGAGCGCCTGCCCCGCGGCGCCGACCCGCACCGGCATCTGAAACTCGGGCCGGGAGGCCTCAGCGACGTCGAATGGCTCGTGCAGCTCATCCAGCTGAAGCACGCCCACGCGTTTCCGGCGCTGCGCACGACGTCGACCCTGGACGCGCTGCAGGCCGCGGTCGACGGCGACCTGATGGCGGCGGAGGATGCGGACCTGCTGCGGGACGCGTGGCTGCTGGCCAGTCGGCTGCGCTCGGCGATCACCCTGCGCACCGGCCAGACCAGCGACGCACTGCCCACAGACCGCCGCGAACTCGACGCGATCGCGCGACTGCTCGGGTACCCCGAGCGCTCCGCCAGCGCCGTCGAGGAGGACTACCTCGGCACGACGAGACGCGCACGGCGTGTCTTCGAGCACTTGTTCTACGGTTGAGCACATGACAGCGACGAGCTACGGCCTCATCTGGAATCCTTCGAAGGTCGATGAGGAGAAGCTGCGCAAGGCCGTGGCCGAGCACCTTGGAGACGACGTGCGCTGGTGGGAGACCACTCCCGACGATCCGGGCCACGGAATGGCGCAGGATGCCGTGGCCGCGGGATGCTCGGTCGTGATCGCCGTCGGGGGAGACGGGACCGTCCGTGCGGTGGCGGAGACGCTCGCGGGCACCGATGCCGCGCTGGGCATCGTTCCGCAGGGCACCGGCAACCTGCTCGCACGCAACCTCGACGTTCCGCTGGAGAACATCCCCGCGGCGCTCCGCCGGATCAAGGGCGGCGAACCGCGGCAGATCGATCTCGGCTGGGTGCGCACCGACGACGGGGAGCGCGCGTTCGCGGTCATGGTCGGGTTCGGCGTCGACGCGCAGATGCTCGTCGAGACCGATGACGATCTGAAGGACAGAGCCGGATGGCTCGCGTACGTCGAGGCCATGGGACGGGCGATGGCCGGCACGGAGATGACGGGCGTCACGCTGACCATCGATGACGGCGAACCGCAGGAGGTCCGCGGGCACACGCTGCTGATCGGCAACTGCGGCATGGTCCAGGGCGGGGTGCGACTGCTGCCGGACGCCAAGCTGGACGACGGCCGACTCGACCTGCTGCTGGTGAGCGCAGACGGCGCGCTGCAGTGGCTCGACACCGTGCGCTCCGTCGTCTGGGACAACGGCATCCGCCGTATTCTCACCCGCGGCGAGAGCGCAGTGAGCACGGAGTCGACGCAGCACCTGACAGCGGAGCGCGTGCGCGTCGAACTCGAGCAGCCCCTCGCATTCGAGGTCGACGGCGAGGAGTTCGGCGAGGTGTCGTCATTCGAGGTGCGCGTG
This sequence comes from Microbacterium aerolatum, assembly GCF_007988825.1. Classification (GTDB taxonomy): domain Bacteria; phylum Actinomycetota; class Actinomycetes; order Actinomycetales; family Microbacteriaceae; genus Microbacterium; species Microbacterium aerolatum. The sequence continues at coordinate 240,444 of NZ_BJUW01000004.1, read as the reverse complement.
CAGGCGGGCGCCCTGAACGTGCTCTGAGCGGACGGCTCAGTCCAGCGTCTTCACGAGATGATCGAGCACCAGTTCGCCGGTGGCGTTCGTGGCGTGGATCATCTCCTCCAGCCGCTTGGAGTCGATCGCGGGCGCATCGGGGCTGTCGAAGACGAACACGAGCGGCACGGAGGGGTGGATCCAGGCCGTGAGCCGGCCGCCTTCGCCCTGATCGATCGGGCGCCAGGTCATCATGAAGCTCTCCTGGCGGCGGAGCTTGGTGGCGATCACCACTTTCAGGTGCGCCAGCGTGACGTCCTCGATCTGGATCGGTTCGGCGGTGTGGTCGTACTTGAGTTTGCCCATACTGAACCGTAACGCCTGGCTGCTCGACGCAGAAGAGCCGGATCCGCGCAGTGCGGACCCGGCTCTTCTACGGTGTGCGAAGGATCAGACCCCGAAGTACAGCTCGAACTCGAACGGGTGCGGACGCTGCGCGATCGGCAGGATCTCGTTCTCGATCTTGTACGAGATCCAGGTCTCGATCAGCTCGGGCGTGAACACGCCGCCCTCGAGCAGGAACTGGTGGTCGTCGCGGAGTGCGTCGAGAGAGTCCAGCAGCGAGTTGGGCACCTGCGGGATGTTCTTCGCCTCCTCGGGAGGAAGCTCGTAGAGGTCCTTGTCGACGGGCTCGTGCGGCTCGATGCGGTTCTTGATGCCGTCCAGTCCCGCCATCAGCTGCGCCGCGAAGGCGAGGTACGGGTTGCCCGAGGCGTCGGGGGCGCGGAACTCGATGCGCTTGGCCTTCGGGTTCGAGCCCGTGATCGGGATGCGGATCGCGGCGGAGCGGTTGCCGGCCGAGTAGACGAGGTTGACCGGAGCCTCGAAGCCCTTGACCAGACGGTGGTAGCTGTTCAGGGTCGGGTTGGTGAAGGCGAGCAGCGCAGGCGCGTGGGCCAGGATGCCGCCGATGTACCAGCGCGCGACGTCGCTGAGCTGTCCGTAGCCGGCCTCGTCGTAGAACAGCGGCTTGCCCTCGCTCCACAGCGACTGGTGCGTGTGCATGCCGGAGCCGTTGTCACCGTAGAGCGGCTTGGGCATGAAGGTCGCGACCTTGCCCCACTCCTCGCAGGTGTTCTTGACGATGTACTTGAACTTCAGGATGTCGTCCGCCGCGTGCACCATCGTGTCGAAGCGGTAGTTGATCTCCTGCTGACCTGCCGTGCCCACCTCGTGGTGCGAGCGCTCCAGGTGGAAGCCGGCGTCGATCAGGCGCAGGGTGATGTCGTCGCGCAGATCGGCCGTCTTGTCGACAGGGCTGACGGGGAAGTAGCCGCCCTTGTAGGGGGTCTTGTTGGCGAGGTTCCCGCCCTCTTCCTCACGACCGGTGTTCCATGCCGCCTCTTCGGAGTCGACCTTGTAGAAGCTCTCGCCGGCGCTGACGGAGTAGCGCACGTCGTCGAAGATGTAGAACTCCGCCTCCGGAGCGAAGAACGCGGTGTCTGCGATGCCGGTGGAGACGAGGTACTTCTCGGCCTTCTTCGCGACCTGGCGCGGGTCCTTCGAGTAGATCTCGCCGGTGCGCGGGTTGTAGATGTCGAAGAGCATCACCAGCGTGCTGGCCTCGCGGAACGGGTCGACGTAGGCGGTGGTCACGTCCGGGATGAGCTGCATGTCCGATTCGTGGATGCTGGCGAAGCCGCGGATCGAGGAGCCGTCGAAGAGCTGACCATCCGTGAAGAAGGCCTCGTCGACGGTCGACGCCGGGATGTTGAAGTGCTGCTGCACGCCGGGCAGATCGGTGAAACGAATGTCAAGGAATTTGACGTCGTTCTCCTTGATGTAGCTCAGCACCTCGGATGAATCGGTGAACATTTATCACTCCTGGATGACGCGGATCGGGGCCTTCGGGCCTGCATGAACAGTAGGGCGCAGGGGTTTCTCAGCCGTGTCCTCTTTGTTTCGGCCATGTTACAGACCCTCGATAGGATGGATGTGTGACGGACGCCGTGAACTCGTATCCAGGGGAGCGTCTCGGCTACCCCACGGCAGGGCCGGGGAGCATCGCCCGCGTCGGCCGGCGCATCGGCGCTCTCGCAATCGACTGGGCAGCCGCCGTGGTCATCTCGATCGCGTTCTTCCAGTACGACTCGCTTGCGACGCTGGTCGTGTTCGCGGTCGTCCAGATCCTGTTCATCCCGACGATCGGCGGCAGCCCGGGGCATCGCATCCTCGGCATGCGCCTGGTGCTCGCGAACGGGGCATGGGTGGGCCTGTGGCGCCCGATCGTGCGCACTCTGCTGCTCGTGCTCGTCATCCCCGCCGTCATCTGGGACCAGGATCAGCGCGGACTGCACGACAAGGCGGTCGGCACGGTCCTAATCAGGGCGTGACGTCAGCTGCACCGCGATTGCGGCGGCGGGCCTCCTTGGGGGCGCGGCCGCCGAGGAACGAACGGGCGGGGTCGACGATGAACCCGCGACGCAGGGCCTCCCTGCCGATCAGCATCCGGAATCCCATCTCGTCACGATTGCTCAGCGTCACCTCGGAGACTATGAGCCGGTCGACCAGACGGATCGCCAGCAGCACGACCAGACGTTCCTGCGAGTGGCCGGACGAGCTGCGCACCTCGCGCCGATCGTGGATCGGGCACTCGACGATCGTGGCCTCAGCGTCGGTGTGCTGCCACGGGTTCACCCGGAACCGCACCCAGGCTTCGCCCTCGCGGTCGAACTCGACGACGTCGAAGGCGTGCAGCGAGGAGGTGCGCGCGCCGGTGTCGATCTTCGCCTTGATCCAGTCGACGCCGGCGTCGGGCAGGCTCACCCATTCACGCCACCCGGTAAGAGTGTTTGAATGAGATGTCCTAACCACGCGATACATCTTGGCAGGAAACAGACGTGAAGCTCGCCGTACTCAGCCGTGCACCCCAGGCATACTCGACGCAGCGGTTGCGCGCAGCCGCGATCCAGCGCGGACACGACGTGAAAGTACTCAATACGCTGAAGTTCGCGATCGACCTCACCGCCGACGAACCCGATCTGCATTTCCGGGGCAAGCCGCTCAGCGACTACGACGCGATCCTGCCCCGGATCGGAAGCTCGATCACCTACTTCGGCACGGCCGTCGTCCGGCAGTTCGAGCAGATGGACGTCTACACGCCCAACACCGCGAACGGCATCTCCAGCGCCCGCGACAAGCTGCGCGCGAGCCAGATCCTGTCACGGCACAACATCGCCATGCCCGCGACCGCGTTCGTGCGCAACCGCGCCGATGTGAGGCCCGCGATCGAGCGCGTGGGCGGCGCACCCGTGGTCATCAAGCTGCTGGAGGGCACCCAGGGCATCGGTGTGATCCTCGCCCCGCAGGTCAAGGTCGCCGAGGCGATCATCGAGACGCTGCACTCGACGAAGCAGAACGTGCTGATCCAGCGATTCGTCTCGGAGAGCCGCGGTCGCGACATCCGCGCCCTCGTCGTCGGCGACAGGGTGGTCGCGGCGATGCGACGGGTGGCCGCCGGAGACGAGTTCCGCTCGAACGTGCACCGCGGCGGCAGCGTCGAAGCCGTCCAGCTCGACCCCGAGTACGAGCGGGCCGCTGTCCGCTCAGCGCAGATCATGGGGCTGCGGGTGGCCGGTGTCGACATGCTGGAGGGCGACGAGGGGCCGCTGGTGATGGAGGTCAATTCCTCGCCGGGTCTGCAGGGCATCGAGCAGGCGACGAAGCTCGATGTCGCCGGCGCGATCATCGACTACATCGCAGCGCAGGTAGCGTTCCCCGAGATCGACGTCCGCCAGCGCCTGACCGTCTCGGCAGGCTACGGCGTGGCGGAGCTCAGCGTGCACAGCGCTGTTGAACTGGTCGGCAAGACGCTGGGGGAGTCGGGCCTGTGGGAGCGGGACATCACCGTTCTGACGCTGCACCGCGGCGTCTCGGTCATCCCCAATCCGCGCAAGCACGTCGTGCTGGAGGCGGACGACCGGCTGCTGTGCTTCGGCAAGCTCGACGAGATGCGCTCGATGGTGCCCGAGCGCCGCAGGCGCAGGGCCAAGGTCCGGCGGCTCCCGAAGGAGCACCTGCCGGAGTCGCGCTGAGCTTTAGCGCGGGCGCTGCGCGCGGACCTTGGTCGGGTCGATGCCCTTCGGGATCGGCAGCGACGTCACAGACTGGGAGACTGAGTCCACACGGCGGATGACCGCGGCCATTGTCGTCTTGTCGATGGCCTTGGGGAGCTTCTTGATGGTCTTGGAGAGGTCAGCGATCGCGACCTCGTCATCACCGTGACCCACGTAGTAGACGTGCACCGGCACGCCGTGCGCGACACGCTGAGCCTTCGTGCGCTCCTCGTTGATGAGACGCGTGAGGCGGCCTCGTGCTCCCTCGCCGACCACGACGATGCCGCCGCGGCCGATGGCGCGGTACACGGCCTCCTGCGTCTTCGGGTTGATGCCGACCGGAGTGTCCGACGCCTGCCACTTGCGGCCGAGGCTCGTGCTGAGGATATGGCCGGTCGCGCCGGGCATACCGTCGATCTTCTGGTACATCGCCTTGGTGGACAGGCGCGTCATCAGGAAGAGAGACCCAAGCACGCCGACCATGAGTCCGGTGACGCCCCACAGCACGAGGGACCAGATCTGGAACGGCGGGATGAGGTAGCCGACGACGAGGCCGAGCAGGATGCCGCCGATGAGGATGGCGATCTGCGCCCAGGGGAGCCACGGATAGATCTCGCGTGTGAACCGGAAGAGGGACTTGATCTGGGAGAAGAACCCAGGACGCTTTTCGGGTTCGGGAGCACGCTTAGCCATGCGTACCAGGATACCGAGTCCGGCAGCCCCTCATGTTCGCGTTCGCGTGAGGCGCACTAGTCCTGCACATCTGCGATGAGAGCCGACCTGTGCACATTCGGGCCCCTCCGGCCTTTTCGGGGGCCCAGGTGCGGTGTGATGGGCCGATGACAGAGACGGATGCCGCAGCAGATCGTTCCGCGCTGGTGCCGGGGGCCCATCGTCTCATCCGCGCTGTCGACCGCACGGAGGGACCGTTCCCCGGCGCCCTGGTCGCCTATGAGGACGGCGTCGCCGTGTGCGTCGACGCCGTGGAGCTCGCCGAGTGGGCCGGATGGGCCTTCTCCGGCGCCGAGCACGTGTGCGGGGTGATCGACGTGCGTCGCCGGAGAGACGGGCATGACGCGTTGCTTCCGTGGTGCACGCAGCCCGTCGAGGGCTTTCTCGGTCGTCGACGCGCGGCGGAAGCCCCGCTGGCCACCGGCGAGCTGGGCACGCTGGTGGTGAGCCTGCTGCGCGGCGTGAGGGAACTCGGCGCGGACGCTGCGGACGCTGCGGACGCTGAGGGCGACTGGTGGCTCACCGGCGATGGGCGACCGCTCTTCGTGCACGGATCAGGCGGCAGTGCCAGGGCGCGCACGTCCGCGCTCGTCGAGCGCATCGCCGAGCACACCGATGACAGGGCCACGATCCGTGTTCTCGACGAGATGGCTGCGGCGCTCCGCGATCGGCGCCATCATGACGACGCGGATGCCCGCTGGGAGGGCCAGCTGTTCGCCGTGGCGGCGCCGCGCGCGCTCAGACTGGATGTCTTCGCTCCCGAGCGCGCGGCCGATCTCGCGCCGCGCCGGGTGCCGCGCCCCGAGGGCGAGGGTGGGCGCCGCGCGCGACGAACGCGTGCGACGACGCGCGCGGCCGCAGCCCGGCCGTCAACGCTGGATGCCGCACGCACCGCACTGCAGACGATGTCGGAGGCCATGATCGCCGGGCTGTCCCGGCTCACGCGAAAGCGACACCGCGACAGCGAGAAGGTCGGCGAGCGACGACGGGAGAACAGCGCGCCGCCACGGTCGCGGCGGCGTCCGCTGATCCTGGCGGGTTCGCTCGCCGCCGTCGTGCTCGTGGTCGGGCTGATGTGGCCCGAGGGCGGGGACGCCGATCCGGCACAGGCCGCGCAGAAGGGAAGCCGGCCGGTCAGGGTGGATGAGCCCGTCGAGTCAGCTCCGGCGACCGAGGAACCCTCTGCGGGGCCGGATCCGGTCGTCTCCGCGCCCGCAGAGGGCGAGGACCCGCTGCTGTCGGTGCCGGGACTGCTCGACACCGTCGTGGGCTGCGTCGAGGCGGCGGCGGAGGCGTGCCCTGAAGCGCTCGCGGCGGGCGTTGCGACACCGGCCGGAGGATTGGTCGCGCAGGGGGCGGCGGCGAGTACGGCGACGCTCGTGGACGACTATGGCGATGTCGCCGTCGTCAGGCTCGCCCCGACCGAGGCGTCCGGCGAGAGCGCGCAGCAGATGCTCGTGCTCGAGCGCCGGGAACAGAAATGGCTGGTGCGCGACATCTACGACGTCGCGCACCAGCCGGAGTGACTGCCTGAGGTCAGGCGCCCAGGTTGCCAGCGAAGTTCGCGGCCTCCAGGCGTGCCTTGACCGCTCCGAGGAAGCGCGCCGCGTCCGCGCCGTCGACGATGCGGTGGTCGTACGAGATCGCGAGGTACGCGTACGAGCGGATCGCGATCGCGTCGACGCCGTCGACCGTCACCACGCCGGGGCGCTTGAAGACGGTGCCGGTGCCGAGGATCGCCGACTGCGGCAGGAACACCAGCGGGGTGTCGAACAGCGCGCCGCGCGAGCCCGTGTTGGTGACCGTGAAGGTGCCACCGGCGAGCTCGTCGGGCTTCAGCTTGTTGTCGCGGGTGCGAGCGGCGAGGTCCGCGATCTCGTGAGCGATCTGCGCGAGGTTCTTCGACGCCGCGTCGCGCAGCACCGGAGTGAGCAGGCCTCGCTCGGTGTCGACGGCGATCGAGATGTTCTCGGTCGCCGGGTAGACGATGTTCTCACCGTCGACCGTCGCGTTGATGATCGGGAAGGCCTGCAGGGCCTCCGCGGCGGCGAGCGTGAAGAACGGCAGGAAGGACAGCTTGTCGCCGGTCTTCTTCAGGAAGTCGTCCTTGACGCTGTTGCGGTAGTTCGCCAGAGCCGTCACATCCACCTCGACGAAGGTGGTCAGCTGTGCGGTCTGCTGCATCGAAGCGACGGCGCGCTCTGCGACGACCTTGCGCAGGCGCGACATCTTCTGCGTGGTCCCGCGCAGCGGCGAGACCTCGAGAGGTGCGGGTGCCGGAGCGGCGGCGGCCGCAGCAGGTGCTGCGCCCTTGGCCTCGGCGGCCTTGAGGACGTCCTCCTTGCGGATGCGCCCTCCCACGCCCGAGCCGGTGACGGTGGCGAGATCGACGCCCTGCTGCGACGCCAGGCGGCGCACGAGCGGCGTCACGTAGAGCGAGCCCTTGTCATCGGCCTTCTCTTCAGCCGGCTGTGCTGCGGCGGGGGCCGGAGCGGGAGCGGCGGGGGCAGGAGCGGGAGCAGCCGGAGTCTCGGGGGCAGGCGCCGGAGCGGCAGGAGCCTCCGCCTCAGGAGCCGGAGCGGACTCGGCCGCGGGTGCCGGAGCCTCAGCGGCAGGAGCCGGAGCGTCAGCCGCGGGGGCAGCGCCGGAGCCGACGCGGGCCAGGACACCGCCGACCTCGACGGTCTCGTCCTCAGCTGCGACGATCTCCTGCAGGATTCCGGCGACCGGCGAGGGGATCTCGGTGTCGACCTTGTCGGTGGAGATCTCGAGCAGCGGCTCATCCACGGCGACCTCATCGCCGACCTGCTTCAGCCAGCGGGTGACGGTGCCCTCGGTGACGCTCTCGCCGAGCTCCGGGAGGCGGATGTCGGTCGCGTCGCCGGAAGGAACGGCCGGAGCGGATTCGGCGGCGGCTTCCTGGGCGGGCGCGGTCTCGGCTTCTGCTGCTTCGGCGGGCGCCTCCTGCGCAGGGGCGGCCTCGGCGGGCGCGGCTTCCGGGGCGGATTCGGCGGCAGCCGGAGCATCCGAAGCGGGGGCAGCGCCGCTGCCGTCGCCGATACGCGCCAGAAGCGCGCCGACCTCGACGGTCTCGTCCTCGGCGACGAGGATCTCCTCGATGACGCCGCTGACAGGGGAGGGAATCTCGGTGTCGACCTTGTCGGTCGAGATCTCGAGCAGGCCCTCGTCCGCCTGAACGGTGTCTCCCACCTGCTTCAGCCAGCGGGTGACCGTACCCTCTGTGACGCTCTCACCGAGAGCGGGGAGGACCACGGATGTGCTCATGACGGAGTCTCCTTCAAGAATGTTTATGACGTACTCAGCTTAGTGACCCTGACACCGGTTGGTGGTCAGAGGGCGTGCAATGGTTTTCCGGAGAGCGCCAGGAAGGCCTCGCCGAGTGCCTCGCTCTGCGTCGGGTGCGCGTGGATGAGCGGGGCGATGTCTTCGGGGTGCGCCTCCCAGGCGACGGCGAGCTGTCCCTCGGTGATGAGTTCTCCGACCCGATCGCCGAGAAGGTGAACTCCGACGACAGGCCCGTCCTTCAGTCGGACGACCTTCACGAGGCCCGTCGTGCCGATGATCTCGCTCTTGCCGTTGCCGGCGAGGTTGTATTCATAGGATACGACCGCGTCGGCGCCGTGCTCTGCGACGGCGGCCTCCTCGGACACGCCGACGGACGCCACCTCGGGGTTGCAGTAGGTGATCTTCGGGATCTGCGATTCCGGAAGCGGAGCGGGGGACAGGCCGGCGATCCGCTCTGCCACTGCGATGCCCTGCAGGAAGCCTCGGTGTGCGAGCTGGAGCCCCGGAACGATGTCTCCGACCGCCCAGACGTTCGGGACGCCGGTGCGAAGCTCCTCGTCCACGGTCACGAATCCGCGGTCGAGGGTGATCCCGGCATCCTCGAATCCGAGGTCCGCCGTGACCGGCCCGCGGCCGACGGCGACGAGCAGGTAGTCGGCGGTGAAGGTCTTGCCGTCTTCCAGCGTGACCGTGACGCTCGCGTCATCCTGCGTCGCCGTCTGGAAGCGCGTTCCGAGCGAATACTGGATGCCGCGACGGCGGAACGCCCGCTCGAGTCCCTTGCTGAGGGCGATGTCCTCGTTCGGGACCAGGTGCGGCAGCGCCTCGATGATCGTCACCTCGGCGCCGAACGAGCGCCACACGCTCGCGAACTCCACGCCGATGACTCCGCCGCCGAGCACGAGGACGCGCTCCGGGACGACATCCAGCTCGAGCGCCTGCTCGCTGGTGAGGATGCGTCCGCCGATGTCGAGGCCGGGAAGCGAGCGGCTGTAGGAGCCCGTCGCGAGCACGACGTCGGTGCCGCTGTACACGTCGTCGCCGACCGAGACGGTGCGGTCGGCGTTGAGCTTGCCGGTCCCTGCGACGGTCGTGATGCCGCGTGCCTTGACGAGGCCCTCCAGGCCCTTGTACTTCTTCGCGACGATGTTCTCGCGGTAGGCGCGGACGCCGGCGGCGTCGACGCCGTCGAACGTCGCGCCGATGCCGACGGATCCCGCATCGCGGACGTGATCGGCCACCTCGGCGGCGTGCAGCAGCGCTTTGGTCGGGATGCATCCGCGATGCAGGCACGTGCCGCCGACCTTGTCCTTCTCGATCAGCGCGACGCTCTTGCCGAGTTCGGCGGCACGAAGAGCCGCGGCATAGCCGCCGCTGCCGCCGCCGAGGACGACGAGGTCGAAGGTGTGCGTGGTCATCAGGCCTCCTTGGCGCGTGCTTCGGCGAACGCGACGAGCGAGCGGACGGTCGCGCCGGTCGCGCCCTTGTCCGTGAATCCGTACGGCGAGCTGCCGTTCTCCGACGACCCGGCGATGTCCAGGTGCACCCACGGGATGCGCGGAGCGTCTTCCGCGTCGCCGGTGCGTCCGACGAAGCGCTGCAGGAAGAGGCCTGCGAACATCGAGCCGCCGGCGCGATCGCCCATGTTGGCGTTGAGCATGTCGGCGATGGGGGAGTCCAGGGAGTCCTCCATGTAGTCCGGCAGCGGCAGCGGCCAGGCCAGTTCGTCTGCGGATTCGGCCGCGGCCAGGTACTCCGACACGGCGTCGTCGTCGCCCATGACGCCGGTGTGCCGGTGCCCGAGTGCCACGAGGATCGCGCCGGTGAGGGTGGCGACGTCGAAGATGACATCGGGGTTCTCGCGGCTCGCGGCCACGAGTCCGTCGGCGAGGACCAGGCGGCCTTCCGCATCGGTGTTCAGCACCTCGACGGTCTGGCCGTCGAGCATGCGGAGCACATCGCCGGGGCGGGTCGCGCTGCCCGAGGGCATGTTGTCGGTGATGCACATCCACGCGGTGACGCGGACCGGCAGCTTCAGCTCGGCGATCGCCTTCAGCGTGGCGAGGACCGTGGCGGACCCGGCCATGTCGAACTTCATCCCGACCATGCTCGCCGCAGGCTTGAGTGATAGGCCTCCCGTGTCGAACGTGATGCCCTTTCCGACCAGTGCGATGTGACCGGCGGCGTCTGCGGGGGCGTACTCGAGACGCACGACGCGCGGCGGGCGATCCGACCCCTGTGCGACGCCGAGCACGCCGCCGTAACCCTGCTCGGCCAGCGCGTTCTCGTCGAGAACGTCGACCGACACGTCGAGGCCGGCGACGGCATCCGCCGCGCTCTGCGCGAGATCGGCGGGACTCTGCCACTCGGCGGGCACTGAGACCAGATCCTTCACGAGCGCGAGCGCGTCGCCGAGCACGCGGGCGCGTTCGATGTCGTCCGCGGACACGTTGGCGCTGTGCACTGTGATGTTCTCGGCCCGGGGCTTGCCGGGCTTGGCGCGGTATCCCTCGAAGCGGTAACCGCCGTAGACGGCGCCCTCCGCGGCCGCGGCCGCGAACTCGTCCAGAGGCCCGGCGAGCGCGAGCGCGACGTCGGCGAAGCCGGTCAGCGAGCGCAGCGCGGTTCCGGCCGCGTCGCGGACGGACGAGGCATCCGCTGTCTTGCCCGCGCCGACCACCGCGAACGGCAGCTGCGTGACCGACGGTGCGTGCACGCGGGTGAACGACGAGGCCGCGCCGGTGAAGCCGACGGCGGCGAGCACGTCCTTCAGCCCTGGATAGGCATCCAGCGCATCCGGGAACGCCTCGGTGTCCGGGACGACGAGCACTGCGGCGTCGGCAGCGCTCCCGGGAAATGGATCAACGGTGTGCGAGAGCGCAGGAAGCGTCATGGTTCCATCCTAGGCACCGCTCGCCCCTGGCATCCCAGCAGTGTTCGCTGTGAGCGAGACAGTGGGGCGCCCCGTGCGCCGCGCTGCTCGTAGCATTGAGACATGCCCGTCTCCGGAGAGCTGTACGAACGCGTCGCGAACGCCCCTGCCGTCCCGCCGGGACTGCCGCTGGTCATCCTGCTCACGGGCTTCACGGACGCAGGCAGCGCCGTGTCGGGTCTCATCGAACATCTACGCGATGTCTCCGACCCGCAGCCGGTGGCCGTGTACGACAACGACGTGCTGCTGGATTACCGGGCGCGCCGGCCGGTCTTCGTGTTCGAGCAGGATCACCTGACCGAGTACCGCCCCGCGCGCCTCGAGCTGTCGATCGCGCACGACGCGCTGGGTCAGCAGTTCCTTGTTCTCTCGGGATACGAGCCCGACTTCGCCTGGAACGCATTCGCCCAGACCGTGCTCGACTTCGCCGAGGAGTTCGCCGTCTCGGGCGTCACCTGGGTGCACTCGATCGCGATGCCGGTGCCGCACACCCGACCGATCAGCACCACGGTGAGCGGCAACCGCAAGGAGATCACGGCGAGCATGTCGGTGTGGCGTCCTCGCACGCAGGTTCCCGGTACGGCAGGACACCTGCTGGAGTACCGCTTCGCAGAGCGCGGCGACCGCGTCGTGGGCTTCGTACTGCTCGTTCCTCACTATCTGGCCGAGACGGAGAACCCCGAGGCCGTCATCGCCGCCGCCGACCGGATCATGGGTTCGACCGGGATCGTGCTCGGGCTCGACGACCTGCGGGAGGGACGCGAAGAGTTCCTCGCCAAGGTGAACGAGCAGGTGGAGGGGAACGACGAGCTGCGCCAGATGGTGCACACCCTCGAGAATCGCTACGACGCGTACATGGCCGGTCGCGACCCCGAGGATGCGGATCGGTTCGACGAGGGCGGCTTCGACGAACGAGATCTGCCCAGCGCCGACGAACTGGCCGCCGAACTGGAGCGGTATCTCGCCACCCGGCCGCCCGGCGACGACGACAAGCGCTCCCGGTCCTGATCCGTCTTGCCACCGGATGCATCCAGCTCACGATTCGTGTGCGATACTGGTAATCCGACCCGTTGTCAATGGTCCGCGTTCGCGCTGACGACTTGACAAGGGTCTTACTAGTGTCCGAAATGTCCCGGGGCGAGTGCGCTGCCCCGTGAAAGGCGAAACGTGACTCCTGCCGCTACGAAGAACACCCGGACGACCAAGAAGACCGAGCCGGAAGCAGAGGCCGTCGAGGCCGAGCAGACTGCTGCCGCGAAGAAGCCGGCGGCGAAGAAGCCTGCCGCCAAGAAGACCGCCGCAGCCAAGGCCCCCGCGGCCAAGAAGGCACCGGCGAAGCGGAAGAAGGCCTCGGACGACGAAGCCCCCGCAGAGGCGGTGCCGGACGGCGTCGTCGAAGACGCCGAAGACGACGACAGCAAGAAGCCGGCGTTCACCGAGCCGCTGCCCACCGGCGCCATCGTCCTCACATCGAAGGACGAGGACGACGTCCCGGTCTACTCCACGCAGATCACCGGCGCGACCGCCGACCCTGTCAAGGACTACCTGAAGCAGATCGGAAAGGTCGCGCTGCTGAACGCGGCCGAAGAGGTCGAGCTCGCGATGCGCATCGAAGCCGGTCTGTTCGCCGAGGAGAAGCTGTCGGCGATGTCCGCAGCCGAGAAGACCAGCCAGCTGGGCCTCGACCTGCAGTGGGTCGCCCGCGACGGTCAGCGGGCCAAGAGCCACCTGCTCGGCGCCAACCTCCGTCTCGTCGTCTCGCTCGCCAAGCGCTACACCGGCCGCGGCATGCAGTTCCTGGACCTGATCCAGGAGGGCAACCTCGGTCTGATCCGCGCCGTCGAGAAGTTCGACTACACCAAGGGCTTCAAGTTCTCGACCTACGCCACCTGGTGGATCCGTCAGGCCATCACCCGCGCGATGGCCGATCAGGCCCGCACCATCCGCATCCCGGTGCACATGGTCGAGGTCATCAACAAGCTCGCCCGTGTGCAGCGCCAGATGCTCCAGGACCTGGGACGCGAGCCAACTCCGGAAGAGCTCAGCCGCGAGCTCGACATGACGCCCGAGAAGGTCGTCGAGGTGCAGAAGTACGGTCGCGAGCCCATCTCGCTGCACACCCCGCTCGGCGAGGACGGCGACAGCGAGTTCGGTGACCTGATCGAGGACACCGAAGCCGTCGTGCCCGCCGACGCCGTCGGCTTCACGATGCTGCAGCGTCAGCTCGAGCAGCTCCTCGACTCGCTCTCCGAGCGCGAGGCGGGCGTGATCCGCATGCGCTTCGGTCTCGGCGACGGTCAGCCCAAGACTCTCGACCAGATCGGCGACACGTTCGGCGTCACGCGTGAGCGCATCCGCCAGATCGAGTCGAAGACGATGGCCAAGCTGCGTCACCCGAGCCGCTCGCAGTCGCTGCGGGACTACCTCGAGTGATGCAGGCGAACGACGGCAAGGCGCTCGAGGCGAGCGTCGACGGCAAGAGCTACGCCCGCATCCCGCTGCGCACCCGCGTCGTCATGCCGGACGACGATCTGGATGCCGTGGTAACCGAGTACGCGGCGGATGCCGTGCAGCCGGGGGATCTGCTCTTCGTGACCGAGAAGATCGTGGCGATCACGCAGGGCCGGTCGTACCGGCTCGATGAGATCAAGCCCCGCAAGCTTGCGCTGTTCCTGTCGAAGTACGTCACGCGCACCCCCTACGGCATCGGCCTCGGCATGCCCGAGACGATGGAGATGGCGCTGCGTGAGTGCGGAACGCCCCGCATCCTGTTCGCCTCGGCCGTGGCCGCCGTCACCAAGGCGTTCGGACGCAAGGGTGATTTCTATCGCATCGCAGGCGACAAGGCACGCGCGATCGACGGGCCGACCAAGCACACCATCCCGCCGTACAACCAGGCGGTCGTGCTCGGACCCGAGAACCCCCGTGCCGTGGCAGCCCATCTGAAGAAGCTGATCGGCGGCACCGCCGACGTCGCGGTCGTCGACATCAACGACCTCGGCGGCAACATCCTCGGATCGACGCTCGACCGCGCCGGTGACGATCGCCTGGTGCGGATCCTGCAGGACAATCCGCTCGGACAGGGCCACCAGTCGACGCCGATGGGCATCATCCGCGCCGTCTGAACCGCTGACGGCGTCTCGCCGGAACTGAGAGGGGCACGCATGGGGCTCGGCCGCGCCAGTGCGATGATCGCAGCGGGCACCTTCACGTCCCGCATCACCGGTCTGCTGCGCACGGTCGTGCTCGTGGTGGCGATCAACTCATTCGGCCAGGCGCCGAATGCGTTCGGAGTCGCCAATCAGTTGCCGAACAGCATCTACATGGTGATCTCGGCTGGCGTCCTCACCGGCGTCATCGTGCCGCAGGTCGTGCGGGTCAGTGCACAGAAGGATGGCGGTCACGACTTCCTCGCGAAGCTGCTGACGCTCGGTGCGCTCATCATGGGCGTTGTCACACTCGTCGCGACGTTGTGCGCACCGCTGCTGATCAGCCTCTTTGCGAACTTCGGTCCCGCAGAGCACGCACTGGCGACACAGTTCGCGTACTGGTGCATCCCGCAGCTGTTCTTCTACGGCATGTTCGCGCTGCTCGGCGAGATCCTCAACGCCCGCAAGATGTTCGCACCGTACGCGTGGGCGCCGATCGTCAACAACTTCGTATCCATCGCGGGTTTCATCCTGTTCATCGTGCTGTTCGGGCAGAACCGCAACACGCTCGAGGGTTGGGACACCTCGATGGTGATCACCCTCGCCGGCACCGCGACCCTCGGCGTCGTCGCGCAGACCGTCGTGCTGGTGTTCTTCTGGCGGCGGGCCGGCATTCCACTGAAGTTCGATTTCCGCTGGCGCGGAATGGGCCTGGGCCACATGGGCAAGCTCGCGACGTGGACGCTGCTGACGACGCTCATCGGTCAGGCGGTAGGCATCGTGCAGTCGCGTACGATCACCACGGCGTCGACCGCGTCCGGAGAGTACGCCTCTGTCGCCGCGTCACAGTATGCATGGCTCGTCTACATGCTGCCGTACTCAATGATCATCCTGGCGATCGGAACCCCGTATTTCACTCGGATCAGCGAGCATTCTGCGGCGAAACGGCACACCGAACTGCGAGCCGACGTGGGGCAGTCG
This sequence comes from Microbacterium aerolatum, assembly GCF_007988825.1. Lineage (GTDB taxonomy): Bacteria > Actinomycetota > Actinomycetes > Actinomycetales > Microbacteriaceae > Microbacterium > Microbacterium aerolatum. The sequence goes on along the minus strand of NZ_BJUW01000004.1, from coordinate 225,250 downwards.
ATCCGGATCCTCGGCCTGTTCACCGTCATCGCCGTCGCCGCCGTGACCGCTGCTGCCGTGCCTGCGTCGCGCGTGTTCACGAACAGCCCGGCAGAGGCCGGTGCGATGGCTCCGGTGCTGATCGCGTATCTCGTGAGCCTGGTGCCGATGGGAGTGCTCTTCATCATCCAGCGCACTTTCTATGCCTACGGCGATGCGCGCACACCGTTCGTGTTCACCGTCGTGCAGGGGTCGCTGGTGCTCGTGCTGACCCTCGTCGTCGCAGCGACGACGCCGATCGAGCGGCTGGCCGCGACAGTCGCGCTGGTGCAGTCGTTGTCCGGCATCGTGCAGACGATCATCGCCGTCGTTCTGCTGCGCCGCAAGATCGGTCCGCTCGGGTTGGGCAGCACGTGGTGGGCACTTACGCGTTTCATCCTGATGGCGATCCCTGCCGGAGCAGCCGGATGGGCCGTGTTCATGATCGCCGGCGGAACCGAGGGTTGGATGCTGCAGGGTATGCTGCAGGGCATACTCGGTGCCGGCGCGATCGCCGTGGTGAGCGTTCTCGTCTACGTCGGTCTGCTCGCGCTGTTCCGCGCGCCGGAGCTCACCGTCGCCGTCGACGCCGTGCGGCGGCGTCGCGGCTGACCGCGTCCGGATCCGCGGGGGACCGCGATCAGCGCCGGTTGTCGACGACGTCGGCGCCGATGGCGTCGCGATAGCGGTGCAGCAGACCCGTCCGGATCCCGGATGCCGATGGCTTCATCTGGAACACGCTGGAGTTGTGGTTCGCCTCGATGAGAGCGGGCCCCTCGGGCGTGATCGCGACATCCCAGCCGACGTACGGCACGGTGGGCAGACGCTTGGCGGCCTCGGCGATCATCTCGACGACCTCGGGATAGAACGGCACGCGGACGCCCTGGATCGTCGTGCCGGTGACGGGATGCTGTCGGTAGATGTTCGACTGCTTGTCGACGCCCGGGTACTGGGCGACGCCGTCGTCGTCCAGCATCGTGAACATGCCGCCGGAGGCGAAGTTGTCGATCACAGCACCGTTGCCGATCCGCAGCACTGAGGCGATCACATGGAGTTCGCCCGCGGGGTCGCGGTAGGTGATCATCCGCACCGTGTTGACGCTGTCCGGATAAATGGCGTTCAGATCGTCATGCTGCGTGAGCACCTGCTCGAGCAGCGTCTGATCCTTCTCGATCCGCTCGGCGCGCCATGCTGCGACGTCTTCGATCTGCGCGGTTTCGAAGATGGCGATTCCTGCCCCGCCCTCGCCGGCGGCCGGCTTGGCGATCACGCGCGGGTGCCGCTGCAGGAACGCGGCCACCTCGTCGTCCGTCGCGGCGGCCGCGTCGATCCACTCGCGGCGCACCAGATCGGCGAAGTCCGTGAGGAAGCGCGCCTTGTCGCCGAGGATGACCTTGGAGTCCGGGCCGTTGAGCGTCTTGTTCAGACGGAACGCCTTCGGGTGCGTCATCCACGTCGCGCGTTCACGGCCGTTCAGGAGACGGATGTCCCACACGGCGTAGTCGCGGAAGCCCATCTCGTAGCGAACCGAACACCAGAGCATGTCGGCGACGATGACGGGAACCGGGGCCTTCGACACTCGCTTCACCTGACGGGCGAGTTCAATCAACTGCGTCGGATTCAGTCGCCGTGCCCGGTCGAAGAGATACCGAACGCGTAAGCGCTTCTGATCCACTCAGCCAGGCTAACACGCGGCTCTCGGGGGTTCTGCGAGGCGAACGACTACGATGGGAGGTCGGACTGTCCATCTCGAAAGGGTCGTTTTGTCTCGAGACGTCGCGCTGACTGCGCGCATGAAGTACATCCTGAAGCGACTGACGTCGTTCGATCTGAGCCGGGTGTGGTCCTTCGCCTCCCAGATCGCCGAGGAGCAGGGCAAGTGGGCTCCGCGCGTGTTCTGCGACATGCTGATCTGGGCGGCGTTCCACGACACGGCGTACATCGACTACTACGAAGCCGACTTCGCGCTGCTCAGCAAAGCCGAGCGCAAGACCTTCATGACCTCCCTGATCCAGCATCATCTGGCTCAGGCGGTGAACAAGCGCGCGGACATCCACAATTTTGAGAACAAGCTCGACTTCAACCGGCGGTTCGCCGAGTACCTCGGCCGCGATTGGCTCGACCTGGACCAGGCGGATGCCGAGACGCTCAAGGCCTTCGCGGAGAAGAACCCGGTGTTCATCGCGAAGACACCGGTCGGACGCGAGGGCAAGGGCGTGTTCCGCTACGAGGCGTCGGATGTCGCCGACTGGAACGCGTTCCGCGACGAACTGCGCGACAAGGGCCAGCGGTTGATCGAGCAGAACATCGTCCAGCACCCGTATCTGGCCGAGTACTGCGCCGGTACGGTCAACACCACCCGTGTCGCGACCTTCTTCGACGGCGAGAAGGTGCACGTCCTCATGGCCGCCCAGAAGTTCGGCCGCGGCGCCGTCAGCGACCAGTTCACCTGGGGCGGCTTCTTCACCATGATCGACGAGCACGGACGCTCGTTCGGACCGGGCCACACCGGCAAGCACAAGTCGCGCTACGAGACGCACCCGGACTCCGGCAAGTCGATCGTCGAGTTCGAGGTTCCGATGTGGGATCGCGTCGTGGAGCTCGTCACCCGGGCCGCCCAAGAAGTGCCCTCGGTGCCTTACATCGGCTGGGATGTCGCGGTCACCCCCGAAGGCCCGCTGCTGATCGAGGGCAACTGGACGCCGGGGCTGTATGAGACCCGCGTCAGCGCCACCGGCATCCGCACCGGCAGCCGTGCCAAGCATCGCCCTGTGATCGAGGCCAGCCGGCGGTGACGGTTCCCGGCAGCCTTCCGCGGGCGATCATCTCGTCGGACGCGCTCCGCGCCTCGGCGAGTGCGGCGGTGGGCGCCGGGGGAGAGATCGCCGATCTGCGTGCCGATGGGTACGGGCACGGAGCATACGAGACTGCGCTGGCGGTCAGGGATGCCGGTGCCCGTCGCGTCCTCGTCGACGACGCCGAACTCGCCGAAACACTCACGGCGGAGGGGATCGATGCCGTCACAGCCGGAGTACCCGACATCGACAGCATCCTGCTCTACGGCCTGCCCGGCTCGGGGATGATCCCGGCCATGACGCTCACCGGCCGGATTCTGTCGCGAAAGCTGCTGCGCGCCGGGGAGGCCGTCTCGTACGGGTACACGCACCGTGCTGAGCGCGATACGACTATCGCGCTGGTGACAGGCGGGTACGCCCAGGGGATCGTCCGTGCACTCGGCAATCACGCACGGGTCGGGGTCGGCGCAGAGATGCGTCCCGTCGTCGGCAGGGTCGCCATGGATGTCTGCGTCGTCGATCTGGAGACTGCTGAGGCGGCCGAAGACAGTTCTGATGAGGTCGTGTACTTCGGGGGGACGGGGCCCGCTCGAGAGGCACTCGCGACCTGGGTGCAGGCGACCGGCATGCGTGCGACCGAGCTCGTCGCGGTCGCAGGAGCGAAGGCGGTGCGGGAATGGACACGGTGACGACACCTGTGCTGGAGCTCTCGGCCGCGCAGCTCGTTCGGAACGTCGCCGCGGTGCGGGACCACATCGCGCCGTCGCGGCTGATGCTTGCCATGAAGGACGATGCATACGGCCACGGGATCGCATGGGTGCTCGACGCCCTCGCTTCCGACAGCGCGCTGAACCACTTCGGCAGTTTCGACGTCGACACCGGTCTGCGCATCCGAGAGTGCCGTCCGGACGCCCGGGTGTTCGCCTGGACGACATCGGCGGATGACGAGATCGCGGCGGCGCTGGATGCCGGACTCGAGCTCGGAATCGGGACGGCGGAGTACCTGCAGCGCGTGATCTCCGGGGCGCGCGGTCGCGGCCGAGCGGCGGATGTGCATCTGAAGATCGACACCGGGCTGCGCCGCAACGGCGTCCGTCCAGAGGACTGGGGTGAGTTCGTCGCCGAGGCGGCGAAAGCGCAGCGCGCCGGTCTCCTGAACGTCATCGGCGTGTGGAGTCATCTTGCCGAGGCCAGCGACGCGGAGGACGACGAGGCGGCCGCAGCCTTCCGTCGCGCGGTGGACGCGGTCCGTGCCGCGGGCCTGAGCCCCCGCGACACGCACCTCACGGCTTCCGCCGCGTCCTGGTGGCGACCCGAGCTCCGCGGCACCGTCTGCCGCATCGGAGCCTTCTGCTACGGCATCCGGTCGGCCGACGGACCCGAGATCCCGGGCATCCGGCCCGTCGCCACTCTGCGCGCTCGCGTCGTCGAGGTCCGCGAGGGCGAGGCGACCGTTGGGATCGGCGCGCTGCACGGGCTGCCGTCGGTCCTCGCAGGCGCCCCGGTCGGAACGCCGGCCGGAGTCCGCCGGATTCGCGCGGTCGGTGATGTCGCGACCACGATGGACAGCTGGGACGGCGCGCAGGTCGGCGATCTCGTCAGCGTCTTCGGTCCGGGGGAGTCGGGGGAATCCGACGCGACTGCGCTCGCGGAGCGCATCGACACTGTGGGCGAGGAGATCCTGACGAGGCTCAGCTCGACTGTGCAACGCGTGCCGGTCTGAACCTCACCGGCGGCGGGAGCTCAGACGGCGTCGACAAGACGCGCGGTCTCGTCGTGCCACGACGTGGCGATGCTGCGCAGCTTCTCCTCGTACTTGCGGCCGTGGTGCGCGCAGAACAGGAGCTCGGAGCCGTTCACCTCAGCGGCGATGTAGGCCTGCGCTCCGCAGGAGTCGCAGCGATCCGCAGCCGTCAGGCGGTACTCGACGGTGGAGGTCTCACGTTCGGTTGTAGCGTTCATCTCGGTGCCTCCTCGGGTATCGGCGTCCGTTTCTTTGAATGTGCTCAATACAACCACGCTCTCATGTGAGTAATGCCCGGAAGGCGGCGTGTTTCGCTCACCGCGTACGGACTGCTCACGGGTGCTCGGTGTTCGGGGAGTGTCTGCGGGACGCCACGCCGCCTGGCGAATAGGATTGATTCTCGTGACCGCCGAGTATTCCGCCCATCATCTTCAGGTGCTCGAAGGGCTCGAAGCGGTCCGAAAGCGTCCCGGCATGTACATCGGCTCGAACGGCTCGCCGGGGCTCATGCACTGCCTCTGGGAGATCATCGACAACGCCGTGGACGAGGCGGTCGGCGGCAACGGTTCCCGCATCGAGACGATCCTGCACGCCGACGGCAGTGTCGAGGTGCACGACCGCGGCCGCGGCATCCCCGTCGACGTCGAACCGCGCACCGGCCTGACCGGGGTCGAGGTGGTCTTCACGAAGCTGCACGCCGGCGGCAAGTTCGGCGGCGGTTCCTACGCGGCATCCGGCGGTCTGCACGGTGTCGGCGCCTCCGTCGTCAACGCGCTCTCGGAGCGTCTCGACGTCGAGGTCGACCGCGGAGGCAAGACCTACGCGATGTCGTTCCACCGCGGTGAGCCCGGCCTGTTCAAGGATTCCGGCGAGAAGCGCCCCGACGCCCCGTTCACCCCGTTCGAGAAGAGCAGTGAGCTGCGCGTGGTCGGCAAGGCGCCGCGCGGAGTATCCGGAACGCGGGTGCGCTACTGGGCGGACCGTCAGATCTTCACGAAGGATGCCGCGTTCCAGCTCGGCGAGCTCGAGACGCGATCGCGTCAGACCGCCTTCCTGGTGCCGGGGCTCGAACTCGTCATCCGCGATGAGCGAGAAGAGGAGCCGAAGGAGACCTCGTTCCTCTACGAGGGCGGCATCTCGGAGTTCGTCGACTATCTCGCGATGGATGCTCCGATCACCGACACCTGGCGCATCCAGGGCTCCGGCACGTTCAAGGAGACCGTGCCGGTGCTGCAGCCCGACGGGCACATGGCCTCGACCGAGGTCGAGCGCGAATGCCGTGTCGACCTCGCGATGCGCTGGGGGACCGGCTACGACAGCGTCACGCGATCCTTCGTCAACATCATCGCAACGCCCAAGGGCGGCACCCACCAGCAGGGCTTCGAACAGGAGCTGCTGAAGGTCCTCCGCTCGCAGGTCGAGCAGAACGCTCGACGCCTCAAGGTCGGAAACGACAAGCTCGAGAAGGACGACGTGCTCGCGGGCCTCACCGCCGTGCTGACCGTCGAGGTTCCGGAACCGCAGTTCGAGGGGCAGACCAAGGAGGTGCTGGGCACGCCCGCCGTGCGGCAGATCGTCGCACAGGTGCTGCGCAGGGAGCTTGGCGCCCGGTTCACCTCCACCAAGCGCGATGACAAGAATCAGGCCAGCCAGCTGCTCGACAAGGTCGTCTCCGAGATGAAGGCGCGCGTCTCCGCACGCGCGCACAAGGAGACCCAGCGGCGCAAGAACGCGCTCGAATCGTCGTCGCTGCCCGCGAAGCTCGTGGACTGCCGCTCCAACGACGTCTCGCGCAGCGAGCTGTTCATCGTCGAGGGCGACTCGGCGCTCGGCACGGCCCGCCGTGCCCGCGACAGCGAAGTGCAGGCGCTGCTGCCGATCCGCGGCAAGATCCTCAACGTGCAGCGGGCGTCGATCGGCGACATGCTCTCCAACGCCGAGTGCGCCGCGATCATCCAGGTCATCGGAGCGGGCTCCGGCCGCACCTTCGACATCGATCAGGCCCGCTACGGCAAGATCATCCTGATGAGCGATGCCGACGTCGACGGCGCGCACATCCGCACGCTGCTGCTCACACTCTTCTTCCGGTACATGCGCCCGCTCATCGAGGCCGGCCGCGTGTTCGCCGCTGTTCCGCCGCTGCATCGCGTGATCGTCATCAACCCCGGCTCCAAGCCGAACGAGACGATCTACACCTACTCGGAGCAGGAGCTGCACGCGCTGCTCGCGAAGCTCCGCAAGGCGAACAAGCGCTGGCACGAGCCGATCCAGCGGTACAAGGGTCTCGGTGAGATGGATGCCGATCAGCTGGCGAACACGACGATGGACAAGTCAGGCCGACTGCTGCGCCGGGTGCGCATGGAGGATGCCGAGGCCGCCGGGCGGGTGTTCGAGCTGCTGATGGGCAACGAGGTCGCGCCGCGTCGCGAGTTCATCGTCGAATCGTCCGACCAGCTCTCGCGCGAGTCCATCGACGCCTGATCGGCGGTTTGCTGGCGGGGAGTGCTTTCGACTCGCTTCGCTCGCTCAAGCCGTTTCGTCTTCGGCGGCTTCGCCGCCTCCGCTCAACGACCCGCAGCTTGGGTCTGCGGTTCGAACCTGCGCGAGCGTGCGGGGAACTTCTCGCGGGGCGTTGAGCGAGCGCAGCGAGACGAAACGGGTTGAGCGAGGAGCGCAGCGACGAGTCGAAGCCTGGTTCCATTCCAGGAGTCCGAAGCCGGCCGGAAACCTCAGGCGCCGAGGACCGTGCCGACCGATCCGATGACGGCGTCCAGGGGCTGACCGGACGCATCGCGCTTGGCACCGGCCTCGGGGAGCGTGCGCGCCGCACCGTCGGTGCCGACGGCGAGGGCGCCCTCCGGTCCGACCCACGCCAGGCGCAGACGGTCCTCGCCCTTCAGGAACGAGTGCGCGCGCACTCCGCCGGTGGCGCGTCCCTTGGCGGGGAACTCGGCGAACAGCGACACCTTGGCCCGTCCGGCATCGGTTCCGGCGATCGTGCCGTCGGCGCCGGAGACCGTGACGACGACGGCCGCGTCCGGGGCCGCGATGACAGAGAACGAGATGACCTCGGCGCCTGTGCCCACCTTGACACCGGCCATGCCGCCGGCAGGTCCGCCCTGCGGCCGCACGGTCGACGCCGAATAGTGCAGCAGCTGCGCATCGGAGGTGACGAACACCAGTTCGGCGGCATCCGGTGCGGATGCCGCGCCCACCACCGCGTCGCCGGCCTTCAGCCCGATGACCTCGGTCTCCGGACGCACGGGCAGCGCGGACGGGACGACGCGCTTGACGATGCCCGAACGCGTGCCCATGGCGAACGGTGTGTCGTCGTCGAAGCGCAGCAGCGCGACGACGCGCTCACTCTTGTCGAGCAGCCCGATGTAATCGCGCAGATGCACGCCTGCCGAAAGGTGCACGGATGAAGAGGGGACCGATGGCAGGTCGACGGGGGAGAAGCGCAGCACGCGTCCCGCCGTCGTGACCGCGCCGATCTCACTCCGCGTCGTCGTCAGCAGCGAAGCGAGCACAGCGTCATGCTTGCTTCGTCGCGCCGCCGGCTGCAGCAGCTGCCCGTCCGCAAGATCGACGCGCACGGCGCGGCCGGTGGTGGACAGGACCACCGTGGTCGGGCTGTCGGCGATCTGGAGGTCTACGGGGCCCTTGGTGCTGCGCGGCTTCGGCGGCGCGGCGTTCAGGAGAAGGGTGCGCCGGGGCGTGCCGTGGGCCTCTGCCGCGGCATCCAGCTCCATGGCTACCTGGGCGCGCAGCAGCGCCTCGTCGCCGAGCAGTTCGCGAAGCTCGGCGATCTCGGCCAGCAGCTTGTCGCGCTCTGCCTCGAGTTCGATACGCGAGAACTTCGTGAGGCGGCGCAGACGCAGCTCGAGAATGTACTCCGCCTGCAGCTCCGACAGATCGAAGACCTGGCGCAGGCGCGTGCGGGCCTCATCCGAGTCCTCAGAGGAGCGGATGACCTGGATGACCTCGTCGATGTCGAGGATCGCGATGAGGAGTCCCTCGACCAGGTGCAGTCGCTCTTCGCGTCGGGCGAGGCGGTAGCGGCTGCGGCGGGTGACGACCTCTAGCCGGTGTCCGACGTAGACGCTCAGCATCTCCTTGAGGCCGAGCGTGCGCGGCTGGCCCTCGACGAGGGCGACGTTGTTGATGCTGAAGGAGTCCTCCAGCGGCGTCAGCCGGTACAGCTGCTCGAGCACCGCGTTCGGGTCGAAGCCCGTCTTGATGCCGATCGCCACGCGGAGTCCGTGCTGCCGGTCGGTGAGGTCATTGACGTCGCTGATGCCCTGCAGCTTCTTCGCCTGCACGGCGTCGCGGATCTTCTCGATCAGACGCTCCGGCCCGACCATGTACGGCAGCTCCGTAACGATGATGCCGGTGCGGCGAGGGCCGAGCGGTTCGACGGAGACCTTGCCGCGCACACGGAGGGCGCCGCGGCCGTTCGCGTAGGCGTCCTTGACCCCGTCCAGGCCCATCAGGATGCCGCCGGAGGGGAAGTCGGGGCCCGGCACGTACTCCATGAGCTCTTCGGTCGTGGCATCCGGGTGCTCGAGCAGATGCGTGGCGGCGGCGACGACCTCGATGAGGTTGTGCGGCGCCATGTTGGTCGCCATGCCGACGGCGATGCCGCTGGCGCCGTTGACGAGCAGATTCGGGAACGCGGCAGGCAGCACGGACGGCTGCTGGAATTGGCCGTCGTAGTTCGGGATGAAGTCGACGACGTCCTCGTCGAGACTTTCCGTGAGTGAGAGCGCGGACGATGCCAGGCGTGCCTCGGTGTAGCGGGACGCCGCAGGGCCGTCATCGAGCGACCCGAAGTTTCCGTGGCCATCGACGAGCGGGACGCGCAGCGCGAAGTCCTGGGAGAGACGCACCAGAGCGTCGTAGATCGCCGAGTCGCCGTGCGGGTGCAGCTTTCCCATCACCTCGCCGACGACGCGCGCGCTCTTGACGTGACCGCGCTCGGGCCGCAGCCCCATCTCGGCCATCTGGTACAGGATGCGGCGCTGCACGGGCTTGAGCCCGTCACGTGCGTCGGGGAGCGCGCGGGAGTAGATCACCGAGTAGGCGTACTCGAGGAACGAACCCTGCATCTCGCTGGACAGATCGATGTCCTGGATGCGCTCCTCGGCGGGCTCGGCTGATTCGGTGCGGGGCATGGACTTCCTGGGGACGCGGGTGAGCCTGTGGGAGACTGGCTCGGATGTCTCTGATTCTACCGACCGCGCCCGCCTCAGCCCGGAACATCAGCGGGGTGGCGGATGACCTTCTGTCCGCTCTGCGGGGCGGACCTGGAGCTCTGGCTCCGGCCCGGTCGGTCGTCGTGATCGTGATCGACGGACTCGGCGCCATTCAGCTGCGCGCGCACTCCGGGCACGCCCGGCACCTCATCGCGGGCGTCGGGAAGAAGGACGTCGCGTACTCGGTGTTCCCCACGACGACGGCTGCGGCACTGACGACGATCCTCACCGGCGTCGAGCCAGGAGCGCACGGCCTGGTCGGCTACCGCGTGCTCGATCGTGCTCGCGACCGGCTGGTGAACCTGCTCTCCGGCTGGGAGTCCGACGGGATCGACCCGCTCGCATGGCAGTCCCAGCCCACCGTGTTCGAGCGCGCAGTCGCCGCAGGTCATCCGGCATACGCGCTCGGCATCGCGAAGTACGCACGCAGCGGATTCACGAAGGCGACGTTGCGCGGTGCGGAGTTCGTTGCCGCGAAGTCGCCGTCAGAGCGCGTTGAGATCGCCTATCAGCTCGCGGCCGACATCCCGGGCTCGCTGATCTACTGCTACCTGCCGGAGGTCGACAAGGCGGGGCACCAGTACGGCGTCGACTCGGCCGAGTGGATCGCCGCCCTCGAAGACATCGACCACGCTCTCGCGAGCGAACCTCCCCGGCAGGTCGGGGTGCTCATCACGGCGGATCACGGCATGGTCGACGTGCCCGCCCACCGTCACGTCGTGCTCGAGGCGGGGGACGCCCGCCTCGACGGGGTGCGGCACTTCGGCGGCGAACCGCGGATGCTGCACGTCTACCTCGATCCGGACGCCGACGCCGCCGCCGTCCTCGACACGTGGCGATCCGCGAGCGAGGGAGAAGCCGACGTCCTCAGTCGTGCAGAAGTGCTGGCCGCAGGGCTTTACGGCGCACAGACGACGGCCGACGCCGCGGGGCGGATCGGCGACCTGGTGGTCGTGTCTCGCGGCAACAGAGCGTTTTACGACGGCACTGCCGAGGACCAGCGCTCACGCGGAATGGTCGGTCAGCACGGCGCGCTGACGCCGGAGGAGCGTCAGGTGCCGTACATCCGGCGGGGAGCCTTCAGCTCCGGCGGTCGCTGACGTTTCGACAGGCTCAGTGAGCGAAGCGGGTAGGGCGAGCGGGGCGGGTCAGTCGTCCGTGCGGGCGCCGAACACGATCTCGTCCCAGGAGGGCATCGCGTTGCGCCTGCGGCGACGGCTGGACGTGTCCTGGGGCTCTGGCGCGGGCTTCTCATCGTGCTCGTCATCGGAATCGATGTCGGTGTCGGCGCCGAAGGAGTCGAACAGCGCGATCGGGCTGGACGCGTGGGAAGGCTGCTGAGCGTCGTCGTCGAAGTCGCTCACGAGTGGCGCGCTCTCGCGCTGCCCGCGGCGGCGACGCAGCGCTTCGAGCAGATCGGCCGTCTCCGGGCTGGTCGTGCTCTGATCGGGGGCACGATTGGTCGCGGCGTTCTGCGCGGCGGGGTCGGAGCGCTCCGGCAGGATCGGCTCATCGACGGTCTCCTGCGGGGGCAGCAGCCGTGGGCCGAACGCGCCGGAATCGAATCGACTGTCGTCCTTGTACGGCGATTCCTGACGGGCGCCCTCAACGGCGCGCAGGCGCGGGATGAGCCCTTCTGGGAGCGAGCCTTGGCGGGACAGCTGCGTGGCGTCCGCGTTGAGCGGCGACAGCGCACTGTGGCGCGGGTCGAAGCTCCAGCGGGCGTCGTGCGAGACCTCTGCGGCGGTGAACTCCAGCTTCACGATCCAGCCGGAGTCTCCCTTCCAGCTCGCCCAGCGCTCGGCGGAGGCGTTCAGGTCGACGAGCTTGGCGCGGATCGCGGCGCCGAAGGTGGGCTGCGCGTCTGGTTCGACCTCGCTGCCGATGAGGACGGGCACCGCGAGCGCCTGTCCGACGATGTGCTCGCGCTCGGCGAGCACGGGACCCTCGAAGCGTGCGACGTCGTCGACGCCGATGCCGAGCAGCTCTGCAGTCTCGGCCGCGGAGAGACCGGAGCGGATGTGCGCCTGGATCTCGCGAGGACTGACGTTGACGCGAGGCGCCTCGTCGGCGTTCCGGCGACGGGCGCGACGGATCTCGCGCTGCAGAACGTCGTCGATGGCGAGCGCGAACCGCTCGCCGGAACCGGTGGCGAGGATCAGCAGGTCGTCTTCTGTGCCGACGATTGTGACGTTTTCCATGCGAATGCCCCTCTGATGGGTGTGCGAACATCGTGTCACGTGTGCACGCATGGACCGGGGAATACCCTGGGCGCGCCGTCAGTTTGATCTGTGGCGCGAACGGCATTTGCGAAATGCTCCGTCATCGTGCAAACTATGCCCGCCGCGTACCCGACGGCGCACCGCCCACTAGCACCATGAAAGTGGAGATCTACCGCATGGCAACCGATTACGACGCCCCCCGAAAGAGCGAAGACGACTCCGAGTCGATCGAAGCCCTCAAGGAGCGTGTGCCGGACAAACTGTCCGGCGCGACCGGTGATGAGGACTCGGACAACCCGTCCAGCTTCGACCTCCCGGGAGCCGACCTCTCCGACCTCGAGCTCGATGTCGTCGTGCTGCCCGCGCAGCAGGACGAGTTCACCTGCATGAGCTGTTTCCTCGTGAAGCACCGCTCGCAGCTCGACCACGAGGGAGCAGATGGCCCCATCTGCAAGGAGTGCGCTGCCTGACCGCAGTCGCACTCACGTTCATGCGCCCCGGCCACCCGGCCAGGGGCGCATTGTCGTATGCGCGGCGCGTGCGCCCGTCGCGCGCACGTATGCGCGGTTCTCAGACGCGCGCTGCCGCGCTCTCCGCGTCGCGAATGGCAGCGGCGAGACGGTCGGGCGTGCGCGTCGAGATCGTCCAGGAAGTCACTGGATCATCGGGGTCGGTGTTCTGCACGACCACGACGCCGTCGATGCCTCCGCGCAGCAGGTGCCAGCCGCGCGCCGACAGCCCTGAGCCACGCGCGGTTCTTGCGTCCTCTCCGCTCAGCTCGGTCACCTCGCCGAGCCAGCGGGCGTCGATGTGCGCGCGACCAGCGCGCAGGACCGTTCCCTCGACGCGGATGGCGGGCGAGCCGGCGATGAGCGCCGTGATCAGCAGCACGGCGACGGCGACGCCGATGAGCAGCGCAGGCAGTGCGCCGTAGGGCGTGAACGTCAGCGCGAGCATCGGAGCGGCGACGGCGGCGGTCACCAGCATCCACAGGCTCGGCGAAAGACGTTCGCGATAGCGGATGCGCGTGTCGGTCATGGGGTTCTGCACTAGCCTCGTCTGGTGAGCGATTCCGTTGATCTTCCCATTATCGCGTCTGTCATGCCGCACTACGCCCATCCCGGTGACGCCGGAGCGGATCTCGTCGCCGCCGAGGCCGTCCGTCTCGAGCCCGGTGAGCGCGCGCTGGTGGCGACCGGGGTCCGCATCGCTCTGCCGGAGGGGTTCGCGGCGTTCGTCGTTCCGCGCAGCGGTCTGGCGGCCAAGCACGGCATCACGATCGTCAACTCTCCGGGAACCGTCGATGCCGGCTATCGCGGTGAGATCAAGGTGAGCCTGCTGAACACCGACAGCTCGAGCGCGTACGATGTGGCCGTCGGGGACCGTATCGCTCAGCTGATCATCATGCCGGTGACCCGCGCGAACTTCATCCCGGTCGACGAGCTTCCGGACAGTGCGCGCGGTGCGAGCGGGTTCGGCTCGACCGGATACCAGACGGCGACCCCTGTCGCCGAGCAGGCAGGAAGCACGAAATGACTGAAGAGATCACCCAGCCCTCGTCGAAGTCGGCGCCGGCGAACCGCGCCGCTGAGGGCCCGTTCGACGAGTCCGAGGCGAACCCGATCCGTCCGTACATCGACCTCGGCGGCATCAAGATCCTCCCTCGCGAAGGACTCAACCTGCGCCTCGAGGTCGAAGAGCAGACCAAGCGCATCGTGGCCGTCGGGCTCGACTACGCGGACTCCTCGCTGCAGGTCCAGCCGTTCGCCGCACCGCGCACGCTCGGCCTCTGGCACGAGACGCGGATGCAGCTGATCGATCAGGTGCGTCAGCAGGGCGGCCGGGTCGAAGAGCGCGAAGGACCGCTGGGCAAGGAACTTCTGGCGGAGGTGCCGGGGCCCGCCTCCGAGGGCTCCACGCTGAACCTCGCCCGCTTCGTCGGCGTCGACGGACCGCGCTGGTTCCTGCGCGGTGTGATCGGCGGCGCCGCGGCATCCGATCCTGAGGCGGCGGCCAAGGTCGAGGACCTTTTCCGCTCCATCGTCGTAGTGCGCGGAGGATCTCCGATGCCGCCGCGCGATCTGATCCCGCTCAAGATGCCCGCCACTCCCGGATCCGCGTGAGCACGCCGGAGGCCCAGGGTCCTGACGCGGACCGCGATTCCGCATCCGCTTCGGACCTTATCGGCGCGGCACTGGGTGGTGCTGCTCGTCGCGCGGGACTCGACCCGGCAGGCGACGCCAACACGCAGACGGTCGTCTGGTCGGCGATCGGCGGATGGCGGGGCGTCCTCGAATCCGTGTTGCCGAGCCTGGCGTTCGTCGTCCTGTTCACGCTTCGTCCCGACCCGCTCATCCTGTCGCTCGGCGTCTCGGTCGGGCTCGCCGCCGTGTTCACCGTCGTGCGCCTGGTGCAGAAGTCTCCGCCCGCGGCGGCGCTGGGCGGCCTGATCGCCGCCGGCGCGGCGGCCGGACTCGCGCTGTGGACCGGTCGCGGTGCGGACAACTTCGTGCCGGGCCTGATCACCAACGCCGTCTACGGCACGGTGTTCCTCGTCGCCGCGCTGGTCGGTTGGTCGCTGATCGGGATCGCCGCCGGATTCCTCATGGGGGATGCCACAGGGTGGCGCGCCGACAAGCGCAAGCGCCGCGCGTTCACCTGGCTCGGAATCGCCTGGGCCGTGCTGTTCTTCGCGCGGCTGGCTGTGCAGCTGCCGCTGTACCTGACTGACCAGGTCACCGCACTCGGCACCCTCAAGCTGATCATGGGGCTGCCGCTGTTCGCCCCGCTCATCGCCGTCACCTGGCTCGTCGTGCGCGCCCTCTACCCCCGCGAGTCGCCGAAGGATCCGGCATCCCGTTCGTGATAGATTTATCTTGATATCAAGATAAATTGTGGTCTTCCGCCGAGGCCTGGCCGGGCGCACACTGTTAGGTGCGCCTTGCTAGCCGCCGGCGGCCCAGGCGAGCAAGATGGAAGCGCCTGTCGCTCCCCAGATCAGAAGGAGACGGATTCGTGTCCACGGTGAACAGCTTCGGTGCCAAGAGCACCCTGACGGTCGGCAGCACCGACTACGAGATCTTCAGGATCGACACGGTTCCCGGCTTTGACAAGCTGCCGTTCAGCCTGAAGGTGCTCCTCGAGAACCTGCTCCGCACCGAGGACGGTGCGAACGTCACGAAGGCGCAGATCGAGGCGCTCGGATCGTGGGATGCCACGGCCGAGCCCAACACCGAGATCCAGTTCTCGCCGGCCCGCGTGGTCATGCAGGACTTCACCGGTGTGCCCTGCATCGTCGACCTCGCCACCATGCGTGAGGCTGTCACCGCACTGGGCGGCGACCCGAACAAGATCAACCCGCTCTCGCCGGCCGAGATGGTCATCGACCACTCCGTCATCGCCGACCTGTTCGGTTCCGAGAACGCGCTGGAGCGCAACGTCGAGATCGAGTACGAGCGCAATGGCGAGCGCTACCAGTTCCTGCGCTGGGGCCAGACCGCGTTCAACGACTTCAAGGTCGTCCCGCCGGGAACCGGCATCGTCCACCAGGTCAACATCGAGCACCTGGCAAAAGTCATCTACGACCGCACCAACGGCGGCGTCCTCCAGGCGTACCCCGACACCTGTGTCGGCACCGACTCGCACACCACCATGGTCAACGGCCTCGGCGTGCTCGGCTGGGGCGTGGGCGGCATCGAGGCAGAGGCGGCCATGCTCGGCCAGCCCGTGTCGATGCTCATCCCGCGTGTGGTCGGCTTCAAGCTGACCGGGGAGATCCCCGCCGGCGTCACCGCGACCGACGTCGTCCTCACGATCACCGACATGCTCCGCAAGCACGGCGTCGTCGGCAAGTTCGTCGAGTTCTACGGTGCGGGTGTGGCATCCGTGCCGCTGGCGAACCGCGCCACGATCGGCAACATGTCGCCGGAGTTCGGCTCGACCGCCGCGATCTTCCCGATCGATGACGTCACCACTGAGTACCTGCGCCTGACCGGCCGCGACGACCAGGCAGTGGCCCTCGTCGAGGAGTACGCGAAGCTGCAGGGCCTGTGGCACGACGCGGACAACGAGCCCGTCTTCAGCGAGTACATGGAGCTCGACCTCGGCACCGTGGTGCCGTCGATCGCCGGTCCCAAGCGCCCGCAGGACCGCATCCTCCTCTCCGAGGCCAAGAGCCAGTTCGAGCAGGACATCGTCAACTACGCGACGCCCTCGACCTCGGACGACCTCGTCGACCTCGAGTCGAAGCACTCGTTCCCGGCATCCGACCCGGGCGCCGTTCCCGGTGAAGAGGACCACGACACCCGCCCGGTGCACATCTCCAGCGGTGTGAACGGCTCGTCGAAGCCGGTTCCGGTCACGACCCCCGACGGCGAGAGCTACATCCTCGACCACGGCGCGGTCACGCTCGCGGCGATCACCTCGTGCACGAACACCTCGAACCCGTCGGTCATGATCGCCGCCGGTCTCCTCGCTCGCAAGGCGCGCGAGAAGGGCCTGAAGCAGAAGCCGTGGGTCAAGACCACGCTCGGCCCCGGCTCGAAGGTCGTCACCGACTACTACGAGAAGTCCGGCCTCGACAAGGACCTCGAGGGCCTCGGCTTCTACACCGTGGGCTACGGCTGCACGATCTGCATCGGAAACTCCGGACCGCTGATCGACGAGGTGTCTGCGGCGGTCAACGACCACGACCTCGCCGTCACGGCTGTCCTCTCGGGCAACCGCAACTTCGAGGGCCGCATCAGCCCCGACGTCAAGATGAACTACCTCGCCTCGCCGCCGCTCGTGGTGGCCTACGCGCTGGCCGGTTCCATGCACTTCGACTTCGAGGCGGATGCTCTGGGCACCGACCAGGCCGGCAACGACGTGTTCCTGAAGGACATCTG
Source organism: Microbacterium aerolatum (assembly GCF_007988825.1). Classification (GTDB taxonomy): domain Bacteria; phylum Actinomycetota; class Actinomycetes; order Actinomycetales; family Microbacteriaceae; genus Microbacterium; species Microbacterium aerolatum. Next base: position 208,330 of record NZ_BJUW01000004.1, on the reverse strand, counting down.
GCCGGCACCCGGCGAGATCCAGGACATCATCGACTCGTCGATCTCGCGTGAGCAGTTCATCAAACAGTACGCCACCGTCTTCGACGGCGACGAGCGCTGGACGAGCCTGCCCACCCCGACCGGTCCGATCTTCGAGTGGGACGACAACTCGACCTACGTGCGCAAGGCGCCGTACTTCGATGGCATGTCGATGGATCTGACCCCCGTGTCTGACATCACCGGCGCACGCGTCATGGCGACGCTCGGCGACTCGGTGACCACCGACCACATCAGCCCGGCCGGAAACATCAAGATCGGCACGCCCGCGGCGAAGTACCTCGAGGAGCACGGCGTCCGCCAGAAGGACTTCAACTCCTTCGGCTCGCGTCGCGGAAACCACGAGGTGATGATCCGCGGCACCTTCGCGAACATCCGCCTGAAGAACCAGCTCGTGCGCGCCGTCAACGACGGTGCAGAGGTCGAGGGTGGCTTCACGCGCGACTTCACCCAGCCCGACGCTCCGCAGTCGTTCATCTTCGACGCCTGCCAGAACTACGCGGCCGAAGGCACTCCGCTGGTGGTCTTCGGCGGCAAGGAGTACGGCTCGGGATCCTCCCGTGACTGGGCGGCCAAGGGCACCAGCCTGCTGGGCGTCAAGGCGGTCATCACCGAGAGCTTCGAGCGCATCCACCGCTCCAACCTCATCGGCATGGGCGTTGTCCCGCTGCAGTTCCCCGCCGGCGAGAGCTGGGAGTCGCTGGGCCTCGACGGCACCGAGATCGTCTCGATCACGGGCCTGGAAGAGCTCAACAACGGCAACACGCCCAAGACCGTCCGCGTGAGCGCCGAGCCGAGCGAGCACTCGCCCGAGGGCAAGCAGACGATCGAGTTCGACGCTGTCGTCCGCATCGACACCCCCGGTGAGGCCGACTACTACCGCAACGGCGGCATCCTGCAGTACGTGCTGCGTTCGCTGGTCTAGTCTCTGCGCCATGAAGCGCCCCGTTCGGCTCCGGCCGGGCGGGGCGTTGTGCGTTGTGCCTACTCGTCTGCGTGCGGGTAAACCCAGTCGGTCACAAGGTTCGCATTGAGCGTGAGCACGTCACGGGGCTGGATTACAGCACCGTGGCTGTAGCCGTTCAGCAGGTCGAGCGCCATCCCGTTGTAGATGCAGAAGCGGTCGGTGCAGCCGTGGGAGTGGCTGCGGGCTGGTTGAACAGTGCCCAGCCGCCGAGCTCTGACACGACGGAGGCGACAGCAGGGGCAGCGACAGCGGCAATGCCGGCGACAGTGAGCACGGACGCGGCCGCCGCAACCTTCTGGGAGCGGTTCATCGGCTTGAGCCTGGCATAGAGGCCGGCGGCTGACAATGCACACGCCTATACGCGGTGCGCGCTCGGGGTATTCCCTGGCACCGGCGGTAACATCGAATGGTCGTCGTCCAACCCAGGGGAGGCGGCTGGTGAAGACGTTCAGGAGGTGCTGATGCCCATTCTTCCCGGCATCACCGGACCGCGTGATCTCGATGGGCTCAGCCGATCGCAGCTGACCGAACTGGCTGAGGAGATCCGCACGTTCCTCGTCGAGAACGTGTCGCAGACCGGGGGACACCTGGGTCCGAACCTCGGCGTCGTCGAGCTCACGATCGCGCTGCATCGCGTGTTCGAGTCCCCGGACGACCCGTTCGTCTTCGACACGGGGCACCAGTCGTACGTGCACAAGCTGCTCACCGGGCGACAGGACTTCTCCGCGCTGCGCGTACGGGGCGGTCTCGCCGGCTACCCTCAGCGCAGCGAGAGCGTGCACGACGTCGTGGAGTCCTCGCACGCATCGAGCTCGCTGAGCTGGGCAGACGGCATCTCACGCGCCCTGTCGGCCACCGGGCGTGACGATCGCCACGTCGTCGCGGTCGTCGGCGACGGAGCTCTCACAGGAGGCATGACGTGGGAGGCGCTCAACAACATCACCGATGACAATGATCGCAACCTCGTGATCGTCGTCAACGACAACGGACGCTCCTACGCCCCGACCATCGGAGGCATGTCGCGCTATCTGAACCGCGTTCGCACTGCCGGCGCATACAAGGACCTGCACCACCGCTCCGATCGGTTCTTCCGTGCGTTCGGGCCCGTCGGGCGTGCGCTGTTCCGCGGCGTCCGCGGCGGAACCCACGGGTTCCTCTCACGCTTCACGAACAATGAGGCGCTGTATTCGAACCTCGACATCAAGTACCTGGGCCCGGTCGACGGCCACGACATCCCCACCCTGATCGAAACGCTCGAGCTCGCGAAGTCCTACGGGGCGCCGGTCATCGTGCACGCGATCACCGAGAAGGGGCGCGGATACCAGCCGGCCCGCGACGACGAAGCGGATCAGTTCCACGCTGTGAACCGCATCGACCCGGTCACCGGCGAGCCGCTCGGCTCGAGCTCGCGGGGCTGGACGGATGTGTTCTCCGACGCGCTGGTGCGTGTGGGGGAGCAGAATCCGCGGGTCATCGCCATGACCGCCGCGATGCTGCGCCCGACGGGTCTCGCCCCGTTCGCCGAGCGCTTCCCCGAGCGGGTGTACGACGTCGGGATCGCCGAGCAGCACGCCGTCGCCTCCGCCGCAGGACTCGCATACGGCGGACTGCACCCGGTCGTCGCGCTGTACGCGACCTTCATGGGACGCGCCTTCGACCAGGTGCTGATGGACGTCGCCCTCCACAAGGCCGGCGTGACCTTCGTGCTCGATCGTGCCGGGGTCACCGGTCCCGACGGTCCGAGCCACCACGGCATGTGGGATCTGGCGATGCTGCAGATCGTGCCGCACATCCGCATCTCCGCACCCCGCGACGGCGCCCGCCTCGCCGAGGCCCTCGAAGAGGCAGTGGCGGTCGATGACGCGCCCACCGTGATCCGATACCCGAAGGGCGGCGTCGCCGACGACATCGAGGCGATCGAACGCCTGGATGACGGCGTCGACGTGCTCTCACGCGGCGAGTCCGAGGACGTGCTGATCGTCGGGATCGGGCCGTTCGCGGCGCTGGCGATGGATGTCGCGGCGAGACTGCGCGCGCAGGGCATCGGTGCGACGGTCATCGACCCGCGCTGGGCCATCCCGGTGCAGCCGTCGATCGTCGAGCTCGCCGCCCGCCATCGCCTGGTGATCACTCTGGAGGACGGCATCCGCGTCGGCGGCATCGGCACGCGAGTGCGTCAGGTACTGCGCGAGGCCGGTATCGACACGGCCGTGGATGAACTGGGACTTCCGGACGAGTTCATCGACCACGCGTCGCGCGACCAGATTCTGGCGGATGCCGGGCTCACGGCGTCGAAGATCGCACAGGATGTCGTCGCCCAGGTTCTCGGCACACGGATCCCCGTGGCCCGCCACGCCGGCGAGACCGGCGCGATCGACCTCCCCCTGCGCGAGCGCCGCTGACCCCGCGTCCTGCGGGGAGTCCTGCGGGAAGAGCCCCTGCCGGAAGAGGCCTTTTGCGGGTCGTTGAGCGGAGGCGCGGAGCGCCGCAGACGAAACGGGGTGAGCGACCGCAGGGAGTCGAAGCCTTCCTTCAGCAGCCGAACGCCACTGAGCAAGCGAAAGGCGGGGCCGGGCGAACGCCCGACCCCGCCTTTCAGCTCGACGCGTCAGCCGCCGATGCCGCGGATCGGCGGGTTGTGGAACGTCGCTCCGAAAACGCGCTCGGAGGCGCCCTCGCGATCGAGGTACGGCGAAGCGCCGCCATCGATGAACGGCCAGCCGGCACCGAGGATGAGGCACAGGTCGATGTCCTCGACCTCAGGGACCACCTTCTCATCGAGCATGAGCTTGATCTCCTGCGCGAGTCCGTCCTGCACGCGGGTGAGGATGGTCTCGGCGGATGCCGGCGACGACCCGACGTTGCCCTTGAGCACCTTCTCCGCCGCCTTCGTCCAGCCCGTGACGCGGCCGCCCTTGTCCTTCTCGACGACCTGATCGAGCTCGGCGAGAGCGTGGAAGTTCTCGTTCGCGTAGAAGCGGTCCGGGAAGTGGCGCACCATGGTGTCCTGCACGTGCGCGGCGACCTTCCAGCCGACGAGGTCGATCAGCTGGAACGGTCCCATCGGCAGTCCGAGCGGGCCGAAGGCCTTCTCGACCTCGGCCACCGGCGTGCCCTCGTACACGGCGCGAGCAGCCTCGCCCATGACCTTCGCCAGCAGACGGTTCACGACGAACCCCGGAGCGTCGGCGGTGAGCACGGCGTTCTTGCCGAGGCCCTTCGCCACGACGAACGCGGTCGACAGCGCCGCCTCGGAGGTCTGCGGCGTCTTCACGATCTCGATGAGCGGCATGACCGCCACCGGGTTGAAGAAGTGGAATCCGACCAGCCGCTCGGGGTGTGCGAGCTTGGCGCCGATCTCTTCGACAGACAGCGACGAGGTGTTGGTCGCGAGGATCGCGTCCTCGGCGATGATCTGCTCGATCTCGCCGAACACCTGCTGCTTGACTCCGACCTCCTCGAACACGGCCTCGATCACGAAGTCGCAGTCCGCATACAGGGACTTGTCGGTCGTGCCGGTCACGAGGGCGCGGAGCTTGTTCGCCGCGTCGGCATCCAGCCGGCCCTTCTGCTCGAGCTTGCCGATCTCTTCGTGGATGTAGGCGACGCCCTTGTCGACGCGCGCCTGATCGAGGTCGGTGATCAGCACCGGCACCTGCAGCTTGCGCACGAACAGCAGCGCGAACTGGCTGGCCATGAGCCCTGCACCGATGATGCCGACCTTGGTGACCTTCTTCGCCAGCGTCTTGTCGGGCGCGCCGACGGGACGCTTGGCGCGCTTCTGCACCAGGTCGAACGCGTACATGGATGCCGCGAACTGGTCGCCGGCGACGAGCTCGGTGAGTGCCTCGTCCTCGCGGGCGAAGCCCTCGGCCTTCGTGCCGCTGCGCGCCTTGTCGAGCAGCTCGAGCGCCAGGTAGGGCGAACGCGGCACGGTGCCGATCTTCGACTCCAGCATCCCGCGCGCCACCTTGATCGCGATCGGCCACTTGGTGAGCCGCTCGATCTTGCCGGGCTCGTTCTTGCGCTCGACCTTGACCTTGCCGTTCAGAACGCCGTCCGCCCAGGCGAGCGAGTTCTCCAGGTAGTTCGAGGCCGGGAAGATCGCGTCCATGATGCCCAGGTCGAACGCCTGCTGCGGCTTCAGCACCCGGTTCTGCTTGAGCGGGTTCGAGATGACGACCTCGAGAGCGTTCTCGATGCCGATGAGGTTCGGCAGCAGATAGGCGCCGCCCCAGCCGGGAATGAGCCCAAGGAACACTTCGGGCAGGGCGATCGCGGCCGCCGAGGCATCCACGGTACGGTACGTCGAGTTCAGCGCGATCTCGAGACCGCCGCCGAGCGCGAGACCGTTCACGAACGCGAACGATGGCACTCCGAGGTCGCTGAGCGATCCGATCACCTTGTGACCGAGCTGGGCGATGAGCCGCGCCTGATCCTTCGAGTTCAGCTTGGTGATGTCCGAGAGGTCGGCGCCGGCGGCCAGAATGTACTGCTTGCCGGTGATTCCGACCGCCTGGATCTCTCCGGCGGCTGCGCGTGCCTTGACACCCGCGAGCGTCTCACCGAGCTCGGTGAGGGTCGCCGGTCCCAGCGTGTTCGGCCGGGTGTGGTCGCGTCCGTTGTCGAGTGTGATCAGCGCGAGCACCTTGCCGGATGCGAGGCGGACGTCGCGCACGGTGGAGTGGGTGACGACCTCGTCGCCGGCGATCTCGACGATGGGGGAGAAGTCGATCTTTTCGTAGTCGGTCATTCCAGCACTCACTTCCGCTTCTTGCCGTCGTAGAACGGGTTCTCCCAGATGACCGAACCGCCCTGGCCGAGACCCACGCACATGGCGGTCAGGCCGTAGCGGACATCGGGCCGCTCCGCGAACTGCGCAGCGAGCTGGATCATCAGACGCACACCGGATGCCGCGAGCGGGTGCCCGACCGCGATTGCGCCGCCCCACTGGTTGACGCGCGGGTCGTCGTCGGCGATGCCGAAGTGATCGAGCAGGGAGATCACCTGGATCGCGAACGCCTCGTTCAGCTCGAACAGGCCGATGTCGGAGATCTTCAGCCCAGCCTTCTTGAGCGCCTTCTCGGTCGACGGGATCGGGCCGATGCCCATGATCTCGGGCTGCACGCCGGCGAACGCGAACGAGACGAGCTTCATCTTGGGCTGCAGGCCGAACTCCTTCACAGCGCCGCCACCGGCAAGCAGCGACATCGTCGCGCCATCGGTGAGCGGCGACGAGGTGCCGGCCGTCACGCGCCCGTGCGGGCGGAACGGCGTCTTCAGCCCCGCGAGGTCCTCCATCGTGGTCTGCGGGCGACGGCCCTCATCCTCGGTAGCGAGGCCCCAGGCGCCGGCGGCATCCTTCACGGCGACCGGAACGAGGTCGGGCTGGATCTTGCCCGCGTCGTACGCGACCTGCACCTTGTGCTGGCTCAGCATGCCGAAGCGGTCCGAGCGCTCCTTCGTGAGGTGCGGGAAGCGGTCGAAGATGCGCTCGGCGGTGACGCCCATGTTGAGCGCCCCAGGGTCGACCATCTTCTCGGCGACGAAGCGGGGGTTCGGGTCGGCGTTGCCGCCGATCGGGTGGTGTCCCATGTGCTCGACGCCGCCGGCGAGGGCGAAGTCGTACATGCCGATGCCGATGGATGCCGCCATGGTCGTCACACTGGTCATCGCGCCGGCGCACATGCGCTCGACGGCGAGTCCGGGGACGGTGTTCGGGAGTCCGGCGAGGATCGCGACCGAGCGACCGAGCGTGAGCCCCTGGTCGCCGGTCTGCGAGGTCGCGGCGATGGCGACGTCGTCGATGCGGTCCGCGGGAACGGCGGAGTTGCGTTCCATCAGACCGATCGTCGCCTTCACGGCGAGGTCGTCCGCGCGGGTGTTCCAGTACATGCCCTTTTCGCCGGCGCGTCCGAACGGGGTGCGCATGCCATCGACGAAGTAGACGTCCGAGATCTCGGCCACTCTGCCTCCAAAGTTAGGTGTGGCTTCAGCCTAGGAGCCGTCCGGAGGCGATAGGAATCGCTTGGTTCGAACCTACGACTCGGCCGCGATGGCCGGGTCGGGCGATTGCGCTGCTTCTACAAAGGCATCCAGGATCTTCTGTGCAGTCTGCTCAATCTGCCACGGACGTGCTCCGAGCGCGGAGAGCGCTTCGGATACGGCATCCACCGTCAGGGCCGGGGGAGTCCAGGCGATCCGGCGCAGAGACTCAGGCTTCAGGAGGTTCTCGGTCGGCATGTTCAGCCCCTCCGCGATCTCCTCGACCACGGGGCGGGCCAGTTTGAGACGTGCATCGGCCTCGGGGTTGCGGTCGGACCATGCGCGCGCGGGCGGCAGAGCGTCGCTCGGAACCCGCTCCCGCGGCAGCGTCTGGCTCTCGCGGCCGCGGACGATGGCTGCCCACCAGCGGTCGAGCTCGGTGCGGCTCGCGCGCCCGTTGAAAGCCTGGACACCGGCCAGCGCCTGCTTGGACTGCGGGTTCGCGAGCACCGCGGCGACCAGGGACCGGTCGGGCACCAGGCGCCCGGGGGAGGTGTCCTGCTGCTGCGCGTACTCCTCACGCGCCTCCCACAAGGAACGGGCGACGGCGAGATTGCGCGCCCCCTTCACCTGGTGCAGGCCGCTCAAACGCCGCCACGGATCTTCGCGCGGCGGACGCGGAGGCTGCGCGAGTGTCGCCGCGAACTCCTGGGCCGCGAAGTCGACCTTGTCCTGCTCCTCGAGCTCGGCGGCGATCCGATCGCGCACGTCGACGAGGTGGAGGACGTCAAGGGCCGCGTACTCGAGCCATGCTGCCGGGAGCGGGCGGGTGGACCAGTCGGCCGCCGAGTGCTCCTTCTTCAGCGTGACGCTGATGGTGTCCTCGACGACGGCTGCGAGTCCGACGCGTTCGTGGCCGAGCAGGCGCGCGGCCAGCTCAGTGTCGAACAGCGTCGCGGGTTCGAGTCCCAGCTCACGCAGCGAGGGCAGATCCTGGCTGGCGGCGTGGAAGACCCACTCGACATCGCCGATCGCCGCCCGCAGCGGCGAGAAATCGCCGAGAGCCGGCGGGTCGAAGAGGAACACACCGGCGTCGCGGCGGAACACCTGGACCAGATACGCCCGCTGGGAGTACCGGAAGCCGGATGCGCGCTCCACGTCGACGGCGACGGGACCGGTGCCCGCGGCGAGGGTGCGGCATGCTTCTTCGAATGCGGGGAAATCGTCGATGACGGAGTACTCAGTCACGACCTGCCTTTCGCGCGCCGAACACGGCGATGTTCTCGGAGCCGGGCGGGAGACCGGCCAGCATGCCGACGAGTTCGGCCCATGCTTCCACGTGCGGCCGGAAAGGCTCTTCCGGCGTCCAAGAAGAGCGTAGTTCGATCTGGGCGCCGTCGCCTTCGGCAGCCAGCGAGCCGAAGCCCTTCGAGATGGTCTTCGTCGACGTGCCGGATGCCGAGTGATAGCCGGCGCTGCGGGAGTCGAGCGCGTCCACGAGCCAGGACCACGTGACGTCGGCGAGCAGGGGATCGGTGCCGATCTCGGGTTCCAGCGGCGCCTGCGCGAACGCGACGATCCGCCAGGGGCCACCCCACGCGCCGGGTTCATCGGGATCGTGCAGGAGGACGAACCGGCCGGTGCCGTAGATCGAGTCGCCGTGATCGTCCGGGCGGACGTCGGCGGCGAGTGCGATGGAGAACGGCGCGAGACCCTGTGGTGCGGGGATCTCACGCACCACGATGTCCGCTCTGAACGTTGTCTTGCGCAGTTCGTCGGCAACGCGTGCGAACTGCGCTCCGGCGTCGGGGTGTGCGCTCACGGTGACAGGCTAGAGTCAGGAAGCGATGAAGAGTCTCAGGCACGCCGTTGCGCTGCTGCTACCTGCGCTGATCGCGCTGCTGACGGGAGCGGCCCTTCTGGTGTTCTCGATCGGCCGGCGCGTGGTCACCCCCAGGGCGCGTATCGCCGACACCGAGATCCTCGCCGTCGACACCGGCGCCCAGACGATCGAGCTGACGAGAACGCCCGACACCGAGCTGCCCGGCCGCTACGGACTGTTCACCACCGGCACGTACGGCTACGTCAAGCTCGGTGCCGTGCTGAGTGCTGATGCGACTCGCGTGCGGCGCAAGCTGCTGACCAAGATCGAGCCCGGCGCGAAGATCGACCGGCCAGCCGGGTTCAGCGGCTGGTACTACTCCTCGCCGACGGAGCTGCATCTGCCATGGGAGCCGGTGCTGATCGGGTCCCCTGCCGGTCCGTGCCCCGCCTGGTTCTTCCCCGCGAAGGCATCGACGTGGGTCATCCAGGTGCACGGACGCGGGGTCACCAGAGCCGAGTGCCTGCGCGCGGTTCCGGTGTTCCACGCCATGGGGCTGCCGAACCTTCTCGTCTCGTACCGCAACGACGGTGAGGCGCCGCGCAGCCGCGGCGGCTCCTACGCGCTGGGGGCATCGGAATGGCGTGACGTGGATGCCGCGATCGCCTACGCCCTGCGCCACGGCGCTGAGCGCGTGTTGCTGATGGGCTGGTCGATGGGGGGCGCGATCGCCCTGCAGACCGCACTGTCGTCGGGCAACCGCCAGGCCATCGCCGGGCTCGTGCTCGACTCGCCGGTCGTCGACTGGCGGACGGTGCTGAAGTTCCAGGCCCACGCATCCGGCATCCGCGATCCTCTTCCCGCGCTCGCGATGAACGCGCTGTCCTCGCCGCTGACCGCACGGCTCAGCGGTTCGGAGGATGCGATCCCGTTCGACCGGCTCGACATGGTGGCCAGGGCGGACGAGCTGACCGTTCCCATCCTCGTTCTGCACAGCGACGACGACGGCTTCGTCCCTGCCGATGCGTCACACGCCTTGGCTGCGGCGCGGCCGGATCTGGTCACGATGCCGCGCTTCACGGTCGCCAGGCACACCAAGCTGTGGAACTACGACCAGATCGGCTGGACGGCTGCGATCACCGACTGGATGAGCGCGCAGGGGTTCAACGCCTCTGCCTGATCAGCGCTTCTGGGTCACCTGGCGCTTCACGCGCATCAGCATCCCGGTCATTCCGGCGATCCGCAGCGGTGACACCGCCCGCGTGAGACCGATGGACTGCGGGTAGTCGTCCGGGATGGCGAGGACTTCACCGGTGGTCAGACCGCTGATCCCCTGGGCGAGGATGCTGGCGAAGCCGCGCGTGGTCGGAGCCTCCGGCGGCGCCGTCGCGTGCATCGTCACGACGTCGTCCTGCACCTCGACGTAGATGTAGACCGGAGACTGGCACTCCGCGACGCGCTCGCACATCTCGGGATGCTTCGAGACCTCCTCGGAGACCGCCGGGAGTTCGTTCGAGAACTCCAGGAGGAGCTGGAGCCGCTCGGCCTCCGGCAGCTCGAGGAAGTCGTCGCGGATCTCCGCGAGTACGTCTGGAACGTGCGTGGTGCTCATCCCAGCAATTCTCACACGGTCAGAGCGTGCCGGGCTCTGCACCCGTGACGATCGGGACGCGTACGGCGCTGCCCCACTCGGTCCAAGAGCCGTCGTAGTTGCGAACCTTGTCGAAGCCGAGCAGGTGCCTGAGGACGAACCAGGTGTGACTGGAGCGCTCGCCGATGCGGCAGTACGCGACGATGTCGTCGCCGTCGGAGATGCCGACCCCGTCGCGGTAGATCGCGTCGAGCTCTGCGCGGGTCCTGAAGCCGCCGTCCTCGGCGACGGCCTTCGCCCACGGCACACTCTGCGCGGTGGGGATGTGGCCGGCCCGCAGCGTGCTCTCTTCGGGGTATGCCGGGGCCGTGGTGCGCTCACCGCTGTACTCCTCGGGGGAGCGCACGTCGATGAGGGGCCCGGAGCCGATGAAGGCGACGACGTCGTCCTTGTAGGCGCGGAGCACCGAGTCGTCGCGTTCAACGACCGGATAGTCGGTGGGAACGGGCTTCGGCGTCTCAGTGGTGATCTCCCGGCCCTCGGAGATCCAGCGGTCGCGTCCGCCGTCGAGCAGGCGCACGTCCTCGTGCCCGAACAGCGAGAACACCCACAGGGCGTACGCCGCCCACCAATTGTTCTTGTCGCCGTAGATGACGACCGTGTCGTCACGGGAGATGCCCTTGCGGCTGAGCAGCGCGGCGAAACCCTCGCCGTCGACGTAGTCGCGGACCACCGGGTCGTTGAGCTCGGTGTGCCAGTCCACCTTCACCGCGCCGGGAATGTGGCCCGTCTCGTAGAGCAGCACGTCCTCGTCGGACTCCACGACCACGAGCCCGGGCTGTCCCAGGTGTGCGGCGAGCCATTCGGTGCTGACGAGGCGGCCGGGCTCGGAGTACTCGGCGAACTTCGGGACGGACGTGTCGAACTCGACGGACATGTGGCGCTCCTCGGCGGGTATACGAGACGGGGCTCTGATGCGGACGGCGTAATGTTGAGCCGTCCCCTTCGACCATAGAGCCGTTCGGTGCGCCCAGTACCCGATCCGTAAGACTTCGACACAGGAATGGCATGACCGACACGAACAGCACGAACGTCGCGCATCTCACCACGCGCGAGCCCGTGGTCACCGGCCCCGAGATGCTGGCGAGCCTCGTTCCCCCGCCGCAGTTCGACGACGCGACCTTCGAGAGCTATCGATCGGATGACGCGTACCCCTCACAGGCCCAGTCGAAGGAACTGCTGCAGCGGTTCGCCGGCCGCGGAGCGCCCGCCAAGCGTGGGGGACTGTTCAGCCGTGCGAAGAAGGAGCCGGCGGTCAAGCCCGGCGTCTATCTCGACGGCGGGTTCGGCGTCGGCAAGACCCACCTGCTCGCGTCGATCTACCACGCGATGCCCGCCCGCCGGAAGTACTTCGGCTCGTTCATCGAGTACACCGCGCTGGTCGGCGCGCTCGGCTACAAGAACACCGTCGATCTGCTGCGCGGCTCCGACCTGCTGTGCATCGACGAGTTCGAGCTCGACGACCCGGGCGACACGATGGTGATGACCCGGCTGCTCGGTGAGCTGGTCTCCTCGGGCACGAAGCTCGCCGCGACCTCCAACACTCCGCCGAATGCCCTCGGCGAGGGGCGGTTCGCGGCCCAGGATTTCCTCCGCGAGATCCACGCCATGTCCGACAGCTTCGAGACGATCCGCATCGACGGCGTCGACTTCCGGCAGCGTGCCCTCGACGGCAAGGCCGTGACCCTCGATGACTCCGCGTACGAGCGTGAGCTCGCGGCAGCGGAGGGGACGGCATCCGATGACGTCTTCGGCGACGTCGTCCGCCACCTCGCCAGGGTCCACCCCTCGCGCTACATCCGTCTGATCGACGGGATCTCGCTGGTCGGTCTGCGCGACGTGCACGTGCTCACCGACCAGTCGGAGGCGCTGCGATTCGTCGCGTTCGTCGACCGCGTGTACGACGCTCAGGTACCGATCGTCGCCACCGGCGTGAGCCTCGATCAGGTGTTCGCCGAAGAGATGCTCGGCGGCGGATATCGCAAGAAGTACCTGCGCGCCATATCCCGGCTCAACGCACTCACGCATTCAGCGCAGCTGCAAAGCGCGCCGTAACACGATGTTCACGCGTCGCCCGCGGGTGTAACGCGGCGGAAACACAGGACGCGCATCCCGGAAACGGGGCCTCGCCACACTGAAGCTCTCAATTACTTCGGATGTGAGGTTTTCCTATGGATGCTCCCGGCAACATCTCGTGGGGTATTACCGCCACGGCGCTCGTGCTCCTCATGACGCCAGGCGTCGCGTTCTTCTACGGCGGTCTCGTCAAGGCCAAGAGTGTCGTCAGCATGATGATGATGAGCTTCGGCTCGATCGGCCTCGTCGCTGTGCTGTGGATCCTGTTCGGCTTCTCGATGAGCGCGGCGGAGAGCCCGACCGCTTTCGCCGGCAACCCGTTCGCGGACTTCGGGCTCGGCTCGCTCGCGGCAGGTGAGGGATCGAACGTCGCTCTGCTCGGTGTCGCGTACGGCGCGACGTTCGCGATCATCACCGTCGCCCTGATCTCCGGTGCGATCGCGGATCGTGCCAAGTTCGGCAGCTGGCTGATCTTCGCCGGCGTCTTCGCCACCGTCGGCTACTTCCCGATCGCCGCGTGGGTGTGGGGCGGGGGCTGGGTCATGAACCTGGGCACGACGCTGTTCGGTGAGGACAGCGGCATCGCCGTCATCGACTACGCCGGCGGTACCGCCGTGCACATCAACGCCGGTGCGGCAGCGCTCGCCCTGGCACTCGTCCTCGGCAAGCGCATCGGCTTCCAGAAGGGCATCCTCAAGCCGCACAATGTGCCGCTGACGCTGCTCGGCGCCGCTCTCCTCTGGTTCGGCTGGTTCGGATTCAACGCCGGCGCCGAGTGGCTGGCCGAAGACATGGGCGGTGTGGGCCTGATCGGGCTGAACACGCTGGGCGCGACGGCTGCGTCGATCCTCGGCTGGATCCTGGTGGAGCGCATCAAGGACGGCAAGCCCACCTCGGTCGGTGCGGCGTCGGGTGCGGTCGCCGGTCTCGTGGCGATCACCCCGGCCTGCGCGAACCTCACTCCCGGCTGGTCGCTGCTGCTCGGCGCCCTGGCCGGCGTGCTCTGTGCCCTCGCCGTTGAGCTGAAGTTCCGCCTCGGCTTCGACGACTCGCTCGACGTCGTCGGAATCCACCTCGTCGGCGGTCTGCTCGGCACGATCTACCTCGGCTTCTTCGCCACCGAGACCGGCCTGTTCGTCGGAGGCGACGCCCGCCAGCTCGCTGTCCAGGTGATCGCAGCGCTCGGCGTGCTGATCTACGCGTTCATCATCGCCTTCGCCATCGGCTGGGTGATCCAGAAGACGATCGGCTTCCGGATCACGAACGAGGACGAGATCGCCGGAGTCGACTCGGTCGTCCACGGCGAGGAGGGATACGCACTCGTCGACGCGTGAATGCGCGAGGATATCCCGTCGATAGTGTGACGGGGTGAGTTCCTCCAAGAGCATCCTCCGTCAGCTGGCCGACATCGTCCTCAAGTCACTGACGACCAGAACGTCCCGGACTCCGAACCAGGAGCCGGGACGTTCTGCCGCGTCCGAGCCGTACAGCGAGCCGGGGCGCGCGCAGGCGAGCGAGACGGTACGGATCGATCCCGGCGGCATTCGCGAGCTGCGCGTCGACTACTCGCCGAAGAAGGATGGTGCGCCGGACTCCGGAGAGGTGATCTGGACCTGGGTGCCTTACGAGGAGAACGACGGCCGCGGCAAGGACCGGCCTGTCCTCGTCATCGGCCGGCAGTCCGCAGACCGGGTGTTCGCCGTGCGGATGACGAGCAAGGCGCATGACCGAGACCGTGACTACCTGCCGATCGGCAGTGGGGGCTGGGACTCGCAGGGGCGCCCGTCCTGGGTCGACATCGAGCAGCTGTACAGCGTGCACGTGGACGGGATGCGGCGCGAGGCGGCCGTCCTCGATCGCACGCGGTACGACCGGGTGGCCGATGCGCTCGTGAGCCGATACGGCTGGGCGACGCGCAGTTGACGGTTCAGGCGGCCCGGAACGCGGGGGCAGCCGTGAGCGCAGGAAACGCCTGCAGCACCATCTCGACGAGTTCGTCCGCCGGACGCGTCAGGGGGTCAGTCGTCGGGACGGCGAGTTCGAGCTCGATCTCGTCGATCGCCGCAGCCAGCTGTGCGCCGGTGAGGTTCTCGTGGTTGACGGTCACACCGATCACCCTGGTGTCTGCGAACGCTTCGATGAGGGCGACCTCGGCGGAGACCGTCGGCATCGGCATCATCGGGAAGTCGCCGAGGACTCGGCGTCCTGGTGCATGCTGCACGATCACGCCCTCGGGCCGGCTCCCGCGCAGGATGTGCGCGGAGGTGAGGTACGCGGGGTGGCTGAGCGCGCCCTGGCCCTCGACGATGATGATGTCGGGATCCTCGCCCTCGAAGGCCGCGACGATCTGGTTCTCGACCTCGCCGGAGCAGAACTGCGGAACGAGGGCATCCAGTGCCACGCCGTAGCGGCCTCCCTGGATGATCGTGGTCTGGCCGGTGCCGACCATGACGGCCCGGATGCCGCGATCGTTCAGCGCCGTGACCAGGAGGGTCGCCGTCGTGCGCTTGCCGATCGCCCCGTCGGTGCCGAGGACGGCGATCCGGGGGCAGGTCACGTCGAAGATGCGGCCGGAGAACAGATGGAGGTCCTTCTTCTCCTTCGGGCGGCGGACGTCGGTGATCGTGACCGACGCGAGGACTGCGGCCGCTGCGAACTCCGGGTCGTCATTGAGGAACTCGTGCAGGCCGTTGATGATGTGCATGCCGCGCGCGATGCCGTCGAGCAGCACGATGCGCTGCGCGTCGGACAGCAGCCCGTCCGCAGGGGCGACACCGCAGATCAGGTAGTCCGGGATCCGCCCGGCGTGCGAGAGGGCCTCGCGAAGGCTCGCGAGGATCGGGATGCCGTTGGCGCTGCCGTCGAGGAACGACCCGGAGTCGACGCCCGCGTGTCGGCTGTCGATGACGCTGAGGATCTCGTACTTCTCGGAGTGGCGGACAAGACCGTTCGCGGTCTTCCCGTCCTGCTCGCCGAACTGCGCTTCGCAGTAGACGATGGCCGTCGAACCGGCAGGCAGTGCGGGGGAAAGGGGGTGCGCGTACACGGGAATCGGATCTCCTCGGACTCGGACAGAGGAGGCGACGGAGAACGAAATGGCTGGCAACAGCCCGTTGGTCGACAAGAAGTCTTCCCTGATGCCGGCAAGATGCCGACTTCGCTCACCGTAGCAGTGAAGTCTGCGAGTCAAGCCCCAGTCGGGCGTGATCTCTTGCAGGTACTGTCAGGGTTCCGAGGAAAGGACAGCAGATGACAGGCCAGGAGATGACCGATGAGCAGAAGCGCCACGATCAGCTGACCACCGCGCCGGATGCGACCGAGGCCGATGCCGCACCGCGCATGGAGGTCACCGAGCGCGACGGCGTGACGCGGGTCGAAGTGGCGGAGGGCGCTGAGGTGCGTCCCGGTCCGGGACCCGGAATGCCGGAGGCCGACGGCGAAGCCCGCTGAGGCTTCCGAGTCTGTTCCTCGCCCTGTCGCCGTGGATCGCAGCGGTCTTCTCGATGAGAGTCGCCGTGCGCTCAGCGGCGGCGCGGATTCGCCGTCGGGCTCGGACTCGTGCTCCACAGCGCCCAGGCGATCAGGATCGGCTGAAAGAACAGGCGCACGAATCGCTTGGTGTCGGTGTCCAGGCCCGGGGCGGTCCAGCGCCGGCGCCACTGCTGCACGTTGCCGGGGAACACCGCGACGAAGAAGGCCGCCGTCGCCCAGCCGACGCGTCGGCGCTCCCTCGGGAGGGCGACGAGGCTGGCAGCGAGTGCGAGTTCGACGGCGCCGGATGCGATGACAACGCCCTCTTCGTCCAGCCCGGTCGCCTTGGTCGCCCAGGAGGGGATCAGACCGCGGAACCCTTTGGTCTGTGTGAAGTGGAGGACGCCCATGGCCGAAAGTCCCGATGCCAGTGTCCATCGCGCGATGTGCCGGATCATCCGCTCACGCTACCTCGTCACGCGCGCAGCGCCTCGCTCAGCCAGCGCGCGTAGAGCTGCCAGGGGTCGCCCGCGGAACGCAGCGCCGAAGCGTGCGCTTCGAGTTCGGCGGTGAAGGTGAACCACTCGCCGCCCTCGCGCAGCGTCGCGAACTGCCGGTGGCGCTGGCGTTCGATCGTGCGATCGCCGCGTTCGAACGCCAGCAGTTCGTTGTGGCGGATGCTGGCAAGACGCTGGCGCGGTCGCATGCTCGTGCCGATCTTCACCCGCCGGTCGAAACGCAGGTAGTACACGACATCGATGCGGGGGAGCGGCAACTCGGCGTCTGGCGCGTCTCCGTACCGCCAGTCGCAGTCTGCGCACACCCAGGCGCCGGATACGCGTGTGCCCCGACTGCCGCCGCAGAGGTGGCATGATCCCGGCAAGGTGTGGGCGTTGGACACGCGGTGAACGATACCCGCGGATGCCGACATTCGAACGCCGTGAGAGGTGATGGTGTGGTGGGCGATACCGGACTCGAACCGATGACCTCTTCCGTGTGAAGGAAGCGCGCTACCAACTGCGCCAATCGCCCAGGTGACCTGGGGTCGAGAATCGATACTACCGGAACGATCGAGCCGGTCCTGACCAATCCCGAGGACACGCGCGAGATCCGTGTCGAGTTTTGCTCGTCGGGAATCTTCGGCTAATGTTTTACAAGTGCCCGGGACGCCGGAACACGAAATGCGGATGTAGCGCAGTGGTAGCGCATCACCTTGCCAAGGTGAGGGTCGCGAGTTCGAATCTCGTCATCCGCTCGAGTGCAGAGAGTCTCCTCCGAGAGGCTCACGGCACGTGGGGTCAATCCACACGGTGGCGTGGCCGAGCGGCTAGGCACCGGCCTGCAAAGCCGTTTACACGGGTTCGAATCCCGTCGCCACCTCACCGCACAACTGAAAAGCCCCAACGGGCGCGATTGGCGCAGCGGTAGCGCGCTTCCCTGACACGGAAGAGGTCACTGGTTCGATCCCAGTATCGCGCACAGCATGAAGCCCCCGGATTTCCGGGGGCTTTCTTCGTAGACGTCGTCCCTGAAGATGCGCGATTCTGGCATCCAGTCGGCGGAGTGTCAAAGGGTGCGACGAGCGGCGTCGATGCTGTGAGGCTATCGGTCATGTCCGATCCGAACACACCACCAGATGCGCAGCCCGTCGACGCCGAACATTCCGACGTGGTCGACGAAGAACGTCGTGAGAAGCACGACGAGGATGAGCAGGCCAGTCACCTGCTGCACGACGAAGATCTTCCGGACCCGCCGATCGAGCCGTAGCGAGGTCATCCCGTGGTCGTCATCGGCTATCACGCATCGCATGAACAGCATTCTCCGGGGGAGCTGCTGACCCTGGCGCAGCTCGCTGAAGCGGCGGGCTTCGAGTCGGCGATGTGCTCCGATCACCTCGCCCCGTGGACGCGCGGCCAGGGACACTCCGGCTTCGCGTGGACCTGGCTCGGAGCGGCGATGGCGACGACCTCGATTCCGTTCGGCGTCGTCAACGCACCCGGGCAGCGGTATCACCCGGTGATCATCGCCCAGGCGATCGCCACCGTCGAGCAGATGTTCCCGAGACGGTTCTGGGTCGCATTCGGGAGCGGTGAGGCGCTCAACGAACACGTCACGGGCGACGCATGGCCGGCGAAGGTCGAGCGGCAGCAGCGGCTCGTCGAATCCGTCGCGCTGATCCGGTCCCTCCTGGCAGGCGAGCGAGTCAGTGTCGACGGCGCGATTCGAGCGCATGACGCGCGGATCTGGAGCCTGCCTGTGCGAACCTCACCGCTCCTGGGGGCTGCGGTGAGCCCTGAGACTGCCGGCTGGGTCGCCGGCTGGAGCGAAGGGCTGATCACCGTCGGGGCGACGCCGGAGAGGGCCCGCGCGGTCCTCGGGCGCTATCGAGCAGCGCGCGGAGCCGGCGAAGCCCGCCTGCAGATTCACCTCAGCCTCGGGGACAGCGATGATGAGGCTCTCGCCGCTGCACGCGCCCAGTGGGCGCACTCGACCATCCCGGAGGAGCTGTTGCCAGAACTCGACGAGCCTGAGGAGTTCGAGGCGCGAATCGGTGCGTCCGACGAGGCCCTCCGCGAGGCCGTGGTGATCGACTCCTCAACTGAGCGGATGGCGGAGCGCCTGGCTCGCCTCGCCGAGGGGTTCGATCACATCTATCTCAATCATGTGGGTCAGGACCAGCGCGCCTTCCTGCGCCGTTGCGAAGCCGAGCTGCTGCCGGCGCTGCGGGACCTCCTGTGAGCGGCGCGCAGTTCGATGCGGATCCGTGGACAGTCGGGGTCCGCGGCCTGAACATCGAGCATCTCGCCCAGGAGGAGTCGGTGTTCGGCCTGTCCAACGGTCACATCGGCTGGCGCGGAAATCTCGACGAGGGAGATCCGCGCGGGGTTGCCGGAAGCTATCTCAACGGCGTCTTCGAGGAGCATCCGATGCCGTACGCCGAAGAAGGATATGGATATCCCGAGAAGGGCCAAGCCGTCATCAACGTCGCGAACGGCCAGATCATGCGACTCCTCGTCGACGATGAAGCCTTCGATGTCGGACACGGCGAGATGAACGAACACACGCGGACGCTGGATCTGCGCGACGGAGCGCTGACGCGCTCAGTCCGATGGACCTCTCCCGCCGGACGCAGCGTGCACATCGAGTCTTCGCGGATCGTCTCGTTCAGTCATCGCTCGGTGGCAGCCATCCGCTATCGAGTGCACGCCATCGATGAGCCTGTCACGATCACGCTCCTCTCCGAGATCCTCGCCAACGAACCGCTCCCGATCACCCATGACGACCCGCGGGTGCAGGAACTGCTGGCTGCTCCGTGGACGAGCGTCGATGCCGCCGTGCTCGGAACTATGGCCACGGTCTCACACCGCACCAAGGCCAGCGGCATCCTCGCGGCCGTCTCGATGGACCACATCGTGGCCGCTTCTGGAACGGGGGAGCCGCAGATCCGGACCGAAGCCGGTGATGACCTCGCCCGGACGACGATCACGGTGACGCTGGAGCGCGGCGAACACCTGGAGGTCGTCAAGATGGTCGGACACGAGTGGTCTGACACGCTCGGGGCGTCCACGCTCCGCGACCGGGCGGAGACGGCCGTGGCCGACGCGCTCCGCGTCGGATGGGTGCGGCTCCTCGGCATGCAGCGCGAGCGTCTCGCGGAGTACTGGGCTTGTGCTGACGTGCAGCTGGAGGGGGCCCTGCGTCTTCAGCAGGCGGTGCGGTTCGCGCTGTTCCAGGTCTTCCAGGCGTCCGTGCGGGCCGAACGGCGTTCGGTCCCTGGCAAGGGACTCACCGGTGCCGGCTACGAAGGTCATACGTTCTGGGATTTCGAGGCCTTCGTGCTGCCGGTGCTGACGGCGACGTCGCCGGACGCGGCGAAGGAGGCGCTGCGATGGCGCCACTCGACGCTGGAGCATGCCCGCGAGCGGGCCAGGCAGCTGCATCTGAAGGGCGCCGCGTTCGCGTGGCGGACGATCGACGGGCGGGAGAGCTCGGGGTACTGGCCCGCGAGCACGGCCGCGTTCCACGTCAACTCCGCGGTCGCCGGTGCAGTGATCCACTACGTGCGCATGACCGGCGATGAGCCGTTCGAGCGGGAAGCCGGGGTCGAGATCCTCGTCGAGACCGCACGGCTCTGGACATCTCTCGGCCGCTGGGATGAGCTCGGGAAGTTCCACATCGACGGCGTCACCGGCCCCGACGAGTACTCGGCGATCGCAGACGACAATCTCTACACCAACGTGATGGCCGGCATGAACCTGCGCGGCGCGGCGGCGGCGGCGCGCCGGCACGCCGACATCGCCAGCAGCCTCGGGGTGACAGACGCTGAGACCACTGCATGGGACGACGCAGCAGCCGCCATGACCGTGCCATACAACCAGCGACGGGGCGTGCACTCGCAGTCGGTCGGCTACACCGATCATGCCCGCTGGGACTTCGAGCACACCGGCTCGGAGGACTACCCGCTGCAGGATCACTTCCCCTACTTCGACCTGTATCGCAAGCAGGTCGTGAAGCAAGCAGACCTCGTCCTCGCACTGTATTTCGCACCGGACATGTTCAGTCTTCCCGAGAAGGCGGCCGCATTCCGCTACTACGAGGCGATCACCGTCCGCGACTCGTCGCTGTCGTCGACACCGCAGGCAGTGATCGCGGCGGAGGTCGGCCATCTCGGGCTGGCTTCCGACTACCTCGCCGAGTCCGCCATGATCGACCTCGATGACCTGCACGACAACACCGAACAGGGGCTGCACATCGCAGCCCTGGCAGGAGTGTGGACGGCGCTCACAGCCGGTTTCGGCGGTCTGCGCGACAGCGAGGAGGGGCTTCGGTTCCGCCCGCGGCTACCACCGCAGGTGCCGAGTATGAGCTTCGGTCTCCAGGTCCGTGGGCAGACCCTGCGACTGACCATCACACCTGCCCGCACGACATACCTGCTGCGGGGCGAGCGCCCATTGACGGTGCGTCACTTCGACGAGGAGCTGAGCCTCGAGCCCGGTCGCCCCGTGGTCGTCGACACACCGCCGTCGGCGGACCCCGGGCCTCCGCCTCAGCAACCCGTCGGACGAACGCCGCGCAGGTTCGAGGACGTCCTCGCGATCGTCGAAGAAGGCGGCTGAGCATACGCCGCCTCCACGCGGTGCGCCACCCTCGCGCAGATGTTCGGTGGGTGTTCTAACGTCGCACGGAAGACAACGATCGGAGCAGAGATGTCGAACCCCATGGATGCGCAGAATGAGGAACGTCCGACCATCGTCGGCACCGACCCCGACATGAACATCGGCGATGAAGCTCCCGCCTCGGAGGAGCGCGCGGACGAAGAGGATGACTCGGACGCCGATGAGATCGACATCGAGGACCTTCCGTAACGGATTGCTCGCTCGTGGGCGCACCGTCATCGGATGGGGCAAGGAGGCGACAAACGGCGACCGGCTGATCCTCGCGGCAAAGACCGCGGTAGCCGCCGCGATCGCCTGGTATCTCGCGCCGTTCGTCCCCTTCGCCGACAGCGAGTACTCTTACTACGCCCCGCTCGGCGTCCTGGTCAGCATGTATCCGACGGTGGTGG
Source organism: Microbacterium aerolatum (assembly GCF_007988825.1). GTDB lineage: Bacteria > Actinomycetota > Actinomycetes > Actinomycetales > Microbacteriaceae > Microbacterium > Microbacterium aerolatum. The sequence continues at coordinate 186,756 of NZ_BJUW01000004.1, read as the reverse complement.
GCTCCGCACGAGCCGGATTACAGGCACTCGTAGGACTGGCACTCGGCATCGTGCTGGGCCTCGGCGGGCTGACCCTGGTCGCCGCCGGTGCGCCTGGGATCGTCGCGGTCGCCATGGTCATCGCGGTGGGCATCGCGCTAGGTGGCATCGAAGCGCTGGGCGACGGCCGGGACTGGGTTGCCATCGCGGGCCTCTTCGTCCTGCTGATCGGCGGCCCCGCCGGCGACGAGTTCACACTGTCTTACCTGCTCACCATGGCGTTCGGCGTCGTGGTGGGTATCGGGATGAACCTGATCGTCGTCCCACCGCTGTATCTGCGACGGGCATCCGAGCAGCTGACGATGCTGAGGGAGCGGGTGCGCGGCACGCTCGATGAGCTTGCCGATGCGCTTGAAGAGGATCCGGTCGATCCACGGCGGATCACGGACGCCACCAGCGACCTGCCCACCATGCTCTCGACCGTCGAAGAAGAGGTGCAGCAGGCTGATGAGAGCAGCCGAGCGAACCCTCGCGGCAGGCGCCGACTCGCGGACAAAGAGCTCAACGAGCGTCGGATGAGGGCGCTGGAGCGCACGGCGAACGCCACACGCGATCTCGCCGCGGCGCTCGTTCAGGTGGCCGATGAGGACATCGTGCCGGATGCCGCGATCCGCGGCGCTCTCGCACGAGCGGTCCGTACCTGCGCGGACATCGTCGGAGCCGCCACAGACGACCCGCACGCGGAGGAGAAACTCGCCGGCGCATCCGACGCGCTGAACGCGCTGCTGGAAGAGCTCGGCCGGCGTCGAGACACGGATTCGCGATACACCACGGCGTACGCGTACGCCGCCGCTGTCTGCGTACGCCGGATCGTGCTGGCATCCGAGGACTTCGTCGTCGCCTGAACGGCGCAGTCGACCACCGCGGGGCGAGTAGCCTAGAGGGCGACCCAGATGGAGTGACCTGTGCCTGAAATCGACGAGTCGAACGCCGCCGCACGCGACGGCTTCGCCCTGTTCTCTGACCGATCCGTCGTCGCGATGCGCGTGAACGGCGAACTCAAGGATCTCGCGGCGACTGTGACCGAGACCGATGAGGTCGAGCCCGTGACGATCGACAGCGCCGACGGCCTCTCGATCCTGCGACACTCCGCCGCGCACGTCCTCGCCCAGGCAGTGCAGCGCATCAACCCGCAGGCGAACCTCGGCATCGGCCCGCCCGTCACCGACGGTTTCTACTACGACTTCGGTGTGGACACCCCGTTCACCCCCGAAGACCTCAAGGCCATCAACAAGGAGATGCAGCGCATCATCCGTGAAGGCCAGCGCTTCACGCGTCGCGTCGTCACCGAGGACGAGGCACGCGCCGAGATGGCCGGCGAGCCGTTCAAGCTCGAGCTCATCGACCTCGCCGGCGGTCCCGGTTCCGGAGCGGATGCCGCCGAGGGCGCATCCGTCGAGGTCGGCGCGGGCGAGCTTACGATCTACGACAACGTCACCAAGGACGGCGAGGTCGCCTGGAAGGACCTCTGCCGCGGGCCGCACCTGCCCAGCACCCGCATGATCGGCAACGGGTGGGACCTCACCCGCGTCGCGGCCGCCTACTGGCGCGGCAGCGAGAAGAACCCTCAGCTCCAGCGCATCTACGGCACCGCGTGGCCGACCAAGGACGAGCTTAAGGCCTACAAGGAGCGCATCGCCGAGGCGGAGCGCCGCGACCACCGCAAGCTCGGCGTCGAGATGGACCTGTTCTCGTTCCCCGACGAGATCGGCTCGGGACTGGCGGTCTTCCACCCCAAGGGCGGCATCATCCGCTACGAGATCGAGGAGAACTTGCGCCGCCACCTGCTGCGCAACGGCTACGACGTCGTCAACTCCCCGCACATCACCAAGAAGGATCTGTTCCAGACCTCCGGGCATCTGCAGACCTACGCCGACGGCATGTTCCCGCCGATGCACCTCGACGAGACTGTCGACGAGGACGGCAACATCACCCGTCAGGGCCAGGACTACTACCTGAAGCCCATGAACTGCCCGTTCCACAACCTCATCTACCGGGCCCGCGGCCGCTCCTACCGTGAGCTGCCGCTGCGCCTTGCCGAGTTCGGCACGGTCTACCGGTATGAGAAGAGCGGAACGCTCTCGGGTCTGACTCGCGTGCGCGGGCTGACCCAGGACGACGCGCACATCTACGTCGCCCAGGACCAGGTCAAGCAGGAGCTGGAGACGAACCTCAACCTCGTCCTCGATCTGCTGCGCGACTACGGTCTGAACGACTTCTACCTCGAGCTGTCGACCAACGAGGAGGGCAACCCGAAGTTCCTCGGAGAGCCCGAGCAGTGGACGAGCGCCATCGAGACGCTGCGCGAGGTCGCCGTGGCATCCGGTCTCGAGCTCGTCGCCGACCCGGGCGGAGCCGCTTTCTACGGCCCGAAGATCTCCGTGCAGGCCCGCGACGCGATCGGCCGCACCTGGCAGATGTCGACGATCCAGCTCGACTTCAACCAGCCAGAGCGGTTCGAGCTCGAGTACACCGGCCCCGACGGCCAGAAGCACCGCCCGGTCATGATCCACCGCGCGCTGCTCGGTTCGGTCGAGCGCTTCTTCGCGATCCTGCTCGAGCATTACGCCGGTGACTTCCCGGTGTGGCTCGCGCCCGTCCAGGTGGTCGGCGTGCCCGTTGCCGAGCAGTACGGCGAGTACCTCGACGGCATCATCGCCGAGCTGCGCCAGAGCGATGTGCGCGCCGAGGTCGACCACTCCGACGACCGCATGCAGAAGAAGATCCGCAACCACACCACGCACAAGGTGCCGCTGATCCTCATCGCCGGCGAGCAGGACAGGGAGGCAGGCACCGTCTCGTTCCGTTTCCGCGACGGCACGCAGGAGAACGGTGTGCCGGTGGCGGATGCCGTCGCCCGCATCCGTCAGGCGATCGCGACGCACGCCCTCGTGCTGAAGGCCGGGGATCTGGCATGACCCTTCGACAGGCTCAGGGACCGATCAATGGCTGAGGTGGAGGATGCCGGGCACCTCGCCGGCGTCCCCGACGAGTTCCAGCGACTGTGGACCCCGCACCGGATGGCCTACATCCAGGCGGGGCCCGAGCCGCTGCGCGAGGAGTGCCCCTTCTGCGAGGCGCCGAAGCACGCCGACCCCGAGCGGCTCATCGTCGCCCGCGGCGAGACGGCGTACGTGCTGCTGAACCTGTTCCCGTACAACTCCGGCCACCTGCTCGTGTGCCCGTACCGTCACATCGCAACCTACGACCAGGCCACGGCCGAGGAGGTCGCCGAGATCGGTGCGCTCACCCAGACCGGGATGCGGGTGCTGCGCGAAGTGTCCGGCTGCGACGGCTTCAACCTGGGCATGAATCAGGGCGCGGTGGCCGGTGCAGGCGTCGACGCGCACCTCCACCAGCACATCGTGCCGCGGTGGAAGTCCGATGCGAACTTCTTTCCGATCATCGCCAAGACGAAGGCGCTCCCGCAGCTGCTCGGCGAGGTGCGGGAGACCGTCGCCCACGCCTGGCCGGAGGCCTGACGCGCGGCATCCGAGCTCAGCGCAGCGGGGCGAAGCTCTCGCGGTGCGCGATGTGCTCCGGCCGCGGCGCCGGCGCCGCGTACGGCTCGACCAGCGCGTTGTCCACGCTGTTGAACACCATGAAGATGTTCGAGCGCGGGAACGGCGTGATGTTGTTCCCCGAGCCGTGCATGATGTTCGCGTCGAACCAGAGGGCGGAGCCTGCGGCACCGGTGAACTGGTCGATGCCGTGCTGCGCGGCCAGCAGCGAGATGTCGTCCTCGCTCGGCACGCCCACCTCCTGCGCCTGCAGCGATGAGGTGTGGTTGTCGGCCGGGGTCTCGCCGACGCTGGAGATGTAGGTCCGGTGAGAACCCGGCATCACCATCAGCCCGCCGTTGAACGGGTAGTTGTCGGTGAGGGCGATCGAGCAGCTGACCGCGCGGGGGATCGGCATGCCGTCCTCCGCGTGCCAGGTCTCGAAGTCCGAATGCCAATAGAACCCGGTGCCGCGGAAGCCCGGCATGTAGTTGATGCGCGTCTGGTGCAGATAGACGTCGCCGCCCAGTAGCTGACGAGCGCGATCCAGCAGACGCGGATCGCGCGTGAGCCGGTCCACCGCGTCGCTGAGCGCCGGCACGGCGAAGATCGAGCGCACGGCGCCGGTGCCCCGCTCGCGGATGACTCGGGGGTCGTTCGCGAGCTCCGGCGCCTCCGAGAGCCGTTCGAGCTCAGCGGTGTAGCGGGCGACCTCGTCGGCGTCGAGGAAGTCGTCGAGCACGGTGTAGCCGCGCGACTCGTGCGCGTCGAGCTCCTCCTGGGTGAACGGCCCAGAGGCGGCGTCGCCCCAGACCGTCGGATGCTGCCGGGTGAGCGGAGCACTGGCCTCGCTGAGCCGGGTCGGGTACAGGTCCTGCTCGGTGCCTGTCATCGTCATCGTCATTCTCCTGTTCTTTCTTGTGCGGGCCGCGGAGATCGCGGCCCGCATGGGGCCGGTGTCAGCCGACCGGTTCGGTGACCAGCGGGTACACGCCGTTCTCGTCGTGCACCTCGCGACCGGTGACCGGGGGATTGAACACGCACACGGTGCGCATCTGAGTGCGCGGACGCACCCGGTGGCGATCATGGTCGTTCAGCAGGTACAGCGAGCCGGGGGAGAGCTGGTGCACCTCGCCGGTCGCCAGGTCTTCGATCTCACCCTCGCCTTCGACGATGAAGACCGCCTCGATGTGGTTCTGGTAGCAGAACTCGGACTCCGTCCCGGCGTACAGGGTGGTCTCGTGCACGGAGAATCCGACGCCCTCGCGGGCGAGGACGATGCGCTTGCTGCGCCAGTTCTCGGACTGGATGTCTGCGTCGGTGTCGGTGATCTCATCGATGGTGCGAATCAGCATGGAATGCCCTTCTTCTGGAAGTGAACGTGCGGGGGATGGACTCAGGCCGTGAGCGCCTCGTCGACGGAGGCGGCAATGATGTCGAGACCGCGGTCGAGCTCCTCATCGGTGATCGTGAGTGCGGGCAGGATCTTCATGACCTCGCCGCTCGGACCCGAGGTCTCCATGAGCAGACCGCGCTCGAACGCGGCATGGCAGACCGCATCGGCCGTGGCGCCGTCGGCGAACTGCAGCCCGCGCGCGAGCCCACGCCCCTTGGAGACGATGCCGGCGTCGCCGAACTCCGACACGATGGCGTTGAACCGGCTCTCGACGCGCGCTCCCTTGAGGATCGTCGATCGCTCGAGCGCGTCGTCCTGCCAGTAGGTCCGGATCGCCTCGGTGGCCGTGGCGAATGCGGGCGCGATCCCGCGGAAGGTGCCGTTGTGCTCGCCCGGTTCCCAGATGTCGAGGTCCGGTCGCACGAGGGTCAGCGCCATGGGCAATCCTGAACCGCTGATCGACTTCGAGAGACAGACCATGTCGGGCACGATACCGGCCTCTTCGAAGCTGAAGAATCCGCCCGTGCGGCCGCAGCCCATCTGCACGTCATCGACGATCAGCAGGATCTCGTGCCGACGGCAGAGGTCCGCCAGCCCGCGCAGCCACTCGGCACGGGCCGCGTTGATGCCGCCCTCGCCCTGGACGGACTCCACGATGACGGCCGCCGGAAGGTTCAGCCCGCTGCCGCTGTCGGTCAGCAGCCGCTCGAGGTAGAAGAAGTCCGGATAGTCCTGGTTGAAGTAGTCGTCGTACGGCATAGGCGTCGCGTGCACGAGTGGCACGCCGGCACCGCCGCGCTTGAGCGAGTTGCCCGTCACGGACAGCGCGCCCAGCGTCATCCCGTGGAACGCATTCGTGAAGTTGATGACCGACTCGCGTCCGGTGACCTTCCTGGCGAGCTTCAGTGCGGCCTCGACGGCATTGGCGCCGCCGGGGCCGGGGAAGACGACGCGATAGTCGAGGTCGCGAGGTGCGAGGATGCTCTCGGAGAAGGTCTGCAGGAAGTCGCGGCGCGCGGTGGTGAACATGTCGAGCGAGTGGATGATGCGATCGTCGGCCAGGTAACGGATCAGCACCTCCTTGAGCGCCGGGTTGTTGTGACCGTAGTTGAGCGCACCGGCGCCGGCGAAGAAGTCGAGGTAGCCCCGGCCGTCCTCGTCGTAAAGCGTGCTGCCGACGGCACGGTCGAACACGACCGGCCAGGATCGCGAGTAGCTCCTGACCTGAGATTCGAGGGCGTCGAAGATTCCGATGTCTGCACTGGTGGGTGCGGTGGTGCTGATGGACATATCGCCTCCTGAGGCATGCGTACGCTCCGGCGTACGCGGCAGCTCGGCGTCGTTGCGGACACCGAGGCTGGGAAGGATTCCCAGACTGGATCGGACGTCAGGCCCGCGCGAGCGCGGGGAACGGCCCGATCCGATGCAGCGGCTCCGCGTCGTGGCGATCAGGGAAGTCCTGCGCCTCGAACAGTCCGCTCGTCTCCAGCTCTGCGCCCCAGCGCCCCGCGAAGCTCGCGAAGAGCCGCCGGGACGCCGTGTTGTCGTCCGTGATCGTCGTCTCCACGTACGCGACGGCCGCGTGCCCGTCGCCGGGCGCCGAGACGAGATCGTCCAGCAGACGACCGGCGAGTCCGGCACCGCGGTGGCGCTCGTCGACCGCCACCTGCCAGACGAACAGGCGATCCGGGATCGCGGGGCGGCGGTAGCCGAGCACGAAGGCGACGACTTCGTCATCGACCAGCGCGACGCGACACGTCTCCGCGAAATCTCGCGCGAAGACCAGATACATGTACGAGGAGTTCAGATCGAGTTCGCCGGATGCTGCGGCGACCCGCCACATGCCTGCACCATGCGATGCGGCAGGGGCGAGGATCCTCGTCCTCGAGATGTCGGGGACAGGGGCATGGGGTACTTCGTTGAAGGGGAGCATGCGGGCACGACGCTAACGAGAATGTGCGGCGTCGGCAACCCGCGGCGTGTCTGAGCGCGATCTCGGCTTGATCGGAGAAGGTACGTGCGCGCGGGCGCGGTCAGCGCACCTGGCGTGCGCTGAACTGCATCCTCGGGTGGGCGTAGGACTCCTGCGCCTCGACGAGCTGCAGCTCGCGCGCACCCGAGTCCAGCGTCAGCTTCAGAAGGTCGAAGATGCTCGATGCCGTGCGCTCGAGCGCGACCTGCGCGCTGCCCGTCTCGACGTAGTGCGCGGTGAACAGCGCCGCCGTGACGTCGCCGGATCCGTTCGCCTTCATGGGAAGGAACGGGGTCTGCACGATCCAGGCGCCTTCGCCGTCGGCGGCGAGCATCTCGATGGTGCCCTCTTCACGATCGGGCCGCTCGACACTTGTCACCAGCACCGTGCTCGGGCCCATGGCCATCGCGAGATCGACCGACGCGAGCGTCGACTCCAGTGTGTCCGGCTCCGTGCGCGTGAGGAAGCCCAGCTCGAACTGGTTCGGGGTGATGATGTCGGCCGCGGGCACCACGCGCTCGCGCAGCAGCTCCGGGATCGCCGGCGCCACGAAGCATCCGGACTTCGCGTTGCCCATGACCGGGTCGCATGCGTAGAGAGCCGCGGGATTGGCGGCCTTCACACGCGCGACGGCGTCGATGATGACGTCGCCGATGCCCTCGCCGCCCTGATATCCGGAGAGGATCGCATCCACCTGTCCGAAGACCCCGCGCTCCTCGATGCCGGTGATGACGTCGCGCACGTCGCTCGGGTCGATGAGCGGGCCGCGCCACGCACCGTAGCCGGTGTGGTTGGAGAAGTTCACCGTGTAGACCGGCAGCACATCGACACCGATGCGCTGCAGCGGGAACACCGCGGCCGAGTTGCCGACGTGTCCGTAGGCGACGGCGGACTGGATCGAGAGGATCTTCATCTTCCGATCTTCTCACCCGATGGCGGAACTGATGTCCGCGGCGAGCTGCGCGGCATCCTCATCGTTCAGATCGTGCACGGTCAGCCGCGCGTGATGCGAGGGGCCGGCGGTCTCATCGAGCAGGAACTCGTCGCCCGTGCGCACGAGCCAGCCTCGGCGCATCAGTTGCTGCGAGGCGACGCGCGCCGGCTGCGTGAGCCGCACCCACAGGTTCATCCCGTCGACGTACTCGGCGTCGATCCCGTGCGCTCGCAGTCGCTCGGCGAAGGCGCGGTTGCGTTCTGCGTAGTGCGCGCCGGCGGTCCGGATCGTCGCCAGCGCGGAGTCGTCTGTGAGCATGCCGAGCGCCAGCCGCTGCAGCAGGTGGCTCACCCAGGTGGTGCCGGGGCTCAACCGCATGGCGAGCCGGTCGGCCGTCTCCGGGTCGGTCGCGGCGACGGCCAGGCACATGTCCGGGCCGAGGAACTTCGAGACCGAACGCAGCATCGCGAACCGGCGGTGCCCTGAGCCGATGAGGCTCTCGTACGGTCGCTCGGAGAGCATCGAGAAGTGATCGTCCTCGATGATGAGGACGTACGGATGCTCCGCGAGCAGTGCGCGCAGCGCCGTAGCGCATGCGGGGGAGAGGCTCACCCCGGTCGGATTCTGCGCTCTTGGCGTGCAGATGATCGCGCGCACGCCGGCATCCAGTGCTGCGCGCAGACCGTCGACCGTCATGCCCTCGTCGTCGACCGGAACGGGAATCGCGCGATAGCCGCCGAGGCGGACGGTGTGGATGCTGGCGAGGAAACAGGGATCCTCCAGTGCCACGGCGTCGTCGCGCATCAGCGCCTGTGCGAGCAGACGCTCGACGGCATCCACCGCGCCGCTCGTGATGGTGATCCGGAAGTCGGATGCCGGGAGGTCTGGTGCGACCCACTCGCGCGCCCAGGCCTCCAGGGACGGGTCGATCACCGGCTCGCCGTAGAGCACCGGCCGTCCGGCGACGCCTGCCAGGATGCCGGATGGATCGGGGATGAGCGCGGGGTCCGGGTTGCCCGTGCCGACGTCGCGCAGCACGGTGTTCTGTGCGTACCCTTCCTGAGCGACCGCGTCATGCTCGACGAGCATCGTGCCCGCCCGACCGCGGCTGACGACGAGCCCGGCCTGCGAGAGCTGCCGGTAGGCGGCGACCGTGGTGTTGCGATTGACGCCGAGGCGGGCGGCGAGCTCGCGGACCGGGGGGAGAAGGTCGCCCGGTGCCAGCGCGCCGCGCTCGCGCAGCGCCCGCACGCTGCCGACGATCTCGGCCGCCGTCCGACCGGTGATCTCATCATTCATGACACCTCCCGACATCCGAGTCTAGGGGGCGGGGGAGCAGTGCTATCTTTTGGCATAGATCAAAAACAGCATTGGATGCACGGAAGGATTCACGATGGTCGCAGACGAGAAGCCCACCACCGGATCGGCGCGCGTGAAGCGCGGTCTCGCCGAGATGCTCAAGGGCGGTGTGATCATGGACGTGGTCACCGCAGAGCAGGCGAAGATCGCCGAGGATGCCGGTGCCGTCGCCGTCATGGCGCTCGAGCGAGTGCCCGCCGATATCCGCGCACAGGGCGGGGTGTCCCGCATGAGCGACCCCGACATGATCGACAGCATCATCGAGGCCGTCTCCATCCCCGTCATGGCGAAGGCGCGCATCGGGCACTTCGTCGAGGCGCAGGTGCTGCAGGAGCTCGGCGTCGACTACATCGACGAGTCGGAGGTGCTCTCACCGGCCGACTACGTCAACCACATCGACAAGTACGACTTCACCGTGCCGTTCGTGTGCGGTGCGACGAACCTCGGCGAGGCCCTGCGGCGCATCAACGAGGGCGCGGCCATGATCCGCTCCAAGGGCGAGGCCGGAACCGGCGACGTCTCGGAGGCGATGAAGCACATCCGCAGGATCCGGGGCGAGATCGCCTCGCTCACCGCGCTCCCCAAGGACGAGCTCTACGTCGCGGCCAAGGAACTGCAGGCACCGTACGAACTGGTCGCCGAGATCGCGGAGACAGGAAAGCTCCCTGTCGTCCTGTTCGTCGCGGGCGGCGTGGCCACCCCGGCGGATGCCGCCATGATGATGCAGCTCGGTGCGGACGGCGTCTTCGTCGGCTCCGGCATCTTCAAGTCCGGCAACCCCGCTGCTCGCGCTGCCGCGATCGTCAAGGCAACGACCTTCCACGACGATCCCGCCGTGATCGCCGAGGTCTCTCGCGGTCTCGGGGAGGCGATGGTCGGCATCAACGTCTCCGATCTGCCCGCACCGCACCGGCTCGCCGAGCGTGGCTGGTAGTCCGCTCGTCGGCATCCTCTCCCTGCAGGGCGACGTGCGCGAGCACGAGAACGTCCTGCAGGGGCTCGGCGCCGAAACACTGCGCGTGCGACGCGCCGAGGAGCTGGCCCAGGTGCAGGGGCTGGTGATCCCCGGCGGCGAGTCGACGGTGATCGACAAGCTGTCGCGTCAGTTCGGGCTGCAGCAGCCGTTGCGCGACGCCATCGCCGCAGGGCTGCCGGTGTACGGCACGTGTGCCGGACTGATCCTGCTCGCCGACACCGTGATCGACGGGATCGAGGGGCAGCAGTCGTTCGGCGGGATGGACATCGACGTGCGGCGGAACGCCTTCGGACGTCAGACCGAATCGTTCGAAGCGGACCTCGCCGTACCCGTTCTCGGCGATGAGCCCGTTCACGCGACCTTCATCCGCGCACCGATCGTCGAGCGCGTCGGCGCCGGCGTCGAGGTGCTGTCGGCGCTGCCCGACGGCGCGATCGTGGCGGTGCAGCAGGGGAACCTGCTCGGCACGAGCTTCCATCCCGAGGTCGGCGGCGACTCCCGCTTCCACGCGCACTTCCTGGCCCGCGTCAGGGCGTCCGTGCGATCTGCTGCTTAGGCGGCGACGAGGCGTCGGATCGCAGTGACGGTCCGGTCGATGTCCTCGGCGGTGGTCGCCCAGGACGACATCGAGCAGCGGAGCACCGCACGGCCGCGCCACTCGGCGCCGGTGACCGCCGCGGTGCCGTCCGCAAGGATCGCTTCCCCGAGCGCCCGAGTGGCGTCATCCTCGCCGAGGCAGAACATGACCTGCGTGTAGTCGACGTCGTTGAGCACTTCGACGCCGTCGACCGACGTCAGGCCCTTCGCCATCGCCACGGCGTTCGCATGCAGGCCGTCCAGCAATCGAGCGATTCCCACCCTGCCGAGACTGCGCAGCGCCGCCCACGCGGGCACGCCGCGTGCGCGCCTGGAGAGCTCCGGTGTGACGTCCCAGGGATCGAGGCCGGAGTAGATCAGATAGTCGCCTCCGGTCCGGAATGCGGCGATGGAGTCCTGGGGATCGCGGACGATCGCCATGCCGCAGTCGTAGGGCACGTTGAGCGTCTTGTGTGCGTCGGTCGCCCAGGAATCCGCCGCCTCAGCCCCTGCGGTCAGCGGTCGCAGCGACGGGGAGGCGGCCGCCCACAGGCCGAACGCGCCGTCCACGTGCACCCAGGCTTCGTGTCGCCGGGCGATCGGGATCAGTATCCCGAAGTCGTCGAAGGCGCCGGTGTGGACTTCCCCGGCCTGCAGGCACACGATCAGCGGCCCGCGCCCGTAGTCGAGCGCGCTTTCGAGTGCGTCGGGGCGCATCCGGCCCTGATCGTCCGATTCGACGACCGTGAGTTCCGCACGACCGATGCCGAGGAACCGTGCGGCGCGGTCCACCGACCCGTGCCGGTCGGCTCCGACGACGAAGCGGATCGGCGGCGCCGATCGCAGCCCCCGCTCGGCAAGATCCCATCCGGCCCGGGCGAGGACGGCGGTGCGCGCGGTCGCGAGGCAGGTGAAGTTCGCGAGCTGACCGCCGGTGACGAACCCGACGCTGGCCGTCGAGGGCAGGCCGAACAGTTCCAGCATCCACTTGCCGGCGACGCGCTCCATGGCCACGGTCGCAGGCGTCAGCAGTGACGACCCGGAGTTCTGATCCCACGCGGATACCAGCCAGTCGGCGGCGAGAGCCGCCGGATGCGTGCCGCCGATCACGAAGCCGAAGAAGCGTCCGCCGGGGATCGCCACGAGCCCGGGATCCGCCCGCTCAGCGATCTCGTCGACCACCGCCGCAGGATCCAGGCCTTCTTCGGCGAGAGGCCCGCCGAACGCCGCCACCATCTCATCCAGGCTCGCTCGCGGCCACACCGGTCGGTCGTCGAGGCTCTCCAGGAACCCGGCGGCGTGTCGGTGAGCGGCGTCGAGAGCGCGCTCCCGCTCATCCATGAGCGAAGTCTTCCACCGTGTGCCATGACGGACAAGGCTTGTCCGCGCGATAGCGTGACCGTATGCGCCTTCCGATCGGATCGATGGACGTCAGTGCGAGCGGCGGGACCGTCACCCTCATCGGCCGGCGCGGTGACCGCTGGCAGAACGTGTCGACCCGGGAGATGTCCCTGCAGCGCGCGATCGCACTGCTCGAGCCGACCGGGCAGGACGGGTCGCACCTGGATCCCGCCTTCGAGGATGCCGTCGCCTCGGACAGTGAGCACGCACCCCGATTCGCCTCGGGGGACGAGATCCTGTGGCGATACGGCAGGCACGTCGAGGCCGCGCGGGTGGTGCGGGATGACGACCGGGGTCTGGTGGTCTGGATCCCCTCCGGGTCCGCGCGCCTGGAACCGGTGCCCGCGGACGGGCGACGGCATCGCGACGTGCCCCTGGACGAACGGTTCCTCACCCCCTGGGTGATGGCGGAGACCGCCTGGACGGGTCCTGGCATCCTGCGCATCGCGCCCGCAGGGCGGCCCTGGTCGCTGTGGTTCTTCCGGCGTCCCGACGGCGGCCCCGCCGGCACGTACGTCAACCTGGAACTGCCGCACCGGAGAGTCGCCGGTGCCGCGCCCGGCATCTTCTCCCGCGATCTCGTGCTCGACATCTGGATCGACGCGGAGCACGCTGTCACAGAGGATGTCTGGCTCAAGGATGCCGACGAGCTCGATGCCGTCGTCGCGCAGGGCCATTTCACCACCGAGCAGGCCGAGGCGGTGCGCGTTCTCGCCGACCACGCCGGTCACGATCTCATCGTCCCCGGCGCATGGCCGCTCGACGAGGCCTGGGAGCGGTGGTCGCCGGACCCCGAGGCGGATGTGCCCGTGGGCTTGCCCGACAGTGCCGAGATGGATGCCGCACGCAAGAGGTCTGGGCGCACCAGCCTCGAGGGGTGATGCGATCTGCGTGGGGTGCCGCGCAGGAACCGCGTAGAATGAAGCGCGCAAAACGCGAGACGAGCGGAGACATATGTCCGGGCATTCCAAGTGGGCGACGACGAAGCACAAGAAAGCCGTCATCGACTCCAGGCGCGCGAAGTCGTGGGCCAAGCTCATCAAGAACATCGAAGTGGCCGCGAAGCTCGGCGGTCCCGACCTGGCTGGCAACCCGACCCTGTACGACGCTGTGTTCAAGGCGAAGAAGATGTCCGTCCCGAAGGACAACATCGACCGGGCCGTCAAGCGCGGTGCCGGCATCGGCGGCGAAGCGGTCGAGTACACCTCGATCATGTACGAGGGCTACGGACCGAACGGCGTCGCCCTCATGATCGAGTGTCTGACCGACAACAAGAACCGTGCGGCCGCAGAGGTGCGCACCGCTCTCAGCCGGAACGGCGGGAACCTCGCCGACCCGGGCAGCGTCGCTTACAACTTCGAGCGCAAGGGCGTCATCGTCGTGGGTTCCGAGGGAACCACGGAAGACGACGTGATGGAAGCTGTGCTGGAGGCCGGTGCTGAGGAGGTCGAGCCGCATGGTGACGGCTTCGGAGTGATCACCGAGGCCACCGACCTGGTCACCGTCCGCACGGCTCTGCAGGACGCCGGCATCGACTACGAATCCGCCGATGTCGAGTTCGTGCCGAACCTCAAGGTCGAGGTCGATGCCGCCACGGCGCGCAAGATCTTCCGCCTCATCGATGCCCTCGAAGACAGCGAGGACGTGCAGAACGTCTACAGCAATTTCGACCTCACACCCGAGGTGCAGGCCGAGCTCGAGAACGACGAGTAAGAGCGCGCCGTCGAAGCCGTCACTCCTCTGACGCATAACCTGGGGGAGTGGCGGCTTCTTCTCTGCGCGTACTCGGCATCGACCCGGGACTGACCCGGTGCGGCGTCGGCATCGTCGACGTCGATCGCTCGCGACGCGCGAACCTGGTGCACGTCGGCGTGATCCGCACCCCCAGCGATGCCCCGATCGGCGAGCGGCTGGCTGCCGTGGCCGAGGGGATCCGCGCGGTCCTCGGGCAGCACGGACCGGATGCCGTCGCGGTGGAGCGCGTGTTCGCCCAGCACAACAGCCACACCGTCATGGGGACAGCACAGGCGAGCGGTATCGCGCTGCTGCTGGCGGCCGAAGCCGGCCTGCCCGCAGCCACCCATACGCCCAGCGAGGTGAAGGCCGCGGTCACGGGCTACGGGTCGGCGGACAAGAAGCAGGTGCAGGCGATGATCGCGCGGATCCTGCGGCTGGATGCCCCGCCTCAGCCGGCGGATGCCGCCGATGCCCTGGCCATCGCGCTGTGCCACGCCTGGCGACGGGGTGCCTCAGCCCCCGGAGGCGGCGCTTCGCTCACCCCCGCGCAGCGTGCGTGGGCGGACGCCGAGCGTGTCGCTCGAACATAGATACGATCCGCGACATAGGCTGGAGCCATGATCTCCTCCCTGCGCGGCACCGTGCTGTCCACCGGCGCCGATCACGTCGTCGTCGAGGTCGGCGGTGTGGGTTTCTTCGTCTTCGTCCCCGCCGATGTCGCACACACCGCACGGACGGGGGAGCAGCTGCGCCTGCACACGAGCCTGATCGTCCGCGAGGACGCGCTCACGCTGTTCGGCTTCGCCGAGCCCCTCGAACTCGAGGTGTTCACCCAGCTGCTCAGCGTCACCGGTGTCGGGCCGAAGTCCGCACTCGGCGTGCTCGGCCACCTCACGGTCGACCAGATCGCCGGCGCTGTCGCCGACGATGACGATGCGCCGTTCCGACGGGTGTCCGGCATCGGCCCCAAGACCGCGAAACTCATCGTCGTGCAGCTCGCCGGCAAGCTCCAGCCTCCCGCCGCAGCGCCCGCGGGCCGCCCGGCATCCGCCGCCGATGCCGTCGTCGCACAGGTCACCGCTGCGCTCGTCGGGCTGGGGTGGTCCGAGAAGGTGGCCGGTGAGGCCGCGACCGAGACAGCCGACTCCGCCAGCGAAGCCGACCGCGAATCGGTGCCGGCGCTGCTGCGCCAGACGCTTGCGGCACTGGGGCCCGCGAAGGCAGGCGGCGCGCGTGGCTGACGACTTCGCAGACGGCAGGAACCCCGCAGAGCCGATCGACGAAGCGGAACTCGCGATCGAGGGCGCCCTGCGCCCTGGCAGTCTCGGCGAGTTCGTCGGACAGCCCAAGGTGCGCGGTCAGCTGCAGCTGCTGCTCGACGCCGCCCGCATCCAGAATCGCCCACCGGACCACATTCTCCTCGCGGGCCCTCCGGGACTCGGCAAGACCACCCTGGCGATGATCGTCGCCCACGAGAGCGAGCGTCCGCTCCGACTCTCAAGCGGCCCCGCCATCCAGCACGCCGGCGATCTCGCCGCGCTGCTGTCCAGCCTCGTCCCCGGTGAGGTGCTGTTCATCGACGAGATCCACCGCATGGCGCGGTCGGCCGAGGAGATGCTCTATCTCGCGATGGAGGACTTCCGCATCGACATCATGGTCGGCAAGGGCGCCGGCGCCACCAGCATCCCTCTCGATCTCGCCCCGTTCACGCTCGTGGGCGCCACGACGCGATCCGGCCTGCTGCCCAATCCGCTGCGCGACCGCTTCGGCTTCACCGGGCACCTCGAGTTCTACGAGGACAGCGATCTGGAGAAGGTCATCGAACGATCGTCCCGCGTGCTCGACGTCACGATGCCCGAAGACGCCCGTCACGAGATCGCCAGGCGCTCGCGCGGGACACCCCGTATCGCCAACCGCCTGCTGCGGCGGGTGCGCGACTACGCGCTGGTACACGGCCAGCACCAAGGCGCGGCGACCATCGAGGACGTCAACGCGGCTCTCGAACTGTACGACGTCGATCCGATCGGGCTGGATCGCCTGGACCGGGCCGTGCTCGACACGCTCGTGCGGCGATTTCGCGGAGGCCCCGTCGGGCTCAGCACCCTCGCCGTGGCGGTCGGCGAAGAGGCCGAGACCGTGGAGAGCGTCGTCGAGCCGTACCTGGTGCGGATCGGGTTCCTCGGCCGCACACCGCGGGGCCGAGTGGCGATGCCTGAGGCGTACCGGCATCTCGGCATGCCGCACCCCGAGGTCGCCGCATTGTTCGATGACCTATAATCGCTGAAGACTTCACCCCCGAACCCACTGGCGCGTCGTATTTCCGGCGTGCGCATTTTGAAAGGCCCCGCCTGATGGAAATCGTCCTCTTCGGCCTCCTCGCCGTCCTTCTCGTCTTCATGTTCATCAACACGCGCAAGCGTCAGAAGCAGATGAAGGCCGAGCAGGAGGAGAAGGCGACGAAGACCGTCCCCGGCGCGAAGGTGCTGCTGCAGGGCGGCCTGTACGGCACGATCGTCGCCTACGACGCCGACGACCTCGACTCGCCGGCGCTCGTGGAGATCGCTCCCGGCACGGTCATCGAGGTGCACAGCCAGGCGATCCTGCGCGTCGTCGAGCCCAAGGACGTCGTCACGGACGTCGAGCTCGACGCCCCCGCTCACGACAGCGTGATCGAGGAGATCACTCCCGAGACCCCGACGGAGACTCCCGAGGAGACCCGCGCCCGTCTGGATCGCGACTCCGACGGCAAGTAAGCCCCTCGCTGGTCCTCACCGGTCCTGATCGGATTCGCAGAAAGCTGAATAGACGTGGCTTCATCCTCTCCTGTCCGCCATGCGTGGAAGGTGCTTCTCGGCCTTCTCCTCGTGACGGCCGCACTGTTCGGCATCAACGCGATCGGCGTCTACGGATTCGAGAAGAGTTCCTGGACGCCTGAGCTGGCCCTCGACCTGCAGGGCGGAACACAGATCGTCCTCAGCGCCGCCACCGAGGACGGTGCTGATCCGACGCAGGAGCAGCTGGACCAGGCCGCGGCGATCATCCGCCAGCGCGTCGACGCCTCGGGCGTCGCCGAGGCAGACATCACCACCGAGGGCGGACGTAACATCGTCGTCCAGATCCCGGGTGTCGCCGATGAGGAGACGCGCGCCCGCATCGAGGCGAGCGCGCAGCTCGAGTTCCGCTCCGTGCTGTACGTGGGCGACCCGGCGACGGAGTTCATCGGCGAGGACGGCAACAGCACCCCGTACCCTGCGCCGGACCCGTCCGCGAACGCCGTTCCCACGCCGGAGCCCACCGACGGCAGCGACATGGCCTGGATCACCGAGAAGCTCCAGGGCGAGTTCCTCGCCTACGACTGCACCGATCCCGCGAACGACCCGGGCAGCGCTCCGGCCGATCAGCCGCTGATCACCTGCGACGAGACCGGCACGGTCAAGTACATCCTCGGGCCCACCGAGCTCACCGGTGACGCGATCGACGACGCGACCAGCGGGCGCGACCAGCAGTCCGCCGCCTGGACCGTGAACCTGACCCTGGACGGACACGGCACCGAGGTCTTCGGCAAGATCAGCCAGCGCCTCTACCAGAACCAGATCGATGGGCTGAGCCCGCGCGACCAGTTCGCCTTCGTGCTCGACGGCGCAGTGATCTCCGCGCCGCAGATGAACGCGCAGATCCTCAACGGCAAGCCCAGCATCTCGGGCTCGTTCACGCAGGAGTCCGCGCAGGCCCTCGCCGACCAGTTGCGGTACGGCGCCCTGCCGCTGAGCTTCAACACCGAGAGCTCCGACACGATCTCCGCCACGCTGGGAACCCAGCAGTTGCAGATCGGCCTCATCGCCGGTCTCATCGGTCTCGCGCTCGTGGCCGTCTACTCGCTTCTCAGCTACCGCGCGCTCGGCACGGTGATCATCGCGTCGATCGCAGTGATGGGCGTGTTGACCTACATCATCGTGTGCATCCTCGCGTGGCGCCTCGGCTTCCGCCTGTCGCTGGCCGGCGTCGCGGGTCTGATCGTCTCGATCGGATTCACGGCCGACTCGTTCATCGTCTACTTCGAGCGCATCCGTGACGAGCTGCGAGACGGCAAATCGATCACGGGAGCCGTCGAGGACGGCTGGGGCCGCGCCAAACGGACGATCTACATCTCGAAGTCGATCAACATCCTCGCCGCCGTCGTGCTGTACATCCTGGCCGACTCGACGGTGAAGGGCTTCGCGTTCACGCTGGGCCTCACGACCATCATCGACGTGTTCATCTTCGTGATCTTCACGCACCCGGTGATGCAGATTCTCGCCCGCACGAAGTTCTTCGGCGGAGGGCACAAGCTCTCCGGGCTCGATCCAGACGCGCTCGGCGCGGTCTACCACACGCGGTCGCAGTACCGTGAGGTCACGCCCGCCAAGGCCGGTCGCGGCGCCAAGAACAGCCGTTCCCGGGGCGAGGCGGAGCGCAGGCAGACGATTGCCGAACGCAAACGCGCCGAAGCCCTCACGGGCAACAGACCGACCGACGCCGGAAGCGAGGGAGAGCGCTGATGGCCTCCATGAATGAGTTCGGCAACAACCTCTACACCGGGAAGACATCGTTCCCATTCGTCGCCAAGCGGCGCCTGTGGTTCATCATCGCGATCGTCCTGGTCGCCGGCTCGGTGCTGGTGCCGTTCCTCCGACCGGTGGAGTTCTCCATCGAGTTCACCGGAGGTTCGCAGTTCACCGTCGTCGCACCTGCGTCGACGGATCAGACCAAGGCGACGGAGGCGGTGCAGTCCGTCGTCCCGGAATCCACCGCGAAGGTCGCGATCGTCGGCGGCACCGATGTGCGCGTCCAGACCTCGCAGATGACGCAGAGCGAGACCCTCGCCGTCGCAGATGCCCTCGCAGAGGCATACGACGTCGACCCCGCCGAGGTCACCTCATCGTTCATCGGCCCGGCCTGGGGTGCCAACGTGACACGCCAGTCGCTGTGGGGTCTGGCGATCTTCCTCGCGCTGACCTTCCTGATCCTCGCGATCTACTTCCGCACCTGGAAGATGTCCGCAGCGGCCATCATCGGTCTGCTCGACGTGCTCGTCATCACGGTCGGCGTATACGCCCTCGCCGGGTTCGAGATCTCGCCCGCGGCGGTGATCGGCTTCCTGACGATCCTCGCGTATTCGCTGTACGACACCACGGTCGTGTTCGACAAGATCAGGGAGAACACCACGGAGGACGGGGAGAACTCTGCCCGCACGTTCGGCGAGTCCGTGAACCTCGCGGTCAACCAGACGCTCGTGCGCTCGATCAACACCTCGATCGTGGCGGCCCTGCCGGTCGGCGCGATCCTGTTCATCGGTGCGTTCTGGTTGGGTGCCGAGACTCTCACCGACATCTCGCTGTCGATCTTCGTCGGCATCATCGTCGCCACGTACTCCACGCTCTTCGTCGCTGCTCCCCTGTACTCGCTGTTCCGGGAGCGGGAGCCGCAGATCGTCGAGCGCGACCGCCGGGTTCTCGAGCTCCGCGAACGCGCCGCCGTCGACGCCTGAGGGCGCTGAGCGCCCGGGGCCCGTACCCCTTCGGGCGCGTAGGATGATCTGACCCGGAGGTGAATTGATGGCCGAGGCCACGACACAGGCGCAGGGCTCGAGCCTGAGAAGGCTCGTGCCGCGCATCTTCTCCCGCGCACCCCGGGTGAACGACCTCGACAACCTGATCCGCTCCGTGCGGGTGAATCACCCCAAGGGCGATCTCGCGATCATCGAGCGCGCCTACAAGGTCGCCAAGGAGAAGCACGAGGGCCAGAAGCGCCGCAGCGGCGAGCCGTACATCACGCACCCGCTGGCTGTAGCCCAGATCCTCGCTGAGATGGGACTCGGACCTCGCGCCATCGCCGCGGCCCTGCTGCACGACACCGTCGAGGACACCGGCTACGCGCTCTCCGAGCTCACCGACGAGTTCGGCGACGAGGTCGCGATGCTCGTCGACGGCGTCACCAAGCTCGACAAGGTCAAGTACGGCGAGAGCGCACAGGCTGAGACCGTCCGGAAGATGATCGTGGCGATGTCGAAGGACATCCGCGTTCTGCTGATCAAGCTCGCCGATCGGCTCCACAACGCCCGCACCTGGGGCTTCGTGCCGCCCGAGAAGGCCGCGCCGAAGGCCAGGGAGACGCTGGAGATCTATGCGCCGCTGGCCAATCGCCTCGGCATCCAGACCATCAAGTCCGAGCTCGAGGACCTCTCCTTCGCCGTCCTGCATCCCAAGATCTACGCCGAGATCAACAGCCTGATCGCGCAGCGCACCCCGCAGCGCGAGAAGTATCTCAAGCAGGTCATCGAGTCGATCAATGAGGATCTGCACGATCTGCGCATCCGCGGCAAGGTCGGCGGCCGACCGAAGCAGCTCTACTCCGTGTACCAGAAGATGGTCATCCGGGGTCGCGAATTCGACGACATCTACGACCTGATCGGCATCCGGGTCCTCGTGAACTCGGTGCGCGACTGCTACGCCGTCCTGGGTGCCATCCACGCCCGGTGGACGCCGCTGCCCGGCCGGTTCAAGGACTACATCGCCACCCCGAAGTTCAACCTGTACCAGTCGCTGCACACCACGGTGATCGGGCCGAGCGGTCGCACGGTAGAGATCCAGATCCGTACGCACGAGATGCACCAGCAGGCCGAGTTCGGTGTCGCAGCGCACTGGATGTACAAGGAGCGGATGAACGGCGGCAAGGCCGTCGACGGTCCTTCCGACACCGACATGACCTGGCTCGCGCACATCTCGGACTGGCAGGCAGAGACCGCCGACCCGAGTGAGTTCCTGGACTCGCTGCGCTTCGAGATCGGTGCGAAGGAGGTGTACGTCTTCACCCCGAAGGGCCGGGTGGTGGGGCTCCCCGCCGGCGCGACGCCCGTCGATTTCGCCTACGCCGTGCACACCGAGATCGGCCACCGCACCATGGGCGCCAAGGTCAACGGCCGTCTCGTTCCACTCGAGACGGAGGTGCGCACCGGCGACGTCGTCGAGGTTTTCACCTCCAAGAACCCGGATGCCGGCCCGAGCCAGGACTGGCTCACCTTCGTCAAGAGCACCCGCGCCAGGAACAAGATCCGCGGCTGGTTCACGAAGGAGCGCCGCGAAGAGGCGATCGAACAGGGCAAGGAGTCCATCGCCCGCGCGATGCGACGCCAGAACCTGCCGCTGCAGCGGATGATGAGCCAGGATTCCTTCGCGGATGTCGCCCAGCAGCTGCACTACGAGGATGTCTCGGCGCTGTACGCCGCGGTCGGCGAAGGCCACGTCTCGACGCAGTCCGTGCTCGAGAAGGTCACAGCTCTCGTCGCGGCCAACGACACCAGCACCGGCGCGATCGACCTGCCATCGCGTCCTCGCACGCATGCGCCGCGCTCGGGCGATTCGGGAATCCTGGTACGCGGTGCCGCGGACATCCTCGTCAAGCTCGCCAAGTGCTGCACACCGGTGCCCGGTGACCCGATCGTCGGGTTCGTCACGCGCGGCAGCGGCGTCTCCGTGCACCGCTCGGACTGCGTCAACGTCAAGGCCCTCAGTGACCAGGAGCAGCGTTTCATCGAGGTGGAGTGGGCTCCGACCACCAAGAGCGTGTTCCGCGTGCAGATCCAGGTCGAGGCGCTCGATCGTTCGGGTCTGCTCTCCGATGTGACGCGGGTGCTCAGCGAGCATCACGTGAACATCCTGTCGGCGACCGTCAACACGAACGATGAGCGGCTGGCGATCAGCAGGTTCGTGTTCGAGATGGGCGACTCGGTGCATCTCGACCGTGTTCTGAACGCGGTGCGGCGGATCGACGCCGTCTACGACGTGTACCGCGTGACGTCCTCATAGTCGGCGAGCTCGGCGATCCTCGCCAGCGCCGCCCGCTTTCCCGGCATCCGCGTGCGCTCCTGGATGATGACGCGCACCTTCTCGACGAGTTCGGGT
The DNA here is from genome assembly GCF_007988825.1 of Microbacterium aerolatum. Taxonomy (GTDB): domain Bacteria; phylum Actinomycetota; class Actinomycetes; order Actinomycetales; family Microbacteriaceae; genus Microbacterium; species Microbacterium aerolatum. The sequence continues at coordinate 164,926 of NZ_BJUW01000004.1, read as the reverse complement.
GAGGCGGCGGCGAGACGACGCATCCAGAGCGCCGATTCCGGATCGTCGCCGGCTGTGACGATCAGATCGACCAGTGTGCGCACGCGGGTCGTGACCGGCACTCCAGAGACCACCTCGATGTCGCCGGCCTCGAGCTGCCGATCATGCAGCACGACGTCGCGGATGGGACGCACCCGAGCGCGTCGCTGGGCTACCCGCTGCAGGTGGTGGCACCGCGGCGGCCCGTCACCGACGCCGTGCACCCAGGCGGCAGTGGGGCCGCTGGCCGCGTAACCGGGGGAGAGGATGGGAGCGAGCGAGGCAAGGCGCGCGGCAGGGCCCTCGGGGATGTCGGGCGGCATGTAGCCGTCGCCGACCTCTATGAGCAGCCCGTCGATGCGCGCCGCTGTCAGCTCGGGCAGAGACAGCGGCGCCCCGGGGAGGTAGAGCAGCGACGGATGCACACTCTCAGTGTGACCGCGTGCCCACCGTCTCCGGGGCGGCTGTGGATAACGTCAGCCCTCGAGGGCGTTCAACCACGCGCGACGCGCTTCGAGCGCATCGGCGGCCTGCTTGGCGGCCTTCTTGTCGCCCGACTTCTCGGCCGCGGCGAGCTCGCTCTCGAGCTTCTCGATCGCGTCGAGCAACTGCTGGCTCATGTCGTTCGCCCGAGCCTTGGTCTCGGGGTTGTTGCGCTTCCAGTCGACCTCTTCGCGGGACTTCAGCGACTGCTCGATCACGCGCAGCTTGTCGTCGAGCGCGCGCTCCTGCTCGCGCGGGAAGATCCGCCCGACCTCGTCCCACTGGCGCTGGATCTTCGTCAGCAGCGCCCGCGCCTGCTTGATGTTGGACTCGTCGGCGACGGCCTTCGCCTCTTCGAGAAGCGCCTTGCGCGCCTCGATCTTCGGCGCTGATTCGGCCTCCTCCGCGGCGGACTGCTCTGCGCGTGCGGCGTACAGCGCGTCACCGGCCGCCTTGAAACGAGCCCAGAGGGCGTCGTCGGCCTTGCGTCCTGCGCGGCCCGCCGCCTTCCAGTCGTCGAGCAGACCGCGATAGGCGGGGATGCCGTCGACACCCTTCGGTGCGAGAGCCTCTGCCCGCTCGATCAGCGCGTTCTTGCGATCACGCGCAGCCTTGTGAGTCTCGTCCAGCTCGGCGTAGAACGCGCGGCGCCCCTTGTCGACGACGGCGCGCGCGTCGCGGAAACGCTTCCAGAGCTGCTGCGAGATGCCCTTCGGCAGACGCGGACCGTTCTGCTGGTGCGCCTGCCAGGTCTCGAAGAGCGTGTTCACCTCTTCGGTGACCTGCTTCCACTGCACCTTGCTCAGGTCACGGGCGGCGATGGCTTCGATGCTCTCGACCACGACCGTGCGCTCTGCGATCGCCTGATCCACCTGCTCCTTGGCGGCCTTGGTCTCGGCCTCGCGCGCCTCGGCAAGAGTCTCGGTGAGCGTCGAGAGGCGGGTGTGCAGGGAAGCCAGGTCACCGACAGCGGCGGCGCCGGTGACCTCGGTCACGAGCTTCTGCGCCTGACTGGTCAGGTCACTCGCCGACGCACCGCCGGTCTGGTGACGCTGCTCGAGCGTGTGCACCTTGAAGGCGAGGTCGTCGAACTTGCGCACGTAGTACGCCAGCGCCTCCTCGGACGTGCCGTCGGGGTACTGGCCGACGACGCGCCAGTCGTCGCCCTCTCGCACCTCGACGGTGCCGTCGTCTGTGACGCGTCCCCAATCGGCCGAGTCTGCGGCGGCGATCGGCGACACGGGAGCCGACGGCGCTGCAGCCGGGGCCGGCGTGCGCGGTGGCATCGGCACGCGCGGAGGCGCGGGGACGGGCGGGGTCGGCTTCGAGGTCTCGTCTGCGGACACGATGTGCTCCTTGCGCGGTCAGCCCGCGTGAGGGTGGGAAAGGACTTCGTTCAGCCTAGTACGCGGGGGACGCGCTCAGAGTTCCGAGATCTCACAGCATCGTTATCGGTTTGTGAGGAGATCGTTCGATGCGCGTAACAGGCATCGTCGGGTTCGCGAAACACGGCCCGCATAGTGTCTGGTCATCGCCGACAAGCAGGAGGCCTGATGAACATCACCGAGATCGTCGTGGCCGGAGCGGGCATGGTCGCGCACCGCTTCGTGGAGAGCCTGCTCAGCCGCGCCGGCGCCGCGGTACGCGTCACCGTCATCGGCGACGAGGACCGTCATCCGTACGACCGGGTCGGGCTCACGTCGTACTTCTCCGGCACCACTCCCGCCGAGCTGACGCTGGAGCGCGAGGTCATGGACGACGAGCGGGTCGCGCTTCTCGCCGGAGACCGGGTCACGCGCATCGATCGCGATGGCCGCTCCGTGACGACGCGGTCCGGGCGTGTTCTGACATACGACCGCCTCGTCCTCGCGACCGGCTCGTACGCCGCCCGCGTGGCCGTGGACGGCGCGGATCTGCCCGGATGCTTCGTGTACCGCACCCTCGACGATGTGCAGGCGCTCAGGCGTTTCGTCCAGCGTCGCAGCGCCGAGCTGGGACGCCCGCTGCGCGGCGCGGTCATCGGCGGCGGTCTGCTCGGGCTGGAGGCGGCCGGTGCGCTCCAGAGCCTGGATGTCGACTGCACGGTGGTGCAGTCATCCGACCGCCTCATGTCGGCGCAGCTCGACCTGGCAGGCGGCAGCATGCTGCGCCGTCTCATCGAGGCGCGCGGCATCGACGTGCGCACCCAGTCGCGCACCACGCGCCTGGATCCCGACGCGTCCGGATCCGTCACGGCGCTGGAGTTCCAGGACGGCAGCATCCATCGAGCGGATGTCGTCGTGTTCACGGTCGGCGTCCGCCCGCGCGATGAGCTCGCCCGTGCGGCGCAGCTCGCCGTGGACCCGCGCGGCGGCGTCGTGATCGACGAGGGCTGTCAGACCAGCGACGACGCGATCCTCGCGATCGGTGAGGTGGCCAGCTTCGGCGGCCGAAGCGTCGGCCTCGTCGCCCCCGGGTATGCGATGGCCGAGGTCGCGGCGACCCGCCTGCTGGGCGGGGAGGCCTCTTTCGGCGGCTACGACGAATCGGCCAAGTTGAAGCTCTCCGGCGTGGACGTCGCGAGCTTCGGGGACGCGTTCGCGACGACCGCCGGCGCCCTGGACGTCGTCTACACGGACCCGGTGGCCGGCGTCTACAAGAAGCTCGTGCTCTCCGACGACGCGCAGACGCTGCTGGGCGGCATCCTGGTGGGCGACGCCGGCGCATACGGGTCGCTGCGCCCCCTCGTCGGCGCGCGGCTCGGCGCAGATCCGGTGTCGTACCTGATGCCGGCGGGTGGAGTGGAGGCGCCGGGAGGCGATCTGCCCGACGAAGCGGTGGTCTGTTCGTGCTCGAACGTGACCGCCGGCCGCATCCGCCAGGCGGTGCATGACGAGGGTTGCGTGGATGCCGGGGAGGTCAAGGCCTGCACCAAGGCGGGTGCCACGTGCGGCTCCTGCGTCCTCATGGTGAAGAAGGTCGTCGGGCAGGAGCTCACCAAGCTCGGCCAGACGGTCTCGAACGCGCTCTGCGAGCACTTCGACATGTCACGGCGGCAGCTCTTCGACGCGGTGCGGGTGTCCGAGCTGACGACCTTCAGCGCCGTGATCGAACGGTTCGGGCGCGGACGCGGCTGCGACATCTGCAAGCCGGCTCTCGCCAGCATCCTCTCCGTCCTGGTCGGCGCCCATGTGCTGGACGGCGAGAACGCCACCCTGCAGGACACGAACGACCACGTCATGGCGAACCTGCAGAAGGACGGCACCTACTCGGTGGTGCCGCGGATGCCAGGTGGCGAGGTGACGCCGGCAGGGCTCATGGTGATCGGTCAGGTGGCAGAGGACTTCGGGCTGTACACGAAGCTGACCGGCGGGCAGCGCATCGACATGTTCGGCGCCCGCCTCGAACAACTGCCGCTGATCTGGCAGCGGCTGGTGGATGCCGGGTTCGAGTCCGGTCATGCGTACGGCAAGTCGTTGCGCACCGTGAAGTCCTGCGTCGGTTCGACATGGTGCCGGTACGGCGTGCAGGACTCGGTGGGCATGGCCGTCCGGCTGGAGCTGCGCTACCGCGGCCTGCGCGCGCCGCACAAGCTGAAGATCGGCGTGTCCGGGTGCGCGCGCGAGTGCGCCGAGGCGCGATCGAAGGATGTCGGGATCATCGCCACCGAGACCGGCTGGAACATGTATGTCGGCGGGAACGGCGGTTTCTCACCGCGTCATGCCGAGCTGCTCGCATCCGATCTCTCCGACGACGCCCTCATCCAGGCGATCGACCGGTTCTTCATGTACTACATCCGCACCGCCGACCGCCTGCAGCGCACCGCGCCCTGGTGCGAGGACCTCGAAGGCGGCCTTGACGGACTCAGGTCCGTGATCTTCGACGACAGCCTCGGCATCTGCGCGGATCTCGATGCGGCCATGGCGCGGCACGTCGACGGTTATGAGGACGAATGGGCCGCGACCCTGCGCGACCCTGACAAACTCGCGCGCTTCCAGTCGTTCGTCAACGCGGCCGACACTCCCGACCCGTCACTGGCCTACGTCGCGACGCGCGGGCAGGTGCGGCCCGCTTCGCCGTCGGAGCGAGAGGACTCGGGCGTCCTGATCGCCGGCACCACCCTGGCGGTGCGCCGATGAGCCTGGTCGCCGCAGACACCACAGCCGTGCGGGTGTGCCGGACCCACGACCTCGAGGTGGAGCGCGGCAGAGCGGCACTCATCGGATCGGAGCAGGTCGCCCTCTTCCTGCTGCGCGACGGCAGCATCCACGCGGTGTCGAACCTCGATCCGTTCAGCGGTGCCCACGTGATCTCGCGCGGCATCGTCGGCACGAAGGGCGAGAGCCCGACGGTCGCCTCTCCCATGCACAAGCAGGTGTTCGATCTCCGCACCGGACTGTGCCTTGACACCCAGGGCAAACCGGAGGCGCATCTGCTCGTGTGGCGGGTGATCGTCGAAGGCGAAGACGTGCACCTGCTACCGCCTGACCGGACCCGGAACCCCACCTTGGAGGAATGACATGACGTCGCTACTCGGACTCTCGCTCACCGGCCGGCGCGTGCTCTTCGTCGGCGGCGGTGCCGTGACGGCGCGCCGCCTTGGCCGCTTCCTCGCGGACGGCGCCGTCATCGGGATCGTGGCACCGCGGCTCGCACCCGAGACGCAGGCGCTCGTGCGAGAGCACGACCTCGAGTGGCACGAGCGAGAGTTCGCGCCCGGCGACGTCGCAGATGCGTGGCTCGTGCACACCGCCACCGGCGACCCCGCTGCGGATCGAGAGGTCACCGCAGCGTGCGACCGGTACAGGGTGTTCTGCGTCAACGCCTCGGACGGCGCCCACGGCAGCGCTCGGATGACGGCGCAGACGACGTCGGGCGATGTCGTCGTCGGAGTGGCCAGCGACGTGGGCGTCGACCCCCGCCGTGCGGCCGGCGTGCGCGATGCCATCGCGCTGACGATGGCATCCGGCCGCATCCCCCTGCGCAGGCGACGTGCGACGCAGTCGGGACGCGTCGACCTCATCGGCGGCGGGCCGGGACCGATCGATCTCATGACCGTGCGCGCCCGACGCCTGCTCGCAGAAGCCGACGTCGTCGTCGTCGACCGTCTCGGCCCCACCGCGGAGGTGCTGGCCGAACTCGACCCGGACGTCCTCGTGATCGACGTCGGCAAGCGTCCGCATCACCACCCGGTGCCGCAGGAGCGGATCAACGCTCTGCTCGTCGAGCACGCATCGGCCGGCAGACGCGTGGTGCGGCTCAAGGGCGGTGATCCCTTCGTGTACGGCCGCGGCGGTGAGGAGGTGATCGCCTGTCAGCGCGCCGGCATTCCCGTCGAGGTCACACCGGGCGCATCGAGCGCGATCTCGGTGCCCCAGGCAGCGGGGATCCCGGTGACCCATCGCGGAACGGCATCCGCCATGCATCTGGTGAACGGCCAGGGCGAGGTCACGCCCACCACTCTTCGGGCGCTGGCGGACCGCGACGTGACCACCGTGATGCTCATGGGCGTCGCCGCACTCCCCAGGGTGGTCACGGCCGCCCTCGAGCGCGGGATCGGCAGCGATCTGCCGGTCGCGATCGTGGAGAACGGCCACACTTCGCGTCAGCGGACGACGAGGAGCACACTCGGCGAGGTCGTCGATGCCGCAGCGGACGCCGGGGTGCGCAATCCGGCCGTGATCGTGTTCGGCGAGGTGGCACGGGCAGGGCTGCTGATGCCCGGCGGACTGCGATCGGAGGAGAACGCGCGGTGAGTTCGCGCACGCTGGACATGGCTCTCGCCGGCTGCACGGTCGTCGTCGCCGCCGACCGGCGTGCGGGGGACCTCGCGAACGCCCTCGAACGCCGCGGTGCGAAGGTGTACCGCGCACCCGCGCTGAGCATCGTACGGGGGGCCGACGACGACGCGCTCCTGCAGCGCACCCGCGAGCTCATCGCCCATCCGCCGGACGTCGTGGTCGTGACGACCGGGGTCGGATTCCGGGGGTGGATGGATGCCGCCTACGAGCACGACCTCGCGGAAGACCTGAGCGCAGCCCTGAGCCGCACGCAGTTCATCGCGAGAGGACCGAAGGCGCACGGCGCCATCCAGCAGGCCGGATTCGTCGCCGACTGGGTCGCCGAGTCGGAGACCGCGGCGGAGGTGGGGGAGTATCTGCTCACGACGCGTCTCGAGGGCAGGCGCATCGCCGTGCAGCACCACGGCTCGGGAGCCGATGGACTGGACGCGCTGCTCGCGTCCGCCGGCGCCGATGTAGTCGCCCTGACCGTGTACCGGTGGGGACCGCCGCCGGATGCCGCCGTCGTGGCGCGCTCGGTCGCGCAGGCAGCGACGGGCGAAGCGGACGCTGTGCTCTTCACCTCGGCACCGGGCGCATCGGAGTGGGTCCGCTCCGCAGAGCACCACGGCGCGCTGACGACGATTCGAGAGCGTGCCGCCCGCGGACGTCTGCTGCTCGCGGCCGTCGGTCCCATCACGGCGTCCCCTCTCGAGACGGCCGGGCTCCGCGCCACTCAGGCCGATCGCGGCAGGCTGGGTTCACTCGCGCGGTGCGTGATCGCGTTCTTCGGCGAAGGCGGCGCAGCGCCGTCACTTGTCACAAGTGCGGGTGAGATGTCGATGCGCAGCGGCGGGGTCGTGATCGGCGGAGAGTTCCTCCCGCTCTCGCGAACCGCCGCGAGTGCGCTCGGTGCCCTGTTCGACGCGGGCGGGCGTGTGCTCTCGCGGGATGAGATCGCAGCCTCGGCGCCTCGGGCCGGTGGAAACGCCCACGCGGTGGAGATGGCCGTTGCGAGGCTGCGCGAAGCCCTCCGCGGGTTCGAAGTGGTTCAGACAGTCGTGAAGCGGGGCTATCGCCTCGCCGTGGAGGAGAGCGCGTGACGACACTCATCGCATGTTCGCACGGTACGGGCGACCCTGCCGGACGCTCAGCCGTCCAGGAGCTCATCGTCGGCGTCCGCACGCTCGTCCCCGAGGCGAAAGTCGTGCACGCCGTCGTCGACGTCGAGCATCCCCAGATCGATGCGGTCATCGCAGCGGAGTCCCGGAGCGACGACGTGGTCGTCGTTCCGCTTCTGCTCTCTGTCGGCTACCACACCGCCGTCGACATCTCCCGAGCCGTGCAGTCGCACCCGAGAGCATCGCAGACGGCTCCGCTCGGCACTCATCCGCTGGTCGCCGACGTCCTCGCCGATCGGCTCAAGAGTGCCCTGCCGGACGGCTGGCGGCGAGGCGATCACGTCGTGCTCGCCGCCGCGGGTTCCAGCAATCCGAGTGCCGTCCGCGACGTCGAGGTGGCAGCGGGTCGCCTCCGCAGCCGTATCCCCGTTTCGGTGAGCATCGGTTTCGCCTCGGCATCCACGCCCCGGATCGTCGACGCGGTTGCCGCGGCGCGCGAGACCGGGGCACAACGGGTGATCGCCGCCAGCCATGTGCTCGCGCCCGGATTCTTCGCCGGGCTCGTCGCCGGCGCCGGTGCGGATGTCGTGAGCGATCCGCTCGCGCCCGACGAGCGGATCGCGGCCATCGTGGCCGAGCGCTTCCGGACAGCGCGGGTCGCGGTCTGAGAACACGCGAAGTCCCGGTGAGCTTCGGTCTCACCGGGATTTCGCCTTGTGCGGTCAGCCGACGCTGACCGGTTCGCGCTCCACGTCGCTGTCCGTCGTGATCTCGCCGGACGCCGTCGTCTCGACGCCGGACACCGTCTGCGCAGGAACGTCAGCCGGTGCGACCTTGCCAGCGCGGGACTTCACACGGACGCGGCGGGCGGCGGGCCGCCCGTACGTGAAGTACAGCGGAAGGCCGACGAAGAGCAACCCTCCGACGAGGTTCCCGATCACGGTCGGGATCTCGTTCCAGATCAGGTAGTCCATGATCGTGAAGTCGGCGCCCAGCAGGAGCCCCGAGGGGAACAGGAACATGTTCACGATGGAGTGCTCGAAGCCCATGTAGAAGAACAGCATGATGGGCAGCCACATGGCCAGCACCTTGCCCACCACGTTGTCGGACACCATCGACAGGACCACGCCGGTGGAGACCAGCCAGTTGCAGAGCACACCGCGGATGAAGAGGGTGAGCATCCCGGCGGCGCCGTGATCGGCGTAGCCGACCGTGCGCCCGTGCCCGATCTCTCCGATCGCCTGGCCGACGGCACTGGGCTCGGTGGAGAACCCGTAGGTGAAGTAGATCGCCATGAGGATCGCGATGAGGAACGCGCCGCCGAAGTTGCCGAGGAACACCAGCCCCCAGTTGCGGAACATCGCCCCGAGCGTTGCGCCGGGCCGCTTGTCCAGCACCGCGAGCGGGCCGAGAGTGAACACACCGGTGAGCAGGTCGTAGCCGAACAGATAGAGGATGACGAAGCCGACCGGGAACAGCACCGCTCCCAGCAGCGGCTGACCGGTGTTGGTCGAGACCGTGACCGCGAACGCGGCGCCGAGGGTCAGGAACGCTGCTCCCATGAAGGCGCGGAGCAGGGTGTCCCGGGTGGACAGCTGGAGCTTGTAGGCGCCGGCGTCGACCATTCGGGTGACAAGTTCGGCGGGCTTGACGTAGGACACGGGCGACCTCCACGGACGAATCGATGAGCACACGAGCTGGTTCGGTCCCAGCGTGACCCACCGGCGTTTCCGGTACAGGCGTCGTTCGTTACGAGTGTGGAGCGAACCGCTCACACTCGCGCATCCGCAGGTGTGAGATCGGCTACTGCGCCGCGGGCGTCGTAGTGAACAGGTCGGCGAACGGATTCTCCAGCGGCCCCGGCGTCGAGGTCTCGGTCGGCTCCGGCTCCGGCACCGTGACGGCGGCGTGCACGGACTGGCTCACGATCGCGGCGACGACGATCAGGCCGCCGACTATGCCCGCCATCGTGTTGTCGCGCACGCGACGGCTGATCCGGCCCTCGTGCCAAGACGTCCGTGCCGCATAGAGACGCGCACGCTCGGTGGCGGCCTTCGAGCGCACTGCGTTCTTCGATCCACGACCGGCCATCATCTTCCTTCCTCCGGCGCACCTGCCAGCGCCACAGGCGAGCCTACCGGTGAGCGTTGTCAGCGGTGCGCATTAGCCTGGATGCATGACATCCGCGCCACTGCTCTCGGGACAGACGCCCCTGGCCGTGCGGATGCGTCCCGTCTCGCTCGACGAGGTCGCGGGCCAGCAGCATCTGCTGCGCGCCGGCTCCCCGATCGTGGCGCTGGCCGATCCCGATGCCGCTTCACCCGGTGCGGTGTCGATCATCCTCTGGGGTCCTCCCGGTACCGGCAAGACCACGCTCGCGCAGGCGATCGCCCGCTCGTCCGGGCGCCGTTTCGTCGAGCTGTCGGCGATCACCGCAGGTGTGAAGGACGTCCGCGAGGTCATGCAGGAAGCCATCACCCAGCGTGACCTCTACGGGCAGACCACGATTCTGTTCCTCGACGAGATCCACCGGTTCACCAAAGCGCAGCAGGACGCCCTGCTGCCCGGTGTCGAGAACGGCTGGGTCATCCTGATCGCCGCGACCACCGAGAACCCGTCCTTCTCGGTCATCTCGCCGCTGCTGTCGAGATCGCTCCTTCTGACACTGCAGCCGTTGACCGACGATGACATCGCCCTGCTCGTCGATCGTGCAGTCTCCGACGCGCGCGGGCTGGGCGGCACCGTCGAGATCGAGGATGCCGCGCGCGCCGCGCTCGTCCGGCTCGCGTCCGGCGACGGACGCCGGGCGCTGACGGGACTCGAGGCGGCCGCGGCGGTCGCCGTCTCGCACGCCGACGGCGGTGACGAGTCGGTTCCTGCCATCACAGCGGACGACGTCGCTCAGGCCGTCGATAGGGCGCTGCTGCGGTACGACCGCCAGGGCGACGAGCACTACGACGTGATCAGCGCCTTCATCAAGTCGATCCGCGGTTCGGATCCGGATGCTGCGCTGCATTATCTGGCCCGCATGATCGAGGCGGGGGAGGACCCCCGGTTCATCGCGCGGCGTCTGGTGATCTCGGCATCCGAGGACATCGGGCTCGCCGATCCTCAGGGGCTGGTGATCGCGACGGCCGCGGCGGATGCCGTGGCGTTCATCGGCATGCCGGAGGGGCGGATCCCGCTCGCAGAGGCGACGATCTACCTTGCCACCACCGCGAAATCCAATGCGGCCTACGCCGGCATCAACGCCGCCATCGCCGACGTGCGCGCCGGCAGCTTCGGGCGCGTGCCCCCGCACCTGCGCGACGCGCACTACCCCGGAGCCAAGCGGCTCGGGCATGGCAAGGGCTACCGGTATCCGCACGACAACGAGCACGGCATCGTCCCGCAGCAGTACCTACCGGATGAACTCGACGGCAAGCGTTACTACACCCCGAAGAGCCTCGGCGCCGAGCGTGACACATCCGCACGGCTCGAGCGCATCCGCCGCATCCTCGACGATCACTGACGGTCTGTTAGAGTTGAGCGGCTCGAAACACAGTTTTCGGGCATCTCTTCGTTCACACCCCACCTTCTTCGCGCCCCGGCGTGCGCGATTCAGGCAGAGCGCGGGAGATACGTCCGTGAGACGTGAAAGACACGTCCACGTCATCGGAAGGAATGCTTCGTGGTCACGAAGTCCCAGGACCGCCGCAAGGTCCGCCTGTCCCGCGCCCTCGGCGTGGCACTCACCCCGAAGGCTGCCCGCTACCTCGAGAAGCGTCCCTACGCTCCGGGCGAGCACGGCCGCACCAAGCGCAAGGCCGACAGCGACTACGCCGTCCGTCTGCGCGAGAAGCAGCGTCTGCGTGAACAGTACGGCATCCGCGAGAAGCAGCTGCGCATCGCGTTCAACGAGGCGCGCCGCGTCGACGGCCTGACCGGTGAGAACCTGGTCGAGCTGCTCGAGATGCGTCTGGACGCCCTCGTGCTCCGTTCGGGCTTCGCCCGCACGACCGCACAGGCCCGCCAGATGGTCGTGCACCGTCACATCATGGTCGACGGCCAGCTCGTCGACCGCCCGTCCTTCCGCGTGAAGCCGGGTCAGCTCATCCACGTCAAGCCCAAGAGCGAGGGCACCGAGCCCTTCCAGGTGGCAGCCGCCGGCGGTCACGCCGAGGTCCTGCCTCCCGTTCCCGGCTACCTCGAGGTCGAGCTCGACAAGCTGCAGGCCCGCCTGGTCCGTCGTCCGAAGCGCGCCGAGGTCCCCGTGACCTGTGAAGTGCAGCTCGTCGTCGAGTACTACGCGGCTCGCTGATCTCAGTTCGCTGATTTCGCACGAGAGGCGTCGGGTTCATCCCGGCGCCTCTCGTCGTACCACCGGCCGTTTCCGCATACGATGGAAAGACCGCGCTCTGCGGGCCCAATCGCGAGGATGACGACATGAAGAATCTGCTGTGGTTCCTGGTCGGCGTGATCGGCGGATTCGTCGCCGCTCACTTCATGAACAAGGACCCGCGCGGCCACGATCTGCTGGCCGACGTCGACGCGCGCATCACCGAGTTCACCGCGATCCTCGGCGACGCCTACCGCGACCAGGAAGCCAGACTCTTCTCAGACAAGGACACGCAGTAACCCCATGAAAACCGCGGACATCGCGCAGCGCTACCTCAACTACTTCGAGAAGAACGGCCATACGGTCGTCCCCTCTGCATCACTGGTCAGCGACGACCCCACGGTCATGTTCACCATCGCCGGCATGGTGCCGTTCGTGCCATACCTGACCGGGCTCCTGCCTGCGCCCTATCCGCGCGCGACCGACCTCCAGAAGTGCATCCGCACCAACGACATCGAAGAGGTCGGAAAGACCGCCCGTCACGGCACGTTCTTCCAGATGCTCGGCAACTGGTCGTTCGGCGACTATTTCAAAGAGGGCGCCATCAGCTATGCCTGGGAGCTGCTGACGACTTCCGAGGCCGACGGCGGACTCGGATTCGCCGAGAAGGACATCTGGGTCACGGTCTACGAGACCGACGACGAAGCCGCAGCTCTCTGGCAGAAGATCGCGGGCCTTCCCGCCGAGCGCATCCAGCGCATGGGCAAAGAGGACAACTACTGGCACACCGGGCAGCCCGGCCCCGGCGGCCCCTGCTCCGAGATCTACATCGATCGCGGACCCGCCTACGGTCCGGACGGTGGGCCGCTGGTCGATGACAACAGGTTCACCGAGATCTGGAACCTGGTCTTCATGCAGGAGCTGCTCTCCGACGTCCGCTCGAAGGTCGACTTCGACATCGCAGGACCCCTGCCGAAGAAGAACATCGACACCGGCATGGGCCTCGAGCGCGTCGCGATGTTCAAGCAGGGCGTCGAGAACATGTACGAGACCGACCAGGTGCGTCCTGTGCTCGACCGTGCCATGGAGATCTCCGGCCGCAAGTACGGTGCCTCGCACGAGGACGATGTCCGGTTCCGCGTGATCGCCGACCACGTGCGCTCCTCGCTCATGCTCCTCTCAGACGGCGTCAAGCCCGCCAACGACGGCCGCGGGTACATCCTGCGTCGCCTGATGCGCCGCACCGTGCGCTCGATGCGGCTGCTCGGCGTCGACGCCCCGACGTTCCCCGAGCTGTTCGCGACCTCGCGCGACGCCATGAAGTCGGCGTACCCCGTCCTCGAGACGGACTGGGACCGCCTCTCCGGTCTCGCTGTCGCCGAGGAGGAGACGTTCCTTCGCACGCTGGCACAGGGTTCCACGATCCTCGACCTGGCGCTGGGGGACACGAAGAAGTCCGGCAAGCAGACGCTGGCCGGATCCGAAGCCTTCCTGCTGCACGACACCTACGGCTTCCCGATCGATCTGACGCTCGAGATCGCCGAGGAGCAGGGTCTCAGCGTCGACCGCAGCTCGTTCGACGAGCTGATGACCGAGCAGCGCACGCGTGCCAAGGCCGATGCCAAGAGCCGCCGCCGCCAGCTGGCCGACGTCTCGGTCTACCGCGACTTCCGGGCCCTCGGTGAGACGTCCTTCGCCGGATACACCGATCTGGAGACCGACTCGCGGGTGCTCGGCATCCTCATCGACGGGCAACCCGCCACGTCGGCCGCCGAGGGCCAGGTCGCCGAGATCATCCTCGCCGAGACCACGCTGTACGCCGAGTCCGGCGGCCAGGTCGCCGACAAGGGCGCGATCGTCGGTCCCGGCTACGAGCTCGAGGTCCTCGACGTGCAGAAGCCCGTCCCTGGTCTCATCAGTCACACCGTGCAGGTGAGTACCGGAACGGTCGCGATCGACGACCGCGCGACGACCGTGGTGGATGCCGCGAACCGCCGCGCCGCCCGTCAGGCGCACTCCGCGACGCACCTCGTGCACGCCGCTCTCCGCGACACGCTCGGCGCCGGAGCCACACAGGCCGGGTCGCTGAACCGCGCCGGTTACATGCGCTTCGACTTCTCGTGGTCGCAGCCGCTGTCGACGGACACCCGCAGCGAGATCGAGGAGATCACCAACCGCGCCGTGCACGACGCGCTCGAGGTGACCACCCGCATCGTCTCGCTCGACGAGGCCAAGGAAGCCGGCGCCATGGCGCTGTTCGGCGAGAAGTACGGCGACGTCGTGCGCATGGTCGACATCGGCGGTCCCTGGTCGCGCGAGCTGTGCGCGGGCACTCACGTGAGCACCAGCGCCGAGATCGGGCTGGTCAGCGTCGTCGGTGAGTCGTCGGTCGGCGCCTCCAACCGCCGCATCGAGGCCCTCGTGGGCCAGGACGCCTTCCGTGAACTGGCCGCAGAGCGCGCCGTCGTGTCGCAGTTGACGGCCGCACTGAAGACGCCGCGCGAGCAGCTGCCCGACCGCATCGCCGAGATCGCGGCGAATCTGAAGACAGCCGAGAAGCGGATCGCGCAGTTCGAGGCGAAGGAGCGCGAGGGCCGGGTCCCCGCCATCGCCGAGGCCGCCGAGCGCGTCGGCGCCTTCCGCGTCGCGGCCTTGTCCGTGGGAGAGGTCGCCTCGGGTGACGATGTGCGCGGACTCGCGCTGAGTGTGCGCGAGCGCCTCGGCTCCGAGGCCGCTGTGGTCGCCCTCGGCGGCATCGTGGCAGGACGACCCATCGTCGTCGTCGCCACGAACGACGCCGCGCGCGCCGCGGGCGCGAAGGCCGGCGTGCTTGCCAAGCGCGCCGCCGGAGTGCTCGGAGGAGGCGGCGGCGGCCGCGATGACGTCGCGCAGGGCGGCGGTACGGACGCCGCAGCGCTTCCCGCCGCTTTCGAGGCCATCACGACCGAGCTGCGTACCGCGTGACCGGCTTCCGTCGCGGGGTGCGTCTCGGCGTCGACGTGGGCAAGGCCCGCGTCGGCGTGGCACGCTGCGACCCGGACGGCATGCTTGCCGTGCCCGTCGAGACCGTGCCGCGGTCGGAGACGTCGCTGGCCCGTCTCGCGGAGATCGCGAAGGAGTACGAGCCGCTGGAGTTCGTCGTCGGCCTGCCGGTCAACATGCAGGGCGCGGACACCCCGTCGACGTCGGATGCCAGGGAGTTCGCCGCCGCTCTGCAGCGCCTCACATCCGTCCCGGTACGCATGGTCGACGAGCGGCTGAGCACCGTGTCCGCGCATGCGGCGCTGCGGTCCTCTGGCAGAACTCAGCGGAACTCTCGTAGCATTGTCGATCAGGTCGCCGCAGTGGTTCTGCTGCAGCACGCGATCGACACGGAGAAGAGCACCGGCAGCCCGGCCGGTTCCGTGGTGCCGACACCCGAGGAGCCCACCTGAGCATGCCCCAACGTGAGAACCCAGAGCCGAGTTCGCACAGCCTGTCCGACGAGCTCTTCGCGAAGCTGCCCGAGCCCTCGCATCGGGCACCGGCCGTCGAGCAGGCGCCACCGGCGCCGGGTTCCCGTCGCGCCCGCCGTGAGGCCGCACGGTCCGGTGCGCCGGCGGCAGAACAGGCGCCGTCACCCGAGCTGGCGCCGTCGCCCGAGCAGACACCGGCGCCCGAGCAGGCACCGGCCGCCGAACAGGCACCCGTCGGCGAGCAGGTGCCACAAGTCACAGGCACGCCGGCCGAGAGTTCTCCGAAGTCCGCGCTGCAGACCGACGCCGGTGCCGACGCGCCGACCGAGGCCGCGGCAGCAGGCGCACCTGCCGCAGAGGCTCCCGCGAAGCCGGCAGCGCCGACGCTCGATGACCTGTTCGAGGCGGATCACGGTGACGCCGTGCACACCCGCGCGGCGAAGAAGAAGCGCCGCACCGGCTGTCTCGTCGCGCTGATCATCGTCCTCGCCTTGATCGGCGGCGCCGTGGGCGCCGGATTCTGGGTGATGAACACCTACGGGGACAAGATCAACGAGGTGATGGGGTGGGGGCCTCCCGCGGACTGGGAGCCGGGAATGGCCACCGGCGAGGTCATGGTGACGATCCGCGAGGGCGACACCGGTTCTCCGATCTCGACCGCCCTGTACGAGGCGGGTGTGACCAAGACCGAGGACGTCTTCTACGACTACCTCGTCGACGAGAACATCGCGGTGACGTTCTACCCCGGCGTCTATCCGCTGCAGGAGAAGATGACGGCGGAAGCCGCGCTCGAGATCCTGCGCGATCCCGCCAACATCATCGCGAACACCGTCGGCATCTCCGAGGGCGGCACCATCGAGTCCTCGCTGCCCGTGATCAGCGAGAGCCTCGACATCCCGATCGAGGAGCTGGAGTCGGCAGTCAAGGACCCGGGAGCGTACGGCGTGGACGCCGGCAGCCTCGAGGGGTGGCTGTTCCCCGCGGTGTACACCTTCGATCCGGAGGCGACCGCCACGCAGGTCATCCAGCGGATGGTGGACCGCACCCGCGAATCGCTCTCTGCGGCCGGCGTCCCGGCCGGGAACGAGAACCGTGTCCTCACGATCGCCTCCATCATCGAGCGGGAGGGACGGACCGGCGATTTCGGCAAGGTCTCCCGCGTCATCCAGAACCGGCTCGACGACGGCATGATGCTCCAGATGGACTCCACCGCGCAGTACGGCTACGGCGAGCTCCACGCCGGTGTCGTGAGCACGTCCGAGGAGGCGCAGTTCGACGAGAACGACTGGAACACCTACGTCATCGAAGGACTGCCGATCGGCCCGATCGCCAACCCCAGCGACGCCGCGATCGACGCCGCCATGCACCCGGTGGACGGCCCCTGGTTCTACTTCGTCACGATCAACCCGCAGAGCGGCGAGACCGTGTTCTCGACGACCTACGAGGAGCATCAGGCGGCGATCGACACCTGGCACGACTGGTGCCGCGCCAACCCCGACCAGGGATGCTGATCAGGTGAGGGGGAACCGCCTCGAGGTCTGGGGCGATCCGATCGCGCACAGCAAATCTCCGGTGCTGCACGCCGCGGCCTACCGTGCGCTCGGCCTGGACTGGCACTACGGGCGCCGACGTGTCGACGCCGCGGGATTCGCCGGCGCGTTCGCCGCTCTCGACGACACCTGGCGCGGGCTGTCGGTGACGATGCCCCTGAAGGAGGCGGCGTTCGCCGCAGCCGCCACGCGCGACCGCCACGCGCAGTTCACCGGTGCCGTCAACACCCTCCTGCTCGGAGCGGAGCCCGCGGGGTTCAACACCGACGTCGGCGGCATCCTCGACGCCCTCGCAGAGAACGACATCTGCACGATGTCGCGCACCCGCATCCTGGGCGCGGGTGCGACTGCCGCATCTGCGCTCGTCGCGACGGCTGAGGGCGGTGCAGAGCACGTCGAGATCCGCGCCCGCCGCCCCGAACGCGCTGAGCTCTTCCGCGCTCTCGGAGAGCGCCTGGGCATCGCGGTCTCGGTGACGGGGTTCGACGCCCCGGCCACCGCCGTGGACCTCACAGTCGCGACGCTTCCGAGCGGCACGATGCTGGACGACCGGCTCGTCGCACCTCTCAGCGACGCAGGCGGCGCACTTTTCGACGCGGCGTACGCACCGTGGCCGTCCGCGCTGGCGAGCATCTGGCACGGCGGGCAGGTCACCTCAGGACTGGCGATGCTGCTGCATCAGGCGATCCGGCAGGTCCGCGTGTTCGTCCACGGCGACCCGCTGCACGTGCTCGAGAACGAGCACCGGGTGCGTGACGAAATGCGATCGGCACTCATGGGAGACTAGAGCAATGCTCCGCGTGCTCACCGCCGGCGAATCGCACGGCCCCGAACTCATCGCCGTCATGGAGGGACTTCCCTCCGGCGTCCCGATCTCCTCCGAGGCGATCCAGGCCGACCTGGCGCGCCGCAAGCTCGGCTACGGCCGCGGCTCCCGGATGAAGTTCGAGCAGGACGAGCTCACCATCTCCGGCGGTGTCCGCCACGGCAAGACCCTCGGCAGCCCGATCGCGCTGCGCATCGGCAACACCGAGTGGCCCAAGTGGGTCGAGGTGATGAACCCGGAGCCGGTGGAGATCACCGACAAGTCCCGCGGCCGCTCGGCACCGCTGACCCGCCCGCGTCCAGGCCACGCCGACCTCGTCGGCATGCAGAAGTACGACTTCGACGAGGCTCGCCCGATCCTCGAACGGGCGAGCGCCCGTGAGACCGCCGCCCGTGTCGCCCTCGGCGCGGTCGCACGCTCGTTCCTCGGCGAACTCGGCATCCGGCTGGTCAGCCACACGCTGTCGATCGGTCCGGTCCGCGCTCCTGAGGATGCCGTGCTGCCCACGCCGGACGACGTCGACGCGCTCGACGCCGATCCGCTGCGGTGCTTCGACGCCGGCACGTCCGCCCGCATGGTCGAAGAGGTCGACGACGCCCGCAAGGCCGGCGACACGCTCGGCGGCATCGTCGAGGTGCTCGCGTACGGACTGCCGCCGGGGCTGGGCTCGCACGTGCACTGGGATCGACGGCTCGACGCGCGCCTCGCCCAGGCGCTCATGAGCATCCAGGCGATCAAGGGCGTCGAAGTCGGCGACGGCTTCGAGACGACGCGTCGCCGCGGCTCCGCCGCCCACGACGAGCTGTTCATCGCCGATGACGGCATCACCCGCGCCTCCGACCGCGCCGGCGGCACCGAGGGCGGCATGTCCACCGGCACGGTGCTGCGCGTCCGCGCGGGCATGAAGCCGATCGCCACGGTTCCGCACGCGCTGCGCACGATCGACACCGCCACCGGCGAGGCTGCCAGCGCCCACCACCAGCGCTCCGACGTGTGCGCCGTCCCCGCAGCGGGCGTCGTCGCCGAGGCCATGGTCGCGGTCGAGCTCGCACGTGCAGTGCTGGAGAAGTTCGGCGGCGACAGCATCCGCGAGACGCGACGCAACCTCGACGGGTACCTCGCGGCGATCCCCGCCGAGCTGCGCACCGCGCCCGCCTCGGAGGCGGCGCTGATCGCTCACGATGAGCAGTCCTGAGCCGCTGACGCTCGTGCTCGTCGGCCCGATGGGCTCGGGCAAGACCAGCGTCGGCCGACGGGTCGCGAAGATGCTCTCAGTCGGCTTCGTCGACACGGACAAGAGGATCGTCGCGGCGCACGGCCCGATCCCGGAGATCTTCACCGCGCACGGTGAAGCGTACTTCCGGGCTCTGGAGGCCGCGGCGGTCGCGGACGCGCTGTCCGAGGGCGGCGTCGTCTCGGTCGGCGGCGGTGCCGTCGCCTCCGTGCAGACGCGCGAGCTGCTGAGGGAGCATCCGGTCGTCCTCCTCACCGTCACCCCGGAGTCCGTCCGCCGGCGCCTGAGCGGCGGAGGCCGGCCCCTGCTCGCCGGCGACGACGACCCGATCACCCGCTGGAACGAGATCTACGAACAGCGCCGCGGCTGGTACGAAGAGGTCGCGGATGCGACTTTCGACACGTCTCACCGGCCGATGCAGCACATCGCCGAGGAGATCGCGGCATGGAGGAGAGAACAGGCATGAACACCACCACGATCAGCGTCGCCGGGCAGGCCACCTACGACATCACGGTCGGCCGGGACATCCTCGACCAGGCCTCCGCAGCGCTCGACCCGGCAGTGCGGAAGATCCTCGTCGTGCACCCGCCGACGCTCGCAGCCCGCGCCGCCGAGCTGCGCGACCGCCTGCTCGCGGATACTGCGAACGGTCAGCGCGAGGTGCTGCTGGCCGAGGTGCCGGACGCCGAGCAGGGCAAGCGCATCGAGGTCGCGGCCTTCTGCTGGCAGGTCATGGGCCAGTCCGACTTCACCCGCAGCGACGCCGTCATCGGCTACGGCGGGGGAGCGGTCACCGACCTCGCCGGGTTCGTGGCGGCGACGTGGCTGCGCGGCATCCAGGTCGTGCAGATCCCCACCACCGTGCTGGGACTGGTCGACGCCTCCGTCGGCGGGAAGACCGGTGTGAACACCGCAGAGGGCAAGAACCTCGTCGGCGCGTTCTGGGCGCCGCGCGCCGTGATCGGGGATCTCGACGAGCTCGGCAGCCTCAGCGCGCACGAGGCGACAGCCGGCTACGCCGAAGTCGTCAAGGCCGGATTCATCTGGGCGCCCGAGATCCTCGACATCATCGAGGCCGATCCGTCGCGCGCCGTCGACACGTCGACGGACGAGTTCCGGCGCACCGTCGAGCTCGCGATCGGCATGAAGGCTCAGGTGGTCTCGGAGGACTTCCGCGAAGCAGGACAGCGCGAGATCCTCAACTACGGCCACACGCTCGGCCACGCCATCGAACACGCCGAGCGCTACCGCTGGCGCCACGGCGCGGCGATCTCGATCGGCATGATGTACGCCGCAGAGCTCTCCCGCCTCGCCGGACGCCTGTCCGACGAGGCCGTCGACCGGCACCGTTCGATCCTCGAGTCTCTCGGTCTTCCCACCACCTACCGCACAGGGGCCTGGGCGACGTTGTTGGCCAGCATGCAACGCGACAAGAAAGCCCGCGGCGGGATGCTGCGCTTCATCGTCCTCGACGACATCGCCAAGCCCACGGTGCTGCAGGCCCCGGACGAATCGCTGCTGTTCGCCGCCTACCAGGAGGTCGGCGCATGACGCACCGCATCCTGCTCGTCAACGGGCCGAACCTGAACCTCCTCGGCGTCCGCGACCCCGGCGTCTACGGCACGGAGACGCTTGCCGACGTCGAGCGGATCGCCACCGAGGCCGCAGCCGAGGCTGGCTTCGAGCTGCGCAGCATCCAGAGCAACCACGAGGGCGTGCTGATCGACGCGATCCACGCCGCGCGCGAGGACTGCGACGGCATCGTCATCAACCCCGGCGGGCTCACGCACACCTCGGTCGCGCTGCGCGACGCGCTGACCGGTGTGAACCTGCCCTTCGCCGAGATCCACATCTCGGACGTGAACGCCCGTGAGGAGTTCCGCCGCTTCTCCTACCTGCACGACGTCGCCGCCGTTCGGGTGATCGGGCAGGGCGTGAACGGGTACGCAAGCGCCATCGCGCAGCTGACGGCGCTCATCCCGTAGAATCGACTGTCGGCCGCCTCCACAGAGCGCGGCCCCCGCCCCGACGAACGGAACTCTCCCGCATGGCATCCACCGCAGACATCAAGAACGGCGTCGTCCTGAACCTCGACGGACAGCTCTGGACCGTCGTGGAGTTCCAGCACGTCAAGCCCGGCAAGGGCGGCGCTTTCGTCCGCACCAAGCTGAAGAACGTCGTCACCGGCCGCACCAACGACAAGACGTTCAACGCCGGCGCCAAGGTCGACATCGAGAACGTCGACCGCCGGGACTTCACCTACCTGTACGACGATGGCGACGGTTTCGTGTTCATGGACACGACCGACTACGACCAGATCACGCTGAGCCCCGCCGTCGTGGGCGACGCCAAGAACTTCCTGCTCGAGAACCAGCAGGTCACGATCGCGCTCAACAACGGCAACCCGCTCTACATCGAGCTGCCGACCTCCGTCATCCTCGAGGTGACCTACTCGGAGCCGGGCCTGCAGGGCGACCGCTCCTCGGCAGGCACCAAGCCCGCCACCGTCGAGACCGGTTACGAGATGCAGGTGCCGCTGTTCATCGAGACCGGCACGAAGATCAAGGTCGACACTCGCACGGGTGACTACCTCGGTCGCGAGAAGTAAGGCGTGAGCGCCCGGACGAAGGCGCGCAAGCGCGCACTCGACATCCTCTTCTCCGCTGATGTCCGCGGCGACGACCTCGCCGTGACCCTCGCGGCGGAGGCCAAGCGCGCGGCCAGCGAACCGGCCCGCGAAGCCTCCTGGCTGTACGCACGTGAGATCGTCGACGGGATCATCGACCACCGCGGCGACATCGACGAGAACATCGTCACGCACAGTCGCGATTGGAAGATCGAGCGGATGCCGGCCGTCGACCGTGCGCTGCTGCGCATCGGTACGTGGGAGATCCTGTTCAACGATCAGGTGCCGACCGCCGTCGCGATCGACGAAGCCGTCGAACTCGCCAAGGAGTTCTCGACCGACGACTCCGGTGCGTTCGTCCACGGCGTGCTGGCTCGGGTGGCCCGCGCGAGCTGACTGCCGGTATGCCCGCACCGCTGATCGACCTGTCCATTCTTCGGCGCGTCACCGATGCGGGCAGCCTCGAGCGAGGACGCGCCTATGCCCGCGGCGGCATGGTGATCCGCCGTGCGTGGAACGCTGACTTCTCGACGCTCACCTCCGATGTGCACGGCTCGGGCGGTGCACAGTACCGCTGCGTCGTCCGGGTCGCCGCGGGCAGGGAAGCCGCCGAGATCTCCTCCACCACGTGCACCTGCCCTGTGCGGTTCGGGTGCAAGCACATCGTCGCTGCAGTGCTCACCAGCAATGCGGAGGTCGAGGCGTCCCCGGTCGCCTCTCCCGCCAGCGTGCCGGAAGCCCCGGGGCTGCCGACCTGGCGGATGCTGCTGGACTCGCAGCCGCGCGTCGACGGAGCAGCGCCCCTCGCGCTCGGCGTCGAGGTGCGGCACCGCGCGGCGCAGGGCGCACACCAGTGGGCACCTCGTCCGATGCGCGCCGCGACCGTCCGCGATGTCGTGAAGGGCGGTGGCGACCTGCTGCTCGGCATCCGTCCGCTCATGCGCAGTGGGGCGACGGGCGGCTGGATCCAGGGAACCGCTTCCTGGGACGCCGTGCGCCGCCCCGGGGCGCAGTTCCGGCCCGACCAGCTCCGCTGGTTCGCCGAACTGCTGAGCATCGTCCGCGATTCGGTGCTGTCGGGCACCGCGAGCGACTGGCTGATTCTCGATCTCGTCGAGTCCGGTCTGCTGTGGCCGCATCTGCGGGCCGGCGCCGACCACGGCATCCCGCTCGTGACGGTGCAGAAGAGCTTCTCAATCGGGCTGGCCGAATCCGGAGCCGTCACGGCCGAAGTGGAGCGAACCGAAGACGGGCTCTCCGTTGCAGCTGACGTGGTTCTGGACGGTCAGCCGGTCGATGCGCGCACGGTGCGGACCATCGGGCACTCGGGTCTCTACACTGTGACCCCGCTCGGCAGCAGGGCTCAGGTCACGCTCGCCGAGGTGCCGCTGAGCCCCATCGTCCACGCGCTCATCACCGCGCGTTCGTCGCTCGCCGTCCCCGCCGACGAAGAGGACGCGTTCCTGCGTGACGCCTACCCCGCTCTCGCCCGCCGTGTTCCGGTGCGAACCGTCGGCGCCATCGAGCTGCCACCGGTGCCGACTCCGATCGCCACCCTCGTCGTCGCCCACCGCCCACGGGATCAGATCGACTACGCATTCGAGTGGACCTACCGCGGTCACGGACGTTTCCCGTTAACGCCCACGCCCGACGCCGTGCGGGATGACGATGCAGAGCAGTCGGCCCTTCGTGACGTCGAACAGCTGTGGCAGACGACGACAGGTGAGACATTCGAGCCGAGCGGCACCGTCCATGACGTGGCGGCCGCCGAGTTCGCCACGCACATCGTCCCTGCGTTGCAGGCGCAGGGACTCTCGGTCGTCGTCACGGGCAAGCCGAAGACCTACCACGAACTCAGCGGTGTCCCCGAGATCACGGTGTCGACCGTGGAGAGCACGGACCCGGACTGGTTCGACCTGGGCGTCATCGTGAAGATCGACGGACGCAGCATCCCGTTCGCCCCGCTGTTCACAGCACTGAGCATGCGCCGTACGAAGCTGCTGCTCGTCGACGGCAGCTACTTCTCGCTCGCGCACCCGGCACTGGACTCGCTGCGCGAGCTGATCGACGAGGCGACCGAGATCGCCGAGTGGGAGACAGGCCCGCGCATCAGCCGGTACCAGACAGATCTCTGGGAGGAGTTCGAGGATCTCGCGGATGAAGCGATCCCGGCAATGAACTGGCGTGCGACAGCCGAAGGGCTCAGAGACACGACCGGTGTCCCACCGGCGGTGGTGCCCACCGGGCTGCGTGCCGAGCTCCGCCCGTATCAGAAGACCGGATTCGACTGGCTCGCGTTCCTGTGGGCGCACCGGCTCGGGGGGATCCTGGCCGACGACATGGGTCTCGGCAAGACGATTCAGCTGCTGACGCTGATGTTGCACGCCCGCGAGGTGGGGGAGCGAAGGCCGTTCCTCGTCATCGCCCCGACCTCCGTGCTGGCGACGTGGCGCGACGAGGCCGCCGCGTTCGCGCCGTCGCTGCGCGTGCGCATCGTCGAAGGCACGCGCAGCCGCAGGGGTTCGTCGATCGTGGACGTCGCGCAGGATGCCGATCTGGTGGTCACCTCGTACACGCTGGCGCGTTTGGATGCCGACGAGTACGCCGCGGCGGAATGGGCCGTGCTCGTCCTCGACGAGGCGCAGTTCGTGAAGAACCCCGCGACGAAGCAGCATCGTGCCGTGGCATCCATCCCCGCACACGTCACGTTCGCGGTGACCGGAACTCCGATGGAGAACAGCCTCGGCGATCTGTGGGCGCTGCTCAAACTCACAGCGCCAGGCCTGTTCGCCTCCGCGCGGAGGTTCCGGCAGGACTACATCCAACCGATCGAGCAGGGCAAGGTTCCCGAGAACGAGGAAGGCGGCGAGTACCGGCAGCGACGGCTGGAGCGGCTCCGGCGTCGAATCCGGCCACTCATGCTGCGACGCACGAAGGAGCTGGTCGCCACTGATCTTCCGGAGAAGCAGGAGCAGCTGCTGCATGTCGAGCTGAGCCCCTCGCACCGTGCACTCTACGACACCGTGCTGCAGCGCGAACGGCAGAAGGTGCTGGGACTGCTGAAGGACCTCGACCGGAACCGGTTCATCGTGTTCCGATCGCTGACGATGCTGCGCATGCTCAGCCTCGCGCCTGGGCTCGTCGACGAGGTCGATGCGAAGCTCGGTTCGCGAAAGCTCGATGCGCTGGTCGAGCGCGCGATCGAACTGCACGCCGAAGGGCATCGGGCGCTGGTGTTCAGCCAGTTCACCTCGTTCCTGCAGCTCGCCGCCGAGCGGCTCGATCAGGCCGGCATCCCGTACGCGTATCTCGACGGCTCGACGCGGAAGCGCGAGCAGGTGATCGATGGATTCCGTGCCGGGGAGCAACCGGTGTTCCTGATCAGCCTGAAGTCCGGTGGATTCGGGCTGACCCTCACCGAGGCCGACTACGTCTTCATGCTCGATCCGTGGTGGAATCCGGCGGCGGAGGCCCAGGCCGTGGACCGCACGCACCGGATCGGGCAGCGCAACCCGGTGATGGTCTACCGGATGATCTCGACCGGCACGATCGAGGAGAAGGTGCTGGCGCTCCAGCAGCGAAAGGCGCGTCTGTTCACAGCCGTGATGGACGACGAGGCGCTGTTCGCACAGTCGCTCACCGCCGACGACATCCGCGGGCTGTTCGAGGGCTGAGCATATCCACGGCCGCCCTCGGCCGACGCCGAGGGGCCCACCGGTAGAATCGAGCAGTCCACCTCAGGAGGAGCGCAATGCGGATCACCGGACTCGGCCACGCCGGGATGTTCATCGAGACCACGGGCGGAAACATCATCTGCGACCCGGTTCTCGGACCCTCGTTCTTCGGCTCCTGGTTCCCGTTCCCCGACAACCGCGGTCTCGACTGGGAGAAGATCGGACGCGAAGCGGACTTCCTGTACATCTCGCACCGGCACCGCGATCACTTCGACCCGAAGCTGCTGCAGCGCTACATCCGCAAGGACATCGAGGTGCTTCTGCCGGAGTATCCGATCGATGACCTCGAGCAGGACATCCGCGCCCTCGGCTATGAGAACATCACGTATGCGCCGGCCGGGCAGGTCATCGAGCGCGGCGAGCTGAAGATCATGATCACGCCGCTGCGCGCCCCGAGCGACGGCCCCATCGGCGATTCCTCCCTGAGCGTCGACGACGGCACCGCCTCCGTGCTGAATCAGAACGACTCGCATCCGCTGGACCTCGAGAAACTGATGAGCTTCGGCAAGCCCGACGCGTACTTCACGCAGGTCTCCGGGGCCATATGGTGGCCGATGGTCTACGACCTGCCGGTGGATGCCAAGCAGAACTTCGCGAAGCTCAAGCGCGAGGCGCAGAACAAGCGCGCGATGTACTACATCGAGAAGGTCGATGCGCCGCACGTCTTCCCGATGGCGGGGCCGCCGATGTTCCTGCGCGACGACCTGTTCGACTTCAACGGCTTCGGACGCAACGGTGAGTCGATCTTCACCGACCAGAAGCAGTTCATCGCGCACATGAAGGAACTCGCGCCGCAGTACGACGGACAGCTCTTCGTGCCGGGCACCGTCGTCACGCTGGACAACCGCGAGCTCGTCTCAATCGAGCAGACCCTCTACACGCAGGCCGAGATCGACCACATCTTCGACGAGAAGTGGGACTACCTCGAGGAGCAGCGCGCCAGCCGCCAGGAGGAGATCCGGGCTGAGGAAGCCGAGCGTGCCGAAGCGCTGCCGGCAGACCAGATCCTCGCCGAGATCAAGGCTTGGTGGGAGCCTCTGCTGAAGAAGTCCCGCACCATCCGCCTCGGTGTCGGCGGCTGCGTCCGGTTCCGCATCGGCGACCTCGACATGGTTGTCGACTTCCCGCGGGCCAAGGTGCGCGAGTACGCCGGCGAGGAGTGCATCTACTGGTACACGATCCCTGCGGACCTCGTCTCGACGAACATCCGCGACCGTGAGATCGACTGGTCGAACTCGATCTTCCTGTCCATGCAGTTCTCGGTGGGCCGCAGCGGCAAGTTCAACGAGTTCCTGACCACGTTCCTCAAGTGCCTCTCGGTGGACCGCATCGAGTACGTCGAGAACTGGTACTCGGAGCAGACCGATCAGACCGAGGATGCCGAGGTCGGCGACTGGATCGTCCAGCGCCGTTGCCCGCACCTGCGCGCCGATCTCACCAAGACCGGCAAGGTCGACGAAGAGGGCGTCCTGACGTGCAGCATGCACGACTGGAAGTGGGACCTCAAGACCGGTAAGTGCCTCACCACGACCGGCCACGAGATCCGCGCGCAGCGTTGCCCCGTGACCGAAGACGCGCTGCGCCTCGGCTGAGTCCGCGCCTGCGTGATCGGAGTCCTCGCGCCAGCGAGAACACCGGCAGGGGGCGGAGTCCTCGCGCCAGCGAGAACACCGGGACCTCAGCGGACGGACGATATACTCGACTCATCAGCAACCTTTAACACCGTCCAGAGAGGCGGAGAAGGGAGCGGCGGATGAGCACGCGCACCGTGCTGCAGCAAGCCGATATCTCGCGGGCTCTGACCCGCATCGCGCACGAGATCCTCGAATCGAACCGCGGAGCGGACGGCCTCGTCCTCCTCGGCATCCCGACCAGGGGAGTGGCACTCGCCCAGCGCCTGGCCGCGGTGATCGAATCGATCGCCCAGCAGCCCGTCCCGACGGGAGCACTCGACGTCACCCTTTTCCGGGACGACCTCGCCAAGCACCCGACGCGCTCTCCGCGTCCGACGCAGATCCCGCCCGGCGGCATCGAGGGCAAGACCGTCGTCCTCGTCGACGACGTGCTGTTCTCCGGCCGCAGCATCCGCGCCGCCCTCGACGCGATCCAGTCGATCGGCCGGCCCGCCATCGTGCGCCTGGCCATCCTCGTCGACCGCGGCCACCGCGAGCTGCCGATCCGCCCCGACTTCGTCGGCAAGAACATCCCGTCCGCCCGCACCGAGCGCGTCAACGTGCGCCTCAGCGAGAACGACGGCGTCGATGAGGTGACGATCGGCGAATGAGACACCTCCTCGACACCCAGACCCTCGACCGTCAGACGGCCCTGCGCATCCTCGACATCGCAGAGGACATGTCCGACACCCAGTCGCGTGAAGTCAAGAAGCTGCCGACGCTGCGCGGCAAGACGGTGGTGAACCTCTTCTTCGAAGACTCCACCCGCACGCGCATCTCCTTCGAAGCCGCCGCCAAGCGGCTCTCCGCCGACGTCATCAACTTCGCCGCGAAGGGCTCCAGCGTCTCCAAGGGCGAGAGCCTCAAGGACACCGCGCAGACCCTGCAGGCGATGGGCGCGGATGCCGTCGTCATCCGCCACTCCGCATCAGGCGCACCGCGCACGCTCGCGACCAGCGGCTGGATCTCCGCCGGCGTCGTCAACGCCGGCGACGGCACGCACGAGCACCCCACACAGGCGCTGCTGGACGCCTTCACGATCCGCAAGCGCCGGTTCGGCGCCGACAGCCGGGGCCGCGATCTCGCCGGCATCCGCGTCGTGATCGTCGGCGACGTGCTGCACTCCCGGGTGGCGCGCTCGAACGTGTGGCTGCTCACAACGCTCGGTGCGGAGGTCACGCTGGTATCCCCGCCGACGCTGGTTCCGCAGAACGTCTCGCACTGGCCGGTCCGCGTTCTGTACGACCTCGACGCCGCCCTGGCCGACGGGCCGGATGCCGTCATGATGCTGCGCATCCAGCTCGAGCGCATGAATGCCGCGTATTTCCCGAGTGAGCGGGAGTATTCCCGCACCTGGGGTCTCGACGCCGTGCGCGCGGCCGCGCTTCCGCGGGATAGCATTGTCATGCACCCAGGGCCCATGAACCGCGGCCTCGAGATCTCATCCGCCGCCGCAGATTCGCCCCGCTCGACGGTGCTCGAGCAGGTCACGAACGGTGTGTCCGTGCGGATGGCCGTGCTTTACCTGCTGCTCGCAGGAGAACGAGACGAAGAACGAGGGAGAGACCTGTGACCGAGACCCTCGTGATCGCCGGCGCGCGGATGCTTGGCCGCGACGGCGCCGACATCCTCGTCGAGGACGGCGTCATCGCCGAGATCGGCAGCGGGCTCAGCCGCACCGGCGCGCGCGTCATCGACGCCGACGGCCTCGTAGCCCTCCCGGGCCTCGTCGACCTGCACACGCACCTCCGCGAACCCGGCTACGAAGCCTCCGAGACGATCCTGACCGGCACACGCGCCGCCGCAGCCGGCGGCTTCACCGCGGTGTTCGCGATGCCCAACACCTCACCGGTCGCCGACTCGGCCGGCGTCGTCGAGCAGGAGCTCGCACTCGGCGAGGCGGCCGGCTACGCCACAGTGCAGCCGATCGGCGCAGTCACAGTCGGGCAGAAGGGCGAACGCCTCGCCGAGCTCGGCGCGATGGCGAACTCCCGCGCGAAGGTCCGCGTCTTCAGCGACGACGGCTTCTGCGTCTTCGACCCCCTCATCATGCGCCGCGCCCTCGAATATGTGAAGGCGTTCGGCGGAGTCATCGCCCAGCACGCGCAGGATCCGCGCCTCACCGAGGGCGCCCAGATGAACGAGGGCGTCGTCTCAGCAGAGCTGGGGCTCGCCGGCTGGCCGGCGGTCGCCGAGGAGTCGATCATCGCCCGTGACGTCCTGCTCGCCGAGCACGTCGGATCTCGCCTGCACGTCTGCCACCTCTCCACCGCGGGATCGGTCGACATCATCCGATGGGCCAAGAAGCGCGGCATCGATGTCACCGCCGAGGTCACCCCGCACCACCTGCTGCTGACCGACGAGCTCGCACGCGGCTACGACGCCCGGTACAAGGTCAACCCGCCGCTGCGCCGCGAGGAAGACGTCATGGCCGTCCGTGGAGGCCTCGCCGACGGCACGATCGACATCGTCGCCACCGACCACGCCCCGCATCCCGTCGAGAGCAAGGCCTGCGAATGGCAGGCCGCTGCCAACGGCATGGTGGGTCTGGAGAGCGCACTGCGCGTCGTGCACCAGTCGATGGTGCAGACCGGGCTGCTCGACTGGGCGGACGTCGCCCGCGTCATGAGTGCGACACCGGCCCGGATCGGGATGCTCGAGGGCCACGGAACACCGCTCGAGGTCGGCCGGCCCGCCCAGATCACCCTCTACGACCCCAGCGTCGCCAGCACGTTCAGCGCCGCCGACCTTCACGGTCGCAGCGAGAACTCGCCGTACCTGGGGCGCGAGCTCCCGGGTCGCGTGGAGTGGACCATCCACAACGGCGTCGTCACCCTGGCCGCCGGAACCGTCGTCGAGGAGCTGAACGCGTGAGCATGCGGGACATCGCCATAGCGGTCACGATCGGCGTCGCAGTGCTCGTGCTGCTCGCGATGCTCTTCGCGTGGCGACGACGATTGGGGCGCGACGCGGCGTACAGCGCACCCCTCGGCGTGCCGGAGCATGCCGAGGTCCTCAGCAGGCACGAGGTGCTCTACGTCTCGACCACGCGCCACGATCAGCCCCTCGAACGTCTGGCGATCACGCCTCTCGCGTATCGTGCGCGCGGAGAGGTGACCGTCACGGATCGAGGAGCAGCGCTCTGCCTCGACGGGGCGCCCACCGTGTTCCTCGCCAAGGACAAGCTCGCCGGCATCGACCGCGCCACGGTCACGATCGACCGGGTCGTCGAACCCGGCGGTCTCGTCCGCATCGCGTGGAACGTCGATGCCGGCACCATCGTCGACTCGTATCTGCGCCCGACCGCAGGCGCCCCCGACACTCTCATCTCTGAACTTCAGCGGCTCATCCCCGCACACGACACAGGAGCCACGTCTTGACAAGCTCAACCCCATCGAACGACCGGATGCCGGCACCCGCCGTGCTCGTACTGGAAGACGGCACCCGGTACCCAGGACGCGCCTACGGCGCCGAGGGAACCACCCTGGGCGAGGTCGTCTTCTCCACCGGAATGTCCGGCTACCAGGAGACCCTCACCGACCCGTCGTACGCGGGCCAGATCGTCCTGCAGACCGCACCGCACATCGGCAACACCGGCATGAACGACGAGGACACCGAGTCCCGCCGCATCTGGGTCGCCGGCTACATCGTGCGCGACCCCTCGCGCGTCGTGTCGAACTGGCGCGCGAACGCCTCGCTCGACGAGATTCTCGTCCGCGACGGCATCGTGGGCATCAGCGGCATCGACACGCGAGCCGTCACGCGCCGCATCCGCTCGGACGGATCCATGCGCGGCGGCATCTTCTCGGGTGCGGATGCCGCGCTGGACGCCGACGAGCAGCTGCGCCTCGTGCAGCAGGCTCCCGAGATGAGCGGCCAGAACCTGTCGGCTCAGGTGTCGGTCGACGTCGCCACCGTCACGGCGGCCGTGGGGGAGCGGATCGGCAACCTTGCCGTGCTCGACCTCGGCGTCAAGCAGGCTACGATCGACAACCTCGCCGCGCGCGGCTTCGAGGTACACGTCCTGCCGCAGACCGCCAGCATCGAAGAGATCCGCGCAATCGACCCGGTGGCGGTGTTCTACTCCAACGGTCCTGGCGACCCGGCGGCGTCGGGGGACCACGTCGAGCTGCTGCGCTCGGTGCTGGACGACGGACTGCCGTTCTTCGGGATCTGCTTCGGCAACCAGCTGCTGGGCCGCGCCCTGGGCCTGGGCACCTACAAGCTGCCCTTCGGCCACCGCGGCATCAACCAGCCGGTGCTTGACAAGTCCACCGGCAAGGTGGAGATCACCGCTCACAACCACGGCTTCGCGGTCGAGGCCCCGCTGGAGGGCTCCTTCGACAGCCCCAACGGCTACGGCAAGGTCGAGGTCAGCCACGTCGGGCTGAACGACAACGTCGTCGAGGGCCTCCGCGCTCTCGACATCCCGGCGTTCTCCGTGCAGTACCACCCCGAGGCCGCGGCCGGCCCGCACGACGCCAACTACCTGTTCGACCGCTTCCGCGACCTGGTCATCGCGCACATCGAGAAGAAGGACACCAAGTAATGCCGAAGCGCGACGACATCAAGTCCGTCCTCGTCATCGGCTCCGGTCCGATCGTCATCGGTCAGGCCTGCGAGTTCGACTACTCCGGCACCCAGGCGTGCCGCGTGCTGCGCGAGGAGGGCGTGCGCGTCATTCTCGTCAACTCCAACCCGGCCACGATCATGACGGATCCGGACTTCGCCGACGCGACCTACATCGAGCCGATCACCCCGGAGGTGATCGAGACGATCATCGCGAAGGAGAAGCCCGACGCGATCCTCCCCACCCTCGGTGGCCAGACCGCGCTCAACGCGGCCATGGCTCTGGACGCGCAGGGCATCCTCGCCAAGTACGACGTCGAGCTCATCGGCGCGAAGGTCGATGCGATCAAGAAGGGCGAGGACCGCCAGATCTTCAAGGAGCTCGTCATCGAGGCGGGCGCCGATGTCGCGGCATCCGTCATCTGCCACTCCATGGACGACCTGCTCGCCGGTGCTGAGAAGCTCGGCTACCCGCTCGTCGTCCGCCCCTCGTTCACCATGGGCGGCCTGGGTTCCGGGTTCGCGTACGACGAGGAGGACCTGCGCCGCATCGGCGGTGCCGGCCTGCACGACTCGCCCACGAACGAGGTGCTCCTGGAGGAGTCGATCCTCGGCTGGAAGGAGTACGAGCTCGAGCTCATGCGCGACACGGCCGACAACACGGTCGTCGTCTGCTCGATCGAGAACGTCGACCCCGTCGGCGTGCACACGGGTGACTCCATCACGGTGGCTCCGGCGCTGACGCTCACCGACCGCGAGTACCAGAAGATGCGCAACATCGGCATCGACATCATCCGAGCCGTCGGCGTGGACACCGGCGGCTGCAACATCCAGTTCGCCGTCGATCCGGCCAACGGCCGCATCATCGTCATCGAGATGAACCCGCGCGTCTCGCGGTCGAGCGCCCTGGCGTCCAAGGCGACCGGCTTCCCGATCGCCAAGCTCGCCGCCAAGCTCGCCCTCGGCTACCGCCTGGACGAGATCCCCAACGACATCACCGGCGTCACGCCGGCGAGTTTCGAGCCCACGCTCGACTACGTCGTCGTCAAGGTGCCGCGCTTCGCGTTCGAGAAGTTCCCGGCCGCTGATGCCACGCTCACGACGACCATGAAGTCGGTCGGCGAGGCCATGGCGATCGGCCGCAACTACACGACCGCTCTGCAGAAGGCACTGCGCTCGCTCGAGAAGCGCGGCTCCAGCTTCCACTGGGGCGAGGAGACCCGCTCGGTCGACGAGCTGCTCGAGATCTCGAAGACCCCGACCGACGGCCGCATCGTCACCCTGCAGCAGGCGCTGCGCCTCGGCGCGACCGCGGAGCAGGCGTTCGAGGCGACTGCGATGGACCCGTGGTTCATCGACCAGATCGTGCTGATCAACGAGGTCGCCGAGATCGTGCGCGCTGCTGGCGAGCTCGACGCCGACACGTTCCGCCACGCCAAGGAGCACGGCTTCTCGGATGCGCAGATCGCCGAGATCCGCGGCATCTCCGAGGTCGAGGTGCGCACCGCCCGCCACGGGTTCGGGCTCCGCCCGGTCTACAAGACGGTCGACACCTGCGCCGGAGAGTTCCCCGCACTGACCCCGTACCACTACTCGAGCTACGACTTCGAGACCGAGGTGGCGCCCTCCGACCGCACGAAGGTCGTCATCATCGGATCCGGTCCGAACCGCATCGGCCAGGGCGTCGAGTTCGATTACTCCTGCGTGCACGCGTCGTTCGCGCTGTCGGATGCCGGTTACGAGACCGTCATGGTCAACTGCAACCCCGAGACCGTCTCGACCGACTACGACACCAGCGACCGCCTGTACTTCGAGCCGCTCACGCTCGAGGACGTGCTCGAGGTGCTCGACGCCGAAGCGGCGAGCGGCACGATCCTCGGCGTCGTCTGCCAGCTCGGCGGCCAGACGCCGCTGGGTCTCGCGAAGGGCATCCAGGCCGCCGGTTACACCGTGCTCGGCACGAGCCCCGAGGCGATCGACATCGCCGAGGAGCGCGAGCTGTTCTCGCAGCTGCTCGACAAGGCCGGACTCGTCGCACCCCGTCACGGCACCGCGATCGACGCCGACGGCGCGGTCGCGATCGCCGAGGACATCGGCTACCCGGTGCTCGTCCGCCCGAGCTTCGTGCTCGGCGGACGCGGCATGGAGATCGTCTACGACACCCCGAGCCTGCGCGACTACTTCGTGCGCACCGCCGGTGAGGTCATCGTCGGCCCCGGCACGCCGCTGCTCGTCGACCGCTTCCTCGACGACGCCATCGAGCTCGACGTCGACGCGCTGTACGACGGCCAGGAGCTGTACATCGGCGGCGTCATGGAGCACCTCGAAGAGGCCGGCATCCACTCCGGCGACTCCAGCTGCACCCTGCCGCCGATGTCGCTCGGCCGGAGCGACATCGACCGCGTCCGCGAGGCGACGCTCGCCATCGCCGAGGGCGTCGGCGTGCGGGGGCTCCTGAACGTGCAGTTCGCGATCAGCGCCGGCGTGCTCTACGTCATCGAGGCCAACCCGCGCGCCAGCCGCACGGTGCCGTTCGTCTCCAAGGCGCTCGGCATCCCGATGGCGAAGGCCGCCAGCCGCATCATGGCGGGCGCGAGCATCGCGGAACTGAAGGACGAGGGGCTGCTGCCCGCGTCCGACGGATCGCGCGTCCCGTTGGACGCCCCGGTCTCGGTGAAGGAGGCCGTGCTGCCGTTCAAGCGGTTCCGCACCAAGGACGGCAAGATCGTCGACTCCGTGCTCGGCCCTGAGATGCGCTCGACAGGTGAGGTCATGGGCATCGACAAGGACTTCCCGACCGCGTTCGCGAAGAGCCAGGCCGCTGCCTACGGCGGGATGCCGACCTCGGGCACCGTGTTCATCTCGGTGGCCGACGCGGACAAGCGCGCCGTGATCCTGCCGGCGCACCGCCTGCAGCAGCTCGGCTTCACGCTGGTCGCGACAGAGGGAACCGCTGAGATCCTCTCCCGCAACGGCATCCCGGTGACGGTCGTCGCGAAGTACAGCGAGACGCAGGCCGGTGGCGGCGAGAACATCGTCGACCTCATCAACGACGGGCAGATCGACATCGTCGTGAACACGCCGTCGGGTGGTGCGGCGCGCGCCGACGGCTACGAGATCCGCGCGGCAGCCGTGGCAGCGGACAAGGCGCTGTTCACGACGATCGCGGTGCTCGGCGC
Source organism: Microbacterium aerolatum (assembly GCF_007988825.1). Classification (GTDB taxonomy): domain Bacteria; phylum Actinomycetota; class Actinomycetes; order Actinomycetales; family Microbacteriaceae; genus Microbacterium; species Microbacterium aerolatum. The sequence goes on along the minus strand of NZ_BJUW01000004.1, from coordinate 130,381 downwards.
AGCGGTCAGCGGAATGGATGCCGCCGACGAGGGCTTCGACGTCAAGAGCCTGCAGGAGTACGCGCTCGATCGTCAGGCGGCCCTGTGACCGGTTCCTTCGGTGAGCGGGTCCGTGCGGCGCTGGCCGCGCGGGGCCCGCTCTGCGTCGGCATCGACCCGCATGCGGCGCTGCTCGAGTCCTGGGGGCTCGAGGATTCCGCTGCCGGCGTGCGCGAGTTCGGGCTGCGCACCGTGGATGCCGCGGCATCGCGGGTCGGCATCGTCAAGCCTCAGGTGTCGTTCTTCGAGCGCTTCGGCTCCGCCGGTTTCGCGGCGCTCGAAGACGTGCTGCGGGCCGCACGGGATGCCGGCCTGATCGTGATCGCCGACGCCAAGCGCGGCGACATCGGTACGACCATGGATGCCTACGCCGCGGCCTGGCTCAGCCCGGGCTCGCCCCTGGAGGCGGACGCGCTGACGGTCAACCCGTTCCTCGGCGTCGGCGCTCTCGACACCACCTTCACGCGTGCGCAGGAGCATGGCAAGGGCGTTTTCGTCCTCGCCGCCACGAGCAATCCGGAGGCGGCCGGTGTGCAATGCGCCCGCACCGCGGCAGAGCAGGCGGTCTCAGCGGAGATCGTGGCGCAGGTGAGCACGCGCAACGCGCACAGCACGCCGTCGGGCGAGTGGGGGAGCCTCGGCTTCGTCATCGGAGCGACGGTCGACTGGACGGACGCCGGCCTCACGCGGTTCTCACCTCCCGCCCCGATCCTCGCTCCCGGATTCGGCGCCCAGGGCGCCGGTCCCGCCGACCTGCGTGCGCGCTTCACAGCATCCGCGGCGATGGTGATCGCCTCCGAGAGCCGCAGCATCCTCTCCGCCGGCCCTGACGGCATCGCCACGGCGATCGACACCCGCGTCGCCGACTACCGGAAGGCTCTCGATGTCTGAGCGCACTGTCCCCGAAGTGGATCGGGCCGCTGCCGCGCGCCGTGCCGTGGAGCGGCGCCGCGCGCGAGCGGCGCTGAAACGCGACCTGACGATGCGGGTCGTGACTCCGCAGTCCATCGCAGCCCAGGCGTTCGCCGACGCGGAGTCGGTGGCAGGCTCGATGCGCATCACGGACTTCCTGCTCGCCCTTCCCGCGATCGGGGTGGGCAAGCGCGACCGCATCCTGCTCGACCTCGATATCTCGCCGGTGAAGCGCCTCGGCGGTCTGGGCGTTCGGCAGCGCGTCAGCCTCACGAACTGGCTCGATGAGCGATTCCCGGCGTCCGAGCCGCGCGCAGGACGCAGCAGGCTCCTGGTGCTCGCCGGCCCGACGGCGGTCGGCAAGGGCACCGTGGCCGCGTACATCCGCGAGCACCACCCGGAGATCCATCTCTCGGTGTCGGCGACGACACGCGCGCCCCGCCCGGGCGAGATCGACGGCGTGCACTACTACTTCGTCGACGACGCCGAGTTCGACCGTCTCATCGCAGACGGCGAGCTGCTCGAGTACGCGGTCGTCCACAACCGCTCCCGCTACGGCACGCCCCGCGCGCCGATCGACGCGGCTCTCGCCGATGGGAAGACGGTCCTGCTCGAGATCGACCTGCAGGGCGCACGGCAGGTGCGGGCCGCGGAACCGTCCGCGACGCTGATCTTCCTGCTGCCGCCGTCCTGGGACGAACTCGTCCAGCGGCTGGTCGGCCGCGGCACGGAGAACGAGGAAGAGCGAGCCCGTCGCCTGCGCACCGCAAAGGTCGAGTTGGCCGCTCAGAGCGAGTTCGATTTCCGCATTGTGAACGAGGACGTCGCCGCAGCAGCGCGCGAGGTCGTAGAATTGTCTGAGGCAACCGCGCGCTGAACGCTTTCGCGCGCCCGCCGATTCGACTTCGCGACGAACCCGTCGCCTGATCTGGAGGTCCCACCATGGCCGGACACCACACCAAGGGCATCATCGACCCGCCCATCGACAACCTGCTCGACCGCGTCGAGTCGAAGTACGAGCTGGTCATCTACGCGTCCAAGCGCGCCCGCCAGATCAACGACTACTACGCAGATCTCCACGAGGGCAACCTGTTCGACAACGTCGGACCGCTGGTCGACTCGTCCGTCGAGGACAAGCCGCTGACCATCGCGCTGCACGAGATCAACGAGGACAAGCTCCGCCTTCGCCACGCCGAGTGAAGGCAGCCTCCTAGATGAGCGCACTGCGCCTTTTCACATCTGAATCCGTCACCGAGGGGCACCCCGACAAGATCTGCGACCAGATCTCGGACAGCATCCTCGACGGCCTGATCGCCAAGGACCCGGCGTCACGCGTCGCGGTCGAGACCCTGGTCACGACCGGTCTCGTGCACGTCGCCGGTGAGATCCGCACCGAGGCGTACGTCGACATCCCCACGATCGTCCGCGAGGTCGTGAACGGCATCGGCTACACCTCCAGCGAGACCGGCTTCGACGGAGACTCCTGCGGCGTGAGCGTCTCGGTGGGGGAGCAGTCCAGCGACATCGCCCACGGCGTCGACCTCGCGCAGGAGCACCGCGACGGCAGCTCCAGCGACGCCCTCGACGGTCTCGGTGCCGGCGACCAGGGCATCATGTTCGGCTTCGCCACCGTCGAGACGCCCGAGCTCATGCCGATGGCCGGTCACACGGCGCACAGGATCGCGGAGCGCCTCACCGAGGTTCGCCGCTCCGGCGAGCTCGGCTTCCTGCGACCCGACGGCAAGACGCAGGTCACGCTCGGCTACGAGGGCTTCACCCCCAAGACGATCGACGCCGTCGTGCTGTCGACTCAGCACCACCCCGACGTGTCGCAGGACGAGCTCACCGAGCAGGTGCGGCGACTGGTCATCGACCCGGTGCTCGAGAACACCGGCCTGGAGATGCCGTCCAGCGATCGCTACTTCATCAACCCCGCCGGTCCCTTCGTCACAGGCGGGCCGAAGGGCGACGCCGGCCTCACCGGCCGCAAGATCATCATCGACACGTACGGCGGTGCCGCACGCCACGGCGGCGGCGCCTTCAGCGGCAAGGACCCGTCGAAGGTCGACCGCTCCGGCGCCTACGCCATGCGCTGGGTCGCCAAGAACGCGGTCGCCGCAGGGCTCGCAGATCGGCTCGAGGTGCAGGTGGCGTACGCCATCGGCGTCGCACGTCCCGTCGGACTGTACGTCGAGACGTTCGGCACCGGCCGCGTCTCCGACGAGGTGATCACCGACGCCATCCGGAAGGTCTTCGACCTGCGCCCGCAGGCGATCATCGAACAGCTCGACCTGCTGCGTCCGATCTACCGCCAGACCGCCGCGTACGGCCACTTCGGCCGCGAACTGCCCGACTTCACCTGGGAGCGCACGGACCGCGCCGACGAGCTGCGCCGCGCCGCGGGGCTGTGATGCGCACGCGCGGAGCCCGGCTTTGAGCCGGCGCGTCGCGCGGGTGCTGCTGGACTCCCCCCTCCCGCAGCTGGACCGCCTGTTCGACTACGTGCTGCTCGACGAGCTCGGCGACGTCCCGGTGGGTGCGCGGGTGCGCGTGCCGCTGCGCACCGCCGGTCGCATGATCGACGCGTATGTCGTCGAGGTGGCCGAGGAGGACGACTCGGAGCGCCCTCTCTCGACCGTGGAGAGCATCATCTCGCTCGTGCCGGTTCTGCCGGAGCGGCTGTACCGGCTCGCGCGGCGTGCGGCGGACCGCGCGGCCGGTTCGGCATCCGACATCCTGCGTCTTGCGGTGCCGAAGCGCCAGGTGCGGGTGGAGAAGGCGTGGAAGGCCGATTCGCCGACTCCCGTGCCGGCCGCGGATGCCGTGGAGCGGGCGGATGCCGTGCTCGGAGAGTACGACGGCCTTGCGACACTGATCGACGATCGTGGACGAGCCGCGATCGAAGCGATCCCCGGAGTTCGCGACGGGATCCTGCGCTGGACCGAACTGCTCGCCGCTGCCGCGGTGCGGGTGCTGGCATCCGGGGCATCCGCGATCATCGCCGTCCCCGATCATCGCGACCTCGACCGGCTGCTGGCGACGCTCGAGGCGTTCGTCCCCGCCGAGGCGATCGTCCGGCACGACTCGCGGCAGACGAACCCCGACCGCTACCGCGGTTTCCTGCGCACGCTGGAGGACGCCCCGTGCATCGTGGTCGGCAATCGCTCGGCGGTGTACGCCCCCGTCCAGGCCGGGCTGGTGGCCATCTGGGACGACGGCGACCCGCTGTACAGCGAACCGCTGGCGCCGTACGTCCACGCCCGCGACGCCCTGCTGCTCCGGCAGGAGCAGGAGGGATCTGCGCTGCTGTTCGCCGGCCACACGCGCACGACCGACGTCGAGCGGCTCGTGCAGCGCGGCTGGCTCACCGATGTGCGCGCCGAGCGCCGCATCACCCCTCGGGTCGTGCTGAGCAGCCCGCAGGAGATGGAGCAACCAGCCCAGCGCGTCCACTCCGGCGCCTTCGCGGCCGCGCGCAAGGCGACCGAGGAGGGCCCGGTGCTCGTGCAGGTCGCACGCCCCGGCTTCGCTCCGACGCTCGTGTGCGCCGACTGCCGCGCGCCCGCCCGCTGCGCGCACTGCGGGGGACCGCTGGGGGCCGCCCATCGGGGAGCAGTGCCGGTGTGCGGCTGGTGCGGTCGTTCTGCGCGCGCGTGGCACTGCAGCGCGTGCTCGTCGACGAAGCTGCGCCTGGCGGCGTCGGGCAGTGAGCGCACCGCTGACGAGCTCGGTCGCGCGTTCGCCGGTGTGCGGGTCATCGTCGCCGACGGCGCCCACCCCGTCGAGAGGGTCGAGGCGAAGCCGGCGCTGGTGGTCGCGACGCGCGGCGCCGAGCCGACAGCCGATGGCGGTTACCGCGCCGTGCTCCTGCTGGACGGGCCGCGGATGCTGCAGGCACCCGACCTGCGCATCGGAGAGTCCTGCCTGCGCTGGTGGTCGAACGCAGCGGCCCTCGCGGCCCCCGGCGCACCGATACACCTCGTCGGCGTCGACGGCCCCGTCGGCCGGGCGCTAGCGACCTGGACGCAGCCGGCCTACGCGCGGTCCGAGCTCGACAGCCGCGCGCCGCTGCACCTCCCTCCTGCCACCAGGGTGGCGCTCGTCGAGGGGCTGCCGGCATCTGTGGCGCGCGCGATCGACGGACTTCGCGAGCTCCCGCTTCCCGCGGACGCCGTTCTCGGGCCCGTGCCGGTCGAGAGCGACCCCACATCGGACAAGGGCGACACCGGGCGCGTGCGCGCGCTCGTCCGATTCGAATACGCCGCGGGCCCAGCCGTCGCGACTCGTCTGCGCGCCGCCGTCGTTGCGGAGGCAGCTGGCCGGCGACGGCGGCGAGGGCAGAGCAACCGGATCCCCCTGTCCGTCCGCCTCGATATGCTCGATCCTGAGCTTTGACCCCTTCCGGAGCACCTTCATGCGCATCGTCTTCGCCGGTACACCGACGGCAGCAGTACCGACACTCCGCACCCTCGCGGCCTCGCACGACATCGCCGCGGTGATCACCCGCCCCGACGCCCCGCTCGGCCGCAAGCGCGTGCTCACGCCATCTCCGGTCGCCCAGGCGGCGGAGGAGCTCGGGCTCCCCATCCTCAAGGCGGCCCTGCTCGACGATGAGGCCACCGGCAGGATCGCCGCGCTCCGCCCCGAGCTCGGCGTGATCGTCGCCTATGGCGGGCTCGTCCGCGAGCCGCTGCTGTCGACGCCGGATCGTGGTTGGATCAACCTGCACTTCTCGCTGCTGCCGCAGTGGCGCGGCGCCGCACCCGTGCAGCGCGCGCTGATCGCCGGGGACGACGTGCTCGGGGCGAGCGTGTTCCAGCTCGTGCCCGCACTCGACGCCGGCGACGTGTTCGCGGCGCGGACCGTCGACGTTCCCATGGATGCCACGGCAGATGTCGCGCTCGACGTGCTCGCAGAGGACGGCGCGCGCCTCACCGCCGACGTCGTGGCGGGCATCGCGGACGGCACCGCGGTCGCGCAGCCTCAAGGAGGGGAGGCCACAACGGCGGCCAAACTCGTCTTCGAGGACGGCGCACTGGACTGGAACGAGCCGGTCGCAGCCGTTTACGCCCGGTTCCGCGGGGTCACCCCGGAACCCGGTGCGCACACCACGGTCGGCGGCCTGCGAGTGAAGATCCTCGCTGCAGCGCCCGCCGACGGCGCCGACGCCCTCGAGCCCGGCGAGATCGCCGCCACCAAGAACGCCCTCCTCATCGGCACCGCCACCACGCCGCTCGCTGTGAGCCGCGTGCAGCCGGCCGGCAAGCCCGCCATGAACGCCGTCGACTGGTGGCGCGGATTCCGCAGCAGCGACACGATGCGGGCGGGATCATGAGCGCCCCCAGGCGGCGTCCGGCCCGCACGCCGCACAACAGCACCGGCGGCGCGACCCAGGCGCGGCGGGTGCAGCCGGCGCGGCGCGTCGCCTACGACGTGCTGCGGGCCGTGAACGACTCGGATGCGTACGCGAACCTTCTGCTGCCGTCGGCGATCACTGCGGCATCCCTCAGCCCGCAGGACGCGGCGCTGGCGACCGAGCTCACCTACGGCGCGCTGCGCCGGCGAGGCGCGTACGACGCTGTCATCGCTTCGGCCGCGGGTCGTACCGTCGATGAGATCGACCCGGCAGTGCTCGACGCGCTCCGGCTCGCCACGCACCAGTTGCTGTCCACCAGGGTCGCCTCGCACGCCGCCGTCAACGAATCCGTCAATCTCGTGGCCGCCGAACTCGGCAGGGGACCGGCGGGCTTCACCAACGCCGTGCTCCGCCGCATCTCGCGTGACACCCCTGGGCAGTGGCAGGAGCGCATCGAGCAGGCCGCCCGTTCTGATGATGAGCGGCTCGGTCTGCGAACCGCGCACCCGGTCTGGGTGATCCGCGCCCTGCGCCGCGCACTCACGGCCGAGGGCAGGGCCGACGAACTCGAAGACCTCCTCGATGCGGACAACGCGGCCCCCGAGGTGACGCTCGTAGCGCTCCCTGGGCTTGCCGAAGCCGGCGAACCGCGGCGTCCGTACGCCGCGACCGCCTTCGGCTCGCCGGGCGGCGACCCGCAGCGCGTGATCAGCGCCTCGGGCGGCACCGTACGCGTCCAGGACGAGGGTTCGCAGCTCGTCGCGCTGGCGCTGACTGCCGCGAAGCCGATCGCGGAGGGGGAGAAGTGGCTCGACCTGTGCGCCGGCCCCGGCGGCAAGACCGCTCTGCTCGCGGCGGTCGCAAGGCAGCACGACGTCACACTCGAGGCCAACGAGGTCGTCCCCGCGCGCGCCGGGCTCGTCCGGGGCGCTCTGAAGGCAGTCCCCGGCGATGTCACGGTGCACGAGCAGGACGGCCGCGACCTGACCGCCGCGAATCTCGGCGGGTTCGACCGGATCCTCGTCGACGCCCCCTGCACGGGTCTCGGTGCCCTCCGCCGGAGGCCGGAGGCGCGCTGGCGCAAGTCGCCCGCCGATGTCGCCGAACTCGCCCCGCTGCAGGCGCAGCTCCTCTCCGGTGCGCTGGACGCCCTCGCACCGGGCGGAATCGTCGCGTACGCGACCTGCTCGCCCCACCTCGCCGAGACCAGCGGAATCGTCGCCGAGGTGCTGCGCGGCCGCGACGACGTCACGGAGCTGGATGCCGCGGCCGTCGTCTCCGATCTGGTCGAGAGCCCCATCGACCTCGCCGGCGACGGAACCGGACGCGTGCAGCTGTGGCCGCACCGTCACGGCACCGACGCCATGTTCCTCGCCCTGTTGCAGCGCAACCCACAGGAGTAGACCGATGAGCCTTCCCGCAGCGCCCCGCATCAACCCGAGCATCCTCTCGGCCGACTTCGTGAACATGCAGGCCGATCTCGCGCGCATCGCGACCGCCGATTTCGCCCACGTGGACGTCATGGACAACCACTTCGTCCCGAACCTCACGTTCGGGCCGCAGATGGTCGAGCGCATCCAGGCGACGAGCCCGATCCCGCTCGATGTCCATCTGATGATCGACGATCCGGACCGCTGGGCCCCCGGCTACGCCGAGCTGGGCGCCGCCAGCGTCACCTTCCATCTGGAGGCCGCGTCCGACCCGGTGGCTCTGGCCAGGCGGCTGCGCGACATCGGCTCGCGCGCGGGCGTCGCGATCAAACCCGGAACGGCGGGGGACGCGCTCTACGACATCCTCGACGAGTTCGATCAGGTCCTCGTGATGACCGTCGAGCCCGGATTCGGCGGTCAGGGCTTCATACCCGAGACCATGCCGAAGCTGAGCGCACTGGTCGCGGAGGCCCGCAGGCGCGGTTCGAACGCCTGGTTCCAGGTCGACGGCGGCATTTCCGACGCGACCATCGCACAGGCGGCCGCAGCCGGTGCCGACACCTTCGTCGCGGGCTCCGCCGTCTACGGCGCGGACAGCATCGAGGCGGCCATCGCCGGGCTTCGAGAGCGTGCCCGAGCCGGTAACCTGGAATCGTGAAGACTTTCGACGAGCTGTTCGCCGAGCTCAGCGTCAAGGCCGAGACCCGTCCAGAGGGATCGGGCACGATCGCCGAGCTGGACGCCGGCGTGCACACCATCGGCAAGAAGATCGTCGAAGAGGCCGCCGAGGTCTGGATGGCAGCCGAGTACGAGTCGGATGCCGAGGCCGCCGAAGAGATCTCGCAGCTGCTCTATCACCTTCAGGTCATGATGCTCGCGAAGGGGCTCACGCTCGAGGACGTGTACCGACATCTCTGATGCGCCCCGCCTCGTTCCCCTGATCTGAAAGCTCCCCATGCTGCGCATCGCTGTTCCCAACAAGGGCTCGCTCGCCGAGACCGCCGCCGAGATGCTCGCCGAGGCCGGATACGCCGGTCGACGCGACTCCAAGACCCTGCACGTCATCGACGCCGCCAACGACGTCGAGTTCTTCTTCCTCCGCCCACGCGACATCGCCACCTACGTGGCATCCGGTGCGCTCGACGTCGGCATCACCGGCCGCGACCTGCTGCGGGACGTCCCTCAGCAGGCCCGCGAGATCGAGGCGCTCGGCTTCGCACAGTCCACATTCCGGTTCGCAGCTCCTCCCGGACGCTTCGAGGGCATCCAGGATCTCGCCGGCATCCGCATCGCGTCGGCCTATCCAGGGCTCGTCGACGCGTTCCTGCGTGAGAACGGCGTCGAGGCGACGCTCGTGCCGCTCGACGGCGCCGTCGAGTCCGCCGTGCAGCTCGGAGTCGCCGACGCGATCGCCGATGTCGTCGAGACCGGCACCACGCTGCGTCAGGCGGGACTGGAGATCTTCGGCCCGGTGATCATCGAGTCCGAGGCTGTGCTCATCAGCCGCCCCGGCGACGTCGAGGGCACCGAGCGCCTGCTGCGCCGCGTGCGCGGCGTGATCGTCGCACGGCGCTACGTGCTGCTCGACTTCGATCTGCCGGCGAACCTCGTCGAGAAGGCGGCCACGATCGCCCCCGGTCGCGAGTCCCCGACCATCTCCCCGCTGCAGGACCCCGAGTGGGTCGCCGTACGGGTCATGCTGCCCCGCAAGGGCATCAACCAGGTGATGGACGACCTGTACTCGATCGGCGCGCGCGCCCTGCTGGTCACCGCCATCCACGCTGCGAGACTGTGATGACCCTCACCAGTCGCGTCATCCCGTGCCTGGACGTCGCCGCAGGACGTGTCGTGAAGGGCGTGAACTTCGAGAACCTGCGCGACATGGGCGATCCCGTCGAACTCGCCGCGCACTACGCGGCCCAGGGCGCGGACGAGATCACCTTCCTCGACGTCACGGCCACGGTCGATGACCGCTCCACGACCTACGACGTCGTGCAGCGCACGGCCGAGCACGTCTTCGTCCCGCTCACGGTCGGCGGGGGAGTGCGCAGCGTCGAGGACGTCGCGCGTCTGCAGGGTGTCGGCGCCGACAAGATCGGCGTCAACTCCGCAGCCATCGCCCGCCCCGACCTGATCGGCGAGATCGCCGACCGGTTCGGCGCGCAGGTGCTCGTGCTCTCCCTCGACGTGAAGCGCGCCCCCGGCACGCACTCCGGATTCGTCGTGACCACGCACGGCGGCCGCACGGCGACGACCCTGGATGCCGTCGACTGGGCCCGCGAGGCGATCGAACGCGGCGCGGGCGAACTGCTGGTGAACTCGATCGATGCCGACGGCACCCGCGACGGATTCGACCTCGAACTCGTCCGGCTCATGCGCGAGGTCTCATCCGTCCCCGTCATCGCCTCCGGCGGAGCGGGCGCGGTCACGGACTTCGCACCAGCCATCACAGCAGGCGCGGACGCCGTGCTCGCCGCGAGCGTGTTCCACTCGGGAGCACTCACCGTGGGCGACGTGAAAGACGCCATGCGCGCAGAAGGGATCTTGGTCCGATGAGTGATCTCGAAGCGCGAATCGCCCAGGTCGCCTGGAACGCCGACGGCCTCGTGCCCGCGATCGTGCAGCAGTGGGACACGCGCGAGGTGCTCATGCTCGCCTGGCTCGACGCCGAGGCTCTGCGCCGCACTCTCACGACCGGTCGAGTCACCTACTGGTCGCGGTCACGCCAGGAGTACTGGCGCAAGGGCGACACCTCCGGCAACATCCAGCGCATCAAGGAGGCACGTCTGGACTGCGACGGGGACGCCATCCTGCTGTACGTCGACCAGACCGGCCCCGCCTGCCACACCGGCACTCGCACCTGCTTCGATGCCGCGGATCTGGAAGCCAACGACGGCGTGACCGAATGAACATCGCGCGGCGTGGTCGCAGCGTCTCGGTGATCGGGCTGCTGCTCGCCGGAGGCATCGGCATCATCTCGTCGACGCAGACCTGGCTGACCGTGACGAGGGCGGATGCCGGCGAACCGATCCTGGTCGCCGGTGCCGATGCCATGGCGCTGCTGGCGCCACTCAGCCTCGCTGTGCTCGCCGTCGGCGCAGCCCTCGCGCTCGTCGGCAGGACGCTCAGGTACATCTTCGCCGCGCTCGCCCTGTCCGCCGGAGTCCTGCTGACCTGGTGGACGGCGGAGATCCTCTTCGCGACCCCGATCTCTGCCGTCGCGCCGACGGTCACCGAGACGACAGGCCTCGCAGGCAGCACCACGATCGCCGATATGATCGCGACGATCGAACCCTCGACCTGGCCCGTGCTGGCCCTGATCGGCTGGGTGCTGCTGATCGTGACGGCCCTGTTCGCGCTTGCGACGGCGCACCGCTGGAAGAGCGGCGGACGCCGCTTCCGCACCGACGCCGCAGCCCACGCCGACGGGGACGGACCGGTCGACGCGATCGATTCCTGGGACGACCTGTCGCGTGGGACCGATCCGACCCGGTGACCCCGATAGACTGATTGACACACCCACGACCGCTTCGGAGGAGAACATGACCAACCCGATCGCCGACCCCGGCCACGGACACTCGCCTGCGGCCTGGACCGCCGTGGTGGTCATGCTGTTCGGCTTCTTCGCCGGCACAATCGCCTTCTGCCTCGAACAGCCCGTCTTCGTATGGGTGTCCGTCGGGATCATCGTGATCGGGCTGCTGCTCGGCTGGATCCTCGCCAAGGCCGGTTACGGCGTCAACGGACCCAAGTACACGCCGAAGGGCCACTGATGGTGCTCGCCGACCTCACGGCCGGCGCAGTCGAAGACGCAGAGCGTCGCGCGCTCACGCGCCCGGTGGCCGAGGTCGAGAAGGCGGCTCTGGCGCGCCCGGCGGCCCGCGACGTCCTCGCAGCACTCGCCCCGGCATCCCGCGTCAAGATCATCGCGGAAGTCAAGCGCGCGAGCCCGTCCCGCGGCGCCCTGGCCGAGATCCCCGATCCCGCTCACCAGGCCTCGCTCTACGAGACCGGCGGCGCCTCGGCGATCAGCGTCCTCACCGAGGAACGCCGCTTCGGCGGGTCGCTCGCCGACCTCGAGGCCGTCACCACCCGCGTGGCCCTGCCCGTCCTGCGCAAGGACTTCATCGCGACGCCATACCAGGTGCTCGAAGCCCGCGCCGCCGGTGCCGATCTTGCCCTGCTGATCGTCGCAGGACTCGAGCAGAAGGTGCTGCAGGAGCTGTACGCGCTGATCCTCGAACTCGGCATGACACCACTGGTCGAGACCCACTCGGCGGAGGAACTCGAAGTCGCAATCGACCTCGGGGCCTCCCTCATCGGGGTCAACGCACGCAACCTGTCGACCTTCGAACTGGACCGCGATCTGTTCGGGCGACTCGTCGACCGGATTCCTGCCGGCACCATCAAGATCGCCGAGTCCGCCGTCCTCGAGCCTGCCGACGTGACCCACTACCGCGCCGCGGGGGCCGATGTCGTCCTGATCGGCGAGGCGCTCGTGACCGGCGACCCGGTCGCCACGCTGCAGAGCTTCCTCGATGCCGGCGACGACGAGCGGAGGGGATCGCTGTGAGCCTGCGTGACCAGCACGGACCGTTCTTCGGCGAGTTCGGGGGGCGCTACATGCCCGAATCGCTCATCGCCGCGATCGACGAGCTCACTGTCGCCTATGAGGCCGCCATCGCCGATCCGGAGTTCCGCGCCGAGCTCGCGCAGCTGCTCGGCTCCTACGCGGGCCGCCCGTCTGCCCTCACGGAAGTGCCGCGTTTCGCCGCGCACGCCGGGGGAGCGCGCGTCTTCCTCAAGCGCGAAGACCTCAATCACACCGGCAGCCACAAGATCAACAACGTCCTCGGACAGGCGCTGCTCACCAAGCGACTGGGCAAGACGCGCGTGATCGCCGAGACCGGTGCCGGCCAGCACGGCGTCGCCACGGCGACCGCTGCGGCCCTGTTCGGCCTGGACTGCACGATCTACATGGGCGAGGTCGACACTGAGCGTCAGGCGCTCAACGTCGCCCGCATGCGCCTGCTCGGCGCCGAGGTGGTTCCGGTCACGACCGGTTCACGCACGCTCAAGGACGCCATCAACGACGCCTACCGCGACTGGGTGGCGACCGTCGAGAAGACCAACTACATCTTCGGCACCGCAGCCGGCCCTCACCCGTTCCCCGCCATGGTGCGCGACTTCCAGAAGGTCATCGGCGAAGAGGCCCGCCAGCAGCTCCTCGACGAGATCGGGCGCCTGCCCGACGCGGTCGTCGCCTGCGTCGGCGGCGGCTCCAACGCCATCGGCATGTTCGATGCGTTCCTCGACGACGAGAGCGTGAAGCTCTACGGCGTCGAAGCAGCCGGCGATGGCGTCGACACCGACAAGCACGCGGCATCCATCGAACGCGGTCGACCGGGCGTGCTGCACGGTGCGAAGACCTATGTGCTGCAGGACGAGGACGGGCAGACCATCGAGTCGCACTCGATCTCCGCCGGCCTCGACTATCCGGGCGTCGGCCCTGAGCACTCCTGGCTCGCCGACATCGGCCGCGCCGAGTACATCCCGGCCACCGACGACGAGGCGATGCAGGCGCTGCGGCTGCTCAGCCGCACGGAGGGCATCATTCCGGCGATCGAATCCGCCCACGCCCTGGCAGGGGCGATCCGCCTCGGCCAGGAGATGGGTGAGGACGCGGTCATCGCGGTGTGCCTCTCCGGTCGCGGCGACAAGGACATGGACACCGCCGCCCGCTACTTCGAGCTGTACGACGCAGATGCCGTGGAGGAGACCCGATGAGCCGCGTCGAAGCCGCCATCCAGAAGGCCAGGGATGCCGGACGAGGGGCCTTCATCGGCTATCTCCCCGTCGGTTTCCCCGACCTCGAGACCAGCATCAAGGCAGCGATCACGCTCGCCGAGAACGGCGTCGACATCATCGAACTGGGCCCGCCCTACAGCGACCCGGTGATGGACGGACTCGTCATCCAGCAGGCCACGCAGGCGGCACTGGCGAACGGGTTCAAGATGCGTGACCTGTTCACGGCGGCGCGCGAGATCACTGCCGCAACCGACGTCCCGGTCGTCGTGATGACCTACTGGAACCCGGTCATGCAGTACGGCGTCGACCGCTACGCGGACGACCTGCTCGCCGCCGGCGGCGCAGGGCTCATCACCCCCGACATCACCCCGGAGGCCGCGGCCGACTGGATCGCCGCCAGCGAGCGCACCGGGCTCGACCGGATCTTCCTGGCCGCGCCGTCGTCGACCGACGAACGCCTCGAGCTGGTCGCGAAGTCCTCCACCGGTTTCGTGTACACCGTCTCGACGATGGGCATCACGGGGGAGCGCGCGTCGCTCGACCAGGCCGCCCGCACGCTCGTGGCGCGGCTGCGCGAACACGGCGTGCAGAACGCCTGCGTGGGAATCGGCATCTCGACCGCCGATCAGATCGCCGGTGTGATCGACTACGCGGACGGCGCGATCGTCGGCACCGCCCTGGTGCGCGCGCTCGGCGACGGCGGGCTTCCCGCCCTCGCCGACGTCACCAGGAACCTCGCTGCAGGCACGCCGTCTGCAGTCCGCTCACACGAGAACTAGAATCGCACTCATGTCCCTCGCGTTCCACACCGCGCTCAACGGCGCGCTCACCAGCATCCCCAGCCCCGAGGTCAGCTACTTCGACCTCGGCCCGCTGCGGATCCACTTCTACGCGCTGTGCATCATCGCCGGCATCGTCGTGGCCACGCTGATGACCAACCACCGCCTCACCAAGCGGGGAGCCGAGCCCTGGGTCGTGATCGACATCGCGATCCTCGCCGTGCCGCTCGCCATCATCGGCGCGCGCATCTTCCACGTGCTCACCCACCCGAACTTCTACTTCGGCGAGGGCAAGAACACCTGGAACCCGTTCGAGCCCGGCTCGGTATGGGCGATCTGGGAGGGCGGCATCGCCATCTTCGGCGCGCTCATCGGCGGCGCCGTCGGCGCGTACCTGGGATGCCGGTGGACGGGCATCCGGTTCTGGTCGTTCGCCGACGCGCTCGCACCTGGACTGCTGCTGGCACAGGCCATGGGTCGCTTCGGCAACTGGTTCAACCACGAGCTGTTCGGGCTTCCCACCGACCTGCCCTGGGGACTCGAGATCGAATCCGACAACGCCGCGTTCCCCCCTGGCCTCGCCGAGGGCACGCTGTTCCACCCCACGTTCCTGTACGAGGTCATCTGGAACGGGGTAGGCGTGATCTTCCTGCTCTGGATCGGCAAGCGACTCCAGCTGCAGTGGGGCAAGCTGTTCGCGATCTACCTCATCTGGTACAGCGCAGGACGCATCCTGTGGGAGTCCATCCGCATCGATCCGAGCGAGATCATCCTGGGCCTGCGCAGCAACGTGTGGGCCGCGATCATCGGCGTCGTCCTCGGCATCGTGATCCTCATCGTGCAGACCCGCCGGCACCCCGGAACCGAGCCCTCGCCGTACATGGCGGGCCGGGGCCGGAAGGATGCGGACGCTGATGTACAATCGCAGAACGATCTCGATGATTTCGTCGACGTGAGCGAGCCTCCGGCCGAAGTCACCGTCGGAGCCACCGCCACAAGCACTGCTCCCAGTACCGAGGACGGTTCCCGATAACCCTCCTCGTCGAGTGAGGAATCCATTGCACTGAACGAGTGGGCCGACGACGTCCCCGGTGTCACCTGAATACCTGAGGGCGGTATTAGATGTACTTCCAGCCTCCTTACGGTGCCTCCGGCGCCTACCCCCCGAAGCAGGGTCTGTACAACCCGGCATTCGAAAAGGATGCCTGCGGCCTGGCCATGGTCGCCACCCTGCGAGGAACTGCAGGACACGACATCATCGCGCTGGCGCTTCAAGCGCTGCGCAACCTCGAGCACCGCGGTGCGATCGGCTCCGACGCCGGCACCGGTGACGGGGCGGGCATCCTCACCCAGATGCCCGACGCATTCCTGCGTGAAGTCACGGACTTCGAACTGCCCGATGCCGGCGAATACGCCGCCGGGCTCGCCTTCCTCCCGCTGCAGGCCACTGAGCGCCGCACCCAGAAGGCCGGGGTCGAGAAGATCGCCCGCGACGAGGGCCTGGAGGTCCTCGGCTGGCGCGTCGTCCCCACCGCGAACGAGAACCTCGGCAAGCTCGCCGATGAGGCGCGCCCCGCGTTCGAACAGCTGTTCGTGGCATCCCCGGCAGGGGCAGACGGACGCCTGTCCGGCATCGCTCTCGACCGCGTGGCCTACCGACTGCGCAAGCGCGCCGGCCACGAGATCGGCGCCTACTTCGTCTCTCTGTCCAGCCGCACCCTCGGCTACAAGGGCATGGTCACCACGCTCCAGCTCGAGCCGTTCTACCCCGACCTCCAGGACGAGCGCTTCGCCTCCGAGCTCGCGGTCGTGCACTCCCGCTACTCGACCAACACCTTCCCGTCCTGGCCGCTGGCGCAGCCGCTGCGGATGCTGGCGCACAACGGCGAGATCAACACCGTCGGCGGCAACCGCAACTGGATGCGCGCCCGGCAGTCGCAGCTGGAGTCCGAGCTGCTCGGCGACATCCGTCCGCTGCTGCCGATCTGCACGCCGGGCGCGAGCGACTCGGCGTCCTTCGACGAGGTGCTCGAGCTGCTGACGCTCACCGGCCGCAGCCTCCCGCACGCGATCATGATGATGGTCCCCGAGGCGTACGAGAAGCAGACTGACATCTCGCCGGAACTGCGCTCGTTCTACGAGTACCACTCGAACCAGATGGAGCCGTGGGACGGCCCGGCCGCCCTCATCTTCACCGACGGCACCCACGTCGGCGCGACCCTAGATCGCAACGGGCTGCGGCCCGGACGGTGGACCGAGACCACCGACGGCCTGGTGGTCATCGGTTCGGAGACCGGTGTGCTGGAGTTCGAGCCGGATCGCATCAAGCGCCGCGGCCGCCTGCAGCCGGGCAAGATGTTCCTCGTCGACACGGCCGCGCGCCGGATCGTCGAGGACGAGGAGATCAAGCACGAGCTGGCGACGCTGCACCCGTGGCAGGAGTGGCTCGACGAAGGCGCCGTGCGTCTCGCCGATCTCCCCGAGCGCGAGCACATCGTGCACCCGCCGGCATCCATCACCCGCCGCCAGCGCACCTTCGGATACACCGAGGAAGAGGTGCGGCTGCTGCTGACCCCGATGGGGCAGACCGGTGCCGAACCGCTCGGCGCGATGGGATCGGACACCCCGATCGCCGTGCTCAGCGAGCGCCCGCGCCTGCTGTTCGACTACTTCACGCAGCAATTCGCGCAGGTCACGAACCCGCCGCTGGACTCCATCCGCGAAGAGGTCGTCACGAGCCTGCGATCCTCCCTCGGCCCCGAACGCAACCTGCTCAGCTGGGGCCCGGAGCACACCCGCACCGTGGCCGTCGACTTCCCCGTGATCGACAACGACGAGCTCGCCAAGATCCGGCACATCGACAAGGCGCTGCCCGGGCGCTCCGCCGTCACGATCAGCGGCCTTTACCACTTCGACGCCGGCTCCCACACGATGCAGGAGCGCCTCGCCGAGATGTGCGCGGAGGCGGATGCCGCGATCGAGAACGGTGCCGAGTTCCTCATCCTGTCCGACCGCGACTCGAACAAGGACCTCGTCCCGATCCCGTCGCTTCTGATGGTCTCGGCGATCCACCACCACCTCATCCGACGTCAGAACCGCAT
Source organism: Microbacterium aerolatum (assembly GCF_007988825.1). Taxonomy (GTDB): domain Bacteria; phylum Actinomycetota; class Actinomycetes; order Actinomycetales; family Microbacteriaceae; genus Microbacterium; species Microbacterium aerolatum. Next base: position 112,956 of record NZ_BJUW01000004.1, on the reverse strand, counting down.
GAAGGTCGGTCTCCTGGTCGAAGCAGGGGACGTGCGCGAAGTGCACCACGTCGCCACTCTGATCGGCTACGGCGCATCGGCGGTCAACCCGTACCTCGCGATGGAGACGGTGGAGCACCTGGTGCGCACCGGATTCATCACCGGTGTCTCGCCGGAGAAGGCGGTCCGCAATCTGATCTACGCGCTCGGCAAGGGCGTGCTGAAGATCATGTCGAAGATGGGCATCTCGACCGTGTCGTCCTACGCGGGTGCGCAGGTGTTCGAGGCGATCGGCCTCAGCCAGGAGTTCGTCGACGGGTACTTCACCGGTACCGAGACGAAGCTCGGCGGCATCGGGATCGAAGACGTCTTCGCCGAGAACCAGGCGCGTCACGATTACGCCTACCCCGAGGATGCCGCGGCGCGCGCCCACGAGCGGCTGTGGACCGGCGGCGAGTACCAGTGGCGGCGCGACGGGTCTCCGCACCTGTTCAACCCGGACACGGTGTTCCGGCTGCAGCACTCCACCCGCACGCGACGCTACGACATCTTCCGCGAGTACACCAAGCTCGTCGACGATCAGGCCGCCGAGTTGAAGACGCTGCGCGGACTGTTCGGTCTGCGCACCGGCACCCGGCCACCGGTGCCGATCGACGAGGTCGAGCCGGTCAGCGCGATCGTCAAGCGCTTCTCGACCGGCGCTATGAGCTACGGCTCCATCTCGCGCGAGGCGCACGAGACGCTCGCGATCGCGATGAACCGCATCGGCGGCAAGTCGAACACGGGGGAGGGCGGCGAAGACGTCGACCGCCTCCTCGACCCGGAGCGCCGGAGCGCCATCAAGCAGGTCGCCTCCGGCCGGTTCGGAGTCACGAGCCTGTATCTGACCGAGTCCGACGACATCCAGATCAAGCTCGCCCAGGGCGCCAAGCCCGGCGAGGGCGGTCAGCTGCCGCCGACCAAGGTGTACCCGTGGGTGGCGCGCACACGTCACGCGACCGCGGGCGTCGGGCTCATCTCCCCGCCGCCGCACCACGACATCTACTCGATCGAAGACCTCAAGCAGCTCATCTTCGACCTGAAGCGTGCGAACCCGAACGCCCGCATCCACACCAAGCTGGTCAGCCAGTCCGGCATCGGCGCGGTCTCGGCGGGTGTGGCGAAGGCGCTCAGCGACGTCATCCTGGTCTCCGGGCACGACGGTGGCACGGGCGCGAGCCCGATGAACTCGCTCAAGCACGCCGGCACGCCGTGGGAGCTGGGACTCGCCGAGACCCAGCAGACGCTCATGCTCAACGGCATGCGCGACCGCGTGGTCGTCCAGGTCGACGGACAGCTCAAGACCGGCCGCGACGTCATCATCGGCGCGCTGCTCGGCGCGGAGGAGTTCGGATTCGCCACGGCGCCGCTGGTCGTCAGCGGCTGCATCATGATGCGCGTGTGCCACCTGGACACCTGTCCGGTCGGCGTCGCCACGCAGAACCCTGCACTGCGCGAACGCTTCACCGGCAAGCCGGAGTTCGTCGTCAACTTCATGGAGTTCATCGCCGAAGAGGTGCGCGAGCTGCTCGCCGAGCTCGGCTTCCGCTCGCTGGATGAGATCATCGGCCGCGCCGACCTCATCGAGGCGAATGAGGCGATCGAGCACTGGAAGGCCGACGGGCTCGACCTGACGCCCATCCTCGAGGGACCGGTGTTCCCGGCATCCGAGCCGCGCCGGCACGCCCGCGCACAGGACCACGAGCTCGACGAGCACTTCGACGTGCAACTCATCGAGATGGCGCAGGATGCTCTGCAGGACCGCGAACCGGTCGTCATCGAACTGCCGATCCACAACACCGAGCGCGCCGTCGGCACCATGCTCGGCCACGAGGTCACCGCTCGCTTCGGCGCGGAGGGGCTCGCGCGGGAGACGATCGACGTGATCCTGCACGGCACCGCCGGTCAGTCGCTCGGCGCGTTCCTCCCGGCCGGCATCATGCTGCGGCTCGAAGGCGACGCGAACGACTACGTCGGCAAGGGGCTCTCCGGCGGCGACGTGGTCGTCCGCCCGCCCCGTGGTGCGAGCATCGCTCCCCACGAGAACGTCATCGCCGGCAATGTGATCGGCTACGGCGCGACGTCCGGCTCGATGTTCATCTCCGGCGTCGTCGGCGAGCGGTTCCTGGTGCGCAACTCCGGTGCGACCGCGGTCGTCGAGGGCGTGGGAGACCACGCACTCGAGTACATGACCGGTGGCCTCGCCGTGATCCTCGGCACCACCGGACGCAACCTCGGCGCCGGCATGTCCGGCGGCATCGCCTACGTCCACGCGCTGTCGCCCGACAGCGTGAACCAGCAGTCGCGCGACAGCGGAGAGCTGCGCCTGGAGGCCCTCGATCGGGCCGATCTCGAGGTACTGCGCAGCCTGCTCGTCGAGCACGTCGAGCGCACCGATTCGCCGCTCGCGACACGGATGCTGGCGGAGTTCGAGTCCGTGGCGACCGAGTTCGTGAAGGTACTGCCGCGCGACTTCGCGGCAGTGCAGACCATGCGCCAGGAGGCTGAGGCCTCCGGCATCGACCCCGACGGCGACGCCGTCTGGAACCGCATCCTGGAGGTGACCGGTGGCTGACCCCAAGGGCTTTCTGAAGGTGACGGAGCGCGAGCTCCCCGCTCGCCGGCCGGTGCCGGTGCGGATCATGGACTGGAAAGAGGTCTATGAGCCCGGCGACAAGAACGTGCTGCGCCGCCAGGCGGGGCGCTGCATGGACTGCGGCGTGCCGTTCTGCCACCAGGGCTGCCCGCTCGGGAACCTGATCCCGGAGTGGAACGACCTCACCTGGCGCGGCGAGGACCGCTCGGCCATCGAGCGCCTGCACGCGACGAACAACTTCCCCGAGTTCACCGGTCGGCTGTGCCCCGCGCCGTGCGAGAGCGCGTGCGTGCTGGGTATCAACCAGCCCGCTGTGACCATCAAGCAGGTCGAGGTGTCGATCATCGACGAGGCCTTCGCACGGGGCTGGGTCGAACCGCAGCCGCCGGAGCGTCTGACCGGCAAGACCGTCGCCGTCGTCGGCTCCGGCCCTGCCGGGCTGGCAGCAGCCCAGCAGCTCACCCGTGCCGGGCACACCGTCGCCGTCTTCGAGCGCGATGATCGCATCGGTGGACTGCTGCGCTACGGCATCCCGGACTTCAAGATGGAGAAGAACCAGCTCGAGGCCCGCCTGCGTCAGATGCAGGAGGAGGGCACGAGGTTCCGCGCCGGCGTGGAGATCGGCAAGGACATCAGCTGGGCCGACCTGCGGGCGCGGTACGACGCCGTCGTCCTCGCCACCGGTTCCACGGTGCCGCGCGAGCTGGCGATCCCCGGCCGCGAACACGACGGCGTGCACTTCGCGATGGAGTACCTCGTCGAGTCCAACAAGGCCGTCGCCGGGGATGCCGTCCCGAACCAGATCACCGCGGAGGGCAAGCACGTCATCGTCATCGGCGGTGGCGACACCGGCGCCGACTGCATCGGCACCGCGCACCGTCAGGGCGCGCTGAGCGTGACCAACCTCGCGATCGGCAGGCAGCCCGGCGACCAGCGTCCCGAGCACCAGCCCTGGCCGATGATGCCGACGGTCTTCGAGGTGCAGTCCGCTCACGAGGAGGGCGGTGAGCGCCACTACCTGGCGTCCACGGTCGAGTTCCTTGCGAACGCGGCAGGCGAGGTGCGCGCCCTGCGGGTCGCCGAAACGGAGTTCGTCGACGGGCGCCGTGTTCCCAAGATCGGCACCGAGCGCGAGATCCCTGCCGACCTCGTGCTGATCGCGATGGGCTTCACCGGTCCCGAGACCGAGAGCTTCACCGACGACGTGCGCCCAGAGATCGCCGACCGAGGCGCGTTCCGCCGCGACGACGCATACGAGACGACCGTTCCCGGCGTCTTCGTCGCCGGCGACGCCGGACGCGGCCAGTCGCTCATCGTGTGGGCGATCGCCGAGGGTCGTGCGGCGGCCGCAGCCGTCGACCGCCACCTGATGGGCACCACTGTGCTGCCCGCGCCGGTGGCGCCCACGGATGTCGCAATCGGCCTGCAGCCCGCGTAGGCTGGCGAAGGCACCGTCGCCGATTTAATTCCCCCACCTCGTACCCTGGAGTATCTGTTGAGACGCGCGAAAATAGTCGCCACGCTGGGCCCGGCCACGTCGAGTTATGAGAACGTCCGAGCCATCATCGAAGCGGGGGTGGATGTCGCTCGGCTGAACCTCAGCCACGGTGATTACTCCGTCCACGACGCCAACTACGCCAACGTGCGCCGCGCCGCGGACGACGCCGGCCGCGCTGTCGCCGTGCTCGTCGACCTGCAGGGGCCGAAGATCCGGCTCGGCAAGTTCGAGGCGGGTCCGTACGATCTCGCCGAGGGCGACATCTTCAAGATCACCACGGAAGACATCATCGGCAACCGTGAGATCTGCGGCACGACCTTCAAGGGTCTGCCGCAGGACGTCAACCCCGGCGACTTCCTGCTCATCGACGACGGCAAGGTCCGCGTCGAGGTCGTCGAGACCGACGGAACCGTCGTCACGACCAAGGTGATCGTGGCCGGCGCCGTCTCGAACAACAAGGGCATCAACCTGCCCGGCGTCGCCGTGAACGTCCCCGCTCTGAGCGAGAAGGACGAAGCCGACCTCCGCTGGGGTCTGCGCACCGGTGCCGACCTCATCGCCCTGTCGTTCGTGCGCAACGCCGCCGACGTCGAGCGAGTGCACGAGATCATGGCCGAAGAGGGCGTCAAGGTGCCCGTCATCGCCAAGATCGAGAAGCCGCAGGCCGTGGACGCGCTCGAGGAGATCGTGGACGCGTTCGACGGCATCATGGTCGCCCGCGGCGACCTGGGCGTCGAGCTGCCGCTGGAAGCCGTGCCGATCGTGCAGAAGCGCGCCGTCGAGCTCGCCCGCCGCAACGCCAAGCCGGTGATCGTCGCGACGCAGATGCTCGAGTCGATGATCTCCAGCCCCGTGCCGACCCGCGCAGAAACCTCCGACGTCGCCAACGCCGTCCTCGACGGTGCCGACGCAGTGATGCTCTCCGGCGAGACCAGCGTGGGGGAGTACCCGATCGTCGTCGTCGAGACGATGGCGCGCATCGTCGAGTCCACCGAGGAGCACGGCCTTGAGCGGATCGCACCGCTGACCACCACGCCGCGCACGCAGGGCGGAGCGATCACCCTCGCAGCCCTCGAGGTGGCCGAGTTCGTCGAGGCCAAGTTCCTGTGCGTGTTCACGCAGTCCGGAGACTCGGCGCGCCGCCTGTCGCGACTTCGCTCGCGCATCCCGATGCTGGCGTTCACCCCGGAGCCCAACATCCGCCGCCGCATGGCGCTCACCTGGGGCATCCGCTCGACGCTGGTCGACCCGGTGCAACACACCGACCTGATGTTCCTGCAGGTGGACGACTACCTGCTGAAGAACGGCCTCGCGGTCGAGGGAGACAAGGTCGTCGTGATCTCCGGATCGCCTCCCGGAATCGTCGGCTCCACCAATGACATCCGCGTCCACAAGGTCGGGGATGCCGTGAACGGAGCAGCGCCGATCTACAAGGCGGGCGCCTGATCGGAAACGCTCACGGAGGGGCGGGGCTGCGGCTTCGCCCCTCCGTCGTACGTGCAGTGCGACGCGCGCTGTGGTGGCTGCTGGACTACGCGTACGCCGCACGCTGGCAGCTCAGGGCGTGCTTCAATCGGACCGACCCGCAATCGTTCGCCACGGGTGACCGTGTACCGGTGGTGGTCCTGCCGGGCGTCTACGAGACGTGGAAGTTCCTCCAGCCGCTCATCGAGCAGATCCACGGGCGCGGGCATCCCGTGCACGTGGTCGAGACGCTCAGGCACAATCGCCGCCCCGTTGCGGATGCGGCAGCCGAGGTGACCGCGTTCCTGGCCGCCGCCGACCTGCGCGACGTCGTGCTGGTCGCCCACAGCAAAGGTGGCCTGGCCGGCAAACTCGTGATGGTGGGACCGGAAACCGAGCGAGTCGCGGGCATGCTGGCGGTCGCGACGCCGTTCAGCGGTTCGCGTTACGCACGCATGATGCCGGGGCAGACGCTGCGCGCCTTCTCACCCGTCCATCCTTCGATCCTCGAGATCGCACGGCACCAGAGCGTCAACGGCTGCGTCGTCTCGGTGTTCGGCGAGTTCGATCCGCACATCCCGGAGGGCAGCGAGCTCGTGGGGGCGCGCAACGTGCGCCTTGCCACCGGCGGACACTTCCGAATCCTCGCGCACCCGCAGGTTCTCGCGGAGTTCTCGGCGCTCGTCACTACCGACGGCTGAGACAGCCAGGGAATCGAGGTTCTGTGCCGGCGGTGGGACTCGAACCCACACGTCCTTTCGGACAAAGCATTTTGAGTGCTCCGCGTCTACCATTCCGCCACGCCGGCTCGCATGTCGCGTCTTCGACTTTAGCGCAGGGTGCACTGCCCTCCCGTCCACACCTGGGCGGATGCGGCGGGCGCGCAGCGGCCGTCCCCTAGAATGGTCATGTGACCGAGCAAGAACAGTCTGAGCAGCCCACGGCATCCGCCCCGCGACGCGTCGTCGTCGCCGAAGACGAATCGCTGATCCGACTCGACATCGTCGAGATCCTCCGCGACAACGGCTTCGATGTCGTCGGCGAAGCCGGTGACGGCGAGACGGCGGTGGCCTTGGCCACCGAGCTGCGCCCCGACCTGGTCATCATGGACGTCAAGATGCCTCAGCTCGACGGCATCAGCGCTGCAGAGCGTCTGCACAAGGCGAACATCGCCCCTGTCGTCCTCCTCACCGCATTCAGCCAGAAGGAGCTCGTCGAGCGCGCCAGCGAGGCCGGCGCCCTGGCGTACGTCGTCAAGCCCTTCACGCCGAACGACCTGCTGCCCGCGATCGAGATCGCACTCGCCCGCCACGAGCAGATCATCACGCTCGAGGCCGAGGTCGCCGACATGGTCGAGCGCTTCGAGACCCGCAAGCTCGTCGACCGCGCCAAGGGCCTGCTCAACGAGAAGATGGGCCTGTCCGAGCCCGAGGCGTTCCGCTGGATCCAGAAGGCGTCTATGGACCGCCGCCTCACGATGCAGGACGTCGCCAAGGCGATCATCGAGCAGCTCGCGCCGAAGAAGGCCTGACCGGGCGGCCTCAATCCTGAGGCATCGCCTTGATCATGTTCGTGATGCGGATCGTCGAGCACCGGAGCCCCTGATCGTCGGACACGACGATCTCGTGCACCATGACGCTGCGGCCCAGGTGGATCGGCGTGCACACGCCCGTCACGATCCCCGATGTCGCCGAGCGGGTGTGGGTCGCGTTGATGTCGACACCGACGGCGAGCTTTCCGGGACCTGCGGCGAGGTTCGCCGACATCGACCCGAGCGACTCGCCCAGCACGACGTATGCGCCGCCGTGCAGCAGGCCCACCGGCTGAGTGTTCCCCTCGACGGGCATGGTCGCGACGCTGCGCTCGACCGAGAACTCGGTGAACTCGATGCCCATCTTCTCGGCCAGAGCGCCCATTCCGCGCTGCATGGCCCACTCCAGTCCGGTCATCCGGGTATCGGTCACGGGTCCTCCTCAGCGGGTGTCTGCCGTCGTCGTTAGGCTGTCAGAGTGACGGACTCCGCAAAGCCTACCCTCATGGTCGTCGACGGCCACTCGCTCGCATATCGGGCGTTCTTCGCTCTTCCGGTCGAGAACTTCACGACCAAGGACAACCAGCACACCAACGCGATCTACGGCTTCCTGTCGATGCTCGTGAACCTGATCAAAGCCGAGAAGCCGACGCACATGGCGATCGCCTTCGACACCTCCCGGCACTCGTTCCGCACCGACGAGTACCCCGAGTACAAGGCGACGCGGTCCGAGACCCCGCAGGAGTTCCGCGGCCAGATCCCGCTGCTGCAGGACTGTCTCGCGGCCATGTCGATCCCGGTGCTCACCAAGGAGGGCATCGAGGCCGACGACATCCTCGCGACCCTCGCCAAGCAGGGGTCCGAGCAGGGGTATGACGTGCTGGTCGTCTCCGGCGACCGCGACACGATCCAGCTGGTGAACGACGAGGTCACGCTGCTGTACCCGTCCGTCCAGGGCGTCTCGCAGCTCAAGCGCTACGACCCGACCACGGTGCAGGAGCGTTACGGCGTGCGCCCGGAGCAGTACCCCGACATCGCGGCGCTCGTGGGCGAGACCAGCGACAACCTGCCCGGCGTGCCGAAGGTGGGGGAGAAAACCGCGGTCAAGTGGCTCACCCAGTTCGGCTCGCTCGACGAGCTGCTGGCACGCGCCGAGGAGATCAAGGGCGTCGTGGGCGGCAACCTCCGCGACCATATGGATGCCGTGCGCCGCAACCGCAAGCTCAACCGCCTGCTCACCGACGTCGAGCTGCCGGTCGCGCCGGCCGATCTCATCGTCGCCCCCGCCGACGTCCAGGCGATCCGCGATATCTTCGCCCGGCTGGAGTTCCGCACCCTGCTGCCGCGGGTGTTCGACGCGATGGGCGCAGGGGAGGAGTCGGCGGAATCCGAACCAGCCGTCGACCTGCCGTCGCCGCTTCAGAGCACGGCCGCCGAGATCGTCGCCTGGCTCGAGACGCAGACCGATGAGCTCGGAGTGACGCTCGTCCTGAGCGGAGGCGCGGTGACCCGCATAGGCATCGCCAGTCTCACCGAGCTGCATGAGACCGACTGGTCCGACGACGTCGCCGACGCACTGCGCCCCTGGCTGGAGTCGAACGCGGCGAAGGTGCTCAACGACGCCAAGGCCCAGGTGAAGGCACTCCTGCGGGCCGGTATCCGCATCGGCGGCCTCTCGTACGACACACTGCTCGCCGGCTGGCTGCTGCGCCCCAGCCTGCCCGACAAGACTCTCTCGCACCTCGTCGACCGCTACCTCGGCGAGAAGCTGCCCGTCGCCGACCCGTCTCAGCTCGTCCCCGAGACCGACGGCGCGACCCCTTCGCAGGAGGCGTGGTTCACGCTCCGCGCGGCGGCGGCGATCCGCGAGGACCTGCCGGAGTCGGTTGCGACCGTCCTCACCGACATCGAGCTGCCGACGCTCCTGGTGCTCGCCGACATGGAGATCGCAGGCGTCGCCGTGTCGCACGACGTCCTGTCGACGTTCTCCGGCGAGCTCGGCGCACGCACCGACGGGCTGGCCACCGAGGCCTTCGCCCTGGTCGGACGCGAGTTCAACCTCGGATCTCCCAAGCAGCTTCAGGAAGTCCTCTTCGACGATCTGCAGCTGCCGAAGACCCGCAAGACCAAGACCGGCTACTCGACGGATGCCGCGGTGCTCGCCGACCTGCAGGAGAGCCACCCGCATCCCTTCCTCGACTTGCTTCTGCAGCACCGCGAGGCGACGAAGCTGCGTCAGATCATCGAGTCCCTCGACACCGCCATCAAGGACGACCACCGCATCCACACCACCTACGTGCAGACCGGCAGCCAGACCGGGCGTCTGTCCAGCACGGACCCGAACCTGCAGAACATCCCGGTCCGCACTGAGGAGTCGCGTCGCATCCGCAGCGCGTTCGAGGTCGGCGAGGGGTACGAGACGCTGCTGACGGCCGACTACTCCCAGATCGAGATGCGCATCATGGCGCACCTGTCCGGCGATGAGGGACTGATCGAAGCGTTCAACAGCGGAGAAGACCTGCACCGCTTCGTCGGGGCGCGCGTATTCGGCGTCGAACCCGCCGACGTCACCTCTGCCATGCGCACCAAGGTGAAGGCGATGTCTTACGGCCTCGTCTACGGCCTGAGTGCATTCGGGCTCTCGAAGCAACTGCGCATCGAGCAGTCCGAGGCCAAGCAGCTCATGCTGGAGTACTTCGCGCGGTTCGGCGCGGTGCGCGACTACCTGCGTGCCTCGGTCGTGAAGGCGAAGGAGGTCGGCTACACCGAGACGATCTTCGGCCGCCGACGCCCGTTCCCCGACCTGTCCAGCCCCAACCGGGTGCTCCGGGAGAACGCCGAGCGCGCGGCGCTGAACGCCCCGATCCAGGGCAGCGCGGCAGACGTGATGAAGATCGCGCTGTTCCGCATCCATGCCGATCTGAACGACGCGGGCATGCGCTCGCGAGTGCTGCTGCAGATCCACGACGAACTCGTCGTCGAGGTCGCTCCGGGGGAGTGGGACGCGGCCGAGCAGATCGTGAAGACACAGATGGCCGGCGCCGCCGATCTGTCGGTGCCGCTGGACGTGCAGGTCGGCCGCGGGCGCGACTGGAACGAGGCCGCGCACTAGAGCGCGCGGGGTGCGGGCCGCAGTACGCTGAAGCTCATGACGGAAACCTCCCGCACCCCCACAGCGATCGACAAGGTCGCCGAAGAGTGGGTCGACACCCTGGCAGACCTCGACCCGACGCTCGGCACATACATCGGCCGGGATGAGGGGAACGACCGCTACGGCGACCTCAGCCCAGAGGGGCACGACCGTTACATCTCCGCGGTGCGCAGCACTCGCGACAACCTCGCAGCGCTCACACCCGCGGATCCGATCGACGAGGTCACCAAGACCGATCTGCTCAGCGAGCTCGACCTCGAGCTCGAGTTCGACGACGCCCAGTGGCACCTGCGCGACCTCAACGTCATCGCCTCGGCCGCTCAGGACATCCGTCAGGTGTACGACCTCATGCCGACCGCGACCGCAGATGACTGGGAGGTCATCGCGAAGCGCCTCGCCGCGGTGCCCGCCGCCCTCCGCGGTTACGCGGAGACCCTGCAGCAGGGGATCGAGAACGGTGTCGTGCCCGCTCGCCGGCAGGTCGTCGAGGTCGCCGCCCAGATCGTCCGATACAGCGCGGACGACGGGTTCTTCGCCTCGTTCGTCGCGAACGCCGCGCCCGCCGAGGGCGGTCTGCCGGCATCTCTCGCCCGCGACCTGGCCGACAGCGCCTCCGCCGCGCGGGTCGCCTACGATCAGCTGCGCGATTTCCTCACGGGCACGCTGGCGCCGGCGGCATCCGACACGGACGCCGTCGGACGCGACCTGTACGCGCTGCACTCCCGCCGATTCCTCGGCGCGAAGATCGACCTCGACGAGACCTACGAGTGGGGACGCGAAGAGCTCGCCCGCATGGTCGCCGAGCAGACCGCCATCGCGAACGAGATCGTTCCCGGCGCGACCGTCGAAGAGGCCGTCGCGCACCTCGAACAGGATGCCGCGCGCAAGCTCCACGGCACCGACGCGCTGCAGAAGTGGATGCAGGAGACCAGCGACCGCGCGGTCGCCGAACTCGCTGCCACCCACTTCGACATCCCAGAGCAGATCCGCACCATCGAGTGCATGATCGCGCCGACGCAGGAGGGTGGGATCTACTACACCGGCCCGACGGACGACTTCTCGCGCCCCGGCCGCATGTGGTGGTCGGTGCCCGAGGGCGTCACCGAGTTCGACACATGGCGCGAGCTGACCACCGTGTATCACGAGGGCGTTCCCGGCCATCACCTGCAGATCGCGCAGGCGGTCTACAACCGTGCCGAGCTCAACTCCTGGCGGCGACTGCTCGCCGGCACCTCCGGGCACGCCGAAGGGTGGGCGCTCTACGCCGAGCGGCTCATGCAGCAGCTCGGCTACCTCGACGACCCCGCCGACCGTCTGGGCATGCTCGACGGCCAGCGCATGCGCGCCGCTCGCGTCGTGCTCGACATCGGCGTGCACCTCGGCAAGGACCGCCTGGATGGCTCCGGCACCTGGGATGCCGACTACGCACTCGACTTCATGCGTCAGAACGTCAACATGTCGGACGAGTTCGTGCAGTTCGAGGTGAACCGCTATCTCGGCTGGCCGGGCCAGGCGCCGTCCTACAAGGTCGGTCAGCGCATCTGGGAGCAGGTGCGCGACGCGTACCAGGCTCAGCAGGGCGACGCCTTCGAAATCAAGAGCTTCCACAAGCGGGCACTGGACCTCGGCGGGGTCGGCCTCGACACCCTCCGCACCGCCCTGTTGAAGAAGTAGCCGCATGGACATCGAGTTCGGTCTCGACACGTTCGGAGACATCACCCGCGATCACAACGGCGAGCTGCTGACCGCCGCGGAGACCATCCGGAACGTCGTCGCCCAGGCGGAGCTCGCCGACAGCGTCGGGGTCGACTTCTTCGGCGTCGGAGAGCACCACCGAGCCGAGTTCGCCGTCTCTGCACCCGAGATGGTGCTGGCCGCGATCGCCTCGCGCACCGAGCGCATCCGGTTGGGCACCGCCGTGACGGTGCTCTCCTCGGACGATCCGGTGCGCGTCTTCGAGCGCTTTGCCACACTGGACGCGGTGTCCTCCGGCCGCGCAGAGGTCGTACTGGGACGAGGTTCCTTCATCGAGTCGTTCCCGCTGTTCGGCTTCGACCTGCGCGGCTACGAAGCGCTGTTCGAAGAGAAACTGGAGCTGTTCGTCGAACTGCTGAAGGAGCAGCCGGTGACCTGGTCGGGAACGATGCGGGCTGCTCTGGAGAACGCGAACGTGTTCCCGAAGACGGCGAACGGGCTGCGCACCTGGGTGGGCGTCGGCGGAAGCCCGGAATCCGTCGTGCGCGTCGCGCGGCACGGCCTGGGACTGATGCTCGCGATCATCGGCGGACCCGCCGCGCGCTTCAAGCCACTCGTCGACCTGTACCACCGGTCGACCTCAGCATTCGGCGCGCCGGAGCATCCGATCGCCGTCCACTCGCCCGGGCACATCGCGGCAACGGACGAGGAAGCCTGGGATGCCGCGTACCCCGGCTTCGAGTCGATGAACAACACGATCGGCGCCGAACGCGGTTGGCCGCCGTACAGCCGTGCGCGCTTCCAGAACGACGTCGGAGCGGCCGGCGCCATCTACTCGGGCTCCCCGGATCGTGTCGCCGAGAAGATCGCCGACACCGTGCGCACGCTCGGGATCGGCCGATTCGACCTCAAGTACGCCACCGGCACGCTCGGCCATGACCAGATGATGCGCAGCATCGAACTGTACGGCACAGAAGTGATACCGCGCGTGCGCGAGCTGCTCGCATGAGCGAGGCCGTGCCCAGCAGAGCGACGCTGGCAAGTCGCCTGGACGACCTCCCTTTCACTCGCCGGCATGCGCGGCTGCTCACCGGATCCGGCGTCGGCTGGGCACTCGATGCGATGGACGTCGGCCTGATCTCGTTCATCCTCGCGGCCCTCGCTCAGCAGTGGGACATCAGCAAGGCCGAGAGCGGCTGGATCGCCTCGGTCGGCTTCATCGGGATGGCACTCGGCGCGAGCCTCGGCGGCCTCCTCGCCGACAGGTTCGGGCGCAGGCAGGTGTTCGCGCTCACGCTGCTCGTCTACGGCGTGGCGACCGGTGCGAGCGCGCTGGCCGGGGGAGTGGCGATCCTGCTCGTGCTGCGATTCTTCGTCGGCCTGGGCCTCGGTGCGGAGCTCCCGGTGGCCTCCACCTACGTGAGCGAGTTCGCACCTGCGCGGATTCGCGGGCGGCTGATCGTCATCCTCGAGGCGTTCTGGGCCGTCGGCTGGACGGCCGCCGCCCTGATCGGCTACTTCGTCATCCCGGCATCCGCCGACGGCTGGCGCTGGGCGTTCGCACTCGGTGCCGTTCCGGCGGTCTATGCGCTCATCGTGCGCTGGGGGCTGCCGGAGTCGCCGCGCTGGCTCGCCTCGCGCGGTCGGATCGCCGCGGCCGAGCGCATCGTGGAGAAGTTCGAAGCGGACGCCGGTGTGGTGGCGAACCCGACCGGCCCCGCCGAGAGACCGGCGCGGACGATCGCAGACTCGGGCGCCGCCCGCCTGCGCGCGCTGTGGTCGGCGGAGTTCCGCGTACGGACGCTGTGCATCTGGGTGGTGTGGTTCTGCGTGAACTTCGCCTACTACGGGGCCTTCATCTGGATCCCCAGCATCCTCGTGGATGCCGGCTACGACCTCGTACGATCCTTCGGCTTCACGCTCGTGATCACGCTGGCGCAGCTGCCCGGCTACGCCGTCGCCGCCTGGCTGATCGAGGTCTGGGGCAGGCGGGTGACGCTGTCGGTCTTCCTGGTCGGCTCTGCGGTCTCGGCAGTGCTGTTCGGAACCGCCAGCGGGGATGCCGCGATCATCGGCTCGGGCATGGCACTGTCGTTCTTCAACCTCGGCGCCTGGGGCGCCCTCTACGCCGTGACGCCGGAGATCTATCCGACGTCGCTGCGGGGCACGGGCTCCGGCTGGGCTGCCGGTGTCGGCCGGATCGCCTCGATCATCGCGCCGCTGCTCGTCCCGGTGCTGCTCGGGATCGGGGGAGCGCCACTGCTGTTCGTCGTGTTCGCGGCGTTCTTCGTCGTCGGCGCCGTAGCGGCCTGGGGGCTGGTCGATCGCCGCGGACAGGCGCTCGACGACCGGTGACGCCGGTCACGCTCGGACGGGAATAGGCTGGGTCGGTGACTGCAGTGAGGTTCGTGGCGATCGGGGATTCCTTCAGCGAGGGCGTCGGTGATGAGCTGCCCGATGGCCGCGTGCGCGGGTGGGCCGACATCGCCGCTCAGGGCTGGGCGGATGCCGCCGGGCATCCTATCCAGTACGCGAACTTCGCCGTTCGGGGCAAGCTCGCCTGGCCCATCGTGGAGGAGCAGCTCGAGCCGGCGCTCGCCCTCGGGCCGACGCACCTGTCCTTCAACGGTGGTGGCAACGACATGCTCCGTCCGCGCACGGATGTCGAGCACATCGCCGACACCTTCTCGCGCGTGCTCCGCCGCTGTGACGAGCAGGGCGTCACGCTGATCCTGCTCTCCGGAGCGAACCCGGCAGGGCAGCTGCCGATGGGCTCGCTCATCCAGCGCCGCGGCGACGAGCTCTCCGCCGCCGTGCTGCGGCGTGTCGCAGGCAGGGACGACGTGATCCGCGCGCTCAATTGGCCGGACCGTGAGCTCTCCTCCGGCGCCTACTGGTCCGACGACCGTCTGCACATGAATGCGAACGGTCATCACCGGGTCGCGGCTCGGGTGCTGCACGCGCTCGGGTACGAGCCGCCGGCCGAGTGGTGGTCGCCTGCCGAGCGCATCGCGGGTCCGTCGGGACTGGCCTACTACCGGCAGCATGTCGGCCCGTGGGTCAAGCGCCGGATCACGCGCACGTCGTCCGGCGACGGGCGTGCCGCCAAGCATCCCACCTGGGTCGAACGGGTCCCGCAGTGAGCCGCCTGCGCGGCCGGCGGCTCCCGCGCCGGATCACGCAGCTGCTGGTCGGGCTCTTCCTGTACGGCCTCGGGATCGCGTTCATGGTGCGCGGAGAGATCGGCGCCGCGCCCTGGGATGTGCTGTCGCAGGGCATCTCGCGGCATGTGCCGCTCTCGTTCGGCGTCATCACGATCCTCACCAGCGTCGTGGTGCTGCTGCTCTGGCTGCCGCTCCGGCAGCGGTACGGCGTCGGCACGCTCCTGAACGCGCTGCTGGTCGGGCCGTCCGCCGACGTGGGCCTGCTCCTCATCCCCGTCGGACAGCCTCTCTGGCTCCGGATCGGTTTCTTCGTGATCGGACTGCTCGTCCTCGCCGCGGCCACAGGCCTCTACATCGGCGCACACTTCGGCCCGGGGCCGCGGGATGGCCTGATGACGGGACTGCACAAGCGAACCGGGTGGCCGATCTGGATCGTGCGTACCGGAATCGAGATCGTCGTGGTGGCGGTCGGCTGGTCGCTGGGCGGCAACGTCGGCATCGGAACGCTCGCCTTCGCGCTGCTGGTCGGGCCGCTGTGCCAGTACTTCATGCGGATCTTCGCCATCCGTGTCCCGGCGCCGGCGAAGTCCGCTGCCGCATGACCGACATCGAGATGACGCAAATCCCAGCCGGATCCGTGACCCTTCACGACGCGCGGCGCAAGACGCGGCGAACGGTCCGGCTCGAGGAGTTCGAGATCGGCGTCTATGCGGTCACGCAGGAGCAGTTCGCCGAGATCCTGGGCGTTCCCGCACGTCATCCCCGCAGGCCGGCATCCGATCTGAGCTGGCTGCGCGCCGTCCGGTTCTGCAACGCGGCATCCGAGTGGGAGGGGCTCGACCCCGCCTACTCGTTCGACGGCGAGGTCGTGACCTGGCACGTCGACAGCGACGGCTACCGGCTTCCCAGCGAGGCCGAGTGGGAATTCGCGTGCCGCGCCGGCTCGACCGCACCGCACTACGGGCCTCTCCCGGAGATCGCGTGGACGTCGGCGGACGGCGTGAGTTCACCGCAGAACGTGGGCGGAAAGCATCCGAACCTGTACGGGCTGTTCGACACGCTCGGCAACGTCTGGGAGTGGTGCTGGGACCTGCTGGACCCCGCACGGTACGACGAGTACCGCGTGTTCCGCGGCGGTGGGTACGCGGATGACGCGTGGAACGTGCGGGCGTCGGTACGACGCGGCGGCGCTCCGCGGATGCACCACGAAGACGTCGGGATGCGCCTCGCGCGGGGCGGATTCGACGCTGTGGATGCCGCGCAGGGCTGGTCGGCAGCCGTCGACGCCGAACGGGCCATGGACGATGGCCCCTCACCGTCCGGCTGGACGCCGCGCGGCCGATGAACCAAGGAGACACCATGGCACAGCAGTACGGAATCGTCATCTCCCAGGGGCGGGTGGCCGATCGCACCGATGGCGCACTGCGCGGTGCGCACGCTGCAGGCACCTCGCTGGGCGAGTACCTGGGCCGGACACCGGTCGTCGTGGGTGCGCCGTCGCCGAGCGTCGTCGACGACTGGAGCGAAGCTCTCCCTGCCGCACGCGAGACGCTTGAGGCGCTGCGCTCCGCCCTGCGCGATGTCCTGGATGCCGGGGACACCCCGCTGCTCGTGACGAACACGTGCGCTGCCAGCCTCGGCACCCTCCCGACCGTGGCGAAGCGGCACCCGGAAGCCGTCGTGCTCTGGATCGACGCTCATGGAGATTTCAACACCCCGGAGACGACCGAGTCGGGATACTTGGGCGGCATGGTGCTGGCCGCCGCATGCGGGCTCTGGGAGAGCGGGCACGGTTCCGGGCTGAACCCTGAGCAGGTCATCGTCGTCGGCGGGCGCGACATCGATCCGGCCGAAGCGGAACTGCTGTCACGCGCGGGCGCGCACGTGCTGGCTCCGGCCGAGAGCACCCCGGAGCGCGTCGCCGAACTGGTCGCCGGACGCGAAGTGTGGATCCACGTCGACTGGGACGTGCTCGAGCCCGGCTACATCCCTGCCGCATATCGGGTGGAAGGCGGCCTGCGTCCGCACCAGATCTCCGACATCTTCGCTGCGCTGCGCGATCAGGTTCGCGGCGTCGAGCTAGCCGAGTTCGAGTACGGCGACACCGACGTGCCCGCGAACGTGAGCGTGGAGCTGATTCTGGAGACGTTCCAGGCACTGCTCCGCTGAACCCGACCGGGCGATACCCCGCCGTGTCAACCCATTGTGGCCGGAACCGGTTCCTTGCCATCATCGGGTTTCACAGGGCTTCGGCTCTGAAACGCGTGCCGACCCGCGGCACCGGAAGGGAAGACCATGAGCATCGGCACTGGAATCGTGTTGTTCGTGATCGGGGCGATCCTCGCGTTCGCCATCAACGTCGAGGTGGAGTGGGCGAATCTGGACCTCATCGGCTACATCCTGATGGGCGCCGGAGCCGTCGTGTTCATCATCGGACTGGTCCTGGTCGCACGCCGTCGTCAGACGAACTCGGTGACACAGACCTCCGTCGACCCGAGTTCGGGATCGCAGACGACGCGCCGCTCGACGAGCTCGCCCGACGACGCCGCCGGTCTCTGACCCGCGGTCACTGGACCCGCGAGCGCCGTGTGCGCTCCGGGTCCAGTCCCATGCGGATCCGCGTCCGCTTGCGCTCGATCACGATGAAGAGCGTGCCGAGCAGCCACAGCGGTACCTGCGTCAGGAACGCGAGCCGGAACGCCTCAAGCGAATAGGTGTCCGGCGTGCCGGCACCCTGCAGATCGAGGGCCAGACCGATGAGGAACACCGCGCTGAGGGCGGCGATGAAGCCGCCGGCATTGGTGAGTCCTGTGGCGGTGCTGAGGCGGTGCGCGGGGTTGTGCGTGCGTGCATGGTCGAAGGCGATCATGGATGCCGGTCCGCCGGAGGCCAGTGCGATCGCGAGCACATAGAGAAGCCATAGGGGAGCGGGGCCGGGATAGAGGATCACGGCCAGCCAGGCGAACATCTGCACGGCGACAGTCGGCAGCACCAGCGCCAAGGATCGCCGGTTCGGAATACGACGGGAGAGCTCGCCGAGAATCGGCCCCAGAATCATGCCGACAGCGACATATACCGAGATGAGCGTCGCTGCCTGGGCGGGGGAGAGTCCCTCACCTGCGGTGAGGAAGGGCATGCCCCACAGCAGCACGAACGCAGTTCCCGCGAAGGGAGTCGCGAAGTGCGACCAGAAGGCGAGGCGGGTGCCGGGGTGCGCCCAGGCGGCGCGGATGCCGACGCCGGTGTCGATCGCGGAGGTGACAACGCGCACGACTCCGGTGTCGGTGTTGACCGTCACGTCGGCGTCGACCTCCGGCGGGCGGTTGCGGATGACGGCGAAGACGAGGACGGCGAACAGGGCGCCCAGGCCGGCGATGCTGCCGAAGGTTATGGTCCAGGTTGTGGCGTGCAGGAGAGCGGCGACCGGGATGAGCGCGACGAGCTGGCCGGACTGCCCGAGGACGCCGGTGAGCTGAACCATGAGCGGGCCGCGCTGTGCGGGGAACCAGGTGGCGACCAGACGAAGCACGGCAGGGAAGACCATGGCATCGCCGGCGCCGAGGAGCACGCGGGCGATGATCGCGATGCCGATACTGGGGGAGAGGGCCATGGTCAGCTGCCCTGCGGCCATCAGGATCATGCCCAGGGTGATGATCGGGCGTGCGCCGTATCGGTCGAGGAAGACTCCGATGGGGATCTGCATGCCGCCGTAGACCGCGAGTTGTACGACGGCGAACAGCGAGAGGGTCGCGGCATCCGCCTGGAAGCGTTCCGCGGCATCCACGCCGACCGCGCCGAGGGAGGTACGGTTCGCGATGGCAAGGACGTACGCGGCGACGCCGACGGACCAGATCAGCCAGGCTCTCCACCCGGGTGTTGCGACGGGGGAGCGGGTGACATCTGGCACCCCTCCAGGCTAGTCCGCGTCGGCGTCGTCCAAGCGCAGGCCGTAGACGCAGAGCTCCGGCGATTCGCCGATGCGCAGGCCTGTGGCGACCTCGGTCCAGCCGTTCGCGCGGTAGAACCGTCGTGCCGGTTCCGCGTCGGAATAGGCGCTCAGGACGGCGGTTGAGTAGGGGAGTCCGTCGAGCAGTACGGCCAAGATCTTCGCGCCGACGCCCCCGCGTCTGCGCGCCGGCGCGGTCGCCAGTTCGATGACACTGAAGCACTCGTCGCCGAGCCACTCGGCGGCGGTCGTCTTCGGCAGCTGGGGGACGATGCGATCGCGCCACCAGTCTCCGGCGGCGATTCCGTTTCCAAGTGCAAGCCCGACGACCTCGTCATCGTGCCAGGCCAGCACCAGTCGGAAGTCGGGCGCGCTGCGGTAGCGGTGCACCCGGTCGAGGAACGTCGTGCGGCTCTGCTGCGGGTTCTCGTCGTACGGCAGCTCGGCGAACACCGTCGCGTAGAGATCGGCGGCCGCGGCGAGTTCGGCCGCATCGCCGGCCCAGATGCGAATGGTCTCTTCCACGCTGTGATCCTACCGATGCGAAGGTCCATCAAACCGGTGCGGTCCACACGGCGCTGTAGCGCCAGAAGAGGCGTCGACGCATTCGGATGCCGGGCAGCACTTCGGCCGCGATCTTGCGAATCTCGTCGAACGACTCGGATGCGCTGGCTGTGGGTGCGCTCATGTGCAGAGGCGCGGCCGCAGTACGACGAGGGTTTCGGACAAACCCGATCACCGGATTGAGTAGGAGTGAGATCGAAGAATGCAATCGATCATCCGCTGTCTCACGAGAGAGCCCGATGATGACGATCCGACCGCCTGGACGCAGTGCGAACATGGCTTCCTGAAGCGTTGCTCTGAGCGGCATATGGTGCAGTGACGCGACGAACACGATGAAGTCGTATCCGTGCGCCGCCTCACCGCCGAACGCTCGGTGATCGACCCTGACGGTGTTGGAGGCTTCGAACCGTCGCGATGCGATCAAAGCGGTGCTGTCGTCGGGCTCGATGCCGATCACCTGAGGGAATACAGAAGACAGAGGCGCCAAGAGGTTGCCGGTGCCGCAACCCACGTCGACGGCAGCGGAGCCCCCGAGGCGACGAACGGTCCTGGCATGCCTGAGCACGAGTGCGGTGTACGCCTCGTTATGGGACCAGGGATGCGCTGCGTTGAATCGTGCGAGCGATTCGAGAACTCCCATCGCCAAAGAGTAGTCCAGCTGCGCAGCACTCCGACGTGGGGGCGGTCGGACTGATTGCACTCAAACCGTCTGGCTTCGCTCGTTGAGTTCTTTCAGGATGCAGGCCACGAGTTCTTCGGTCGTCGTCTCCGGACCGATTCGCCGCTCATCGAGCCAGGGGAGTGGTTGCCATCCGTCGTGCCACTCACGAATCTTCTCGTCACCGAAAACGCTCGCAAGAGGTCTCGTCGAGTGGCGTCGGATCGTCTCGTCGAGGCCGACGTCGAACTGATAGATAAGAGTCAATCCTTGGTGGTCCCGGTGCAGATCTTCGAAACGCTCGGAGTAGTCGCGCAAGTTGAAGATTCCGTCAAGGATGACGTCGTAGCCCAGGTCGAGAGCCTCGCGCGCGGCGGCGACGATCAGGATGCTGGCTGCCAGCGACCGTTGACGACGATCGGCGTCGTGCAACATCTCGCGTCGAACGTAGTCCTGGTTGATCACGGCGACCCGCGGAGCGAGTTTCGTTCTCAGCGCTGTCGCCGTGGTCGTCTTCCCAGAGGCGGCATCACCGCGGAGGATGACGAGACGGGTGGATTCAGAGCCGACGAGTGCCATCGCCCCATGTTCGCAGACCGTAGCGGGAGAGCGGGTCTATGTGTACGACCCGTTTCGACCTGACATAATGTGCATTATCGGCATTAAGTCATCGTGTGTTCGAGAACTGCCCCATGATCATCCTTGGCAGCCGCGGCCACGGCGAGTTCGTGGGAATGCTCCTGGAATCCGTGAGCGCCGCGTGTGCGGAACATGCGCACTGCCCGTACTGATCGTGCACGCCTCAAGAAACCAGAAGCAGACCCCCGCCGATAATTCGGCCGAGGCCTCATCGTTTCGGGAAGCTAACAGCCACTCGGTTGTGGCAATCGGCATCGATTCGCGCGAGGGTGGAGCATGAGGTTTTTCCGCCTACTGTGGCGCTATCCGGCGATCACGGCCACCGTCATCGTGTTCATCGGTGTGCTGGTCCTCCACGCCGTCGATGCGGCAGTCGTCGGCCGTTGGATCGCCACCGCCTACGTCTCCGTGTTCGTCGTCTGGACCTTGATCGGGATGGTCCGGGACGTGCTCCGCGGCCATGTCGGACTAGACATCCTGGCCGTGGTCGCGATGGTGGCGACCCTCGCCGTCGGCGAGTACATCGCTTCACTCATCATCGTGCTGATGCTGTCCGGCGGCGAGGCGCTCGAGGACTTCGCCGGCCGCCGCGCGAAGCGTGACCTGTCCGCTCTGCTGGATCGCTCCCCTCGCATCGCGCACGTGCTGCTCCCCTCGCACGCGGCCGACTCCGATGAAGTCCGAGATGTTCCCGTCGACGAGGTCGCGGTCGGGGACGTCCTCCTGGTGCGTCCGTCGGAGATCGTGCCGGTCGATGGCCTCCTCCTCACCGAGACGGGAACTTTCGATGAATCGTCGCTGACCGGCGAGAGCATGCCCGTGACCCGTGAATCCGGGGGCGAGGTGCTCTCCGGTGCGATCAACGGCAGCCGCGCGGCGCGAATTCAGGCGGTGCGATTGAGCTCCGACAGCCAGTATCAGCAGATCGTCGCCCTCGTGCACGCTGCCGAAGACTCCCACGCCCCTGTCGTGCGCCTGGCCGACCGCTTCGCCATCCCGTTCACCGCGGTGTCGCTCGTCCTGGCAGGGACGGCCTGGGCGATATCGGGTGACGCCACACGGTTCGCCGAAGTGCTTGTGCTCGCGACGCCCTGCCCCTTGTTGATCGCGGCCCCCGTCGCCTTCCTCGGCGGTCTCTCCCGTGCCGCGAAGGCCGGCGTGATCATGAAGGGCGGCGCCGTCATCGAGCAGATCGCCCGCATCCGCTCCGCGGCCTTCGACAAGACAGGCACACTCACTCAGGGCCGCCCGGAGCTCGTCGACGTCCGCCCGGCGAACGGCTTCGACTCGGATGAGATCCTGCAACTGGCAGCCTCCGCGGAGCAGTACTCCACCCACGTGCTCGCCGATAGTATCCGCCGCGCCGCGGCTGCCCGAGAACTGCTGCTCCACGGTGCATACGAGGCTCGGGAAGAAGCCACCAACGGCGTCGTCGCTGAGATCGAGGGACGACAGGTCGTCGTCGGCAAGCCCGCCTACGTGGCCTCGCTCGCCCCCGACACCGTACGCGCGACGCTCGAAGTCAGCGAGGCTGCGGCATATGTCGCGGTCGACGGTCGTTTCGCCGGGGTGCTTGTCCTCGCTGATCACCCGAGGCCCGAGGCGGCGGCTGTCATCTCCTGGCTGCGCACGCACGAAGTGGATCGCGTCGCCATGCTCACAGGCGACGTCAGCTCGACGGCGGAATCGGTCGCACATCAGGTGGGCATCTCCGAGATCCACGCAGAACTGCTCCCCCACGAGAAGGTGCACCTCGCCGCCGAGCTCCAGCCTCGCCCCGTGATGATGGTGGGCGACGGGGTCAATGATGCCCCGGTGCTCGCCGCCGCCGACGTCGGCGTCGCGATGGGCGCGAAGGGGGCAACCGCCGCCGGCCAGGCCGCCGATGTCGTGATCCTCGTCGACTCACTGGCGAAGCTCGTCGACGCAGTGTCGATCGGTCGGCACACGCTGCGAGTCGCTCTCACCGCGATCTGGATCGGGATCGGCCTGAGCATCGGGCTCATGATCGTCGCGATGACCGGCGTGATCCCTGCGGTCGTCGGAGCGCTCGTCCAGGAGCTCGTCGACCTCGCGACCATCCTCTACGCGCTCCGCGCACTGAGCGCACCGTCGACAGTGCTCCCCGCCCCTCCGTCCCCTGAACGCTGACGATCTGACTTTTCTCGCATGCGATGACGCGAGGCACCGGGCTACTCCCCTGTTTGTGGCGCAGCCGATCGCAACCACAATGGGCGCCAAGTAGAAGTGTCAGGCGCCGACGTACTCCGCCAAGTGCTCCCCCGTCAGCGTCGACTTCGCCGCGACGAGATCGGCCGGCGTGCCCTCGAACACCACACGCCCGCCATCGTGACCGGCTCCCGGTCCGACGTCGATTATCCAGTCGCCGTGCGCCATGACCGCCTGGTGGTGCTCGATGACGACGACGGTCTTGCCGGCATCCACGAGACGGTCCAGGAGCCCGAGGATCTTGTCCACATCCGCGAGATGGAGCCCCGAGGTCGGTTCATCGAGCACGTAGATGTCGCCCTTGTCGCCCATCTGGATCGCGAGCTTGACGCGCTGGCGCTCACCGCCGGACAGCGTCGAAAGCGGCTGCCCGAGCGACAGATATCCCAGGCCGACGTCGTCGAGGCGCTGCAGGATCGCCACGGCGGCCGGGATCTTCGAATCCGGCTGCGAGAAGAACTCCCGCGCCTCCGACACCGGCAGATCCAGCACCTGGGTGATGTCTTTGTTGCCGAGCTTGTACTCCAGCACTGCAGCCTGGAATCGCTTGCCGCCGCAGTCCTCGCACGGTGTCTCGATCGTGTCCATGAATCCGAGCTCGGTGATGATGACGCCGGAGCCCTTGCACGACGGGCAGGCGCCCTCCGAATTCGCGCTGAAGAGCGCGGGCTTGACGCCGTTCGCCTTCGCGAACGCCTTCCGGATCGGCTCCAGCATCCCGGTGTACGTCGCCGGATTGCTGCGGCGCGAGCCCTTGATCGCCCCCTGATCGATCGCGACGACGCCGTCGCGCTTCGACACCGAGCCGTGGATGAGCGAGCTCTTCCCGGAACCGGCAACCCCGGTGACGACCGTGAGCACTCCCAGAGGAATGTCCACGTCCACATCCTGAAGGTTGTTCGTCGAGGCCCCGCGCACCTCGATGACCCCCTGCCCTTCGCGCACCGACGGTTTCAACGACGCGCGGTCGTCGAGGTGACGACCGGTGATCGTCTCACTCGCACGCAGCCCGTCGAGCGTGCCTTCGAAGCAGATCTCCCCTCCCCCGCTTCCCGCACCGGGCCCGAGATCGACGACACGATCGGCGATCGCGATCGTCTCGGGCTTGTGCTCCACCACGAGCACCGTGTTGCCCTTGTCGCGCAGTTTCAGCAGCAACGCGTTCATCCGCTGGATGTCGTGAGGGTGCAGTCCGATCGTGGGCTCGTCGAAGACGTAGGTGACGTCGGTGAGAGAGGAGCCAAGGTGGCGCAGCATCTTGATGCGTTGCGCCTCTCCCCCGCTCAGCGTGCCGGACGGTCGCTCCAGACTCAGGTACCCGAGACCCAGCGTGACGAACGCGTCGAGATTGGCCTCGAGCGCCTCGAGCAGCGGCCCAGCACCGGTCAGGTCGAGCCCCTTCACCCACGCCGCAAGATCGGTCACCTGCATCCGGCAGGCATCCGCGATGCTGATTCCATCGATCTTCGACGAACGCGCACCCTCCGTGAGCCGGGTGCCGTCGCACTCTGGGCACGTCGTGAACGATGCGACGCGCTCGACGAACGCGCGGATATGCGGCTGCAGCGCATCGAGATCCTTCGAGAGCATCGCCTTCGTGATCTTCGGGATCAGGCCCTCATAGGTCATGTTGATGCCGCTGATTTTGACCTTCGTCACCTCGCCGTAGAGGAAGAGGTGTCTCTGCTTCTCGGTGAATTGCGAGATGGGCTTGTCCGCCGGGTAGAACCCCGACGCCGAGAACCCCTTCACCATCCACCCGTCGGCGGTGTACCCCGGAACCATGATCGCGCCCTCGTCGAGCGACTTCGACTCGTCGACGATCTGTGCGAGGTCCAGGTCCGACACCGCTCCCCTGCCCTCGCAGCGCGGGCACATGCCGCCGAGGTAGATCGCGTCCTTGACGATCTTCTTCTCGCCGCCGGGCCCCGTCATCACCCCGCTGGCCTTCTGGGTCGGGATGTTGAACGAGAACGCGGTGGGACCGCCGATGTACGGCTTGCCGAGCTTGGAGAACAGGATGCGCAGCATCGCGTTGGCGTCGGTCACGGTGCCGACCGTCGATCGCGGGTTGGCACCCAGCCGTTCCTGGTCGACGATGATCGCCGTGGTGAGTCCCTCGAGCACGTCGACGTCAGGACGCGGCACCGACGGCATGAATCCCTGCACGAACGCGCTGTAGGTCTCATCGATCATGCGCCGGGACTCCGCCGCCACGGTGTCGAAGACCAGTGAGCTCTTTCCAGAGCCCGAGACTCCGGTGAACACCGTGAGCCGGCGTTTGGGAATGTCGACGCTGACATCCTTGAGGTTGTTCTCTCTGGCCCCGCGGACGCGGATCAGATCGTGCGAATCAGCGGCAGAGGGCGCTTCAGTCATGTGAAGATCCTGCCACGCACCTGCCCCATTCAGTACCGGTGGCGCGCTACGCTGTGCACATCCTTCACAGGACCTTCACAGAGAGGTAGGTGTTCGACATGTCTGACTCGCTCACCGAAGCGAAATCGCTGTTCACGTCCATCCGGATCACCCTGGCAGTCTCTGGCGTGGTCGCCCTCATCGCGGGAATCGTTCTGCTCGTCTGGCCACTGAAGACGGCCATCATCGTCACGGGCATCATCGCGTCGTACCTGGTCATCGCCGGCCTGGTGTACGTCGGGCTCGGCATCTTCTCGGGCAAGAAGGGCGGATGGGCGCGAGTGGGCCACATCGTCCTCGGCGTGCTGTACATCGTCGCCGGCGTGGTCGCGTTCCTCAACCTCCAAGCCGCGACCATCACGCTCGCGCTCGTCACGGCGATCTTCCTCGGCGTCAGCTGGATCGTGGACGGCGTGGTCGCGTTGACCCTCCTCAACAAGGACGGTTCGAAGGCGTGGACTATCATCTACGCGATCCTGAGTATCGCGGCCGGTGTGATCGTGATCTTCTCGCCGCTTCTCGCCGCAGTCGCCCTGTGGTGGATCCTCGGGATCACGCTCGTCGTACTCGGCATCATCCAGATCGTCCGTGCCATCACGCTCGGTCGGGATGAGAAGAAGGTCGAGTCGACCCTGTCGGATGCCGGAACCGCACCCGCAGTCTGATCAAGGAAATCGACGAATGCCCTGCCGATCGGCAGGGCATTCGTCGTGTCAGATCACTCCGCGATGAATCCGGTCGTGTCACCGACGAGCCGCGTGTTGTCGGTAGGAACGGGATCGACGGCGGCCTGTGCCACCTCGGCGGCGAACTCCGACACGTTGTACAGACGCCCGGCATCCTCGCGACGCGCGGAGATCGCACCGGGGTTGGCACGCTCGAGCAGCGTCGCGGTGATGGTGCCCTCGATCATGTCGCCCGAGACGACGGTGAACCCGATGCCCTTCTCGGTCAGCGAGGGGATCAGCTCGCGCAGGGCGTCTTCACCGGCGCGCTTCGACAGCGCGACCGGCTCGTACTCGGGCATGGTCGGGGTGGTCCGGATGAAGTGAGCCTGGTGGCTCGTCACGAACACGACGCGTGAGCCTTCGCCGAGCAGCGGGAGGGCGGTGTTCAGGACGCTCAGCTGCGCATCACGGTTGAGCGTCAGCGCGTAGTCCTCGGCCATTCCGGACTCCATGCCTCCGGAGGCGTTCAGGACGAGCACGTCCAGCCGTCCGAACTCGGCGCGCACCTGGTCGAACATCTCGGCGACGGAAGCGGGATCCGTGAGGTCGGCGCCGACGACGAGCGCGCGCCCGCCCAGCTCGCGCAGCTGCGCGGCGAGCTTCTCCGCACGGGGAGCCTTGTTGCGGAAGTTGATGACCACGTCGGCGCCGGCCTCGGCGAAGTAGCGCACGGTGTCCGCTCCGATGCCACGGGACGAGCCGGTGACCAGCGCGACCTTTCCTGCGAGGGAACCTGCGGGCAGAACGTCGGTCACGGTGACTCCTTGCGATGCGGGAAAACGCCGCAGAGAACGCGGCGAGTTCACTTTACCAACGAGCGGGAACGACGCCTTCGACACGTCTGTACTGCGTGGTAGGTTGACGACAAAAGGAGGGCGCCATGAACGACGCATCCGTCTTCATCGAACTGGTCACAGAGTGGGCGTGGATCGGCTGGCTGGTACTGATCGCGGTGTTCCTCGTGATCGAGATGCTCACCCTCGATTTCACCTTTCTGATGCTCGCCCTCGGCAGCGCCGTCGGCCTCCTGATGGGATTCATCGGACTTCCACTCTGGGCGCAGCTGGTCATCGCCGCTGTCGCAGCGGCGCTGTTCATCCTCGTGCTCCGGCCACCGCTGCTCAAGCGTCTGCATCGCGGCGAAGATCCCACCAAGTCGAACGTCGAGGCGCTCATCGGGCTTCGTGGCACCGCCCTGGCTGACGTCACTCAGGTGACGGGACAGGTGAAGGTCAGCAACGGCGACACCTGGACGGCGCGCACCGAGACCGCTGTCATGATTCCGCAGGGTGCCCCCGTCCTCATCGCCGCGATCAACGGTGCGACCGCGATCGTGCGCCCCGCGGGCGACTGAATCCATCAACGACCAGGAGTATCCAGTGGACGATTCCTCATTCATCCCGACAGCGATCGGCTGGATCCTCGCGATCGCGGTCATCATCTTCGTGGTGGTGACCGTAGCGCGCTCGATCCGCATCATTCCGCAGGCGACCGCCGGCGTTGTGGAGCGCCTCGGCCGTTATCACAAGACCCTCACGCCGGGTCTGAACATCCTGGTGCCCTTCATCGATCGGCTGCGCCCGCTCATCGACATGCGCGAGCAGGTCGTCTCGTTCCCCCCGCAGCCGGTGATCACCGAGGACAACCTCGTCGTGTCGATCGACACCGTCGTCTACTTCCAGGTCACCGACGCCCGTGCCGCGACCTATGAGATCGCCAACTATCTCGGCGCCGTCGAGCAGCTGACGACGACCACGCTCCGCAACGTCGTCGGTGGGCTGAACCTCGAGGAGGCCCTCACCAGCCGAGACAACATCAACGGCCAGTTGCGCGTCGTCCTGGACGAGGCGACAGGCAAATGGGGAATCCGCGTCGGTCGTGTGGAGCTGAAGGCCATCGACCCGCCGCTGTCCATCCAGGACTCGATGGAGAAGCAGATGCGCGCTGAGCGTGACCGTCGTGCCGCGATCCTGACGGCCGAGGGCACCAAGCAGTCTGCGATCCTCGAGGCCGAGGGCGCGCGGCAGGCTGAGATCCTGCGCGCTGAGGGTGACAAGCAGGCTGCGGTGCTCCGCGCCCAGGGTGAGGCCGAGGCCATTCAGAACGTGTTCGCGTCGATCCACCAGGGCGCGCCGGACGACAAGCTCCTCGCCTACCAGTACCTGCAGATGCTGCCGAAGATCGCCGACAGCGAGTCGAGCAAGCTGTGGATCATCCCGAGCGAGCTGACCGAGGCGCTCAAGGGCATCGGCAGTGCGTTCACCCCGCGAGCGGGCGCCCAGTCCCCCACGAGCACGCCCGAGTGACCCACCCGTACTTCGAGAAGGCACGGCATCCTCGGGTTCTCGCCCACCGCGGCTTGACCGCAGCAGTCGGCGAGGATCCGTCGGTGTGGGAGAACACCGCCGGCGCATTCGCCGCTGCCCACGCGGTCGGCGCCGAGTATGTCGAGACCGACTGCCAGGTCACCGCCGACGGCGATGTCGTGCTGTTCCACGACGAGACGCTTTCGCGGCTGTTCGGCGACGCCCGGCGGGTCGATGAGGTGCGCACGAGAGAGCTGGCCACGATGCTCGCGCCGCACGGCGGCCTTCTGACCGTCGGAGAGATGCTCGAGCACTTCCCGGACACGCGCTTCAACATCGATGTGAAGGCGGATGCGGCGGCCGCTCCCCTGGGCCGGATCATCGCCCCGCACGCGCATCGGGTGCTGCTGACGAGCTTCTCCGACGCACGTCGCCGCCGCACGGTCGATGCTGTGATGGATGCCGGCGCCGACATCCGTCCGGCTACGTCGGCCGGCCAGGCCGCCATGATCCGGGTGCGGCTGCTGACGGCCCTGCGCGTCGCACCGGAGCGACTGTTCAAGGATCTCGACGCCCTCCAGATCCCCGAGCAGTACGGCCCGATGCGCGTCCTCACGCCCGCCCTCATGCGTGCCGCCCGCCGGCATGATGTCGAGGTGCACGTGTGGACCGTGAACGACCCGCACGAGATGCAACGACTCGTCGCAGCGGGTGTCGACGGCGTCGTCACAGACCGCGCCGATGTCGCCATGAGCGCCCTGTTC
This sequence comes from Microbacterium aerolatum, assembly GCF_007988825.1. Taxonomy (GTDB): domain Bacteria; phylum Actinomycetota; class Actinomycetes; order Actinomycetales; family Microbacteriaceae; genus Microbacterium; species Microbacterium aerolatum. Next base: position 83,587 of record NZ_BJUW01000004.1, on the reverse strand, counting down.
TGACCCCATAACCGACCGGGCTGGGATTCGGCTGTGAATCCCGCCGCGAACACTGGGGCATTGAGCCTGCGCACAGGCGCGACCGGTATACCTGAGGTCGACGAGAGGACCACAAAATGGCAGATCGCAGCCTCCGCGGCATCCGACTCGGCGCCCAGAGCCTACAGAGCGAAGAGGGCGTCGTTTTCATGGAGCGTCGCGAGACGACTTACAAGTGCGACACATGCGGCAACACCACGGCGCTGATGTTCGCCGCAGACGCAGAACCGCCGCAGACCTGGGAGTGCCGTTCGTGCGGTGCCGAGGCTGTGCTGAGCGTGGATGGCCAGACCATCACGCCCGACGCGACCGACGAGAAGGCCGCACGCACGCACTGGGACATGCTCATGGAGCGTCGTACCCGCGCCGAGCTCGAGGAGCTCCTCGAAGAGCGCCTCGCGTTCATCCGCGCACGTCGTGGGGCCGGTGAGGACCCGACGCGCGAGAAGATCGGCGCCTAACGCCGACGACGGGCGCGCCACCACCCGACCAGGAGCGCGCCCAACCCGCCCCACAGCAGCACCTGCTGCAGCCAGGGCCCAAGGACCACACCCGCGGTGAGGCCGGAGCGAAGTTCGACATCCTCGAGCATCGCTCCGGCCTCATCTGCGTTCAGCGCCGCGAACGTCCGGCCGTCCGGCGCGATCATCTGGCTGGCGCCGACGGTGGAGATGTTGACCACGCTGCGTCCGGTCTCGATCGCACGCATACGTGCGAACGCCAGCTGCTGAAGGTTCTCGTCGGTGCCGCGGAAGTCGGCGTTGTTCGTCTGGAAGACGAGGACCTGCGCGCCGCCGTGCACGCCCTCTGAGATGACCTCGTCGTAGATCACGTCGAAGCAGATGGCCAAGCCCACCTTCACCCCGTCGACGTCCACCAGGGGCGCATTCGTCCCGTGCGTGTACTCGCGTCCGATGAGCCCGATCAGATCCGGGACGATCGCGAAGTAGAAGTCGCGGTCGGGGACGTACTCGCCGAACGGCACGGGGAAGCGCTTGTCGTGCGTCTGCTCGGCGGTTCCGTCCTGCATCCAGAGCATCGACGTGTTGAAGAACCGGTCACCGCGCGCGGTCGCGGCATTCGCGAGCAGCGGTGCGTCCACGCGGTTGGTCAGGTACGTCAGCCGCCGCGCGAGCGAATCGTTCTGGAACGGGTCGCCATCCAGGCCGCCCTCCGGCCAGACGAGCAGATCCATCTCCTCGCCGACCAGCGGCTCAGTGCCCTCGGACTGCGCCCGCACGACGGCGTAGGGCTCACGGTCGTCGAAGTACCCCGTGGGGCCGTTCCCCTGCACCGCGCCGATCCGCATGCTTCCGGCATCCGTCGTGGGGAACGCCGGTGTGATGAAGAGCACGAGGACGACGGCCGCCGGCACGATCAGCCGTACCGGTCGCCGCCACAGCCGCAACCGCACACTCTCGATGAGCATCGCGACCGCGAACACCATCAGGAAACTCAGACCGCTGACGCCGACCCACGACGACAGCGTCGCCAGCGGGCTCTCCGACTGCGTCATGCCGAGCCGGGCCCATGGGAAGCCCGTGTACGGCCAGGAGCCGAGCAGGAGTTCCCTGCCCACCCACAGCGCGCCGACCACGGCGGGCAGCAGCACCAGACGTCCAGCGGTGCCGGGGAACGCGCGGGGCAGCCAGCGGTAGGCGAGCGTGATGAGGATCACCGCGACGGCTGTGAGCGCGGCCTCGAGCAGCGCCAGCGCCGACCACGGGATGACGCCGAGGTAGCGCGAGGTCCACGACACGAGCAGGAAGAAGAACACAGCGCCGTAGATGAAGCCGACCAGCAGCGCCGATCCCGCCCGGCGGCCGATCAGCGCGACCAGCAGCAGTGCGACCGCCGGGAACGCGAGGATCCAGGCGCTCACAGCCGGATACGCGAGGTCCGTCAGCACCCCCGCGACGGCGGCGACGGGCACGGCGAGCCAGAGCGGCAGCAGCGGGCGCGTGCTGCCCGCGGGGTCGGCAGAGGGCGATGGCATCCGTCTCACTCTCACATCGTCGAGTAGGCGACGATGCCGCGCCGCACGCCGTCGAGCGCCTGACGGGCGGTGCGGGCGAGGGTCAGGTCCTCCGCGACGATGGAGAGCTGATCGAGCAGGTCGATGGTCTGCTTGGCCCAGCGGACGAAGTCCCCCGCCGCCATGTCGGCGTCGACGAGGACGCGGTCCAGCAGCGAACCACGCGCCCAGGCGTGCATGGCACCGGCCAGTCCCGCAGCGAGCGGCTCGGAGCCGGGCAGGTTGTGCGCCTGCTCGAGGTCGTCGAGGTCGGACCACAGCGCGGTCGTCTTCTCATAGGCCGCGCGGAAGGCCCCGCGGGGCAGGCCCCGCTCCCCCGAGTTCGCCTCGTCGCGACGTGGCTCGTACACCAGGCAGCACGCCATCGCCGCGAGCGACGGCGCATCCAGTCCCTTCCACAGCCCCTGCCGGAGCGACTCCGCCACCAGCAGGTCGCGTTCGCCGTAGATCCGCCGCATCGTGCGACCGGCCTCGGTGAGCGTCGTGTCGTCGCCGGTGCCCGTGACGTAATCCAGGGTCGCGAGCACCTCGACGACGCGGTCGAACACACGCGCGACCGTGCCGGTGCGGTTCTCGATCTGTCGCCGCGTGCGGTCGGTCTGCCGCTTGAGCTTCCAGTACCGCTCGGCCCAGCGGGCGTGCGCCTCGCGATCGGGGCAGCCGTGGCACCCGTGTCGCTGCATGCGGGTGCGAAGACTCTGGATCTTCTTCAGACGCTTGTCGCGCACGGCGCGCGGCCCGTGGGAATCCTGCTTGTTCTTCTTCTCGAGATCGCTCAGCTCACGCCGGATGCCGGCGTAGTCCAGAAAGTCCCCGTGATCGCACTGCATCGCCTTGAGGTAGCCGCCCAGCGACTCCTCGGCCTCACGGACCTGACGGGCCAGCCCCACCACCGCGCGGTCGGCCTGGAATTGCGCGAACGACGACTCGAGGACCTGACGTGCCCTGGGCCTGCCGAACATGTCGATCAGGTTCACGGCCATGTTGTACGTGGGGCGGAAGCTGGAATTGAGCGGATAGGTGCGCCGGGAGGCGAGTGCGGCCACCGCCTGCGGGTCCATGCCCTCGGTCCACTGCACGACGGCGTGCCCCTCGACATCGATGCCGCGGCGGCCCGCGCGCCCCGTCAGCTGGGTGTACTCCCCCGACGTGATCGCGACGCGTGCCTCGCCGTTGAACTTCTCCATCTTCTCGAGCACGACCGTGCGGGCCGGCATGTTGATGCCGAGAGCGAGGGTCTCGGTCGCGAAGACGACCTTGACGAGCTTGCGCCGGAACAGCTCCTCGACGACCTCCTTGAACGCCGGCAGAAGGCCGGCATGGTGCGAGGCGACCCCGCGTTCGAGGTTGTCCACCCACTCGAAGTAGCCGAGGACGCCAAGGTCCTCGTCCTGCAGCGTGCGGGTGCTCTCCTCCACGTACTCGCGGATCTCGCGCCGCTCCTCCTGCGTGGTCAGCCGGATGCCGGAGCGTCGGACCTGCTGGACGGCGGCGTCGCAGCCGACGCGGCTGAAGATGAAGAAAATCGCCGGCAGCAGGTTGGTGCGCTCCAGCAGCTGGATGACGTCCGGCCGATCCATCCGCTCGATGCGCTGCGCGTTCGCAGCGCGCACCGGGCGCCGGCCTCCGCGCGGTGGCCGTGGGCTCTGCCGGCCCGCGTGCTTGCCGCTGATGTACGACTGCGCCCTCTTGTTGCTGTCGTAGCGGGAGCCGGTGAACGAACGGATCCGCATGAGCTCCTGGTTGACCGTCGCCGTGGCGACGCCGGCGCGATCATCGAACAGCGGCAATAGGTCGTCGCGCACCAGCACGTGCTGTTCCAGCGGCACGGGGCGGATCTCGGAGACGATCACCTCGGTGTCGCCTCGTACCGTGTCGAGCCAGTCGCCGAACTCCTCGGCGTTCGAGACGGTGGCGCTGAGCGAGACCAGACGCACGGAAGAGGGAAGGTGGATGATCACTTCTTCCCACACGGCACCGCGGAAGCGGTCCGCCAGGTAGTGCACCTCGTCCATCACGACATAGCGGAGGGAACCGAGTGCGGCGGAGTCCGCGTAGATCATGTTCCGCAGCACCTCGGTCGTCATCACGACGATCCGGGCGTTGCCATTGATGTTCGTGTCGCCGGTGAGCAGGCCGACGTTCTCGGCTCCGTAAACGTCCACGAGCTCACGGAACTTCTGGTTCGACAGCGCCTTCATCGGCGTCGTGTAGAAGGCCTTGTCGTTAGGCGTCTGCATGGCCAGATGGATCGCGAACTCTCCCACGATCGTCTTGCCGGCCCCGGTCGGGGCGGCGACCAGGACGCTGCGGCCACGCTCCAGGGCGTGGCATCCCTCGACCTGGAACGGGTCGAGGTCGAACCTCTGCCTGGCAGCGAAGGCTGCGGTCTCGGGGTGCGCCGCGCTGTCGCGGGCCGCCGCGTAGCGCTCAGCGGGCGAACTCATGCGCCGGCGTCCGAGAGGGGAAGTCCGTCGGGGCCCATGCGTTTGCGCCGGCGCCGATCGAGGACGAGCGAGAGCAGGCTCGCGGCGAGGTACAGCACTACCAGTATTCCGGCGAGCAACAGCATCGAGAAGATGTCGGCCGCCGGCGTCGCAATCGCGGCGAACAGCGCGGCGATGAGCACCGCCCAGCGCCAGCCGCCGAGCATCGCACGCCCAGTGAGGAGCCCTGCGAAGTTCAGCGCCACCATGAACACCGGCAGCACGAACGCGACGCCGATCACGATGATGAACTTGAAGATGAAGTCGTAGTACTCCTTGGCGTTGAAGTAGTTCACGCCGCCCTCCGGCACGAAGTTCGACATGATCTCGATCACGTGCGGAGCAACGAGCACCGCGACGTACGCGCCCCCGAAGAAGAGCGGGATGGCCGCTGCGACGAAGGAGATCGTGTAGCGGACCTCCTTGCGTGTGAGGCCGGGCATGATGAATGCCCAGATCTGCCACAGCCAGACCGGCGCCGAGATGAGCAGGCCGATGGCGAACGAGATGCGCAGCCGCAGATCGAACGCGGAGGAGACCCCGGAGAACACGAACTGCGCGAAGGGCGTCTCAGTGCCCCGCTCGGCATCCAGGATCCGGATCGGTTCGGTGATGTACCAGATGATCGGATCGGTGACGAAGAACGCGACGACCATGCCGACCGCCAGGCCGATCACGGCGATGATCAGGCGGCGCCGCGCTTCCTTGAGATGTGCGCCGAGCGACATGCGTCGGTCGCGACGGCCCTTCGACGATGCCGGCGTGTCGAGCTCGGTCACCGGTTACGAACTACGCGGTGGCGTGTCCCGATCGGCGGGGCGATCGATCGGCTCCTGAGCGGTGGTCGTCACGGTGGCATCCGAGTCGCCGGCCGCAGGGGTCTGTGCGTCGTCGTTCTTCATGGCCTTCATCTCACCCTTGAACAGACGCGCGGACTGGCCCATGCTCTTCGCGAGCGCCGGCAGCTTCGCGGCGCCGAAGAGCAGCAGGATGATGATCAGGATGATCCACAGATGTGGACCTGCGAAAAGATTACCCATCGAATGCTCCTCAGTACGGGGCGGCCAAGGTCCAGCTTACCGCGAATGCCATATCACGGCCTCCCGTACAGGGCGAGTCCCGCCATCGCCCAGTCCCGCGCAGCCGCGCGTGCGACTTCGGGATCGAGCACTTGGAGCTGCCCACCGAACCGCCCTGCGACGCGTTTGATCCCGCGCGGATCGGACAGGCGGATGCTCACGAGCAAGTGATCGCCGTCGTCCTGGGAGTTGTCCGCCCGCACGTAGTCGCCAAGAAGGGGCACCAGCCGGCGGGGCAGGCGCACAGTGACCGCGGTGTCGTCTCCGGCTGTGCCGAAGGCGTCGGGCACAGGCGCATCCGCATGAGTGATCGCGATGTCGGTGAGCTGCGGTTCGCTGACGCGGTCCAGGTGGAACGTGCGCATCGCGCGGCGCATGTGGCACCATCCCTGCAGGTACCACTGGCCATTGGTGATCAGCACCTGCACCGGGTCGACGGTGCGGGTGGTGGGCTCGGCATCCGGCGCCTGATAGCGGAACGACACCGCCACGCTCTCACGCAACGCAGCCGACACGGCATCGCGCACCTCGTCTACCGCGCTGGGCGCTATGACGACGTCTGCGGGCGCGTTCGCGGCAGCACGCGACAGCTTGGCGATGAGTCCGGCGACCAGACCCGGATCGGATACAGCAGGCACGGCCGCGACCATCTGGAGGCCCGCGAGCAGAGCAGCCGCCTCACGGGCGGTGAATCGGGGCACGCGGCGCAGGCCGACATCGTTCGTGATCTCGATGATGCCTTCTTCATCGAGCAGATCCCAGTTGATGTCGAACAGCTCCTGCGGCTGCTGCCAGTAGCCGCTGTCGCCGGGCAGCCCGATCACGGTGAGCTTCTCGACCATGCCGCGCATGTCGTCGACGGACACGTCGAACTCGCGGGCGGCTTCGTCCAGCGACACCTCCCCGCGCTCGAGCAGATACGGCACGAGAGTCAGATACGCGCGCACCCGATCCGCCGCGAGCAGGGGCTTGGTCTTGTCCGCCATCACGCGCCTCCCACACCGTTCGAAGCCGAGCCGTGCGCCGCCACGATCGCCGTGAGACGCGCCACGACGGCATCCCGCAGCGCGGCAGGCTCGACGACGCGGACCTCCGGTCCGTAAGAGGCGAGCTCGTCGGCGAAGATGTGCAGGTCGACGTAGGGCACGCTGTATCCCTGGGTCTCACTCTTCGCCCGCCGGCCGAGTCGCAGCGCCGCCTCTGTGCCGGGCGTGATCTCCAGCAGTGCGGAGTTGCGCGCCGCGACCTCGTTCAGGCCGGCGAGGGCGCGGTCGCCTGCGCCGTCGCGGAGAGCGGGATCGAAGCTCGTGCGCGTCACCGTGACGTCGCCGACGATGCGACTGAGCAGGAACGTGCGGTCGCCGTCGGCGTCGAGGTCGACGCCATAGACGTGCCAGCGCGCCTCGAAGTCCAGCAGCGCAAGCGGCTGCACCTTGCGTCGGCGGGGCGACTGCTCCCCGGGCTTGAGGTAGTCGAAGGTCACCACCCTGCACTCCTCGATCGCGGCCTGCAGCGGCGCGAAGCTGCTCTCGCGTGCCGTGATCCGCGGGGCGAAGCCGATGATCGGCTCATCGCCGTCTATGCCGAGAGCCCGGATCTTGCGAACCCCGGCCTGGGCATCGGCGGAGGCCGACTCCGCACTCCACACGCTGCCGGCGAGTTGAAGCACTGCCAGTTCGGCGGGGCTGAACGAGATGTCCGCCGGGAGGTCGTACTCCGCCTTCGGGATCCGGTAGCGCGCCTCGCGCAGATCGTTCGGATCGCTCGAGTCGCCGATCGTCTCGATCGGGACGCCCAGTGCGCGAAGCTCGTCCTTGTCGCGCTCGAACATCTTCTCCAGGGCGTCGGTCCTGCCGCCGGATTCGACTCGTTGACGATACCCGGACACGCTGTCGAGGATCTGCTGTTTGGTGAGCCCGATCTCCGTGGCCATCAGCGCCACGACGAGATTCGTCTGACGCTCCTCCGGGGGGATGCGGGCGGCCATCACTGCTGCGAGGAGGCCGGCGGATCGATGCCGAGGATGTCGACGACGAACACGAGCGTCGCGTTCGCGGGTACCGCGCCGCTGCCCTGTTCGCCGTAGCCGAGCTCCGGCGGAACCACGATGAGCACCTGCGAGCCGACGGTCTGACCCGTCAGGCCCTGCGTGAACCCGGGGATGAGGTTCGCCAGGTCGAAGGTCGCCGCTCCCCGGTCCCAGGACGAGTCGAAGACCTCGCGGTCGTCCCAGGTGACCCCGGTGTAGTTGACGAGCAGGGTGTCGTCCTCGGCGACTGTGGCGCCGTCGCCCTTGATCAGGGTCTGCACTTCGAGGTCGGTGGGAGCGTCGCCGTCCGGCACGATGATGCCGGGACGGCCGTCGGGAGCGCGCACCACCGTGGGCATGCCGGACGCGTCGTTGTACTGCAGCGCACCCTCGGCGCGGCTCGGGAAGGTCCTCACCACATCGAACACCGCGACGACCGGCTCATCCGCTTCGAGGCCGAAACTGCTGAGGTTCTGGGCGCCGAAGTCCTCGGGCGAGACGACGGCGAGCACGCGCGAGCCCTCGGTCGCGCATTCCAGCGCGTTGCCGAATGCCGGGACGGTCTGAGCCCAGTACCCGACGCTGGCCAGCTGGGCGCGGTCGTCGTCGTACGCGGTGGCGGCCACCGGCTCGCCGGTCTCCCCGGAGAACAGCGAGAACTCGAACACGGCGCTCTGCGTGGAGTTGGTGAGGGCGGGGCCGGAACCGACGACGATGTCGCCGAACGTGCTGGACTGACCGCCGATCGGCGTGAACAGCTCGACATCGGGCTTGCTACCGACGTCGCCCGTGATGTTGGCGAGGTCCTCGATACCGCTCGAGGATGCCGCGCGATCGCATGCCGCGCCGTCGAATGAGGGCCCGGCCGCGCATCCCGTCAGAGCGACGGCGGCAAGGGCGAGTGTGGCCAGAGCGGCTGAGGATTTACGCACGCGCTCCAGTCTATTGCGATCGGTCCTCGGCGTCGCGCGACGCGGCGGCCTGGCGCGCACCGTCGGCGGCCTTGGCCGCCTCCCGCGCGCGCTTGCGCAGGTTCTTGTCCGTGATGTCGCGGTCGCCGACGGCTCCGGGGGTCCACAGTTCGACGTCCTCGTCGCCGTAGCTCGACTTCGAGGCGCGTCGCTTGACCTCCGGCGCCACAGTTCCCGGTGCGAGTCGCCGCGCGGTCAGGAGGAAGCCGGTGTGAGCGACCATGCGGTGGTCCGGACGCACAGCCAGGCCCTCCACGTGCCATCCCCGCACCATCGTCTCGGAGGCGTCGGGATCGGTGAAGCAGCCCGTGCCGCGGATGTACTCGGCCACGCGCGACAGCTGGGTCGCGGTCGCGACGTAGCAGAGCACCACTCCCCCAGGCGTCAGGGCCTCGGCGACGGCATCCATGACCTCCCAGGGCGCCAGCATGTCGAGGACCACGCGATCCACGCTTCCGGCGGGCTGCGTCTGCGGCAGCGCGTCGAGCAGATCGCCGACCACGACCTCCCAGGTCTCCGGCGTTGCGCCGAAGAACGTCTCGACGTTGGAGCGGGCGACCTCGGCGAAGTCCTCGCGGCGCTCGAAGGAGACCAGGCGACCCGCCGGTCCGATCGCACGCAGCAGTGACAGCGACAGCGCACCGGACCCGACCCCGGCCTCGACGACCGTGGAGCCCGGGAAGATGTCGGCCTGCATCACGATCTGCGCGGCGTCCTTCGGGTAGACGATCGCAGCACCACGGGGCATCGACATCGCGAAGTCGCGCAGCAGCGGCCGCAGGGCGAGGTATTCGTGGCCCGAGCTGTTGGCGACGACCGAGCCGTCGGGAAGGCCGATGAGATCGCGGTGGAACAGCACACCGTGGTGCGTGTGCATCTCGCCGTCCTCGACGAGGGTGACGGTGTGCAGTCGGTTCTTGGGGCCGGTCAGCTGCACGCGATCCCCGACGCGGAACGGGCCGCTCGGGCGCGACGCCGCGCTCAACGCAGTGCCTCTTCGCGCTGCTGCGTGCGCACGGAGGAGAACACATCGGCGATATCGCCGGCCGTGCGCCCTTCGAGCGTCGGCCACAGGGCGTGTGCGCCGGCGTCGTCGAGAGGGATCATGTGCGGCACGCCCAGTGCTACGGCACCGGAGGCGAGGCCGGAACGCAGCCCCGTGACGGAGTCCTCGATCACCAGCGCGTCGGCGATGTCGATGCCGAGCAGGTCGGCAGCCTGCAGATAGGGCGCGGGATGCGGCTTCGGGTGCTCGGCGTCGTCACCGGCGACGATGTGCTCGAACGCGTCGAAGTCCATCAGGTCGACGACGCTGCGCGCCATCCGTCGCAGCGACATCGTCACCAGCGCGGTGCGGATGCCGGCCGCCTGGAGGTCGCGCAGCAGTTCGCGTGCACCGGGGCGGAAGGGCACGCCCTGGGTGGCCAGAGCGGTCCTGACCTCTTCGGTCAGGTGCGCGACGATCGCGTCCGGCGCCATGTCGACTCCCGCATCGCGCAGCATCCGCGCGCTGTCCAACAGCCCGTTCCCGACGAGCTGGATCGCCTGCTCGTGACTCCACGTGCCGCCGAACGACTCCACCAGGGCCGTTTCGGCCGCCATCCAATACGGCTCCGTGTCGACCAGTGTTCCATCCATGTCCCAGAGGACTGCCTGCGGCTTGTGACTCACCCGACCATGCTATCCGGGCGATGCACCACGTCGGCTGGGCGCGGACTAGCCTTGAGGGATAGCCGCATTCCGCCGTCGAAGGGAGAGACCCGGATGGATGCACTCGGAGATCGCATCGTCATAGTCGCCTTCGACGGCTGGAACGACGCCGGCGAGGCAGCCAGCGGCGCGATCGAGGTGCTGCGCGAGAGCGCGGACTACGAACTCGTCCACACCGTCGATCCGGAGCTCTACTTCGACTATCAGTACACCCGGCCGTCTTCCAAGATGGATGCCACGGGCAGGCGCGAGCTGCGCTGGCCGGAGGCGTCGCTCTGGCGTCCGCGCGCCGAACGCACAGACGGTGAACCGGAGTTCTGGCTGCTCACCGGCGTGGAGCCGGCTCGCACCTGGCAGGCGTTCGCGAACGAGTTCATCGATGTCGCCCTGCGCGACGACGTCAGCGGCTTCATCCTGCTCGGCGCGATGCTCTCGGACGTCCCGCACACCCGCCCGATCTCGATCTTCGCCGCGAGTTCGAACGAGCAGGCTCGCGAGACGCTCGGCCTCGAACGGTCGCTGTACGAGGGGCCGGTCGGCATCCTCAGCGTGATCGAGCATTTCGCCGAAGGCGCCGGCATCCCGAGCGCCACCCTGTGGGCGAGCGTGCCGCACTATGTGGCATCCGCCGCCCCGTCCCCGAAGGCGACCCTCGCCCTGCTCGACCGGCTGGAGGAGCTGACCGGCGTGGACTTCCCGCGCGAGCGGCTCCGCACGGATGCCGCCACCTGGGAGGCGTCGATCGACGCGGCCGCGGCGGACGACGAGGAGATGACCGAGTACATCCACCAGCTCGAGCGCACGCGCGACACCTGGGACTCCCCCGAGGCCTCCGGCGATGCGATCGCCCAGGCTTTCGAACGCTACCTGCGCCGCCGCGACGACGGCCCAGGCGACCGCAAGCGCTGACCTGCGAGCACTCCGCTAGCCTGCGAGCACTCCGGTGCCGAGCAGGATCAGCAGAGTGACGCCGAGCAGGATCCGGTAGATCACGAACGGCAGGAAGCTGCGCTTCGAGATCCAGCTCATGAAGAACGCGATCACGCCGAGCGCGACGACGAACGCGATGCCCGTCGCGGCGATCGTCTCGCCCATCGTGAAGTACTGATCCGGCGCATCCCAGCTCTTGAACAGCTGGAAGAAGCCGCTGCCGAACACGGCGGGGATCGCCAGCAGGAACGCGTAACGGGCGGCCGCGGCACGCTCGTAACCCAGGAACAGCCCCATGGTGATCGTGCCGCCGGATCGCGAGACACCCGGGATCAGCGCGAGCGCCTGCGCAAGACCGAAGAAGATGCCGTGCGGGTAGGTGATCTGATCGAGCTTGCGGCGCTTCGCGCCCACGTGATCGGCGATGCCGAGCAGGATGCCGAAGACGATGAGCATGATGGCGACGATCCACATCGACCGGAGCACCGTCTCGATCTGGTCCTGGAAGAGCAGCCCGAGCAGGACGATCGGGATGCTGCCGATGATGATGAGCCACCCCATCCGCGCATCGGGGTCGTTGCGGGGCAGCTTTCCGGTCAGCGAGCGGAACCAGTGCCCGATGATGCGGACGATGTCCCGCCAGAAGAACACGACCACGGCGGCCTCGGTGCCGATCTGCGTGATCGCGGTGAACGCCGCTCCCGGGTCCTCGCCGGAGCCGGTGAAGGTGCCGACGATGCGCAGGTGCGCACTCGATGAGATCGGGAGGAACTCGGTGAGTCCCTGGATGATTCCAAGGAACAGCGCTTCGAGCAGGTGCATGGAGAGGCTTTCTATAGAGCGGCTGCGCGTCAGTAAGAGCGCAGCAGATCGATCAGAACCTGCTGACCGAAGACAAGCGATTCTACGGGGACGCGCTCGTCGACGCCGTGGAACATCCCCGTGAAGTCGAGATCCGCAGGCAGACGCAGCGGCGCGAAGCCGTACCCTGTGATGCCGAGCCGCGACAGCGCCTTGTTGTCGGTGCCGGCCCCGAGCAGATACGGGATCACCGGGACGCCGGGGTCGTGGCGGCCGAGGGAGGACACCATGGCGTCGACGAGACCGCCCGAGAACGGCGTCTCCATGCCGATGTCGCGCACGACGGTCTCGATGACGATCTCGTCACCGACGATGCCCTGAAGCTCGGCGAGCACCTCGTCCTCGGTGCCGGGGATCACGCGGACGTCGATCAGCGCCTCTGCGCGCTCCGGGATGACGTTGTGCTTGTACCCGGCGGACAGCACCGTCGGATTGGTGGTGGTTCGGAACGTGGAACGCAGGAACGCCTCGGCGGGCCCGGATGCCGCGGCAAGCGCGTCCGGGTCGCTCACAGGCCGTCCGGTGAGATCGCTGAGCCCCTGCAGCAGCGCCGTCGTCGTCGGCGTGAGCCGGATCGGCCAGCGCGTCCGACCGATCGCCGCGACGGCCTCCGCGAGCTTGACCACCGAGTTGTCCTCGTGGAGCCGGCTGCCGTGCCCGGCGCGGCCCTTGGCGACCAGGCGGATCCAGATGAGGGCCTTCTCCCCCACCTGAAGCAGGTAGGCGCGGCGGTCGTCGACCGTGATCGAGTAGCCGCCGACCTCGCTGATCGCCTCGGTGGCCCCGGCGAACCACTCGGGGTGGTTCTTGATGACCTGTGTCGAGCCCTCGACGCCGCCGTTCTCCTCGTCGGCGAAGAACGCCAGCACCAGGTCGCGCTCCGGCTGCTCCCCCGCGCGCAGGAGGTCGGCGACGGCGGTGAGGATCATGGCATCCATGTTCTTCATGTCGACGGCGCCGCGTCCCCACAGCATCCCGTCGCGGATCTCGCCCGCGAAGGGGTCGACCGTCCAGTCCTCCGGCATGGCCGGGACCACGTCCAGGTGGCCGTGCAGGACCAGGGCGGGCTTGCTTGAATCCCGACCGGACACGCGTGCCATCACGTTGGTGCGGCGCGGAGCGGCCTCGTAGTAGTGGGTCTTGAGCCCCAGTCCCTCGAGGTACGCTCCGACGTACTCGGCGGCCTCCCGCTCCCCCGCCGCCTTGCCGCCGCCGAAGTTGGAGGTGTCGATGCGGATCAGGTCCCGCGCGACGCGCGCGACTTCGGGATGCTGGGGCTCGGGCATGACTCCAGGCTATCGAAGCGCCGCGGCGCGCCCGGGCCACGGGCCGGTTCGTTGCCCCTCGGGAAACCTGGTAATGTTTCTCTTCGGTCGGCAACGACCTTCACCACCTGCGCGGGTGGCGGAATGGTAGACGCGCTACGTTGAGGTCGTAGTGCCCGTAAGGGCGTGGGGGTTCAAGTCCCCCTCCGCGCACAGCAGAGAAAAGCCCCCTGACGGGGGCTTTTCTTGTATCCGGATACACCGGCCTCACACCGCGCCGGCCTCACACCGCGCCGGCCTCACACCGCGCTGGCCTCACACCGCGCCGACGCCGAACACCAGCCCGAGCGCGTACGTGATCGCGGCTGCGCCGAATCCGATCGCGAGCTGGCGCAGCGCACGTCGCAGCGGCGGGCCGCCGGAGAGGATGCCCACGGCCGCTCCGGTCGCGAGCAGTGCGACGCCGACCAACAGCAGGGCGACGAGGATCGCGGTGAGGCCCTGCAGACCGAAGATCCACGGCAGCACGGGCACGATCGCCCCTGACGAGAACAGCAGGAAGCTGGACAGCGCGGCGGTCCAGTCGCTGCCGATCAGCTCGTGGTCGTTCGATGGCGCGTGTGCGCGGATCGGTCCGGTCGCGGATCGGCGAACGCCCTCCTGCGCTGCCGCGATGATGCGGCGCGAGCGCGCCAGGGCTTCGGCCTGGTCCATGCCGCGTGCGCGGTACACGAGCGCCAGTTCGTTCTCGTCGATGTCGAGATCTCCGGCCGACAGCGCGGCATCCTCGTTGGCCTCGGTGGACGCCAGGAGCTCCCGCTGCGATCGGACGGAGACGAACTCCCCCGCTCCCATGGAGAGCGCGCCGGCGAGCAGGCCGGCGATGCCGCTGAACAGCACGAAGCTCGATGAGACGCCGGTGGCGCCGATCCCGAGCACGAGCGCGAGGTTGCTGACCAGGCCGTCGTTCGCGCCGAAGACCGCGGCACGGAACGATCCGGACAGCCGTCGCCTGCCACGTGCGGCGAGGCCGCGCACCACCTCGTAGTGGATCTTCTCGTCCGCGCGCATCGCCGGCGTCGCATACGACTCGGTGTCGTATGGTGAGCGCGCTTCTGCGCTCTGTGCCAGCACCAGCACGAAGATCCAGCCGAAATGACCGGCCATCCAGCCGAGCAGACGAGAACGCAGACCGGCGCTCGGAAGTCGCGAGGGCTCGCTGCCGAGCAGATCGAGCCAGTGCTGCTCGTGGCGCCGCTCCGCGTCGGCGAGGCTCTGCAGGATCTGCCGCTCCTCACCGGATCGGCGATCGGCGAGCTTCTGGTACACGAGGCCCTCCGCGCGCTCCTCGACGAGGTAGCGCGCCCAGCGGCGGCGGTCAGCCTCGGTCGGCTCCGCGTCTGCAGGCGCGCTCATGTGTCCTCCGGATCAGGGGAAGGGGTGTTCGGGCGCTTTCAACGCTATCGGCGCGCTTCGACCTGGATGCCGCGAAAGCCCGGATTGTCAGCATTTCGGGTTTCCTAACAGCTCAGGAGCGAACGCGCTTGCGCAGCAGCTCGATGCGCTGCTGCAGCTGCGCGACGGTCGCCTGAGCCACGGCCGGACCGCCGCAGAGCCGGCGCAGCTCGGCGTGCACGGCGCCGTGCGGTTCGCCGGCCTGACGCGCGTACAGCCCGACCAGGCTGTTGAGCAGCTGCCGCTGCTCGCGCAGCGTGCGGTGCAGCGGCTGCGGCAGCGTGGTGGTGGGCTCTGGCCCCTCGGTCGCCTCGCGTGCGGCGCGGAGCTTCGACTGCCGGGACTGGCGCTGCATCAGGAGTTCGTGCACGTGTTCCGGCTCGAGGAGCCCTGGGATGCCGATGAACTCCTCCTCCTCGGGCGTCCCGGGTTCGGCGAGCTGCCCGAACTCCTGCCCCTCGAACACGACGCGGTCGAAGTGTGCCAGTGAGGAGATCGCCTGGTAGCTGAATTCCTGCGTGAGGGCGTCGGAGGCCTCCTCCTCGCGGTTCGCGCTCTCCAGCAGCGAGTCCTCGAGGCCGTCGTCGTCCTTGCTCTGCCGGTCGAGGGCGTGATCGCGCTGCTTCTCGAGCTCGTTGGCGAGCCCCATCAGCACGGGGACGTTGGGCAGGAAGACGCTGGCGGCCTCACCGCGCCGACGCGCACGCACGAACCGGCCGATCGCCTGCGCGAAGAACAGCGGGGTCGACGACGAGGTCGCGTAGACGCCGACCGCCAGGCGGGGCACGTCGACTCCCTCGGACACCATGCGCACCGCGACCATCCAGCGGCTGTCGTTCTGGCTGAACTTCTCGATCCGCTCCGATGCGGTGGCGTCGTCGGAGAGGACGATCGTCGGCTGCTGACCCGTCAGGCTGTGCAGGATCTTGGCGTACGCGCGGGCCACCGTCTGGTCGGTCGCCAGCACCAGTCCCCCGGCATCCGGCACGTGCTGGCGGATCTCGGTGAGCCGCCGGTCGGCAGCGGACAGCACCGCCGGCATCCATTCGCCCTCGGGGTCGAGGGCCGTGCGCCAGGCCTGGGACGTGACATCCTTGGTGTTGTCCTGCCCGAGGTGCGCTTCGAGCTCATCACCTGCGCTGGTGCGCCAGCGCATCTTGCCCGAGTACATGTGGAACAGCACGGGGCGGACGACGCCGTCGGCGAGGGCGCGCCCGTAGCCGTAGGCGTAGTCGGTGGTCGAGATGCGGGCACCCGATTCGTCGGGCGCGTAGGTGACGAACGGAATAGGGGCCGTGTCGCTGCGGAACGGCGTTCCGGACAGGGAGAGTCGGCGCTTCGCGGATGCGTAGGCCTCGCGGATGCCGTCACCCCAGCTCAGCGCGTCACCGCCGTGGTGCACCTCGTCGAGGATCACCAGCGTCTTGGCGTCTTCCGTGAGATGCCGGTGCACCGGGGGCTTGGCTGCCACCTGCGCGTAGGTGACCACGACGCCGTGGTACTGCCGGGACGGCGCCCAGTGGCTGTTCCGGAATCGCGGATCGAGGCGGATGTGCACGCGTGCTGCGGCATCCGCCCACTGCGTCTTCAGATGCTCGGTCGGCGCGACCACGATGACGCGGTTCACCTCGCCCATCCGCAGCAGTTCGACGGCGAGGGTGAGCGCGAACGTGGTCTTGCCGGCGCCCGGTGTGGCCGCGACGAGGAAGTCCCGCTGGTCACGCGCGAAATAAAGGTCGAGCGCCTCCCGCTGCCAGGCGCGGAGCTTGTCCGCCGTCCCCCACGGGGCGCGCTGAGGGAAGGACGGAGAGAGCATCGAATCAAGGGTAACGCTCGGAAGGTAGGCTCGTCCTCTGTCGAAGGAGAGCGTGATGACCGATCAGGAATCGCCCCGTACCCCGTACATCGCGAACGTGGGTCCGCACCCGTGGCACCGGTTCGTGGCCGTAGGTGACTCGTTCACCGAGGGCATCGGCGACCCGGACCCGAACGCACCCGGCGGTCACCGCGGCTGGGCCGATAGGGTCGCCGAGGTACTGGCTGCGCAGGCCGATGACTTCGCGTATGCGAACCTCGCCGTTCGCGGCAAGCTCATCGCCCAGATCGTCGCCGACCAGATCGAGCCCGCGGTCGCGCTGCGCCCGGATCTCGTGTCGATCTGCGCCGGCGGCAACGACGTCATCCGCCCCGGTACGGACCCGGACGACATCGCCGCGCAGCTCGACGACGCGGTGTCTCGTCTTTCATCCACCGGCGCGGCCATTGTGCTGTTCACCGGCATCGACACCGGGTTCACCCCGGTGTTCAGGGCGTTCCGGGGCAAGGTCGCGATCTACAACGAGAACGTGCGCGCTATCGCCGAACGGCACGACTGCATCGTCGCCGACCAGTGGGCGCTGAAGACCGTGCAGGACTCGCGGTTCTTCGACGACGACCGGCTGCACTACAACGCGCTCGGACATCACGAGGTCGCCCGCATGGTGCTCCGCGCCCTCAACGTGCCGAACGAGCTGCAGGCGATGCAGCCGGACCCGCTGCCGGCGCGCACCTGGCGTGAGGCGCGCGCGGGAGATCTCGGCTGGGCGCGCGAGCACCTCGTGCCGTGGGTGCTGCGGCGCCTTCGCCATCAGTCCTCCGGAGACCTGGTCACGGCCAAGCGGCCGGAGCCGTCTCCGGTGTTCTTCGTCGCCGACGGCGAGTAGCAGGCTCAGCGCGCCAGCGCCCACAGCGCGACGGCCGCTGCTGAGGCGACGTTCAGCGAGTCAACCCCGCCGCGCATCGGGATCGTGATGACCGCGTCCGCGGCATCCAGCACGGTCCGGGAGAGACCGTCGCCCTCCGTGCCGAGGACGAGAGCCACCCGCTCCGGCCGCGTCGCCGCGTACACGTCCAGGGGCACGGCGTCGTCGCTCAGGGCGAGGGCAGCCAGTTCGAATCCGCACTCGCGCAGCGTCAGCGCTGCACTGTCCCAGTCGTCGATCCTGGTCCACGGCACCTGGAACACGGTGCCCATGCTCACCTTCACGCTGCGCCGGTAGAGCGGGTCGGCGCAGCGTGCCGTGACGATCACGACATCCGCTCCGAGGCCGGCGGCCGCGCGGAACGCCGCCCCGACGTTGGTGTGCTCGATGAGATCCTCGAGGACGAGCACCGTGCGCGCGTCCCGCAGGAGCTCGTCGAGCTGTGGCTGGACGGGACGGTGCATCGAAGCGAGCGCGCCGCGGTGCACGGCGAAGCCGGTCACCTGCTCGGCGACGCTGTCCGGCACCACGTACACCGGCGTATCGGTGTCGGCGAGCAGCTGCTCGAGTCCGGTGACCCACCGCTGCTGGGCCAGCACCGATCGAGGCGCGTGTCCTGCCGCGATCGCGCGTTCGATGACCTTCGCCGACTCGGCGATGTACAGGCCGCCGGCCGGCTCCTGGACACGGCGCAGCGCCGTGTCGGTGAGGTTCCGGTAGTCGGCGAGCCGTGGATCGGCGGCGTCCGCGACGTGCTCGATGTGCATGCAGACAACTCTGCCATCGCCGTCGTGCACGCCGTGCCGCGTAGACTCGTCTGGGAGGTTCCGTGAGCGTGACGACCAGTGCCGAGCTGTCTGCCGGCATCGAGAGGTCCGCAGACCTCCTCCGCGGCCGCAGGATCGCCGTGCTCACCGGCGCCGGCATCTCGACGGACTCCGGCATCCCGGCGTACCGCGGCGAGGGTGCGCGCACACGCGCCGACCCGATGACCGGCCAGCGCTACCTCGCCGACGAGGCGGCGCGCAGACGTTACTGGATCGGCGGCCACCTCGGCTGGCGCACCTTCGCGTCGGCGCAGCCGAACTCCGGGCACATCGCGCTGGCCGAGATGGAGCGCGACGGCGTCGTCTCCGGAGTCATCACGCAGAACGTCGACGGACTGCACCTGCGCGCAGGCAGCGCACGGGTGGTCGAAGTGCACGGCACCATGCGCCGCGTGCTGTGCCTGCACTGCGGTCAGGTCTTCGACCGCCGCGACATCGCCGCGCAGATCGAACAGCTGAACCCCTGGATCACGGTCCCCGAGAACATCGTGATGAACCCGGACGGCGACGTCGCGCCGGAGAGCAGTGACGGATTCATCGTCCCGACCTGCACGATCTGCGGCGGGATGCTCAAGCCCGACGTCGTCTTCTTCGGCGAGTTCGTGCCTGCCGACCGCTTCCGTGCGGCGGAGTCGCTGCTGCGGGGCAGTGAGGCGCTGATCGTGGCGGGATCATCGCTGGTCGTGAACTCCGGCGTGCGCCTCGTCGAGCGCGCTCGCCGCCGCGGCATCCCGCTCATCATCGTCAACCACGAGCCGACGCGTGCGGACCCGTGGGCGCACGTCGTGCTGCCCGGCGGCACCGGCGATGTGCTCCCCGCGCTGAAGGAACTGCTGTCATGACTCTCATCACCCTCGTCCGGCACGGTCAGACCGACTGGAACCTCGCACGCCGGATCCAGGGCTCCACCGACATCCCGCTGAACGAGACCGGTCGTGCGGACGCTCTGGCCGCGGCTGAGCTCCTGAGCGGCACTTCTCATCACGCCATCTACGCGAGCCCGCTGGTGCGCGCCCACGAAACCGCCCGCATCATTGCGGAGCGACTCGGCATGGTGGCCCCTGCGACGACTCACGACATGCGCGAGCGCGAGTTCGGCGAGGGCGAAGGGCTGCTGGTCGCCGAGTACCTGGAGCGCTTCCGCGACTGGCACTCCGCGCCGAGCGGGGCCGAGTCCCTGGACACCGTCCGCGATCGCGCCCTCGGCGCGCTGGACGTCATCGCCCGCGAGTCGCGGCGCCGTTCGGCTCCCGTCGCGGAATCGGTCATCGTCGTCACGCACGGCGGCGTGATCCGCTCGCTCCTGCACCACGCCTCCAGCGGGTCGCTGCCGCGCGAAGGCGACGTACTGCGCAACGGATCGCTGCACCGGTTCGAGGCCGGTCCCGGGATCCTCCGGCTGCTCGAGCCGATCGCGATCTGAGTTCAGGCGCCGCGCGCCGACACCGCCCTGGCGTGCCGCAGCAGTGGTTCGTCGATCATCCGCCCGCGGAAGCGGAACACGCCCCGCTCCCCCTCGGCCGCAGCGAGAATCTCTCGCGCCCAGGCCAGTGTCTGGGCATCCGGCGCGTACGCGGAGCGGATCGTCGCCACCTGTCCCGGATGGATGCACGCCGTCGCACGGAATCCGGAGGCCGCGGCATCCTCGGCCTCCGCGGCCAGGCCCTGGACGTCGTCGATGTCGATGTGCACGGCGTCGATGGCGGCTTTGCCGTGGGCTGACGCCTCGATGAGGACGCGGGAGCGCGCATAGCGGGCAGCATCGCGGTACCGCCCGTCCGCATGGCGACTGGCAGTGCCGCCGAGGGACGCGACGAGGTCTTCGGCACCCCACATGAGCCCTACGATGCGATCGTTCGCCGCGATCCGCGCGGCTTCGCTCACGCCTCGAGCCGTCTCGCACAGGGCGATCAGCGAGTACGACTCGTCGAAGCGGTCGAGAGCGGCGGCATCTTCGGTCTTGGCGACCATCACAGTGCGGAACGGTGATGCGGCGAGCATCGCGAGATCATCGTCGAACTCGGCCGTGTCCGGCGCGTTCACGCGGACGATCACGCGGGCGGGATCGAGACCGGATGCTGCGACGTGCGCACGCGCGGCGGCCTTGGCATCAGGGGCCACCGCATCCTCGAGGTCGAGGATCACGGCATCTGACCGTTCGGCCGCCTTGACGAAGCGCTCCGGGCGGTCGCCAGGGCAGAACAGCAGGGCAGGACCGAGTTCGAACACCTCAGTTCTCCTTCGGCACGCAGTGCATGAGCACGGTGCGGGTCGCGGTGGCGACGACGACATCGTCCTGGTTGCGGCCGGTGTGCGCGATCGTGCAGATGCCCTGCCCAGGACGAGACTTCGACAGGCGCTTCTCTGTCACGACGCTCTCGGTGTAGAGCGTGTCGCCGGCGAACAGCGGATGAGGGAACGCGATCTCCCCGAGCCCGAGCTGCGCGACGAGCGTGCCCTGCGTGAGCTGCGCGACCGACGCCCCGACCATGGTCGACAGCGTCCACATCGAGTTCATCAGCCGCTGACCGAACTCCTGCGTCTGGGCGAACGCGGCATCCAGATGAAGAGCCTGCGTGTTCATCGTGAGCGTCGTGAACAGCACGTTGTCGGCCTCGGTGGCGGTGCGGCCTGGACGGTGCAGATAGCGGGCGCCGACCTCGATCTCCTCGAAGTACAGGCCCCGTTGCAGGATGTCCGCCGTCATATCAGTCCCAATCCACGCGCGATGACGAGCAGCTGCACCTCTGTCGTCCCCTCCCCGATCTCGAGGATCTTCGAGTCACGATAGTGCCGTCCCACGGCGAACTCGTTCATGAACCCGTTGCCGCCGAAGATCTGGGTGGCGTCTCGGGCGTTGTCCATCGCGGCGTCCCCCGCCGCGAGCTTGGCGATCGCGGCCGCCTCGGCGAACGGCTTGCCGGCATCCCGCAGGCGGGCGGCGTGGTGCCAGGCGAGGCGAGCGGTGTGCACGCGGGCACGCATGCGCGCCAGCGTGAACTGGGCGTTCTGGCGCGTGCTGAGAGCGGCGCCGAAGACCGTGCGGCTCTTGGCGTAGTCGATGGCGGCTTCCAGGCACCCCTCGGCCGCACCGGTGGCGAGAGCGGCGATCGCGATGCGCCCCTCGTCGAGGATGCTGAGGAAGTTCTTGAACCCTGCGCCGCGCTCCCCCACCAGGTTCGACGCGGGGACCCGCACGCCCTCGAAGGTCAGCGGGTGCGTGTCGGAGGCACGCCAGCCGACCTTGTCGTACGGCGCTTCGACCGTGAACCCGGCCGTGCCGTTCGGCACGATGATCGTGGAGATCTCCTTGCGCCCCTCGGCCACGTCGGTGACCGCCGTGACGGTGACGAACCGCGTGATCGGCGTGCCGGAGTTCGTGATGAACTGCTTGGCCCCGTCGATGACCCACTCGTCGCCGTCCAGGCGCGCGGTGGTCCGGGTGGCTCCGGCGTCACTGCCCGCCTCGGGCTCGGTGAGTCCGAATCCGGCGAGGGCACGACCGGCGAGCAGGTCGGGCAGATGCTCTGCGCGCTGCGCGTCGTCGCCGAAGCGGAAGATCGGCATCGCACCGAGGCTCACGCCCGCCTCGAGGGTGATGGCGATGGACTGGTCGACTCGCCCGAGAGCCTCGATCGCCAGGCCCAGCGCCATGTAGTCGCCGCCCTGTCCGCCGACCTCCTCCGGGAACGGCAGACCGAACAGGCCGAGCTCGCCCATCTGCGCCACGACATCCATCGACAGCGTGTGCGTACGGTCCGCCTCGTACGCCTGCGGCGCGACGACGGTGTCGGCGAACTCGCGCACCATGGCGCTGAGTTCGAGTTCCTCCTCGGTGAGGTCGATGGTCATGATGCTCCTTCGGAGTCTGCGGATTCGGCGTGCGGGATGACGGTGGCGACGGGCTGGCCGCGCCGCGCCTGATCGCCGACGGCGACCAGCAGGTGGACGGTGCCGTCGTGCGGCGCGAGCACCGGATGCTCCATCTTCATGGCCTCGATGGAGACCAGCGGCTCGCCCTGGGACACCGTCGCACCGTCCTCGACGTGCACGGCCACGACGTTGCCCGGCATCGGGGCGCGTGCCTCCGGTGCGGTCGCCGCGGATTCCGGCTGTCGCGCCGCGAGGCGGTGTTTCATGCGCGCGCGGCGGTCGAGCGGACGCAGCCTGGCGACGCGGCCCTGTTCGCTGACCCACACGGCGCCGTCGGCATCCACCGCCGCCGGAAGGGATGCCTCGGCATCCGTCTCGGCATCCAGTATCTGCCCGCCGTCTGTCAGGAACGCCACCTCCGCCGCCCCGGCGTCGGTGAGCGCCGCCCACACCCCGCCTGCCCGACGAGACGAGGTTTCCTGCACGAGACGGGTCGTGGCAGCCTCCGTCTCGTGCAGCAACACCCGTCTCGCTGACGCGACCATGCGCGGCGACGGTGACGCGGCGGCGAACGGCAGCAGCGTGTCGATCAGTCCGGTGTCGAGGTCGCCCGCCATCACGCGCTCGTTCGTCACGAGCCTGCGGAGGAAACCGACATTCGTCTCGACGCCCAGGATGACCGTCCGCGACAGGGCCTCGTCGAGCTGCTCGAGTGCGGCGCTGCGGTCAGGCCCGTGGGCGATGATCTTCGCGATCATCGGGTCATAGAACCCGGTCACCTCGCTGCCGGTCTCGATCGCGGCATCCACTCGCACGCCGGCTGGCGCGTCGAATCGCAGCACCCGGCCGGTCGAGGGCAGGAACCCGCCCTCGGGAGACTCCGCGTAGATGCGCGCCTCGACGGCGTGACCCGTGACCGGCGGCACGGCGGGCAGCGCCTCGCCGGCCGCGACCGACAGCTGCAGCGCGACGAGATCGAGCCCCGTGACGGCCTCGGTGACGGGATGCTCCACCTGCAGCCGCGTGTTCATCTCGATGAAGAAGAACTCGTCCGGCGCGTCGGCGTCGACGAGGAACTCGACTGTGCCGGCCCCGACGTACTCGACGCTCTCCGCGGCGCGGACCGCAGCCTCGAACAGCCGCTCGCGCACGCCGTCGGGAAGCCCGGCGGAGGGAGCCTCCTCGATGACCTTCTGGTGTCGGCGCTGCAGGGTGCATTCGCGGTCGCCGATGGCCACCACCGCGCCGTGCTTGTCGCCGAACACCTGCACCTCGATGTGGCGCGGCCGGGCGATCAGCCGCTCGAGCAGCAGCGCGTCATCCGAGAACGCCGCCTTGGCCACGCGACGGGCCGAGGCCAGAGCGGCATCGAGATGCGCCTCGTCGAGCACGATCTCCATGCCCTTGCCGCCACCGCCCGCGCTCGGCTTCACCAGGAGCGGGTATCCGACCTGGGTGGCACGCACTGCGATCTGGTCGTCGGAGAGTCCGCCGGCATCGAACCCGGGAACCACCGGCACGCCTCGCGCTGCAACCTGCTCGCGGGCGGTGACCTTGTCGCCCATGATCTGCAGGGCTTCGACGGACGGACCGATGAACACGATCCTGGCGGCCGCGCATGCCTGAGCCAGGTCGACGCTCTCGGAGAGGAAACCGTACCCGGGGTGGATCGCCTGCGCCCCGGACTCGCGTGCTGCGCGTATGACGGCATCCACGTCGAGATACGACTCGGCCGCCGGTGCGGGACCGATCCGCACCGCGGAGTCGGCCTCACCCACGTGCGGCGCGTCGGCATCCGCATCGCTGTACACCGCGACGCTTCGCAGGCCCTGAGCCCGGACCGTGCGGATGATGCGTCGCGCGATCTCGCCGCGGTTGGCGATGAGCACGATGTCGAAGGCGGCCATCTCTCTCACATCCTGAAGACGCCGAAGCGCGGCTCGGGCAGCGGGCTGCGGGCGATCACGTCGAGCGCGAGCCCGAGGCGGTCGCGGGTCTGATCCGGGTCGATGATGCCGTCATCCCACAGGCGGGCGGTGGCGTAGTACGGCTCACCCTGAGCCTCGTACTGCGCCCTGATCGGCTCTTCGAAGTCGGCGCGCTCGTCCGCGCTCCACGGTTCGTCGCGGGCCGCGAGCTGGTCCTCCTTGACGGTGGCGAGCACGGATGCCGCCTGGTTGCCGCCCATCACCGAGATGCGGCTCGCCGGCCACGTCCACAGGAACCGAGGCGAGTACGCGCGCCCGCACATCGAGTAGTTCCCGGCGCCGAATGAGCCGCCGATGATGACGGTCAGCTTGGGTACGCGCGTCGTCGCGACGGCCGTGACCATCTTCGCGCCGTCCTTCGCGATGCCGCCGGCCTCGGCGTCGGAGCCGACCATGAAGCCGGTGATGTTCTGCAGGAACAGCAGCGGGATGCCGCGCTGGTCGCACAGTTCGATGAAGTGCGCGCCCTTGAGCGCGGACTCGCTGAACAGCACGCCGTTGTTGGCGATGATCCCGATCGGATGCCCGTGCAGCCGAGCGAAGCCGGTGACCAGCGTCGTGCCGTACTCGGACTTGAACTCCCGGAACGAGTCGCCGTCGACGAGACGGGCGATGACCTCGTGCACGTCATAGGCGGCGTTCACGTCGACGGGGACGACGTCGTAGAGGCTCGATTCCTCATCCGCCGGAGTGGATGCCACCACCTCCCATGCCGGGGGCGCGGGCTGCGGCAGCGTCTGCACGATGTCGCGCAGGATCTCCAGCGCGTGCTCGTCGTCCTCCGCGAGGTGGTCGACGACTCCGGAACGGCGCGCGTGCAGCTCACCGCCGCCGAGCTCCTCCGCGGTGACGACCTCGCCGATCGCCGCCTTCACCAGCGGCGGGCCGCCGAGGAAGATCGTCCCCTGGCCCCGCACGATCACTGTCTCGTCGCTCATCGCGGGCACGTATGCGCCGCCGGCCGTGCAGGAGCCGAGGACGGCGGCGAGCTGCGGGATGCCTTCGGCGCTCATCCGCGCCTGGTTGAAGAAGATGCGACCGAAGTGCTCCCGGTCGGGGAACACCTCGTCTTGCTTGGGCAGGAAAGCCCCGCCCGAGTCGACGAGATACAGGCAGGGAAGGCGGTTCTCGATCGCGATCTCCTGCGCGCGGAGGTGCTTCTTCACCGTGAGCGGCAGGTAGCTGCCGCCCTTGACGGTCGCATCGTTGCACACCACCATGACGTGCCTGCCGTGCACGAGCCCGATGCCTGCGATGACGCCGGCAGCCGGCACCTCTCCCCCGTACAGGCCTTCGGCGGCGAGAGGGGCGACTTCGAGGAAGGGACTCCCCTCGTCCAGGAGTCTCGTGATGCGCTCGCGCGGAAGCAGCTTGCCCCTTGCGACGTGCCGATCGCGGGAACTCTGCGGGCCTCCGAGTGCCACGGCCGAGAGGCGTTCACGCAGTTCAGCGGCAAGCGACTGCTGGGTCACGGGCATTGTGACGTCCTCCTCGACTCACACGGTGGCACCGAACGCGCCTTTTCGGTTAGTGTGCACTAACCCGACAATTTAGGTTAGCGAGCGTTAACTGAAATGACAAGCCCCCTCACCGCGCGCGATCGCGCCAAGGCCGAACGCTCCGACGCCCTCTTGACGGAGGCCGCCCGGCTCTTCGCCGCGCGAGGGTACTCCGGAGTCAGCCTCGAGGACATCGGGGCGGCCGTGGGGGTCTCGGGCCCCGCGGTGTACCGTCACTTCACGGGCAAGCAGGCGCTGCTCGGCGCCGTGCTGGTGAGGGTCAGCGAGGACCTCGTCAGCGGCGGTTCGCGCGTCTTCGAGGCCGCAGGGACCGCCGACGAGCGGATGGAGGCGCTGATCGACTTCCACGTGGATTTCGCGCTCGGCAACGCCGACGTGATCCGTGTTCACGACCGCGACCTCGCCCATCTCGCCGATGAGGATCAGGCCGAGGTGCGCCGCCTTCAGCGCGCGTACATCGATCTGTGGATCTCCGCACTCGAGCCCTTGCACGACGCGACGGCGGATGAGCTGCGGCTGCGGGTTCAGGCCTGCTTCGGACTTATCAATTCGACACCGCACAGCACGCGGAGCGCATCGCGGTCGAAACGGGCGACCGCCGCGATCCTCTGCTCGATGGCACGCGGGGCGCTCCGAGCCTGAGGATCGCGGCCGGCTCACCCGAGCAGCATGGCGCGACCGGGCTCCTCGAGGATGTCGGCGACGCCCTTCACGAATCGCGCTCCCTCGGCGCCGTCCACGATCCGGTGATCGAACGACAGGCTCAGCGTCATGACCTGACGCAGCGCGATCTCGCCGTTGTGCTCCCACGGCATCCGCCGAACGGCGCCGACGGCGAGGATGCCCGACTGCCCCGGCGGGAGGATCGGGGTGCCGGCGTCGATGCCGAACACGCCGATGTTCGTGATCGAGAAGGTGCCGCCGGCGAGATCTGCCGGCGACGTCTTGCCCGAGCGTGCGGTCTCGGTGAGCGCGCTCACGGCGTCGGCGAGCTGGGGCACGGTCATCCGGTGCGCATCGCGGATGTTGGGCACGATCAGCCCCCGCTCCGTGGCCGCGGCGATGCCGAGGTCGACGTAGTGCGGCTGGACGATCTCGCCCGCTTCCTCATCCCAGCGCGAGTTGAGCCCCGGGGTGCGGCCCAGCGCCAGGCACACGGCCTTGGCGACGATGACCAGCGGTCCGATCCTGTGCTCGGACAGCGAGCGGTCCGCACGCAGGCTCGCGATCAGATCCATGGTGGCGGTGACGTCGACGGTGTGGAAGGTCGTGACATGCGGTGCCGTGAACGCGCTCTGGACCATCGCGGCGGCCGTGTGCTTGCGGACGCCGCGGATCGGGATGCGGGTCTCCCGCTCCGACGTCTCGCCGAACACGGACGTCGGAGCCGGCTGCGCCGGCGACTCGGCATCGACGTGCCCGCCGATGCGTTCGGCGTAGGCGTCGATGTCGTCGCGGGTGATGACGCGGTCGCCGACCTCGACCGCCACCAGCACGAGGTCGATCCCCTGCCGTTTGGCGTACGCGCGCACCGGCGGAGTGGATCGTGGACGGTCTCCGATCGGAGCGGATGCCGGAGCCTCGGGCAGAACATCGTGCGGGGCTGCCTCGAGCACCGCTGTGTCGGTCGGCGTCGACGGGGCTGCGGCCCTCCGTGCGCGCCGGGCCGGGCGCGCCTTGCTCGAGGGCGCGGCTCCGTAGCCGACGAGGTTCGGCGGTGTCTTCTCCTCGGCGGCATCGGCGGCGTCGGCCGTTTTCGCGGAGGTTGCGGCATCCGCCTGTTCGGCACCTGCCTGCGCGGGGGCGGCCGTCTCAGCGCCGGCGACGTCGAACGCGATCAGCGGTGCGCCGACCTCGACGGTGTCGCCCGCCTCGGCGTGCAGCGTCGCGACCGTTCCGTCATAGGGCGATGGAAGCTCCACGACGGCCTTGGCCGTCTCGACCTCGGCGAGCGTCTGGTTCAGAGTGACCGTGTCGCCGGGGGCGACCAGCCACTGCACGACCTCGGCGTCGGTCAGGCCCTCGCCGAGATCCGGAAGGCGGAACTCCTGGATCATGACTCGGCTCCCGTCAGGCTGTTCGGGCGATCGAGCACGCGGTCGACGGCATCGAGGATCCGATCCAGATCGGGGAGATGGAACTTCTCCAGCTTGGCGGGCGGATACGGCACATCGTGGCCGGTGACCCGCACGGGGGCCGCCTCGAGGTACTCGAAGCAGCGCTCGGTGATGCTCGCGATCACCTCGGCGGCGACGCCGGCCTCGCGCGAGGCTTCGTGCGCGACGACGACGCGGCCTGTGCGCCGTACGGCGGTCGCGACGGTGTCGTAGTCGATCGGCGAGAGGGAGCGCAGGTCGATGACCTCGAGCGACAACCCTTCGTCCTCGGCGGCGGACGCGGCATCCAGGGCCGTCGAGACCATCGCGCCGCACGTCAGGATCGTCGCGTCGGTGCCCTGCCGGACGATGTGCGCGAGCCCCATCGGCGGGGCATCCGCAAGGGAGCCGTCCAGGTCGACCTCGCCCTTGTGGTGGTAGAGCCGCTTGGGCTCGAAGAAGATCACCGGATCATCGGATGCGATCACCTGCTGCAGGCATCGGTACGCGTCCTGCGGGTTGGAGACGGCGATGACGCGCAGACCGGCGGTGTGCACGAAGTACGCCTCCGGGGACTCGGAGTGGTGCTCTGCCGCACCGATTCCTCCGGCCCACGGGATGCGGATCGTGATCGGCATCTTCACCCGACCCTGCGTGCGGTAGTGCAGTTTGGCGACCTGCGAGACGATCTGGTCGAACGCCGGGTAGACGAACCCGTCGAACTGGATCTCGACGACCGGACGGTAGCCGCGATAGGCGAGACCGACCGCGGTGCCGACGATGCCGGACTCGGCCAGTGGTGTGTCGATCACGCGGGCCGCGCCGAACTCGTCGAGGAGCCCGTCGGTGATGCGGAAGACGCCGCCGAGCTTGCCGATGTCCTCGCCCATGATGACGACCTTGTCGTCGTCCTGCATGGCCTTGCGAAGGCCGGCGTTCAGGGCCTTGCCGAGTGCGAGCTGCGTCATCTCAGCCCTCCTCGAAGCTGGCGAGGTACGCCGTGTACTCGTCGCGCTGCCGGTCGATGCCGCAGTGCGGTTCGGCATAGACGCCGTCGAACACGGCGAGCGGCTCGCGCGTGACCATCCCCAGGCATTCCGCGCGCATCTCGCGGGCCATCCGGTCGGCGTCGGCGTGGGCCGCGGCGATCTGCTCGTCGTCGATCTCGCCCAGCCCGCGCAGGTACGACTCGACGCGCGCGATGGGGTCGCGGGTCTTCCAGGACTCGAGTTCCTCCGGGTCCCGGTAGCGGGTGGGGTCGTCCGAGGTGGTGTGCGGCCCCATCCGGTAGGTCACCGCTTCGATGAACGCGGGTCCCTTCCCTGCGCGGGCGTGCGCGAGCGCCCAGCGCATCGCCGCCATGCACGCGAGCACGTCGTTGCCGTCCACGCGCATGCTCGGGATGCCGAAGCCGGGCGCGCGGCCCGAGATCGGATACTGCGACTGCAGCGCCACCGGCTCGGAGATCGCCCAGTGGTTGTTCTGACAGACGAACACGACAGGCGCCTGGTAAGAGGCGGCGAAGACCATGGCCTCGTTGACGTCGCCCTGGCTCGTCGCGCCGTCGCCGAAGTAGGTGACGGCGACCTCCGGCGCCTTCTCGTGCTTGATGCCCATCGCGTAGCCCACGGCGTGCAGCGTCTGCGCGCCGATGATGATCTGCAGCGGGGCGACGCGCATCTGCATGGGATCGTAGGGGGCGCCTTCCTCGCCGCGCCAGACGCGGACGAAGTCACCCGGCTGCGCACCACGTGCGTAGATGACGCCGGTCTCGCGGTAGCTGGGGAATACGAAGTCGATCGGGTCGAGCGCACGAGCGGTGCCGATCTGAGCGGCCTCCTGGCCGTTGCACGGCGCCCAGAGTCCGAGCTGGCCCTGGCGCTGCAGCGCGACGCCCTCGGCGTCGATGCGGCGCAGGATCACCATGTCGCGGTGCAGTGCGCGCAGCTGCGCGGGGTCGACATCGGCCACGAAAGGGTCGAGGTCGGGGTTGTTCAGTCTGGTTCCGTCCGGGGCGATGAGCCGCTCGGCGAGTTCGAGATCCTGCGCTGTGTCTGCGATCGGAGTGGTCTGCGGTGACATCTTCGTCCTCCTGTCGTGTGGGTCCCTTGTGGGGACGTGCACGCCTGCACCGACGTCTTCATCGGTTACTTCGAGGGTACGTCCACTGATCAGCACGCTCAAGCATCTGCGAAGCACTTGAGCATGTTGCCCAATTCGCGGCAAGACGACCTGCTATCGTTTGGCACTATGTCCACGCTTGATCGTGTAGATCTCGAACTGCTGAGTGCGCTGTCCGAAGACCCGCGCACGACCGTCGTCGCGCTCGCCGAGCGCCTCGGTCTGTCACGCAACACCATCCAGGCCCGCATGGCCAGGCTGGAGCAGACCGGCGTCTTCCTCTCCTACGAGCGATCGTTCTCGCCGGAGGTGCTGGGATTCCCGCTTCAGGCCTTCATCAACATCGGCCTGCGCCAGACCGAGCTGCCGCGGATCACCGCCGAACTCGCCCGCATCCCCGAGGTCCTGCAGGTGCACGGCCTGAGCGGATCGATCGATCTGCTGGCGCGCGTCGCCTGCCGCGACGCCAGGCATCTGTTCGACACGGATGCCCGCATCCTCTCGATCGAGGGGGTCGAGCGCACCGAGACGTCACTGGCGATGGGTGAGGTGATCCCCTACCGCGTCGCCGGGCTCATCGGTCTCGCGCGACGGGAACCCTGAGGAAGCGGCGGATCGCGCCGGCGGCCTCCGCCGGCGTCTCGTAGTGGATGAGGTGGCCGACGTCGGCGATCTCCACGAGCTCCGCGTCCGCGAACAGCGTCGCCAGGTGCCGCTCCGCCTCGATCGGGGTGATGTCGTCCTGCTGAGCGGCGACCAGGAGCACGGGCACGTCGATGTCAGGGGCGAACGCGCGGACGTCGTGTGACACGCTCGCCACGAACGCGTCGCGCAGCACGTCGCGGTCGGCGAAGTCGGAGAAGTACGTGTCGTGCTGATCGTGGATGAACCGACGCAGATCGGGGTCCTTCGTCTTCGCCATCGCGATGCTCATCCCCCGCACGATCATGCCGTTGCGCAGCAGGGCCGTGCCGATACCGGCAGGTAGCCGCGCTCCGAGCCCGTAGTAGAGCACCGCCAGCTTGGTCAGGATCCCCTTGGGACCTTCAAGCGCCGGTGCGCCGATGGGGTTGATGAGGATCAGCCGCGGGGTCTCCAGACCTCCCGCGACGGCGGCGGACGCCACGATCGACCCGAAGGAGTGACCGAGGACGATCGCGCCGGGGGCGACGGCGTCCGCGAACTCGCGCAGCCACTGCGCATACTCCTCGAGATCGTGGGTGCGCCCTGGCAGAGGCGCGCTCTCGCCGAATCCCGGCAGGTCGGGGGCGATGACCCTGATCTCGGGCAGGTACGCAAGGACGGGCTCGAGACCGTGGTGCTCGCCGCGGAAGCCGTGCACGGCGATCACGGTCGTCGCGGACTCCGGCCCGTAGACCCAGTAGGCGGTGCGACCGCCGCGTACCTCGACCTCGTGGCGTTCGATCGGGATGCGGCTGAGCCGATCGGCGTAGGGCGAGGGCGCGGGCATGGATTCAGTCTACGGGCGTGCCTGCGACGCGATGTCCGAGGTCGTCCCTAGCGTTGGGCGTGACAGAGGAGAATCCCATGGCACTCGATCTCGACCTCCCGACCTGGCTCGGCCGCATCGGCGTCTTCGACCTGGAGACCACCGGCGTCGATGTCGCCGCCGACCGCATCGTCACAGCGCACGTCGGCGTGCTCGACGCGAAGGGACGTGAGATCGCCGCACGTTCCTGGATCGCTGATCCGGGAGTCCCGATCCCCGACGGCGCCGCCGCGGTGCACGGCATCACGACCGAGCACGCGCGTGCGCACGGGCGCTCCGCGCGGGAGGTCGTGGCCGAGATCGCGAGTTCGCTGCGATCGCTGTTCGCGCAGGGGCTTCCCGTCGTCGCGTACAACGCCTCCTACGACTTCTCACTCCTCACGCACGAATGCATCCGGCACGGCGTCCCCGCTCTCGAGATGCCGGGCCCCATCATCGACCCGCTGGTGATCGACAAGGCCGTCGATCGCTACCGGAAGGGCAAGCGCACTCTCGAGGTCGTCGCCCAGCACTACGGGGTCCCGCTCGATGGCGCGCACGAGGCGTCGGCGGATGCGATCGCGGCAGGACGCGTCGCCCAGGCGATAGCGCGGAGCTTTCCGCTCGCCGGCTCTGCGCACGAACTGCACACCCAGCAGATCGGCTGGGCGCGCACCCAGGCCGAGAGTCTGACCGAGTACTTCGTCCGGATCGGACGCATCGAGCCGGAGGACGCCCTCGACGGCACGTGGCCGGTTCGGGCGCCAGGATCCGTCTGAGATCGGATGCCGTCGCCCGCGCGACGGTTCTAGGCTGAGCACATGAGCGACATCGCGGGCTGGGCGGTGATCGGGATCGTGTTCTCGATGATCCCGATCCTGCTCATCGGCGGACTGCGCCGCGCGCTGTCCGGCAAGCCAATCGAGGAGAAGTACCGCGATTCGACCAGCGGCGGAATCGCCGGCGGGTTCGACGCGGTGTGGTCGCCGACCGCGCACGAGGCGGATCAGGAGCGCGATCGCCAGCAGCGCGCCTCGGTCCCCGCCCCGACGCCCGACAAGGGTCCCGACCGGATGGATGAGGGGCGGATCACGATCGAGTTCGGCTGACCACGCGACGGTACGACCGGGTGATCACGAGGCGTCCGTAGACACGAAGAAGGCCCCGCCGGAGCGGAGCCTTCTTTCGAACCGGAAGCTTACTTGCTGCCGCCGAAGCCCTTGAAGCGCTGGTTGAACTTCTCGACGCGACCGGCCGAGTCCATGATGCGCTGCTTGCCCGTGTAGAACGGGTGCGAAGCCGAGGAGATCTCGACGTCGATGACCGGGTACTCCACGCCATCCAGCTCGATGGTCTTGTCGCTGGTGACCGTGGAACGGGTCAGGAAGGTCTCGCCCGAGCCGAGGTCGCGGAACACGACGTTCTTGTAGTCGGGGTGGATGTCAGTCTTCATGGGATTCCTTAGATGGTGCCCTGGATTGTGCCAGGAGCGAGGGAAGTCTGCGGCGCGAATGCACCAAGGGTCAATTCTAGCAGATCCTCGGCTCAGGACGTTGCGCGTGCCGCGTAGCGGCCGTCCTCGGACGACAGGGCGATGGGCATGCCGAAGGCCTCGGTGAGAGCATCCGCCGTCAGGGTCTCCTCGATGGGGCCCGCCGCGACGACACCGCCGCCGCGCAGCAGCAGCACGTGGGTGAAGCCCACCGGGATCTCCTCGACGTGGTGCGTGACCATCACCATGGCCGGCGTCGTCGGCGACGAAGCGTATCCGCTGAGCAGCGCGAGCAGTTCCTCGCGAGCACCCAGATCCAGCGACGCGGTCGGCTCGTCGAGCAGCAGCACCTCGGGATCGGTCATCACGGCGCGTGCGATCTGCACTCGCTTCTGCTCACCGTCGCTGAGGGTGCCGAAGGTCCGGTCGGCGAGGTGGTCGAGCTTCCACTCCCCCAGGACGCGCAGCGCGCGGCGCTCGTCGATGTTCTCGTACTGCTCGTTCCACCGTCCGGTGACCGAGTAGGCCGCCGTCAGCACGACGTTGAGCACGCTCTCCTCGCGCGGGATGCGCTTGGCCATCGCCGTGGAGGCGAAACCGATCCGCGGGCGGATCTCGAATACGTCGGTGCGGCCGAGGGTCTCGCCGAGGATCGTCACGGTTCCGGATGTCGGGTGCATGAGCGTGTCGGCCAGCTGCAGCAGCGTGGTCTTGCCGGCGCCGTTCGGCCCGAGCACCACCCATCGTTGGTCGTCTGCGACCTGCCAGGTCACATGATCGACGATGTTGCGCCCGTCACGGCGCACGACGACATCGGTGAAATCAAGAGCGCTCGGCATGCACCCAGCCTATCGGCTCAGTCGGTCAGCTCCGCGTAGAGCGCGCGCGTGGTGTCGGCGATCGCGGCCCAGCTGAACTCCTTCGTCGCGCGCTCCCGGCCCGCGCGACCGTAGTCGGCGGCACGCTGCGGATCTGCGACCACCTCGGTCAGCACGCGCGCGAGATCGGCAACGAATGCGGCGGGAACGATCGGGGTTCCCGTGCCGTCCTGCGCCTGTTCGATCGGCACCAGGCGGCCGGTGACACCGTCGTCGACGACTTCGGGGATGCCGCCGGTGGCAGTGCCGACGACGGCCGCCCCGCAGGCCATCGCCTCGAGATTCACGATGCCGAGCGGCTCGTAGACCGACGGGCACACGAAGGTCGTCGCGGCGGCGAGGATGGCGCTGAGCTCGTCACGCGGCAGCATCCGCTCGATCCAGATCACGCCGTCCCTGGTCTGCTGGAGCCGCCGGACTCCCTCCTGCACCTCGGCCATGATCTCCGGCGTGTCCGGCGCGCCGGCGCACAGCACCAGCTGAACCTCGGGCGGCAGCAGCTCGGCGGCGCGCAGCAGGTACGGCAGGCCCTTCTGCCTGGTTATGCGTCCGACGAACACGACGGACGGGCGCGCAGTATCCATCCCGATCTCGGCGAGGAACGCGTCGTTCCGGACCGGCCGCCAGCGCTGCACGTCGATCCCGTTGTGGATCACGTGCACGCGTGCGGGGTCGACCTGCGGGTAGCTGCGGAGGATGTCCGCGCGCATCCCCGCGGAGACCGCGATGATCGCCGCCGCGTTCTCGTACGCGAGCTTCTCGATGCCGCTCGAGACGGCGTATCCGCCGCCCAGCTGCTCGGCCTTCCATGGGCGCAGCGGCTCGAGGCTGTGTGCGGTGAGGACATGAGGGATGCCGTGCAGCTGTGAGGCGATGTGACCGGCGAAGTTCGCGTACCAGGTGTGGCTGTGCACGAGGTCGGCTCCGGCGATGTCTCCCACCATGGCGAGATCGGTGCCGAGCGTCTGGATCGCGGCGTTCGCGCTGTCCAGTTCGACCGGCGGACGGTACGACCGAGTGCCTGCCTCGGTGCGCTCGGAACCGAAGGCACGGACCCGCACATCGATCGACGAACGCAGCGCGGAGACCAGTTCTGCGACGTGGACTCCCGCCCCGCCGTAGATCTCCGGCGGATACTCCTTGGTGATCATGTCGACGCGCATGCTTGAACGCTAGTACAGCGACACGTCGGGGTTCTATGGTGGAGCCATGGCAGCCCCAAAGAAGGTCTTCGGCATCATTCTCGCCGGCGGAGAGGGCAAGCGGCTCATGCCTCTCACGGCTGATCGGGCGAAGCCTGCCGTGCCGTTCGGCGGGCAGTATCGACTGATCGATTTCGCCGTCTCAAACCTGATCAACTCCGGTCTCCGGCAGATCGTGGTGCTCACGCAGTACAAGTCGCACAGCCTAGACCGGCACATCACCCAGACGTGGCGCATGTCCTCGCTGCTGGACTCGTACATCACCTCGGTGCCGGCTCAGCAGCGTCTGGGCAAGCGCTGGTTCTCGGGATCGGCCGACGCCATCCTGCAGAGCCTGAACCTCATCAATGACGAGAAGCCCGACATCGTGGTCGTGATCGGCGCCGACCACGTCTACCGCATGGACTTCCAGCAGATGATCGAGGCCCACATCGAGTCCGGCGCGAAGGCCACGGTCGCCGGCATCCGGCAGCCGCTGGCCCTCGCGAACCAGTTCGGCGTCATAGACGCCGATCCCGATGGCTCCGGCCGGATCCGCGCGTTCCTGGAGAAGCCGACGGATGCCGCCGGCCTCGCAGACTCGCCGCACGAGGTGCTCGCGTCGATGGGCAACTACATCTTCGACACCGACGCGCTCATCGAAGCGGTGGAGGCGGACGGCGAGGTCGCGACGTCGAGTCACGACATGGGCGGCGACATCATCCCGTACTTTGTCGATCGGGGCGAGGCCGGCTACTACGACATGAAGAACAACGACGTCCCTGGCTCGTCGCCGCGCGATCGCGCGTACTGGCGGGATGTCGGGACGATCGACTCGTTCTTCGACGCGCACATGGATCTCATCTCGACCCTCCCGGTCTTCAACCTGTACAACACGCTCTGGCCGATCCGCACGCAGAGCGTGAACGCGCCTCCGGCGAAGTTCGTGCGCGATGCGGTCGGGCGCATCGGCAACGCGATCGACTCGATCGTCTCGCCCGGCTCGGTGCTCTCCGGCACCCACCTCGAGCGCAGCGTGATCGGACCGGGCACCCTCGCCGCCGGCGGGTCGACCATCACGGATTCGGTGGTCTTCGACGGCGTCGTGGTCGGGCAGGGTGCGCGCGTGCACCGGGCGGTGCTCGACAAGAACGTCGTCATGCTCGACGGCGCGACCGTCGGCGTCGACAGGGAGCGCGACCTCGAACGCGGCTTCACCGTGACCGAATCCGGGATCACCGTCGTCGGCAAGGGCGAGCTGATCGAGCCGTGAACGGGCCGGCCTCCGATCGGGCGCTACGCTCGATCGCGTGACTGCTGCGCGCTTCCTCGTCGTCCTCGATGCCGATTCCACCCTGATCCGCGATGAGGTGATCGAGCTTCTCGCAGACGAAGCAGGTCGGCGCGCCGAGGTGCAGGCGGCCACGGAAGCGGCGATGCGCGGTGAGGTCGATTTCGCGGCCAGTCTGTGCTCCCGGGTGCAGGCGCTCGCCGGGGTTCCCACCGATGCGTTCGAGCGCGTCAGGAGCCGGATCCGGCCCACCCCTGGCGTGCGGGAGCTCACAGCCGCCGTTCACGACCGGGGCGGAGTCGTGGGAGTCGTGTCCGGCGGATTCCACGAGATCCTCGACCACATCGCCCCCGGCCTCGGCGTGGATCGCTGGCGGGCCAACCGGCTGACCGTCTACGCGGATCGGCTCTCGGGCGTCGTCGACGGCGAGATCGTGGATGCCGCTGTCAAGGCCGCATCGCTTCGGGAATGGGCTCGCGAGCTTCAGCTGCCGCAGCACGCGACCATCGCGATCGGCGACGGCGCCAACGACCTCGAGATGATGGCGGCCGCCGGCCTCGGCCTCGCCTTCAACGCGAAGCCGATGGTCCGTCGATCGGCGAATCTCGTCATCGGTCCGCAGGACCTCCGCGCGGTCATCCCGCTGCTGCCCTGATCTCGACCCTGGCGGATGTCCGAGGCCGCGCGTAGCGTCGCGGCATGGACATCATTCTCGTACCGGGCCTCTGGCTCGAGGCATCCTCGTGGGACGACGTCGTCCCCGCACTCGAAGCGGCCGGCCACCGGCCGCTGGCCATGACCCTCCCCGGCGTCGGCGAACCCGCCGAGCGATCCTCCGGCATCGGCATGTCCGACTGGGTCGACGCCGTCGTGGAGAAGATCGACGCCGCAGACGGCCCTGTCGTGCTCGTCGGGCACAGCGGCGGCGGCAACGTCGTATGGGGCGCGGCGGATGCGCGTCCCGACCGGGTCGCGCGCGTCGTCTTCGTCGACACGGTGCCGCCGCCGCCGGAATCGGCCATCTCCGAGTTCGAGCTCGTCGACGGCGTCGTACCGTTCCCCGGGTGGGATTTCTTCCCCGATGAGGACGTCTTCGATCTCGATGCGCAGACCCGCGCGCGCACGACCCCGCTGACGCGATCCGTGCCGGCGCGGGTTCCCACCGATCCCGTTCGGTTGTCAGACGGCAGGCACCGTGTGCCGGTGACCATGCTGATGGGCGGCATGGATCAGCAGCAGCTGGAGGCCGAGCTCGACAACTGGGGCTCCTATGCCGAGGAATATCGCGCGATCGCCGACGTGACGGTGGAGAAGATCGGCTCCGGCCACTGGCCGCAGTTCTCCCAGCCCGAGCGGCTCGCCGCTCTGATCAATGACGCGGCGGGTCAGTGACCCATGCCGAGGCCGCCGTCGACGGGGATCACTGCGCCTGAGATGTAGGCGGCATCATCACCGGCGAGCCAGGTCACGACACCGGCGACCTCGTCCGGCGTCGCGAATCGCGCGGCCGGGATACTGGCCTTGTACTGCTTCTGCGTCTCTTCCGGCAGTTCGGCGGTCATGTCCGTGTCGATGAATCCGGGAGCGACGACGTTCGTGGTGATACCGCGTGCGCCGAGTTCGCGCGTGAGCGAGCGGGCGAAGCCGACCAGGGCGCTCTTGGAGGCGGCGTAGTTCACCTGGCCTGCCGAACCGTAGAGGCCGACGACGCTGGAGATGAGGATCACACGGCCGAAGCGCGCACGCAGCATCCCCTTCGAGGCACGCTTCACGACACGGAACGTGCCGCCCAGGTTGGTGGCGACCACGCTGTCGAAGTCGTCTTCGCTCATGCGCATCAGGAGCGTGTCCTTGGTGATGCCGGCGTTCGCGACGACCACTTCGACGGGCCCGAGGGTGTTCTCGACCTCGGTGAAGGCCGCGTCGATCGCAGCGGCATCCGTCACGTCGGCGCGCACGGTGAGCGTGCCTTCGGGGCCCTCGCCGCTGCGGGCGGTGACGGCGACGCGATAGCCGTCACGGACGAAGCGCTCCGCGATCGCGCGACCGATGCCGCGGTTGCCGCCGGTGACGAGGACGACGCGTTCTGAATTCATGATGCTCACTCCCACAGGGCTGATCGATCGATGGGGATCGGCCGGGAGCCATCCTATCGGGGTGGCCGCACGTGCCCCGGAGCCGGATCCACGCCATGATTGAGGGACACCTGAGACCGAAGAAGGGATCGCGATGAGCGACGACAACACGACCCCGGGCGAGCACCCCGTCCTCCCGCCTGCCCCGACGGCGGCACCCGCTGCCGCCCCGCAGGCGTACCCGGGAGCGCCGGCCGCACCGCAGGCTCACCCCCAGACACAGGCGTACCCGCTCGCCCCGCAATACCCCACGCAGCAGTATCCGTCTCGGTACCCGGCACAGCCGTACACACCGGCGCGCCCGACCAGCGGCCTCGCGGTCACGTCGCTCATCACGGGCATCGCCGGCATCGTGTTCAGCTGGACCTTCGTGGCTCTGCTCGCCTCCATCGCCGCCGTGATCACCGGGCACATGGCCCTCAAGCAGACGCGCAGCAACCCCGCTGTCGCAGGGCGCGGAATGGCGATCGCCGGGTTGATCATGGGGTACGCGGGACTTGCGATCATCGCGCTCCTGATCGTCGTCGCGATCATCTCGTTCCTGTTCCTCGGCTCACTCCCGTTCCTGCTCTACGGCGTCGCCGGCTGAGGCGATATCCGCCGTGGAAGAGCTTCCGGACTCGTCCGCGCGGCGTAGGCTTGAAGGATCGTGAAGCACTCGCACGCACCCGCCGTCACGTCCCTGCCGCAAGCGCCGCGGGACGAGGCCTCGGCGCGCGTGCGCAACTACTGGATCACGATGGGGATCCGCATGGCGTGCTTCGCGCTCACTGTGCTGGTGACGCCGTACGGCTGGTACACCTGGGTGTTCGCGATCGCCGCTGCGATCCTGCCCTACATCGCCGTCGTGTTCGCGAACGCCGTCAGCCCCACGGCGACCTCGCCTGCCGAATCGCCGGTCCAGCAGCTCACGACATCGACGCCCGCCGAGAATCCCGCCCAGACGGATCCCACGGTGATCACGATCCAGGAGCGCCAGACGCCGGGAGACGACGAGAAGTGACGCACGAATGCTCACGCGCCGGCTGCCGGCGCGAGGCGACGCAGCACATCGTGTGGCGCAATCCCCGCATCCACAGCGCCGACCGCGAGAAGATCTGGCTGGCGTGCGATGAGCACGCGGGGTTCCTTCACGACTACCTCGCCGCGCGAGACTTTCCCGTGACCGTCCGTGAGGGGCTTCCGAGTTGAGCAATCGTTTCGTGCGCTGGGGCGTGTACCTCCTCATCGCGATCGGCTTCGCCGTCGCCTGCGTGTTCCTGTCCGACTGGCAGTTCGACAGGAACGAGAGTCGCGCGTCCGACATCGCGCTGGTCGAGCAGAACTACGACGCCGCCCCCGTCCCACTGGGCGAGCTGATCGACGAAGACGGCGAGCTGGATGCCGGAGACGAGTGGCATCCGGTGATCCTGCATGGCGAGTATCTCGCCGAGGAGCAGGTGCTGGTGCGCAACCGGCCGCACGGCGGAACCAGCGCGTTCGAGGTGCTCGTGCCATTCCGCGACGCGGACGGACGGATCTTCATCGTCGATCGTGGCTGGGTTCCGCCCGGCGAGGGCGCCCTACCGGATGCCGTACCGGCGTCGCCGTCGGGCACAGTCGAGGTCACTGTGCGCCTCAGGACCGGCGAGCAGCTGCCCAGCTCGGGCCGCAGCGCTCCGGAGGGGCAGGTCCCCACGATCCACCTGCCGACCGTGGCCGATGATCTGGACGGGGTCGTGATCGTCAGCGCCTATGGCCAGATCGTCGAGGAGACGCCGGCGCCCGATACCGCGCTCGGGTCATTCGACTCCCCCACAGACGATCCGGGACCGCACCTGTCCTACGCGATCCAGTGGATCCTGTTCGGCGTGATGGGCTTCATCTTCATCTTCTACATGATCCGCACCGAGGTGCAGAAGCATCGTGAAGAGGCAGAGGGCCGGCCTGCGCCCGCGAAGCGGTCACGACGGCGCGATCGGGATGCCGACGCCGAAGACGAACTGCTCGACGAGGTCGAGACGCCGGTCTGATCAGTCGCCGAGAAGGTCGGGACGCCGCACCCTGGTGCGTTCGATCTGCTGGTCGCGGC
The DNA here is from genome assembly GCF_007988825.1 of Microbacterium aerolatum. Taxonomy (GTDB): domain Bacteria; phylum Actinomycetota; class Actinomycetes; order Actinomycetales; family Microbacteriaceae; genus Microbacterium; species Microbacterium aerolatum. Next base: position 43,024 of record NZ_BJUW01000004.1, on the reverse strand, counting down.
GCCAGGCGGCGATCGCACCGTGATTGCCGCTGAGCAGAACGTCCGGGACGGCGCGCTCGCGCCAGGACGACGGCTTCGTGTACGAGGGGTACTCCAGGAGTCCGTCCTCGTGGGACTCCTCGACCAGGCTCTCCGGATTGCCGACAACGCCGGGGATCAGTCGCCCGACCGCCTCGATCATCGCCATCGCGGCGACCTCGCCGCCGTTGAGCACGTAGTCGCCGAGGCTGACCAGGCGCACCTCGCCGAGCGTCGCTGCGTACTCGAACACGCGCTCGTCGATGCCCTCGTAGCGTCCGCAGCCGATGATCAGGTGCTCGCGCTGTGCGAAGTCTCGTGCCGTCGCCTGACGGAAGACCTCACCGGCGGGCGAAGGGAAGATGATGGTCGGCCGCTCGGCGGCCCCAGAGGCCGAAGAAGCGAGCTCGTCGAGGGCGAGAGCCCACGGCTCCGGCTTCATGACCATGCCCGCTCCCCCGCCATACGGGGTGTCGTCGACGGTGCGGTGCCGGTCGCTCGTCCAGTCCCGGAGATCGTGGACACGCAGGTCCAGGATGCCCGATTCGCGTGCCTTGCCGAGAAGGGACAGCGCGAGACCGTCGAAGTACGACGGGAAGATCGAGACGACGTCTATCCTCATGCGCTGATCGTAGCGATCGCTCACTCGGAGGCGTCGCCCTGGCCGTTCGCCTCGTCGGCGTCCGCGATCTCCTCGAAGAGACCGGCGGGAGGCGTGACGATGACGCGGCCGGCGGCGATGTCGACGGCCGGAACGATCGCCGCGACGAACGGGACCATGACCTCGTCGCCCCCGCCCGAAGGCTTGACGATCAGCAGGTCCTGAGCCGGGAGGTGCTCGACGCGCGCGAGCTTGCCGATGACGACGTCATCGCGCACCACATCGAGGCCGACGAGCTGGTGGTCGTACCAGGCGTCGTCCTCGGGCTCATCGGCATCCTGATCGATCCACAGGATCGCGCGGACAAGCGCTTCGGCACCCTCGCGATCGTCGACGCCCTCGAAGAAGACCACCGGATTGCCGTTCATCACCCGGTACTCGCGGACGGTGATGGACTTGCCGTGCCACGGAGATGCCTCAGGCACCTGCAACGTGAACTCGGCGCCCAGTACGAAGCGTCGCTCGGGGTTGTCGGTGTACAGCTCCAGCTTGAGTGCACCCTTGAGGCCGTGCGCCTTGACGAGGCGTCCGACCCTCAGCTGGTTCTTGCCCTGGTTGCGGTCGCTCTGGACCACGTCAGTCGTCCGCGACGTCAACGCGGACACGCTGCCCATCCGCCAGGGCGGAGATGAGCGTGCGCAGAGCCTTTGCGGTGCGGCCGCCGCGCCCGATCACGCGTCCACGGTCGTCGGGGTGCACTCGCACCTCGAGGAGGTCGCCTCGCGGCGAAGTGGATGCGGTGATGCGGACATCATCCGGGTGATCGACGATCCCCTTGACGATGTGTTCGAGCGCGGCGGCGAGCACGGCGATTACTCTGCGTCGGCGGCGGGAGCCTCAGCGGCCTCCGCGTCGGCGGCGGGGGCCTCCTGCGCGGGAGCCTCCTCCTGCTTCTTCTCCGCCTTCGGCTTGATGACGGACTTCTTCGCCGAGTCGATCTCGAACGGAGCCTTGGGCTCTGCGACCTGGACGGTGGACTTCGCGTCCTTGTCGCCCTTGAACTTGCCCCAGTCGCCGGTCAGCTTGAGGATGGCGGCAACCTGCTCGGTCGGCTGCGCGCCGACGGAGAGCCAGTACTGCGCGCGCTCCGAGTCGACCTCGATGAACGAGGGCTGCTCGGTCGGGTGGTACTTGCCGATCTCCTCGATCACGCGACCGTCGCGCTTGGTCTTCGAGTCGGCGACGACGATGCGGTAGTAAGGCGCGCGGATCTTGCCCAGGCGCTTGAGACGAATCTTTACAGCCACGATTCTCCTGAATGGTGTGGAAGGAACGAACTGGTCGCCTGGAGAGTGGGGTGCACACCCGGCGGAAGCTCAGAATGGGTGGACGCGATCTGGATAGAGGGTCGAGAACGTCGTCCGACCCTCTATTCTGCCAGATCCTGACCGCGGGCGCGAAACGACGCGAGCCGCATGTCGGGAGTCGCAGACCCGGCGTGTCAGACTGTGCTCGTGAAGCAGGAGTTCGCGCAGTCACCTCGTTCGACCGTAGGGCTCGAGTGGGAGATCATGCTCGCAGATCCCGACACCGGCGACCTCGTCGGACGGGCGCCTGAGCTGCTCGCGGCTCTCGAGGACGAGAGCGCGCCGGAGCGCCACACCGTGACCGGTGAGCTGCTCACGAACACGATCGAGGTCACCAGCGGCATCGGTCAGGACGTGGCGCACGCGGTGGGCGACATCGCCGCCGCGATCGCAGCTGTACGCGCCAGGACCGACCCCGCCGGTATCGAGCTCCTCTCGGCCGGAAGCCACCCGTTCGCGCAATGGTTCGACCAGCGCGTCACCGACAAGACGCGGTATCACCGCCTGATCGAGCGGACCCAGTGGTGGGGTCGCAACATGATGATCTGGGGCATCCACGTCCACGTCGGTGTCGAGGATCGCGACAAGGTGATGCCGATCATCGGCGCGCTGAGCGCCTACCTGCCGCACCTGCAGGCACTCGCGTCCTCGAGCCCGTTCTGGGCCGGAGAGCGCACCGGCTACGCCTCCAACCGGGCACTCGTCTTCCAGCAGCTGCCGACGGCGGGCCTGCCCTGGCCGCTGCACACCTGGGCGGACTTCGAGCGCTATCTGGATGACATGGTGCGCACCGGAGTGATGGCGGACGCCAGCGAGGTGCGATGGGACATCCGTCCGGCGCCCCGGTGGGGCACGATCGAGGTGCGCGCCTGCGACGGCCTGTCGACTCTCGCCGAGCTGGCATCGGTCGCGTCGCTCGTACAGGTGCTCGTGGAGCACTCCTCACGACGGCTGGATGCCGGTGAACGCCTGCCGACCATGCCGTCCTGGTTCCACCGTGAGAACAAGTGGCGCGCCGCGAGGTACGGGCTCGACGCCCGCGTGATCGTCGATGAGGACGGGAATCAGCGCGAGGTGCGCGAGCAGCTCACCGAACTGCTGAGCACGCTGGCCCCGGTCGCCGCCGACCTCGGCTGCGGGGACGAGTTCGCCGCGACACGCGTCATCCTCGACTCCGGTGCCAGCTACGAACGCCAGCTCCGCGTGGCCGACGCCGCCGCCGGCGACCTCCGTGAGGTCGTCCATCACCTCATCCACGAGTTCCGCTCTGGGCCGGGCGCCCCGGTCGTCTGATCAGTCTGCGTCGACCCAGTCGAACGTACGGGTGACGGCCTTGCGCCACCTGGCCAGCAGGCGGGCGCGCTCGACCTCGTCGGTGCTCGGAGCCCAGCGGGCGTCCTCCTTCCACATGCTGCGCAGCGTGTCGAGATCGGCCCAGACGCCGACCGCGAGCCCTGCCGCATAGGCGGCGCCGAGGGCCGTGGTCTCGATGATGGCCGGGCGGATGACGGGGACCCCGAGCACGTCCGCCTGGCACTGCATGAGCGTGTCGTTGGCCACCATCCCGCCGTCGACCCGCAGCTCCTCCAGTGTCACGCCGGTGTCGGCGGCGACGGCATCCAGCACCTCGCGCGTCTGGAACGCGACCGCCTCGAGCGCGGCGCGTGCGATGTGGCCCTTGTTCGCGAACCGCGTCAGCCCGAGGATCGCACCACGCGCGTCGGGGCGCCAGTACGGGGCGAACAGGCCCGAGAACGCGGGCACGATGTAGACGCCTCCGTTGTCCTTGACGCTGAGCGCGAGCTTCTCGATCTCGGGCGCTTCGTCGAACAGACCGAGGTTGTCGCGCAGCCACTGCACGAGCGATCCGGTGACCGCGATCGATCCCTCCAGCGCGTAGTGGGGAGCGTCATCACCCAGTCGGTAGGCGACGGTGGTGATCAGCCCGTTCTCGCTCTCGACGATCTCCTCGCCGGTGTTCACGATGAGGAAGTTCCCGGTCCCGTAGGTGTTCTTCGATTCGCCACGATCGAACGCGACCTGTCCGAATGTCGCGGCCTGCTGGTCGCCGAGGATCGCGGCGATCGGCGTGCCGTCCAGCGCCGTCCCCTTCGCTGCGCCGTACTCCTCGGACGATGAGCGGATGTCAGGCAGCATCGACCGCGGCACGCGGAACGCGGCGAGGAGGTCCTCGTCCCAGTCGAGCGTGCGCAAGTCCATCAGCAGCGTGCGGCTGGCGTTGGTCACGTCGGTGGCGTGGACGCCGCCATCGGGTCCGCCGGTGAGGTTCCACAGCACCCAGGTGTCCGGTGTGCCGAACAGCAGCTCCCCTCGCTCTGCCCGCTCGCGGGCACCGTCGACGTTGTCGAGGATCCAGGCGATCTTGGATGCCGAGAAGTACGTGGCCAGCGGAAGCCCGGTGACGTCGGCGAACCGGCGGATGCCGCCATCCGCGGCGAGCTCGTCGATGAGCGGCTGGGTGCGGGTGTCCTGCCAGACGATCGCGTTGTAGACGGGCTCGCCGGTCGCACGATCCCAGACGATCGCGGTCTCGCGCTGGTTGGTGATGCCTATCGCGGCGACGTCCGACGCCGCGACGCCGGCCGTCTCGAGCGCCTCGTCGACCACGTCGCGCGTGTGCGCCCAGATCTCCGCCGGATCGTGCTCGACCCAGCCCGCCTCGGGGAAGATCTGCTCGTGCTCGCGCTGGCCGGTGGCGACGATCGCGCCCCGCTTGTCGAAGACGATGGCGCGGGTGCTCGTGGTGCCCTGATCGATGGCGACGATGTGCATGTGTGTTCTCCAGCCGGTGACGGCGCTGTCGGGTCTGCTCCACAGCCTAGGAGAATGCGGCGAATGGCCCGTCACACGAGCCCGGCCCCGTCGATGTGGGCGAGGATGGAGGGGTAAGCGCGACGAGGGGGAAGCAGAGGGGAACCATGAGCGAGAGCACCGCAACGGCAGAGCGAGAGAGCGTCCGGGCAGCACGTGAACTCGGTCGCACGACGGTCGTCGTGATCGGCGCAGGCATCAACGGGATCGCCACGTTCCGCGACCTCGCGATGCAGGGCGTCGACGTGCTGCTCGTCGAGCGGGAGGACTTCGCTTCCGGCGCCACCGCCGCGTCCAGCCACATGATCCACGGCGGCATCCGGTATCTCGAGAACGGCGAGTTCCGGCTCGTGAAGGAGTCGGTGACCGAGCGCAACGGCCTGCTCAAGATCGCCCCTCACTTCGTCAAGCCGCTGCAGACGACGATCCCGATCTACTCGACGTTCTCCGGCATCTTCGCCGCTCCCCTGCGGTTCCTCACGCACAAGCAGGGCAGGCCGCAGGAGCGCGGCGCGTTCCTGATCAAGATCGGGCTCATGCTCTACGACACGTTCTCGCGGGATGGCGGCAACGTGCCACGGCACCGGTTCCTCGGTCGCCGCAGGTCTCTGGAGCAGCTGCCGAAGCTCGATGAGGAGATCAAGTACACCGCGACGTATTACGACGCCTCCGTGCACGATCCCGAGCGTCTCGCCCTCGACGTCCTCCGTGACGGCGAGGCCGCGCACACAGGCGCCCGCGCGCTGAACTACGTGGAGGCGGTCGGTCTCGACGGCGACCGCCTGCGGCTGCGCGACCGAGAGACCGGCGCCGACTTCCACGTGCAGGCGGACGTCATCGTGAACGCCTCGGGCCCGTGGACCGATCTCACCAACGAGGCACTCGGCACGGCCACCGCGTTCATGGGCGGCACGAAGGGCTCGCACATCGTGCTGGATCACCCCGAGCTGCTCGAAGCCACCGGCGGTCGCGAGATCTTCTTCGAGCACTCCGACGGCCGCATCGTGCTCATCTATCCGCTCAAGGGTCGCGTGCTGGTCGGCACGACCGACATCGACGCCGACCCCCGCGAACCCGCGCGCTGTACGGACGAGGAGGTGCAGTACTTCTTCGACCTGATCGGGCACGTCTTCCCTGCGATCGCCGTTGATCGTTCGCAGATCGTCTACCGGTACTCCGGCATCCGCCCGCTGCCCCACCACGACGACACCGCCCCCGGCTTCGTCTCCCGCGACTACCGGATCGAGCGGCGCAAGGATTCCGGCGCACCGGCCGTGTTCAGCCTCGTCGGCGGCAAGTGGACGACCTTCCGCGCGCTCGGTGAGAACCTCGCGAACCACGTGCTCACAGAGCTGGGACGGCGGCGGGTTGCAAGCACCGCCGGCGTGCGCATCGGCGGCGGGAACGGCTACCCGAAGACTCCGCGCCGCAAGCTCGAGTGGCTCCGCGACAACGTCGGCGACGACGAGCGCGGACGCGTGCTGTTCGGCCGGTACGGCACGCGCGCCGCCGATGTCGCCGCCTTCATCGCCGACGGAGAGGACTCGCCGGTGGTCGGCGACCTGCTGTCGAGCCGCGAACTGCGGTGGATGGTCGAGAACGAGCAGGTCTGCCATGTGGCCGATGTCGTGTTCCGCCGGACGAGCCTCGCCTTCACGGGAGATGTCGATGCCGGTGTCATCCGCGCGATCGCCGAGGGACTCGCGCCGTATCTGGGTTGGGATGCCGCGCGCGTGGATGCCGAGATCGACGACACCGCATCCAAGTTGCGCGACGCGCACGGCGTCGATGTCGCACAAGCGGTGGCCGCGGGAGTCGTCACGGGGACAGCTTCCGCAGGTCGTTGAGCGGAGTCGCCGCGGGCGACGCAGACGAAACGGGTTGAGCGAGCCGAAGGCGAGTCGAAGCCTCAACTCCCCCGGAGGCGTTTCGACTCCTCGCTGCGTTCGTCGCTCAACGACCCGCAACTCCAGCATCTTGCGAGAAGCTCATCCGCGGGTCGTTGAGCGGAGTCGCCGCAGGCGACGCAGACGAAACGGGTTGAGCGAGCCGAAGGCGAGTCGAAGCCTCAACTCCCCCGACCTCTGCGCCCCGGGCCTCAGCCCTTGCCGAACAGCTTCTGGATCTCGGCAAGATCGGCCTCGCTGGGCGCCTTCTGACCGCCGAGCCCGAAGCCCGATCCGGTTGCGGGCCCCGTCGGCAGTCCGGCGTTCTCCGCGGCGCGCTTGGCCGGGTTGCCCGACCGGGATCCGCTCTTGGCCTTGCCCTTCTTGCCGCGCTTGGATGAGGCGCCGGGGCGCCCCATGCCGGGCACCGCACCCATACCGGGAATGTTCGGGGTTCCGCCGCGCGCGACGGTCTTCATCATCTTCGCGGCCTGGTCGAAACGCTGCACGAGCTGGTTGACGTCGGTGACGGTCATGCCGGAGCCCTTGGCGATGCGCAGACGACGCGATCCGTTGAGCACCTTCGGGTTGCGGCGCTCACCCGGCGTCATCGAGCGGATGATCGCCTCGGTGCGGTCGATCTCCTTCTCGTCGAAGTCCTCGAGCTGCTGCTTCATCTGGCCCATGCCCGGGAGCATCCCGAGCATCTTCTTCATCGAGCCCATCTTCTTCATCTGCTGAAGCTGGTCGAGGAAGTCCTCGAGGGTGAAGGCCTCGTTGGCGAGCTTCTCGGCGACCTTCTGAGCCTCTTCCTCATCGAAGGCCTGCTGGGCCTGCTCGATGAGGGTGAGGATGTCACCGAGGTCGAGAATGCGGCTCGCCATGCGGTCGGGGTGGAACGGCTCGAGGTCGTCGAGTCCCTCACCCGTGGAGGCGAAGATGATCGGACGGCCGGTGACGGATGCAACCGAAAGAGCAGCGCCACCGCGGGCGTCGCCGTCGAGCTTGGACAGCACGACACCGGTGAAGTCGACGCCCTCCTGGAAGGCCTTGGCCGTGTTCACGGCATCCTGACCGATCATGGCGTCGATGACGAACAGGACCTCGTCGGGGTTCGTGGCCTTGCGGATGTCGGATGCCTGCTTCATGAGCTCGGCATCCACACCGAGGCGACCGGCGGTGTCGATGATGACGACGTCGTGCTGCTGGCGGCGTGCGTGCTCGACGCCGTCGCGGGAGACCTTGACGGGGTCGCCGACGCCGTTGCCGGGCTCAGGAGCGTAGATCGTGGCGCCGGCCTGCTCGGCGACGACCTGCAGCTGGTTCACCGCGTTCGGGCGCTGGAGGTCGGCGGCGACGAGCAACGGCGTGTGGCCGTCCTTCTCGAGCTGCTTGGCGAGCTTTCCGGCGAACGTCGTCTTACCGGAACCCTGGAGCCCGGCAAGCATGATGACGGTCGGCGGGGTCTTCGCGAACTCCAGGCGACGCTGCTCGCCGCCGAGGATGCCGACGAGTTCCTCGTTGACGATCTGGACGACCTGCTGCGCCGGGTTCAGGGCCTTGCTGACCTCGTCGCCGAGCGCGCGCTCGCGCACCTTCGCGGTGAAGTCCTTGACGACCGCGAGGGCGACGTCGGCGTCGAGCAGAGCGCGTCGGATCTCGCGGACGGTGCCGTCGACGTCGGCCGCGGTGAGCTTGCCCTTCGTGCGAAGGTTGCGGAACGTATCGGTGAGGCGATCGGAGAGCGTGCCAAAGGTAGCCATGGTGCTCTCGATTCTACGCGAGCGGCGCCTGACTGCTCAGCGCGGCACGAAGTGCGGATCCGTCCGTGCGCCGCTCAGATCCGCCAGGGCAGATCGTGGATGCTGCGCAGTGCCTCGCCCACGAGCGAGTCCGGCGTGCCGTGGCCGGCTCCGCGCTCGGCCCACACGCGCAGCGAGGACAATACGGCGGTCGCATGTGCCGAGCCGAGGATGTCCGCAGGAATCGCGGCGATGCCGCTGCCGCGCGCGGCCTGCGAGATGCCCTCGGCGAGGCGCGCGCTGCGCAGCCCCGTGTCACGGACCAGCTCCTCTTCCAGTCCCATGGCCGCCGCGTTGCGCAGCGCGAGAGCGAGCGGGTCGGGTGCGAAGTCGTGCACCACGCTGCGCAGGATGCCGCGCACGGCTGCGGCGTCGGCATCCGCCCCGAGTGCGGTCAATGCCGCCAGAGCCTGATCGATCCGGGCGTCCAGGCCTGACCACAGGACATCGCTCTTCGAGGAGAAGTAGTTGAAGAAGCTGGATCGGCTCACGCCTGCGCGCTGGGTGATGTCGGCGACCGACGTCGCCTCGTACCCCTGCTCGAGGAACAGCTCGCACGCCGCTTCGGCGAGCGTCTCGCGCGACGACGCACGGGGGCGTCCGGGGCGCGGCTCGTTTCTCACCCTCCCACCGTACCTCTGAGCGTTCCATGCTCTTCGGATGTATTGTTAGACGGCATCCAACAATAGGAAGGCGACCATGCTCGACATTCTCGCTGCGGGGCTCGCGCCGCAGTTCGTCCCGTATCTCGACGGCTGGGAGCTACAGCGCAACGTGCACCACGGCGTCGTGGAGGGCACCCGCCCCGACACCCTGATCCTCCTCGAGCACGAGGCCGTGTACACCGCAGGCAAGCGCACCGAACCGCAGGAGCGCCCGCAGGACGGCACGCCGGTCGTCGATGTCGACCGTGGCGGCAAGATCACCTGGCACGGCCCGGGTCAGCTCGTCGGCTACCCCATCGTCCGCCTGCCGGAGCCGATGGATGTCGTCGCGCATGTGCGCCGCCTCGAACGTGTGCTCATCGAGATCCTTCGCCCGCTCGGCGTCGACGGTTACCAGGTCGACGGACGCAGCGGTGTGTGGGTGCACCGGCCCCTCAGCGAGGACAAGATCGCCGCGATCGGCGTACGCGTGCAGAACGGCGTGACGATGCACGGCTTCGCGATCAACTGCGACAACACGCTGAGCGGGTTCCGCGGGATCATCCCCTGCGGAATCACGGATGCCGGCGTCACCACGGTGAGCGAGGTCGTCGGTCGCGACGTCTCCCCCGCAGACATCGTGGATGCCGTCGCGACGGCGTTCGCCGCCGAATACTCGGATCCCGAATTCTCGGACGCTGCAATCGAAGGAGTTCCCGCGTGAGTGCCGCTGTTCCCGAGGGTCGCAAGCTGCTGCGCCTCGAAGTCCGCAATGCCGAGACGCCGATCGAGCGCAAGCCGGAGTGGATCAAGACCAAGGCGAAGATGGGGCCGGAGTATCAGGCGCTGCATTCGCTGGTGAAGGACGAGGGGCTGCACACCGTCTGCCAGGAGGCGGGCTGCCCGAACATCTTCGAGTGCTGGGAGGACCGCGAGGCGACCTTCCTCATCGGCGGTTCGCAGTGCACGCGGCGTTGCGACTTCTGCCAGATCGACACCGGCAAACCGGACGCCTACGACACGGATGAGCCGCGCCGGGTGGCCGAGAGCGTCACTCGAATGGGGCTGCGCTATGCCACGGTCACGAGCGTCGCCCGCGATGACCTGCCCGACACGGGTGCCTGGCTGAACGCCGAGACCGTCCGGCGCATCCACGCCGAGAACCCGAACACCGGCGTCGAACTGCTCGCGAACGAGCACAACGGCGACCCGGAGTTCCTGGGCCAGATCTTCGACGCGCGCCCCGAGGTGTTCGCGCACAACGTCGAGACCGTGCCGCGGATCTTCAAGCGCATCCGCCCCGCGTTCCAGTACGAGCGGTCGCTGAACGTGATCACGCAGGGGCACGACGCCGGGCTCATCACCAAGTCGAACCTCATCCTCGGCATGGGCGAGGAGCCGGAAGAGGTCGTGCAGGCGCTGAACGACCTGCACGAGGCGGGCTGCGACATCATCACGATCACGCAGTATCTGCGTCCGACGCCGCGGCACCTGCCGGTCGCACGCTGGGTGAAGCCGGCGGAGTTCGTCGAGTTCAAGGAGGAGGCCGAGCGGATCGGTTTCCTCGGCGTGCTCGCCGGGCCCCTGGTGCGCTCGTCGTACCGCGCTGGGCGTTTGTGGGCGCAGTCGATGATCTCGAAGGGACGCGAGATCCCGCCGCACCTGGCGCACATCGCCGAGGGCGCGGACCTGGGCTTCGCTCAGGCCGTGTGAGTTCCGCCCCGGGCATGGTGCTCGCCCCCGCTGTTCGGGCACAATCAGACTCAGCGCGGGTCACCGCGCGGTCTGGGGGCAGGCGTGGTCGGGGACGAGAAGGTCGGCGCGAGCATCTTCGCGCTGGCGAACGAGGATGCCGACGATGCACGTGAATGGCTGTCGGAAGCCTTCACGACACAGCGCAGGGATGGGTCCGCGCACGCCCTGACAGAACAGCAGCAGAGCGACATCCGCGAAGTGCTGAGCCTGGACTGGTGGCAGAGCGTCGTGGCGGACGGCATGTCCGACGGCCACACCGCCCACGGCATCCGGCTCGGAAATCTGCTGCCGGCCGCGGTGCGCGCGGCATCCGCCCTACCGCTCGGCGGCGTCGTGCTGGCGATGTACCTCCGGAACCTGGTGAACGAGGCGTGGGAGCTCAACTGGGATCACACGCTGATCCGCGCAGCGGTGAACGCGGCAGCCGATGCGGCAAAGGCGCTGGCACCGGAGGGCGCGGACGCCGTCGCCTGGAGCCTGCTGCGATTCATGAACCATGAGTTCGACGTCGAGACTGCGCTGCTCACCGGAAACCTCGAGGCCGTCGTCGCAGTGACAGCCGAGGCCATTGCGAAGATCGCTCTGATCCGGCAGTCCGCGCGCGAGCTGCCGGCCCACCCCGGGCGCGAGACGCTCATCGCCGAGACGCGTTCCGAGCACCGCTACTACCGGGCGATCAACGAGATCGCGCTCGCGACCTCCGACCTGCTCGCGCGTCGCACGTACGACGTCAGCGCGGAGATCGCTCGGATCGCTGATCTGATCGACGACGGCGGATTCCGGCCGATCGACGCGAGTGAGCTTCGCGGCCACCTGGCATCCCTCCAGACAGTCAGTGCCGCAGCCGACCGCCCCTGGCTGCACATCGACGAGGGGCGGGTGCGCATCGTGTACGGGTTCGGGGTCATGCAGCACGGGTCGGCCGAGCTCGCCGACGACCTCGACGCCGTCCGCGATCTCGTGTCCGCAGACGACAAGAACGGTCGCCTAGGACCACTGCTCGTGACGAAGGTGCTGCGACGGCTGACTCTCAGCGACGTCTGGCAGGGCTCGGACAGCCTCGGTCGTCGTTACCGGGGTTCGACCTTTCAGCTGGAGGACATCCTGCTCGACGGTCCGGGAACCGGGGCCGACGTGGTGCGGATCCGCACGCAGGTGCAGCTGTCCGAGCTCGGCAACCATGCGGTTCTGTTCGACATCGAATTGGAAGACGCGCCCGCGTTCGAAGTCGCGCAGATCGTGAGCCTGGCGACCCCCGTGTACGGCGATCTCACCGAGATTCCGCACGTGCTTCATCTGCATCCGCGCTCCGACTCGCGCATTCGGCTGTCGCGACTGGCCGACGTCGTGGGGGCGATCCTCGAGGATCTGCGCACGCTGTTCCGGCGGGTGCGGGATGATCCGCAGACCGCGCACGGGCCCATGCCGAGCGCCCCGGCCGATCCGATCTCCGCCCGATCCGGGTCGTTCGGCGTGCTCGTCACCGTCGAACGGGCATCGAGTGATGTCGCAGGTCGCCGCATCCCCCTGGACTCCGCACGTGAGATCAGCGGTCTGTGGGGAGCGCAGCCGCTTCTGCATCCGCTCCCCGCCGGCGCATCGGGCGTCGCCGATTGGACCATGTACGACGTCGATGCCGCGAAGCCCTTCGAGTTGCTGCATCTCAACGATGAGCTGCTCACCGCGAACTCGAACGTGACTCTGCTGGCCAGCTTCCGCTCGCCCGACTATGCGGTCAGTGAGATCGAGAGTTTCATCACCTTCGCCCACAGCATGCATGGCATGTATCAGGCCTGGCAGAGCACGGTGCGCGAACACGCGGAGACCATCTCCGTCCTTCTCACCAAGGTCGAGCATCTGCTCCGGGAGACCGATGATGCGAGCTCGAGCGGGGATCATGGCCGGCAGCAGGAGGTCACGGATCGGCTCGGCGATCTCGTACGGGTCATCGAACGCGCCGAGCTCGACCTGCAGTCCTTCGTGCAGTCGAAGCAGGCCATCATGCTGTTCGTCGAGTCACCGGCGATCGTCTCGTCGCCCGCACTGCGAGTCGACCTCGACACCGTGCTCCGATCGAATCGCTATGACCTGCTCCGCGACGGCTTCGAGCGCGCCGTGCGGGATGTGCTCGGCTCACGCCTGCAGCCGCTGCTGGATGTCTGCCACCGCAGGATCGAGCGCATCCTGGACGACCGGCAGACCGAGCGCGACCGTCGCTCCGAACGTGTCGAGCAGGTACTCGGAGTCGTACTCGCCGTCATCGGAATCTCGGGATTGGCGTCCGTGCTGCAGGAAGGATTCGGTCTGCACGGCGACGTCACCTGGTGGTTCATCGTCGCCATTCTGGCCGTCGCCGTTGCGATCGGGGTCATGATGATCTTGATGTCGCGTCGAGCGCGTAGCTCCCGACCGAGACCACCGACATGACCTCGTACGCAGCGGGTTCGACAACCGATGAGCTCCGCGAAGCGCACCGCGCACTGTTGACGCCATCGTTCCGCGCCGGAGAGCTCATGTCGGAGGACGACTTCCTCGCGCAGTTCCCCGTTCGGGCGCACGCACTGATCGCGCGAGATGACGACGGGCGGATGCTGGGGATTGCCGTGGTCGAGCGATTCCGCGACGCCGTCCTGCTGCAGTACCTCGTCGCCGCGCCGCAAGCGCGCGGCATGGGTGTGGGATCAGGCCTGCTGAAGGCCGTCATCGCGGAGTGGGGGTCCACTGCCACCGTGATGCTGGCGGAGTTCGATCGACCGGATGTCCAGACGCCGCATCCGGCGCACGGCGATCCCGCGGCGCGCCTGCGGTTCTACGCCCGGTTCGACGCGCTGGCGCTCGACCTGCCCTACTTTCAGCCGGCGGTGTCAGCGGACACCGGTCGCGAACACGGCATGCTGCTCGCCGCATTCGATCGGGACGGCGCGATCGCTGATCGTGGGCGGCTCAGCGCCGCACAGGCCGCCGCGGTGCTGAGCTACCTGGACGAGATCCTCGACGGAGCAGACGACCCGGACGCCAGTCGGCTCCGCGATGCTGCGACAGGTGACGGGGGCATCCGTGCACTGCCGCTCGATCGCTATGCGGAGATCGCGCGTTCCCCGCTCTAGCGACTTGCGCGCATGATCAGTCCGCGCTCATCACCGACTGCACAGAGCCGTCGGAGGCGAGGTTCACCAGCAGCACCTCGTCGGTCTCGTCCGCGTCGAGCGCGTACTCGAGCACCGCGAACGGCTCGGATCCGCCGTGCTCATCGGCGAGGATCGTCATGCTCATCAGGCGGAGAGAGCGGATGATGTCGACCGAGTCATCCCCGCTGACGTCGACGAGCATGTCCGCGAGCTCTTCGCCGTAGGCCTCCTGCTGCTGCAGGATGTACTCGGTCACCTCGCTGGTGCGGTCGTCGACTTCGGCGAGCATGCCGCGCCGTGCTGCGGCATCCACGTTCTCGATCCCCGAGATCAGCGCTGCGGCGATGTCGAGGGCATCCGGGGAGATGTCGTCCTGGTCGGGCGCGGTGAGGTCGACGGTCACCGTCTGATCGCCGAGATCCACCGTCTCGCTCCAGAAGATCGATCCGTCCGGGCCCGAGGACAGCAGTCCGAAGTAGTCGTGTTCGATCGCCATAACGCTATGAAACCAGTCCGTTCACTGCCCGACAAGGGATGCCACGAAGACGTGCGGCGTGAATCCGGTGAGGTCGTCGATTCCCTCTCCCTGGCCGAGGAGTTTGACCGGGATGCCGGTGCGCTCCTGCACCGCGAGGACGAAGCCGCCCTTGGCCGATCCGTCGAGCTTGGTGATGACCAGCCCGGTCACCCCGGCGTGCTGGAGGAAGGCCTCGGCCTGCATGACGCCGTTCTGCCCGGTGGTGGCATCCAGCACCAGCAGCACCTCACTGATCGGAGCCTGCTTCTCGATGACCCGGCGGATCTTCGTCAGCTCGTCCATCAGCCCGCCCTTGGTGTGCAGGCGGCCGGCGGTGTCGATGATCGCGATCTCGATCCCCTCGCGCTGCGCGAACTCGATCGTCTGGTAGGCGACGGATGCCGGATCCTGCCCCTCCTGCTGAGGCCGGACGATCGCCGCTCCCCCACGCTGCGCCCAGGTGGCGAGCTGATCGACGGCAGCGGCGCGGAACGTGTCGGCGGCGCCGACGACCACGCTGCGCTGATAACCGCGCAGGAACTTCGTGAACTTGCCGATCGTGGTGGTCTTGCCGACGCCGTTCACGCCGACGACGAGGACGACAGCCGGACGCTCGGTGAGCTTGAGCGTCGTGTCGAACTTCGCGAAGTGCTCCTCGAGGGTCTCCTGCAGCATGCGCTGCAGGTCCTTCGGGTCGGTCGTGCGGTAACGCTCGACCTTGTCCTGCAGCTCGTCGACGATGCGCTCGGTGATCTCCGGACCGAAGTCGGCGGTGATCAGCGCGGTCTCCAGGTCTTCCCACGTGTTCTCATCGATCGTGGGCTTGACGAACATGCCGCGCAGTGCGCGACCGAGGGACCAGGACTTCTCCGCCATGGCTCCAGCCTATGCGGTGCCGGACCACCGGGCTGTATGCCCCCTCGCCTCGGAAAACGGAGATGAGCTGGCGTGTCGGCGGCGTGTCGGCCTGCACCGCGCCGAGGCGCGCCGACGTGCATCCGCGTTTTCCAACGTGCCGGCACCGGAACGACGGGGACTAGCGTTGCGTGCGTGAGTGTCGAGGCCGTTTACATCCATGGTGCGGGGCGCCGCGGCGCGGCGGCTTGGCCGAGCGTCGACGCGGACTCGAGCGAGTTTCTCAGCTTCGAGCCCGGGTCCTCGATCACGGAGCAGGTCGAGACGCTCGTGGCCACCCGCGGCGCACGGCGCCCGTTGCTGTTCGCACACTCGATCGGCGCGGTTCCTGCCGTCCTCGCCGCAGCATCCGGGCGCATTCAGGTCGCCGGACTCGTGCTCGTCGAGCCCGCGCTCTACGACATCGTGCGCGGAGAATCATCCATCGAGCGGCACATCTCCGCCGTGACAGAGGCGCGTGCCCAGGCCGACTCCGGCAACCTGCGGGGGTGCTGGGCGATCCTGCGGCCGCTCATGTTCGGCGGGGCGTTCGATCCCGCGACTTGGGATGCGGAGCGTCCGCTGGCTGAGAGATGGGCGACGACGAACGTGCCCTGGGGCCACGGCATCCGGCGGCAGATGCTCACCAGCATCCCGACCCTCGTCGTCACCGGTGGCTGGAACGAAGAGTACGAGACGATCGCCCGGAGTCTGGTGGCCGACGGCGCGGCGCACCACGTCCTTGAGGGCGCGCAGCATCGACCGCAGGACCTGCCGGGGTTCGCTGTAGCGATCGCTGAATTCACGGGCGCTCTCGCGGCGGGCACCACTTCGGATCGCAGCTGAGACACGCCGGCGGCGGCTCGTCACACACGGCGTTTCGCGCCTCTGCTCCGAAGCTGTGCGCGCTCGGAGGGATCAGCTGGCGGCGGCCGCACGGTCGCCAACGCGCTGACCGACGACGGCAGAGACGCCGTCCTGGCGCATCGACACTCCGTACAGGGCGTCGGCGATCTCCATGGTCCGCTTCTGGTGCGTGATGACCAGCAGCTGCGAGCTCTCCCGCAGCTGTTCGAACACCGTGAGCAACCGGCCGAGGTTCGCGTCGTCGAGGGCGGCTTCGACCTCGTCGAGGATGTAGAACGGGCTCGGCCGCGCCTTGAAGATCGCGACCAGGAGCGCCACCGCCGCCAGCGACCGTTCGCCACCGGACAGCAGCGACAGCCGCTCGATCTTCTTCCCCACCGGCCGCACCGACACCTCGATGCCGGTCGTGAGCATGTTGTCCGGGTCGGTGAGCGAGATACTCCCGGATCCGCCCGGGAACAGCAGCGGGAAAACCTCGCCGAATGCCTGCTTGGTGTCCTCGAACGCACTCGCGAAGATCGTCTGCATCCGCTCGTCGAGGTCGGCGATGATCGTCAGCAGGTCTTCTCTGGTCTGAGTGAGATCGGCGAGCTGCTCGGTGAGGAATGCGTGACGCTGCTCGAGAGCCGCGAACTCCTCGAGGGCCAGCGGATTGACGCGGCCGAGCTGCGTCAGCTTGCGCTCGGCGTCGGCGAGACGCCGCTCCTGCATACGACGGTCGTACGGGATGGCCGTCGCGTCGACACCGTCCATCGCGTCGGGGTCGACCTCCGCCAGCGGGTCGCGCGGCACGAGCTCCTCAGGGCCATATTCCGCAACGAGAATATCTTCGTCGAGCGCGAGTTCGGATGCCACGCGCTCCAGCAGACTCGTCAGGTGGAGCTTCTTCTCGTGGATCTGCAGCTCGAGACCGTGCACGCTCTCGGTGAGCCCGGCGAGACGTTCGCGCAGCGAGGTCTCCTGCGCGCGCAGCGCCGTGAGCTCCTCGTTCTGCGCCGACCGGGCGCTCTCGGCCTCGCTGAGCGCCACGCGCGCCTCGGTGACCGAGCGATCCAGTGAGTCGAGGATGCGCGGCAACTCCGCGGCGACTCCCGCGGCAGCCTCCCGCTGCGCCCGGCGGATCACGGCGCGGCGTGCGGCCTCGGCTGCGGCATCCCGTTCCTGTTCGCGCTGGCGCTCGAGGCTGGTCACCCGGGCCTGCGCAGCGCGCACGCGCTCGCGCAAGGTCTCGATCTCGAGACGAGCGCGAACCTCGCCCTCGCGAGCGGTCTCCAGCGCTTCGAGCAGGCCGTCACGGGCCGATGCGTCGAGCACTGGACGCGGCTTCGCCTCGGCCGTCTCGAGCTCCGCCTTGGCTGCGGCCGCGGCCGACTCGGCATCCGCCACAGCTGACTGCGCCTGCGCGAGCCCTGACTCGAGCCGCTCGCACTCGGCGACGGCTGACTCGTGGCGGACGGTGACGCGGTTCACCTGCTCCGCGTGCGTCGCAAGCGCCGCGTCGTGCTCGCGCAGGGCACGCAGCGACTCCTTCGCATGCCTGCGCGTCTCCTCGACCCGCTCCGCGCCGTCCCCGCGCGCCTCGCGCAGCGAGTCGACGATCACGCGCACCTCGGCGAGGCGCTCCTGGGCCGCGTCGCGCTCGGCCGCGAGTTCGAGGCGCGAGCGCTCTCCCCCGGCTCCCGTCCGCAGCGTCTGCGCGGTGACCACGTCTCCCCCGGTCGTGACGATCGTCACCGACGTGTCGCCGAGCGCATCCAGCGCCGCACGCGCATGCTGTGCTGCGACGAGATCGTCGGCGATCAGCACGTGGGCGAGCACGCCGAGGACACCGGCCGGAGCGGTGACCACCGAGGCTGCCGAAGTGACACCGGCCGCCTCGGGCAGGTCGGCTGCGGCGCCTGGGGCATCCGCGATCACGAAGTCGACCACGCCGCGGCCCTGCTCGGCGGATGAGGCAGCCAGCGCGAACGCGGCATCCGCGTCGTCGACCAGAACGCCTTCGGCGAGCGGACCGAGCACTGCGGCGATCGCCGCCTCGTATCCGGCGGTGACCTGCACGGCGTCGCCGACGAGACCGCGGACTCCGGCGGCGCCGGATCTCACGACCTCGGCCGCCCCGCCGGACAGCGAAAGAGCGCTGCTGAGCGCAGACGCCTTCGCCGTCAGGGACTCCGCCTCGCGCTCGGCCGAGTGCAGCCGCTCGCGCAGACCCTCGAGCTCGCTCTCCGCCGCGGTCGCCTCACGCTGCGCGGTCTCGTAGGCGGCGGCGTGCTCGGCCGCGCTCCCCTCCGGCGCCTCAGCGTCGTCGATCTGCTCCAGAGCATCGGCCGCTTCGCGGCGACGCTCGTTCGCGGCTTCCAGCGCGGTCTCCTGGCGGAGCACAGCACCGCGAACGGCAGCGAGAGCGGATGCCGCCGCCTCCGCCGTTCCTCGCAACGCCGTCAACCGCATGTCGTGCTCGGAGACGAGCGCGCTCTGCTCGGCGATGTCGACGTCGAGCGTGTCGAGTTCTGCCCTGGCGCTGACGACCTCACGGCTCGCGGCCGACGCGGCATCCTGTGCGTCTCCGAGACCGGACGAGATCACGTTGATCTCCTCCTTCGCCTCGTCGATGGTCGCCTGCGTCACGGTCACGGCGGCGACAGCGGCGTCGTCGTCCTCTGAACCGAGGAGCGCGAGTCGCTGGTTGGCCAGTGTGTAGAGCGACCGCATCCGCTCCTGCACCTGCTCGAGCCCGAACGCAACGCGCCGAGCCTCGTCGACGGCCGCCGAGTTCTGATCGGCCTCGAGCTTCGCGATCCCGGCACGGACCGTGTCGGCCTGCTCGGTGAGGACGAGACGCTCGGTGTGCCGCTCCTGCTCGGTGCGGGCGTGATCGGCGAGCGATGTCCGCAGCGCGACGACGTCGTCTGCGAAGATCCGCGCCTTCGCGTCGCGGACGACGGCGGCGATGGTCTGCGCTTCGCGTGCGATCTCGGCCTGACGTCCGAGCGGCTTCAGCTGGCGGCGGATCTCGCCGGCCAGGTCGCTGAGGCGCGTGAGGTTGGTCTCCATCGCGTCAAGCTTGCGGAGAGTCTTCTCCTTGCGCCGGCGATGCTTCAGGATGCCGGCGGCCTCCTCGATGAATCCACGGCGGTCCTCCGGCGACGCCTGCAGCACCGTGTCGAGGCGCCCCTGACCGACGATGACGTGCATCTCGCGGCCGAGACCGGAATCGCTCAGCAGCTCCTGCACGTCGAGGAGCCGGCAGCTCGAACCGTTGATGGCGTACTCGCTCGAACCGTTGCGGAACAGCGTGCGACTGATGGTGACCTCGGCGAACTCGATCGGCAGAGCCCCGTCGCTGTTGTCGATCGTCAGCTGCACCTCCGCCCGGCCCAGCGGCCCGCGCGTCGAGGTGCCGGCGAAGATGACGTCCTCCATCTTGCCGCCGCGCAGCGTCTTCGCGCCCTGCTCGCCCATGACCCAGGCGAGACCGTCGACGACGTTCGACTTGCCCGACCCGTTGGGGCCGACGATGCAGGTGACGCCGGGTTCGAAGACGAAGGTGGTCGGCTGCGCGAAGGACTTGAAGCCCTTGAGCGTCAGGCTCTTCAGATGCACGGGCGCAGCACCCTTCGGCCGAGAGGTCGTCCAGCGAGAATCACGCCGCAACGCTACCGGAATCACGCGGTTTTACCGGCATCCCGCGCGGCAGAGGCACAGATCCCCGGAGACCGCGACACGCCGATAACTGAACAAATGCTTGACGCTCACACAAATCAAGGACTAACTTTGGCAACCGGATCGCTCACGAAAGGAGGACGCCCAATGATTACCATCAACACCGCAACAGCCGCAGGCTTCGCTACTGCGCGCGCTGCGCATCTGGCGTCCTCGACTTTCGGCATCCGACGTAGCGCGCTCGCATAGAACTGCAGCCCGAGATCTCTGCCTCTGCAGGCTGATCTCTTCGCCGGTTCCCGCCGCTCCCGCATCGGTCGACATCCTCGACCCTCTGCATCCCGATGTCTCCATCTCTTGAGACCTCTCGCCACTGCGCACGTCCATTGCGGACTCCGCGCACGATCCCCCTCGAAACACTCGAAAGAAACGAGCACTCTCGTGAGTACCGACATGCTGCTTCGCAGCACTCTTCACCCACCGTGTCCCGAGAACCAGGAGGTCCTCGAGGTCACCGTACCGACAGACCGCAGTGAGCTCGCGCTCACGGACCGGCTCTCGTTGCGCCTCGGCCTGTGGCTGCTGCTGCGCGCCGAGCGCTCGCACCGCAGAGCCCCACGCACCATCAGCCAGGAGCAGATGATGCTGCTGCGGGAGAACCGCCGCACCATGGAGCGCGAAGCGCTCACGATGCTCACCCACAGCCTGCAGCGCTTCCCGCGCTGAGATGAGGAGAGCTCCCGTGAGCATCCGTCTCACCGACACCGCGACGCTGCATCCGCTCGTGCTTCCCGCACGGGCGGATGCGGCGCCCACCGACACGATCCGCACCTACGCGGACGTGCGCAACAGGTCCATCCACGATGTGACCGGCCGCACGGAGGACGCCGCGACCGCCGAGGCCCTGCTGCCGATGCTGCGCTCGAACCCTGAGGTGACGCGCACCCAGTGGTACGTGCTCGACGACGCCGAGATGGTCGGCGTCGCGACACTGAACATCATGGCCGACTCCGGCGGCAGCACCGCGATCTCGATCATCAGCCTGCTGCGCTCCGCATGGAGTCGAGGCATCGGCTCCGCCGTCCTGCCACACATCGAGGCGGCGGCCCGGGATGCCGGCGTGACACGCCTGCTCGTGTGGGTGGAGCACCCGACATCCGACGATTCCGTCCTGCCGTCGCCCACCGGCTTCGGTGAGATCCCGCGCGATCATCACGCACGCTTCCTCCTCAAGCACGGCTTCTCGCTGGAACAGGTCGAGCGGGTGAGCATGCTCACCTGGTCGGATGCCCAGACCGCGCGCATCCGCACGCTCCGAGACGAAGCGGCGAGTAAGGCCGTCGGGTACCGCGTCGTGCAGTGGACGCTGCCGACACCGGCGGAGCACGTCGCCGGCTACGCCTGGATGAAGGAGCACATGTCCACCGATGTGCCGGATGCCGAGCTCGGCATGCCGGCCGAGAAGTGGGATGCCGAGCGCGTCGCACGACACGACGATCGGTACCGGCAGCGCGGCACGACCGTTCTGGTCACGGCGGCCGAACATGTCGCGACCGGTGAGCTGTGCGCATACAACGAGCTGGCCATCGATATCGATGAGCCCGCGTCGACCACCCATCAGGAGGACACCCTGGTTCTGGCGTCCCATCGCGGACACCGGCTGGGGCTGCTCGTGAAGGCCGCCGGGCTCCTGTCCTGGCGCGAGATGCACCCGGACTCCCCCGGAATCATCACCTACAACGCCGAAGAGAACCGCCCGATGCTCGATATCAACGAGGCCATCGGGTTCGCGCCCATCTCCTACGAGGGCGCCTGGAAGAAGGATCTGAGATGACACTGCTCGCCGAAGAGCTGACTATCACCGAGATGGTGATCCCCGCATCCGTGGATGCACCCGACGCCGAGGACTTCCTCGCGATGGTTGATCTCGCCAACGAGATCTGTGTCGTTGATGCCGGCGCCAACGACCTGCACGAGCAGCCGGAGGAGATGCTGCCGCGCTGGCTCGATCGCACAGATTCCACGTACCGGGGTTACATCGCGCGCCGCGGAGGCGCGGTCGTCGGTGCCGCGTACCTGAAGACCTCGAACGAGGCCGGGAGCACGACGGCGGAATCGGACATCATGGTGATCCCGCCGCATCGGGCGTCGGGAGTCGCGCAGGCGCTCCTGACCCGCGTCGAGGATGAGGCGAGGCTGCTCGGTCGCACCCTGCTGCAGGTGTGGACGCTGCACCCGGCCAGCACGTCTGATCGGATGCTGACGCCCGCGACCGGTCACGGCCGCGTGCCGGCGAACGAGCTGAGTGATCTGTTCGGGGACAACGGATACACGATGGAGCAGGTCGAGCGCACCAGCACCCTCGCCCTGGACGGTGACCTGTCGCTCGCCGAGCGCATGCTGGCCGAGGCGACCGCCGTCGCCGGCGACGACTACCGGGTGATCGCCTGGACCCTGCCGACGCCGGAGCACCTGCGCGAGGGGTACGGTTACGTCATCTCCCGGATGGCGACCGATGTGCCCAGCGGTGACCTCGTCTTCGAGGAGGAGAAGTGGGATGCCGCACGCGTCGTGCGTCACGACCAGGTGATCGCGGATGCCGGACAGCTCCTGTCCGTGACCGCCGTGGAGCATGTGCCGTCCGGGCGCATCGTGGCGTTCAACGAACTCGTGATCGGCCCCGATCGGTCAGGCGTGACGCACCAGTACGGCACCCTCGTCGTCAAGGAGCACCGCGGCAAGCGGCTCGGCACGATCGTGAAGTGCACGAACCTGCTGCGCTGGCAGGAGATCGCGCCGCAGTCGCCGAAGATCTGCACGTTCAACGCCGAGGAGAACCGCCCGATGCTGAACATCAACGAGGCCATCGGCTTCGTTCCGGCATCGTATGCCGCGGGCTGGCAGAAGAAGCTGGCCTGACACCGCCTCGGCGAGGCCGGTCGGAGATCATCCTTGCGGTGTATCTTCGGCCGGCCATCTGCGTCCGCAGGCGGACGACACCGCGGAGACTGCCGACGAGGCTGGAAGCATGAATGCTCCCGTCATCCACGCCCAGTCCCTGACCAAGGCCTTCGGTGCCACCACCGCGCTCGCCGGAGTCGACCTCGCCGTGCAGCGAGGCGAGTCCGTGGCGATCATGGGTGCGTCCGGGTCCGGAAAGACCACGCTCCTGCACGTGCTCGCCGGAATCACGACCCCGGATGCCGGACGAGTCGTCTTCACGCCGGCATCCGCACCCGCCACCGAGATCACGGGTCTCGGCGAGAGCGCACGATCCCGGCTGCGACGCGAGTCCTTCGGCTTCGTCTTCCAGCAGGGCCTGCTCATCCCCGAACTCACGGCTATCGAGAACGTGGCCCTGGCGCTGATGATCAACGGGACGCCGCGGAAGGCGTCGATCGAGCGCGCCGCCGGCTGGTTGGCCTCCCTCGGGCTGGCCGGCATGGAGGACCGCCGGATCGGCGAGCTCTCCGGCGGTCAGGCGCAACGCGTCGCGATCGCCCGCGCGCAGGTGACGGGCGCCGAGATCGTCTTCGCCGACGAGCCCACCGGCGCGCTGGATTCGCACACCTCCGCCGAGGTGATGGATGCACTGCTGTGGTCGACCACCGGACAGGGTCGCACGCTCGTCGTCGTGACGCACGACGCGACCGTCGCCGCCCGCTGCTCGAGGACCGTGCACGTCAAGGACGGCCGCATCACGAACGCCGAGGTCGCCGCATGAACCGCAGCGTCATCGCAATGCTCCTGCGTCCCGCGCGCGAACAGAGCGCCGTACTCGCCCTTCCGGGGATCGCGTTCGCCGTCGTCACCGCGCTCGTACTCACGGTGATCGGCGGCGCCCAGGAGTTCTGGACCTGGACGGACGCGGATGCCGGCCTGTATCAGGCCCTGGCTGCCATCGCTCTGGTTCTGCTGGTCGTACCGCTCGCGAATCTGGGCGGCGCCGCGGCAAGGCTCTCGGCCCGGCGCCGCGACGAGCGGTTGTCGACGCTGCGCCTGCTCGGAGTCTCCCCCGCCGGAGTCGTCGGCGTGACGGTTCTGGAATCAACGCTGATCGCCGCGACCGGCGCCCTCGCCGGGTTCGTCGGGTACCTCGCCCTCACCCCGCTGATCGGGTTGATCGCGTTCCGCGGGGAACCGCTCGGCGTGAGCGCAGTCATCCTGCCTCCGCTGGTCATCGCGGGTGTCGTCGTCTCGATCACCGCGCTGGCGACCGTGAGTGCCATCATCGGGCTGCGAAGCGTCGTCATCTCGCCGCTCGGGGTTCGCACCCGCAGCGATGTGCCTCGTGTGCACTGGATCAGGGCCGTCATCGCGGGCGTCGTGATCGTCGCCGCGGTCGCCGTGATGCAGGTGTTCCCCGGCACGGCCGGCATCGCGATCACCATCATCGTCGTGGCCGGATTCTTCGCGGCGGCGCTCGCCGTGTTGAATCTGGTGGGCCCATGGGTGCTGAAGGTGCACGCCCGTGCAGGACTGCGCCGTGCCGAGCGGCCCCAGCGACTGCTGGCGGCGCGTCTGGTGCTGGAATCGCCCAAGGCGGCCTGGCGCCAGGTGAGCGGGATCGCGATGGCCAGCTTCATGGCGGTCTTCGCGGGCACCGGCGTCGCGCTGATCGACACGATGAGCGCCGGGCCGGATGCTGCGGCGAACCTGATGCTCGCCACCGACATCCGCACGGGGCTCATCATCACTCTGATCGGATCGTTCCTGATGGTCGCCGTGTCCGTCGGCGTCAACCAGGCATCGAGCACTCTCGACCAGCGGGAGCTGCACCGCAGCCTCCACTACCTCGGCGTGCCGTTGGAGACCGTCGACGCTGCACGCACCCGGGCTGTGATGGCACCACTGCTGCTGACCGCGATCGGCTCAGCGCTGTGCGCCGCGGCGTTGGTGCTGCCGTTGATCGGCATCGCGCTGATCACGCAGCCTGTGTCGATCATGATGATCGTCGCCGTGCTCGCCGCCGGAGTCGGCATCGTGTGGTCGAGCACCCGTGTCACGAGGCCGCTGCTGGCCCGCTCCTTCGCGGAGGCGTGAGGTCGTTCAATCGAAGAGGCGGCGGGCCGTGCCGCTCACGCGCACGCCGCCGTCTCCTGCGGCATCCACCTCGAGAAGGCATGGCTGTCCCATGTCCTCACCCTGCAGCACGGTGAAGCGGCCATCTTCCGGCAGCAGACCCTCTGCGCGCAGCAGTCCGCCGAGGGCACCGGCGGCGGCGCCGGTCGCCGGGTCCTCTACGACTCCGCCGATCGGGAAGGCGTTGCGCGAGTGGATGAGGGCGGCCGACTCGCGGAAGAGGAGGCTCACGGTGCCCCAGCCCTCCCGAAGCATGAGAGTCCGGAGGCCCTCGAAGTCGTAGTCGAGCCGGGCGAGCCTCTCCCGCGACACAGCCCACAGGACCGGGTGCCACAGCCCGGCGAACGCCAGTCCGTGCGGAAGATCGGGGTGAAGGTCTTCGTCGCGCCAGCCCAGGAGTTCGCACAGTTCCGGCAGCGCATCGAGCTCGGCGGTCACGGGTTCGACCGTGGTCAGAGTCGCCTGGTACCCGGCTTCGGTGCGCACCAGAGTGACCGGGATCTCTCCGACGTTCGAGCTCAGCAGCAGGTCGCCCGCGCCGAGGTGGTGCTCGGCCAGCGCGACGGATGCCGCGACCGTGGCGTGCCCGCAGAAGTCGACCTCCGCCTCGGGGCTGAAGTAGCGGATCGCGTACTCGCGCTCGCCCCTTGGGAACAGGAACGCGGTCTCCGAGTACCCGAGTTCGGCTGCGAGCGAGAGCATCTCGGCGGCATCCATCGCGGACGCGTCGAGGACGACGCCGGCGGGGTTGCCGCCGCCTTGCGGGGTCGGGAAAGCCGTGTAGCGAAGCGGGTTCACCGGCTCAGATTACAAGTTCGCCGATGCCGCTCCGAACATCAGCGCCGGCGTTGGCATTTCGGGCAGTAGTGCGAACTGCGGTTCATGAACGCATCGCGGCGGATCTCGCCGCCGCAGCGCGGGCAGGGCTGCCCTGTGCGACCGTAGGCATTGAGCGAGTGCGCGAAGTAACCGGCTTGCCCGTTCACGTTGACGTACTGCGCGTCGAAACTGGTTCCACCCTCGGCGAGGGCCTTCTCCAGCACCTGGCGCACCTCGCCGAGGAGCCGCCGCACCGCCTGCGCGGAAAGCGTGCGGCCGTGCGTCTCGGGATGGATGCGGGCGGCCCACAACGACTCATCCGCATAGATGTTGCCGATGCCGCTGACCAGCGTCTGGTCGAGCAGGATGCGCTTGATCGCGGTGGAGCGACGACGCACGGCAGCGATGAACGCGGCATCGTCGAAGGCGGCATCCAGCGGGTCGCGGGCGATGTGCTGGACCTGGGTCGGGATGAGGTCTTTCCCGTCCGCGACGAGAGCGTCGACGGCGAGCGACCCGAAGGTGCGCTGATCGGCGAACACGACGGCGAGGTCGCCGTGCTGCGGATGCGCGACGCCGATGCGGATGCGCTCATGGCGCTCCTGCGGCGCATCGGGGGCGCGGAGCAGCATCTGTCCGCTCATGCCGAGGTGCGCGGTCAGTGCCACCGACAATCCGGCGAGCGGCAGCCAGAGGAACTTCCCCCGGCGGGATGCAGCGACGATGTCTGCGCCCTCCAGGCGGCCTGCGAAGTCGGTGGCGCCGGCGGGATGCCGTGTGAGGGCGCGCTCGTCGAAGACGGCGACGCTCGTGATCGTGGCGCCGATGACGGCGGGAGCGAGACCGGCGCGGACGACCTCGACCTCGGGGAGTTCAGGCACGCTCGCTGAGGGCACGCCAGACGCTGAGCGCGCCGGCCATCTCGGCCGTCTTCTTGCTCGTGCCGTCGCCGGTCATGCTGACGTCGCCGACGGTCACGGTGGCGGTGAACCGACGCTCGTGATCGGGGCCGCTGGCCGACACGGAGTAGGTCGGCGGTGCAGCACCGATCCTCGCCGCGAGCTCCTGCAGGCTCGTCTTCGGATCCATCGCGGCGCCGTAGCGCTCCGGGTCCTCGAGCAGCGGCGCGGTCAGGCGCAGCACCAGTTCTGTCGCCGATTCGGATCCCGCCGACAGATAGGTCGCACCGAACACGGCTTCCATGGTGTCCGCGAGGATCGAATCCTTGTCTCGACCGCCGGTCTGCTCCTCCCCACGACCGAGCAGGAGGTGAGCGCCCAGGCCGATGCCGCGAGCGACCTCTGCGAGGGCGACGGTGGAGACCACGCTCGCACGCCGCTTGGCCAGCTGGCCCTCGCTGAGATCGGGGTGGCTGGTGAACAGCATGACGGTCACCGCCTGACCGAGCACGGAGTCCCCGAGGAACTCGAGGCGCTCGTTGTGCGGGATGCCGCCGTGTTCGTACGCGTATGAACGGTGGGTCAGTGCCAACGCAAGCAGCTCAGGGTCGATGTCGACCCTGAGCTTAGCTGCGAGTGGCGCCGTCCCTCCCGGGACTTCTGTCACGACCGTGAGACCGTGATTCAGACGTCGGCGACCTTGCGGCCCTTGTACTCGAGGAACAGCTCGGTGCCCTGCGAGTCGGTGACGACCTTCGCCTGGTGCGGGCGGCTGTAGACGACCTTGCCGTTCTCAACGGTCTTGACGAGAGCGGTGGGCTCCGCCTTCCACTGCGCGCGACGCGAGCGGGTGTTGGAACGGGAAACCTTGCGCTTCGGGGGGTTACCAGCCATGGCTAACTCTCTTCTGTGTTCTCGGGATCGCGGCTCTCTGCCGCGCTCCCCTGGTCTGCGATCTGTCGGAGCGCACCCCACCGAGGATCGATGGGGGCGTCTTCCTTGGCCCTGGTGCCTTCAGTCAGCCGCTCGCCCGTTGTCGGGTCGAGCCCGGGGCAATCCGGCTGACACACCGGCTGAAACGGAAGTGACAAAACTGCCGCTTCCCTGACCAGAGTTTCAAGATCCACGTGGTCGTCTTGAACCTCGAAGTCAGTTTCTTCCTCTCCAGGATACGCGAAAAGCTCCTGGAACTCGACTTCGACAGGCTCGGCGATGTCGGTGAGGCATCTTCCGCACACTCCGGTGTACTCGGCATCCGCCGTTCCGGAGACGAGAATGCCCTCGTGGACCGACTCCAGACGCACGTCGAGGTCGAGTTCGGAACCGGCGGCGAACGAGACGATCCCCTCACCCCATTGCTCGGGGAGGGCGACGGAGAATCGGTGTTCGCGCATCTCGCCGGGGTGCCGGACGATGTCGCGGACGGGCACCACGAAGGGTCCGTTGAGTCGAGTCTTCACGGTTCTATTCTACCGACGTCAGATTCCGCGGGCCCCGGTGTCGAGGAACGCGGCGACAGCACGCGGCACGAACGGGGAGATATCGCCGCCGAGGCCCGCCACCTGGCGCACCAGCGAGCTCGAGACCATCGCGTGAGAGGGGTCGGGCAGCAGGAACACCGTCTCGATGTCGGCGAGGTGACGGTTCACGATCGCCATCGGCGACTCGTACGCCACGTCGATCTGCGAACGGATGCCCTTGACCAGCACCCCTGCCCCAACGTCGCGGGCGTAGTCGACGAGCAGGCCCATGCTCCAGGAGCCGACGATGATGTTGCCGTCGCAGTCGTCTTCGGCGATGGACTGCTCGAGCAGCGAGAGGCGCTGCGCGATCGGGAGCATCGCCTCCTTGCCGGGATTGTGCACGACCAGCACGTGCAGCTCGTCGTACAGCTTCGACGCACGACGGATCACATCGAGGTGACCGAGCGTGGGCGGGTCGAACGAACCAGGGACGACGGCGATCCGGCTGCTCATGCCTTTCACCCTATTGCACGCGGCTTGGTCAGTTCTTCGCGAGCGCGGCGCGGTCGTCGTCCGTCACGCGACGGGCGATCACGTCTCGCAGGTCAGGATGCTGGGACAGCTCCGGGTCGTTCTCGAGGATGTGTTCGGCCAGCTCGCGAGCACGGGCGATGAGCTTGGAGTCCTTCACGACGCGCAGCAGGCGCAGCGACGAGCGCACCCCGGACTGTGTGGCACCGAGGACGTCCCCCTCGCCGCGCAGCTCGAGATCGACCTCCGCGAGGGCGAAGCCGTCCAGCGTGGCGGCGACCGCTTCGACGCGTTCGCGCGCGAGCGTCCCCTCCTCGGCCTCCGTCACGAGCAGGCAGAGCCCCGGCACCGACCCGCGGCCGACCCGGCCCCGCAATTGATGCAGCTGCGAGACGCCGAACCGATCTGCGTCGAGCACGATCATGGTGGAGGCGTTCGGCACGTCGACGCCGACCTCGATGACCGTCGTGGCGATGAGTACGTCGATCTCACCACGCGCGAACGCCTGCATCACGGCGTCCTTCTCGTCAGAGGGCATCTTGCCGTGCAGCACCGCACGCCGGAGCTGACCGACCGTCGGGTGAGTGGCGAGGGCCTGATCGAGCTGGACGACGCCCCAGCGTGGCCCTGCTGCGCCCTCCTCCTCGGGCAGCGGCAGAGCGCCGTCGTCTTCCCCCGAATTCTTCTTGGTGGTGTCGATGGCCGCGCAGACGGCGAACACCTGCCGGCCCTGCGCCACCTCTTCGGCGGCGCGGTCCCACACCCGGCGGAACCACTCCGGGTGCTCCGCCAGCGGTGCGACGAAGGACTCGATTCCCGCCCGTCCCGCCGGCATCGTGCGGATCACGGAGGTGTCGAGGTCTCCGAACACGGTCATCGCCACGGTGCGAGGGATGGGCGTCGCCGTGAGCACCAGGGCGTGCGGACTCGAGCCCTTCGCACGAAGGGCCTCGCGCTGCTCGACGCCGAAGCGGTGCTGCTCGTCGACGACGACGAGGCCGAGTTCGGCGAAGGTCGTCTTCTCCCCCAGCAGCGCATGAGTGCCGACGACGATCAGCGCCTGCCCTGCGGCGACGCGCAGCGCCGCCTTGCGGCGTTCGGGAGCGGACATCTGTCCGGTGAGCAGCGTGGGCATGAGCTCGGGTGCCAGCTGTGGTCCGAGCATCTTCGTGATGGAGCGCAGGTGCTGGGCTGCGAGCACCTCGGTCGGCGCGATGAGCGCCGACTGTCCGCCCGACTCCGCGACCTGCAGCATGGCCCGGAGCGCCACGAGGGTCTTGCCCGAGCCGACCTCGCCCTGCACTAGACGGTTCATCGGCCACGCGCCGGTCAGGTCGGCCTGGACCTGCGCTCCGACCGACTGCTGATCGGGGGTGAGCGTGTACGGCAGCGTCGCGTCGAACCGCTCGAGCAGGCCGCCGGGCTTTGCTGTGCGCGGCGTCGCCGTCAGCGCGCGCACCTCGGCGCGCTGCTGGAGCAGAGCGGTCTGCAGAACGAGCGCCTCGTGCATGCGCAGCGTCCGGACCGCGGGATCGACATCTGTCTTCGTCTCCGGCCGGTGGACCTGGATCAGCGCCGTGCGCGCGTCGAGCAGCCCTTCCGCGGTGCGGACCGACTCGGGAAGCGGGTCGGGCACCTCCCCCAACTGGGGCAGCAGGATCTCCACGAGCTCGCGGAACTGCCCGCTCTCCACCGCCGAGGTCGCGGGGTAGATCGGGATGGGCCGGTGCGCGCGCTCCTCGACCTGGGTCCTGCGGTCCTCGTCATCGTCGAACAGCTCGTACTGCGGGTGGGAGAACTGGGTGACGTCGTTGAAAGAGCCGACCTTGCCGGAGAAGACGCCCCGGCGGCCCGGACGGAGCTGGTCTCGGCGCCACTCGGCCTGCTTGATCCCCTTCGCGAAGAAGGTCAGTGACACGCGGCCTTGCCCGTCGCCGATGATGACATCGGTCATCGCGCCGGAGCGGTTTCGCATGGAGCGAGCGGAGGACGAGAGGACCTCGGCGACGATCGTCACGGTCTCTCCGATGGGGAGGTCGCGGATGGGCGTCAGCTCGGCGGGGTCGGCGTATCGCCGAGGGTAGTGCGCGAGCATGTCCCCCACGGTCTGCATCTCGAACGCCCGCTCGAGCTTCTTCGCCACGGCAGAGCCGACGGCATCCGCCAGGCGGGTGTCGAGCGTGAAGACCATTCGTGAAGTCTAGATAACCCCGGGGACAGTCCTGGGCGTTCTTCCCACCTAGGCTGATGGGGTGACGAGGATCATCGCCGGAGAGGCGCGCGGGCTCCGCCTGGACGTACCGGGCAGCGGGACGCGCCCAACCAGCGACCGCGTCCGCGAGTCGCTGTTCGGTGCGCTCGAGTCGGCGGATGCCATCGCCGACGCACGCGTCCTCGATCTCTATGCCGGCTCGGGGGCGCTCGGTCTCGAGGCGCTCAGCCGCGGCGCCGCGACCCTGGACCTCGTGGAGCGCGCGCGGCCGGCGGCGGCCGTCGTGCGCCGCAACATCGCCACCGTGACCAAGGCCCTGCCCGCCGCGACGGCGCGCGTGCACGAGAGCGCAGTGCTCGCCTTCCTGGGCCGCGCCACCGGACCGTGGGATCTCGTCTTCACCGATCCGCCCTACGACCAGGACGACGCCGCCATGAATGCGGACCTCGCGGCCCTCGCGCCGCTGCTCTCCGAGGACGCAGTGGTCGTCATCGAGCGCGCGCGCCGCTCCACGCCGCCGGACGTCGAATCTGCGGGCCTGGAGGTCTTCCGAGAGAAGGTCTACGGCGACACCGCGATGTGGTGGGCTCAGCCGGCTGCGGCATCCCAGTCGCGATAGGGATCCCATCCCGCGGCATCCACCGGCTCCCCGTCGCACAGCACACCGTCGGCTGCCCGCTCGCGCACGATCCCGATGACGCGGAATCCTGGCGGCAGGACGTCAGAGGGGAACGTCGCCAGGAGAGCATGGTCCTCACCGCCGGCCAGCGCGCGTTCCGGATTCTCGCCGAGCGCGCCGCGGTGCAGATCGATCGTGACATCGGATGCTGCGGCCATCCGCCCGGCGTCGAGCGTGAGGCCGTCCGAGACGTCCATCATCGCCGTGGCGCCGGCATGAGCGGCCACCGGTCCCAGTCCGATCGGAGGCGAGGGCCGCAGCTGCGCAGAGACCGCCGCACGCTCGCCCGCGGCGAGCTTGGCGGCCTCCACGGGCACGGGAGTGTCTCCGTCGCGGAATCTGCCGAACAGGACCGCCAGCCCGTGGGCGGCGAGCCCGAGCTCCCCTGCCAGGGCGACGACATCACCCGGGCGCGCACCCGCACGGGTCACGGCCGTTCGACCGTCCAGGTCGCCGAGAGCGGTGACGGCGATCGTCAGCACGTCCGAGACCGTGAGGTCGCCTCCGATGACCGAGCAGCCGGGGGCGAGTGCCTCGCATGCAGCCCTGAACCCGTCGGAGAGCTGTTCCACGAACGAGAGGCGCATATCGCGCGGGACGGCGAGGGCGACGAGCAGGCCGGTCGGGCGGGCACCCATCGCGGCGATGTCCGCGAGGTTGACGGCTGCGGCCTTCCAGCCCAGGTCGTATCCGCTCGACCACGCCAGCCGGAAGTCCGGACCGTGCACGAGCGTGTCGGTCGTCGCGACCACGGAGCCGGAGGGCGCCGCGAGTACGGCCGCGTCGTCACCGGGACCGATCAGGGTGTGCGCGGCCGGTGCGGTGCGGGCGAGGATGGCACGCAGCACGGTGCCTTCCGAGATGTCACCGAGGCGCGGGTCGTCGTCGGCTGAACGGGAGGGCATGCTCTCAAAGGTAGCCTGGAATCATGTCTCGTCGCCTTGCCACCGCCGCCCTCCTGCTGCTCGGAACGGCGCTTCTGGGCGGCTGCTCGACCACGGTGCACATGGAGCCCGCGGCCGACGCGAACAACCCGCTTTGCGCCGACGTCACGGTCGGCCTGCGGAACGCGGACAGCATCGCCGGACTCGACCGCCGCTGGACCGATGCGCAGGCCACAGCGGCCTGGGGCGAGCCGGGAGCGGATTCCGCGATCCTGCTGCGGTGCGGAGTCACCGTGCCCGGCCCGACCGCCGAGCTGCAGTGCGTCACCCTCGAGGGCGTGGACTGGCTGGTCGACGCCACCGAGACCCCGTACCTTCGGCTGACGACCTACGGTCGCGACCCCGCGGTGCAGCTGTACATCGACACGGGAGCCGTGAGCTCGAACGACGTCATCAGCAGTCGCGGGCTCGTGGGGGCCGTGACGAGCGTCCCCGCAGACGGAAGATGCACGACCCCCGACGAGCTCGACGAGGATCTGCAGGAACTGCTGGACTGAGCAGCGTCAGCGGCGCAGACCTGCCTCGATCAGCTCGCTGATCAGGTCGCCGTAGCTGAGTCCGGATGCCACCCAGCACTTCGGGAACATCGAGATGGGCGTGAAACCGGGCATGGTGTTGAGCTCGTTCACGACGAGCCCGCCGTCCACCGCCAGGAACATGTCCACGCGTGCGAGCCCGCGCCCGTCGACCGCCTCGAACGCCCGTACCCCGATGTCCTGGATCGCGGCGACCTGGGACTCGGTCAACTCGGCCGGGCACACCACGTCGACGCCGTCTCCGCCGAGATACTTGCCCTCGAAGTCGTAGAAGCCGCGCTCGGTGAGCACGATCTCACCGGGCAGCGACGCGCGCACGCCGTCGGCGGTCTCCAGGATGGCCACCTCGATCTCGCGACCTGTGATGCCCGTCTCGACGAGAACCTTCTCGTCCTCCGCGAAGGCGATCTCGAGCGCGGCATCCAGTTCGGAGAGCTCCGACACCTTCGACACGCCGACGCTGGATCCTGCGCGCGCCGGCTTCACGAACACCGGCAGCCCGAGCTCGGCGATCTCGGAGCGCAGCGGCGCGGCATCCTGCTCCCAGGCCCGCCGACGCACCGTGACCCACGGGGCGACAGCGATGCCCGCCGACTCGAGCACGACCTTCATGAAGTGCTTGTCCATGCACAGCGCGGAATCCAGCACACCGCCGCCGGCGTAGGGCACCTCGAGCGTGTCGAAGTATCCCTGGATGGTGCCGTCCTCGCCGTGGGTGCCGTGCAGGATCGGCAGCACGACGTCGATCTCACCGTGGTCTGCGACGGATCCGTCGGTGTGCACGACGCGCAGCGTCCGGTCGCCGCCCGGCTCCGGCCACCGCACGCGAGAGCCGTTGTCGATCACCTCGGGCAGGTGCGCGGCATCCAGGGCGAACTTCGCCGGGTCATCCGCCTCGAGGACGAAGGCACCCTCGCGGGTGATCCCCACCGGGATCACGTCGAAGCGATCCCGGTCAATCGCCTGCAGCACTCCGCCCGCCGTTGCGGAACTGATGGAATGCTCGCTGGAACGCCCGCCGAAGAGCACCACCACCGTCTGCTTGTCCATGATTGGTTCTCTCCTCCTGGGGAGTGTCGTCGTCGGTAGTCAGGTGCGGTGCGATGTCGCGCGGATTCATCTTGCCGTCGAGCACCATCTTCACCTGCTCGACGATGGGCATGTGCACGTCGGATTCGCGGGCCAGCTGCAGGATCGGGGCGACGGATGCCAGCCCCTCAGCCGTCTGGTTCATCTGCTTGACGACGTCCTGGTAGCTGTAGCCCTGGCCGAGCAGGCGCCCGGCCGTATTGTTGCGGCTGAGCGGCGACTGGCAGGTGGCGATCAGGTCGCCGAGGCCGGCGAGTCCCTGGAGCGTCTCGGGCTGCGCGCCGTTGGCGACCGCGAAGTCGGTCATCTCGACCAGCCCGCGCGTGATGATCGACGCCTTGGTGTTCTCGCCGTATCCGACGCCGTCGACGATGCCGATGGCCACCGCGATGAGGTTCTTCAGAACGCCGCCGAACTCCGTGCCGATGACATCGGTGTTCACGAAGGTGCGGAAGTACGAGTTGCGCGCCGCGCGGGCGACGGTCTCGGCGGTCTCCTGGCTGAGCGAGGCGATGACGGCGGCGGTGGGCTGCTCCCTGGCGATCTCGAGCGCGAGGTTCGGGCCGGATGCCACGGCGATGCGCTCGGGGTCGCAGGCGAGCTCCTGCTCGATGACCTGGCTCATCCGCAGCCCGCTCGCGCGTTCGACGCCCTTCATGAGGCTGACGATCGGCATGCTCGTGTTCTCGAGCAGCGGGCGCAGCCCCTTGAGGTTCTCCCGCAGCGACTGGCTGGGAACCGAGAGATACACCTGGTCCGCCCCGTCGATGGCGGTGGACAGCTCGTGCGTGGCGGTCATCGTACGCGGCAGGTTGATGCCCGGGAGGTACTTCGTGTTGCGCTTGCCCTCGGCGATCTCCAGTGCCTGCTCCGGGCGGCGCGCCCACATCGTGACCTGCGCTCCGCCATCGGCGAGGATCTTGCCGAAGGTGGTTCCCCAGCTGCCGGCGCCGATGACGGCGACGCGCGGTCCGCGGGCGTCGGCGTTCTTACGAGTCAAGGCGTCCGGTCTCCTTCTGGCCGTGGTCCGCGGGGTTCCAGCGCTTCGCCGGCGCCTTCTCATGCCGTACCTGTTCGAGCAGCGCGGTGATCGCGCCCATGAGGCGCTCGGTGGCCTCTGCGATGGCGGCGGGCTCGTTCTGCCGGTCCTTCAGATCGCTGAGGTCGACCGGATCGCCGATGATGATGTCGATCGGCTTGCGCGGCGGCCAGATGCTCAGTCCCTTCTGGTACCGGCCCATGATCTGCTGTGTGCCCCACTGCGCCATCGGGATCAGCGGGATGTCACCGGCCATCGCGAGCCGAACCGCACCGGACTTGCCGCGCATCGGCCAGAGTTCGGGGTCGCGCGTCAGCGTGCCCTCGGGGTAGACGATGACGCCGCGGCCGGCCTGGACGAGTTCGCGCGACTGCGCGATGGTCTGGGCGGATGCCGTGCGCGATGACGACCGTGCGACGGGGATCATGCCTGTTCCTCGCAGTGCGGCGCCGACCACCGGGATGCGGAACAGGCTCTCCTTCGCCATGAACCTGGGGGCGCGGCCGAGCTTCCACACCGCGGCGGCCACGATCAGCGGATCGAACTCCGAGTAGTGGTTCGGGGCGAGGACGAATGGGCCCGTCATCGGCAGCTTCTCGCGACCGATGAAGCGCATCTTCGCGAGGCATGAGATGAACGGCACGACGATGACCGCGAGCAGCCAGAACAGGCTCGGCCGGGTCTTCTCCGGCGATGCGGAAGCCATCCGCGTCAGCCGATGACGTCGAAGTCGGCGCCGAGGGCGTCGAGCTTGGCCAGGAAGTTCTCGTAGCCGCGGCTGAGGATGTCGACGCCGGAGACCTTCGACTCGCCCGTCGCGGTGAGCGCGGCGATGACGTGGCTGTAGCCGCCGCGCAGGTCGGGGACGACGATGTCGGCGCCGTGCAGCGGCGTCGGACCGGTGATGACGGCGGCCTGCTCGAGCTCGCGGCGCGCAACGCGGCGAGGGCCGTCCTGCAGGCCGTGGGGGTGCACGACGATGTCGGCGCCCATCTTCACCAGCGCCTGTGTGAAGCCCATCCGGTTCTCGTACACCGTCTCGTGCACGACGGAGCGACCGTTCGCCTGGGTCAGTGCGACCACCAGCGGCTGCTGCCAGTCGGTCATGAACCCCGGGTGCACGTCGGTCTCGACGACGACGGGCTGAATCTCGCCGGCGCGGCGGAAGAGGATGCCGTCCTCCTGGATGTCGAACCAGCCGCCGGCCTTGCGGAACACGTTGAGGAAGGTGAGCATCTCCTGCTGCTTGGCGCCGCCGACGAAGATCTCGCCGTCGGTCGCGAGTGCTGCGGATGCCCAGGATGCCGCCTCGTTGCGGTCGAAGATCGACCGGTGGTCGTAGCCGCGGAGCTTCTCGACGCCCTCGATGAGGATCACACGGTTCGGCTCGTAGGAGATGATGGCGCCCATCTTCTGCAGCAGAGCGATGAGATCCATGATCTCCGGCTCGATGGCAGCGTTCCGCAGCTCGGTCGTGCCCTCGGCGCGCACCGCCGTGAGCAGGACCTGCTCGGTGGCCCCCACGCTCGGGTACGGCAGGTGGATGTTCGCGCCGTGCAGGCGCCCGCCCGGCGTGGACAGACGGATGCCGCTGGGAAGCTTCTCGACCGTCGCGCCGAACTTGCGGAGCGCATCGAGGTGGAAGTCGATCGGGCGGTCGCCGATGCGGCAGCCGCCGAGGTCGGGGATGAACGCCTGGCCCAGGCGGTGCAGCAGCGGTCCGCAGAACAGGATCGGGATGCGGGACGCTCCCGCGTGGGCGTCGATCTCTTCCATGTGGGCCGACTCGACGTCGCTCGGGTCGAGGCGCAGCGTGCCGGCCTCTTCGCCCTCGGTGACTCGGACGCCGTGCACCTCGAGGAGCGAGCGCACGACGGCGACATCGCTGAGGTTGGGCACGTCGCGCAGGACGCTGGTGTCTTCGCCCAGGAGCGCCGCCACCATCGCCTTGGTGGCGAGGTTCTTCGCCCCCTTCACGTCGACACGGCCACGCAGCGGCCGTCCTCCACGAATAGCCAGCACGTCTCCGGTCAAAGCAGATACCCCATCCTGGAGGTCAGCGCGCGCGGTGGTCGTCATTCGATGAGCCTCACTTCGTGTTCACGGTCGCGGCGGCAGCCGCAGGGACGAGAGTGCCCCAGGCTCACGGTGCTCGATGTAAGCGGACTCTGCGTCAGCGAACAGGGAGGGTACGTGGCCGCCACGACTCGCGGCGGGCCTCGAACTGCGCGATCTTGTCTTCGTTGCGCAGCGTGAGCCCGATGTCATCGAGCCCTTCGAGGAGCCGCCATCTAGTGTAATCGTCGACGCCGATGGAGGCCTGGAAATCGCCGATGGTGGCGGTCCGCGCCTCGAGATCGACCGTGATCGCCGTGCCCGGGTTCGCGTCGATCTCAGCCCAGATCCGCTCGAGATCCTCTTCCGAGATGGTTGCGGCCAGCAGACCCTGCTTGCCGGCATTGCCGCGGAAGATGTCGGCGAAGCGGGGGCTGAGGACGACCTTGAAGCCGAAGTCGCGCAGCGCCCACACAGCGTGCTCACGGCTGGATCCGGTGCCGAAGTCGGAACCGGCAACGAGCACCGAGGCGCCCTGGAAAACCGGCTGATTCAGCACGAAGTCCTCGTCCTGACGCCAGGAGTAGAACAGCGCATCCTCGAACCCGGTCTTGGTGACGCGCTTGAGGAAGACTGCGGGGATGATCTGGTCGGTGTCCACGTTCGAGCGCTTCAGGGGCGCGGCGATGCCGGTGTGGGTGGTGAACTTCTCCATGATCAGGCTCCCATCTCGACAGGCTCGGCGACCGGCAGACTCGACACATCGCTCGGACTCGACAGCGTTCCGCGCACAGCGGTCGCGGCGGCGACCAGCGGCGAGACGAGGTGCGTGCGGCCGCCCTTGCCCTGGCGTCCCTCGAAGTTGCGGTTCGAGGTGGACGCGCAGCGCTCGCCTGGGGCGAGCTGGTCGGGGTTCATGCCCAGGCACATCGAGCAGCCCGCGAAGCGCCACTCAGCTCCGAAGTCCTTGACGATCTGGTCGATGCCCTCGGCCTCGGCCTCCAGGCGTACTCGCGCTGAGCCGGGAACGACCATGACGCGGACACCGTCGGCCTTCTTCCGTCCCTTGATGACGGATGCGAACGCGCGCAGGTCCTCGATGCGGCTGTTGGTGCAGGACCCCATGAAGACGGCATCCACCGGCACGTCCTTCAGCGGCGTCCCCGGCACGAGGTCCATGTACTCGAGAGCGCGTTCGGCCGCGGCCCGCTCGTTCGGGTCGGCGATCTCGGCCGGGTTCGGCACGGCCGACGAGAGCGAACTGCCCTGACCGGGGTTGGTGCCCCAGGTGACGAACGGCTCGAGCTCGTCCGCGTCGATGAACACCTCGGCATCGAAGGTCGCACCATCGTCGGTCGGGAGCGTGCGCCAGTAGGCGACCGCATCCTCCCAGTCCTGTCCCTGCGGCGCGTGCGGCTTGTCCTTGACGTAGGCGAACGTCGTCTCGTCGGGCGCGACCATGCCGGCCCTGGCGCCGGCTTCGATCGACATGTTGCAGATCGTCATGCGGCCCTCCATCGAGAGGGCGCGGATCGCGCTGCCACGGAACTCGAGCACGTAGCCCTGTCCCCCGCCGGTGCCGATCTTCGCGATGACGGCGAGGATGATGTCCTTGGCGCTGACGCCGGGCTTGAGCTCGCCGTCGACCGTGATCGCCATGGTCTTGAACGGCTTGAGCGGCAGCGTCTGGGTCGCCATCACGTGTTCGACCTCACTGGTGCCGATGCCGAAGGCCATCGCGCCGAACGCGCCGTGCGTTGAGGTGTGCGAGTCGCCGCAGACGACGGTGATGCCGGGCATGGTGAGTCCGAGCTGCGGGCCGACGACGTGCACGATGCCCTGCTCCGCGTCGCCCAGCGAGTGGATGCGCACGCCGAACTCCTCGGCGTTTCGCCGCAGCGTCTCGATCTGCGTGCGGCTGGTGAGGTCGGCGATCGGCTTGTCGATCTCGAGCGTCGGGGTGTTGTGGTCCTCGGTCGCGATCGTCAGGTCGAGCCGGCGCAGCGGGCGCCCCTCGGTGCGCAGACCGTCGAACGCCTGGGGGCTGGTGACCTCGTGCACCAGGTGCAGATCGATGTAGATGAGGTCGGGTTCGCCGTTCTCGCCCTTGACGACGAGGTGGTCGTCCCAGACCTTCTCGGCGAGGGTGCGCGGACGGCGCGAAGAAACGGTGGGAACAGCTTCGGTCATGTCGGTGTCTCCAGTTTTCAGCGGTTCGGCCACGCTGGACGCCGCGACGAGGAAGGCCTAGATCGAGGTCTCGTCGCGGCCGCTAAGGAGAAGTACCACCCGCCGCATGTCGGTCAGTTTACACGGCAGCGGCGGGTGGTCAGGACGCTCAGTGCGTCGGCGGCTCGGGATGCAGCTCCTCCGG
The DNA here is from genome assembly GCF_007988825.1 of Microbacterium aerolatum. Classification (GTDB taxonomy): domain Bacteria; phylum Actinomycetota; class Actinomycetes; order Actinomycetales; family Microbacteriaceae; genus Microbacterium; species Microbacterium aerolatum. The sequence continues at coordinate 3,328 of NZ_BJUW01000004.1, read as the reverse complement.
AGCGCGTCGCCGTTCGCGCGACGAAGCGATCAGGCTCGCGATGGTCGCGATTCCCATGGAGGCGACGATGACCGTGAGCGACAACCAGATCGGGATGTCGGGCGCCCACTCGATGTGCTGCCCGTTGTTGATGAAGGGCAGCTCGTTGACGTGCATCGCGTGGAGGATGAGCTTGACGCCGATGAAGCCGAGGATGACGGCGATGCCGTAGTGCAGGTAGCGCAGGCGGTCGAGCAGGTCGCCGAGCAGGAAGTACAGCTGGCGCAGGCCCATGAGCGCGAAGATGTTCGCCGTGAACACGAGGAAGGTGTTCTGGGTGATGCTGAAGATCGCCGGGATCGAGTCGATCGCGAACATCAGGTCCGTGACGCCGATCGCCACGAAGACGATGATCATCGGCGTCCACATCTTCTTGCCCTCGACGACCGTGCGCAGCTTCGGCCCGTCGTACTCGTCGCTGATGTCGATGCGGCGGCGAAGCAGCCGGACGATGAAGTTCTCGCGCTTGACCTCGCCCTCGTGGTCGCCCTCCGGCATGGCCTGGCGAACTGCGGTCCACACCAGGAAGGCACCGAAGACGTAGAAGATCGGCGAGAAGTTCTCGATGATCGCGACGCCGGCGACGATGAAGATGCCGCGCAGGATGATCGCGATGAGGATGCCGACCATCAGCACCTGCTGCTGGAGGCGGCGCGGCACGGAGAACTGCGCCATGATCAGCACGAACACGAAGAGGTTGTCGATCGAGAGGCTGTACTCCAGCGCCCAGCCGGTGAGGAACTCGCCGGCGAACTGGCCTCCGGCGATGAAATACAGCAGTCCCGCGAAGATGAGCGCCAGACCGACATAGAAGACCACCCAGAGCGTGGACTCCTTGGTGGACGGGATGTGGGGACGCAGACGTACGAGCAGCAGATCGCCGATGAGGACGAGGACGAGCACCACCAGAGCGGTGATTTCGAACCAGACAGGGATGTTCAAGGGCGCACAGCACCTTTCGAGAGAGGTCGGTAAGAGGCCGAAAGTCTCTCCCCCGCACGATACGCGGCCCGCGTCCGGAGCAACACTGTCGTTGCTCGTGATGACGAACGCGGAGAATCGGGATACTCCCTCTCGCTCGACAAATTCTACCGGAGGTTGTGAGGGCCACGGACGCACGCCCGTCGGCGCGCCTGTCAATCCCCTCCTCAATGCAACGCCACCGACGCACCCTGAAGCGATCATCCGATGGCGAAGGAGCAGCTGCATGTCCACTCACGAAGAGCCCGAGATCCAGATCCCCGGCCGTCCCGCCCCTCAGCCGCCCAGCCAGAGCGAACCGCAAGACGGCCAGGTGCCGCCGCCCAAGCCCGATCAGTCCGGACCGGAGGTGCGCACTCCGACCGGGGCGCCGAGCGCCGACCCTCAGGCGGCTGTCGCCCAGCAGGGAACCCGCTTGACGACCGCGCAGGGCGCCCGGCTGACCGACACCGATCATTCCCTCAAGGCGGGGCCTCGCGGACCCGTCCTGCTGCAGGATCACCACCTGCGCGAGAAGATCACGCACTTCGACCACGAGCGCATTCCGGAGCGCGTCGTCCACGCGCGCGGCGCCGCAGCGCACGGGCGTTTCGAATCGAACGGCCGAGGAGGGTCCATCACTCGCGCCGGCTTCCTGCAGAGCGGCGTGGTCACCCCGGTGTTCGTCCGCTTCTCCACGGTGCTCGGATCGCGCGGTTCCGCCGACACCGTGCGCGACACCCGCGGATTCGCGACGAAGTTCTACACCGAGGAGGGCGTCTACGACCTCGTCGGCAACAACATCCCGGTCTTCTTCATCCAGGACGGCATCAAGTTCCCCGACGTGGTCCATGCGGCGAAACCGCATCCTGATCGTGAGATCCCGCAGGCGCAATCGGCGCACGACACGTTCTGGGACTTCGTATCCCTCCACACCGAGGCGCAGCACCACACGATGTGGAACATGTCCGACCGCGGCATCCCTCGCTCCTACCGCATGATGCAGGGCTTCGGCATCCACACCTTCCGCATGATCGACGATGCGGGGGCGACGGTGCTCGTGAAGTTCCACTGGCGTCCCCGGCTGGGCACGCACGGCGTCACCTGGGAGGAGGCGCAGCTTCTGGCCGGAAAGGACCCGGACTTCCACCGGCGGGATCTCGCGGACGCGATCGAGTCCGGCGCCTTTCCGCAGTGGGACCTCGCGGTTCAGGTCTTCCCCGACACCGAGGATCAGATGTTCCAGGGGATCGATCTGCTCGATCCGACCAAGATCGTTCCGGAGGAGCTGGCACCGCTGGAGGTGCTCGGCACGATGACACTCGACCGCAATCCGGTGAACTACTTCGCCGAGACCGAGCAGGTGGCGTTCCATCCCGGCCACCTCGTCCCTGGCATCGACGTCACGAACGACGCGCTTCTCCAGGGGCGGCTGTTCTCCTACATCGACACGCAGATCACGCGCCTTGGCGGACCCAACTTCGCTCAGATCCCCATCAATCGCCCGCACGCACCGGTCAACGACATGCTGCGCGACGGCATGCATCAGTCGGCAGTGCACGGCGGGGTCGCGCCGTATCAGTCGAACTCGCTGGATGCCGGATGCCCGTTCGTCGCCGGCGCGGACGAGAACGCGTTCATCGATGTTCCCGCCCCGATCGCCGAGAGCCGCGTGCAGCGCGCCGCACCCGCGAGCTTCGACGACCACTTCTCGCAGGTGCGGCTCTTCTTCTGCAGTCTCACGGGCATCGAGCAGCAGCATGTCATCGACGCCTACGCGTTCGAACTCGGCAAGTGCTACGAGCAGACGATCAAGGAACGCCAGCTGCAGCATCTCGCCGACATCGACGAGGGCCTCTGCGCAGCAGTGGCGACCCGCCTCGGACTGCCGGCTCCCACCGCATCCATGCCGGTCGAGGACGTGGCACCCAGTCCGGCGCTGCGGATGGTCGGAGAGGAATGGCCGGTCGACGGCCGCGTCGTCGGCATCGTGGCGACCGCCGAGGCCGACGAGGCCGAACTCACGGCGGTGCGGGAACAGCTGCACGCGGCTGGCGTGCTTCCGTTCGTGATCGCCCCGACCGGCGGGAAGATCGGAGGAGTTCCCGTGCAGCGGAGCTTCGACACGGCGACCAGCGTCGAGCTCGACGGCGTCGTCGCTCTGACCGCGACGGATGATCGCCGGGCCGTCGCGCTGCTCGATGAGGCGTTCCGGCATGCGAAGGCGATCGGAATCGCGAAGGGCGCAGCGGATGTGCTGAACTCCGCCGGCTTCGACGCCGACGCCGACGGCGTCTCCACCGGGAGTGCCGCCGCCGTCGTCGCCGAG